>JBBILN010000014.1:0-26476 GCA_037444905.1 bacterium | reverse complement strand
ACTGATCACTGGTCACTGTTGACTGATCACTGGTCACTGTTGACTGATCACTGGCCGTTGCCTTTTCGCTTCGATTTCTGCTCTGCCAACTCACGCTGCGTTTGTTCCGCCAGCTCTTTGAGTTTTTTATTGAGCAGCTTGCGGCGCAAAGGGCCGAGGCGATCGACGAAAAAAATGCCGTTGAGATGATCGATCTCATGTTGCAGCACGCGCGCGAGCATGCCTTCGAACTCTTCTTCGTGCGCTGCGCCCGTGAGGTCTTGAAACTGCACGCGAATTTGATTGGGCCGCTCGACGTCGTCGTTGATGTCGGGAATGCTCAAGCACCCTTCTTCATAGCTCACGATCTCTCCTGCGGTCGCGGTGATCACGGGATTCACAAATGCGCGCGGCTCCGCGCCTTCGATCACCAAACCGACTTCCACGACGCACATCGCGTTCGTCATGCCGACTTGATTTGCGGCGAGGCCGATGCCTTTGGCCTCACGCATGGTATCGATCATGTCTTCGGCTTGTTGCTGCAAAGCGGTGTCGAAGGCGGTTTGTTGCGCCGCCTTCTGCCGCAAAATAGGATCGCCGTACTTGCGAATTTTCAAAACTGCCATTCCGTATTCCATATAAAAAATATTTTGCCAAAACCAACCTCTCAGGTAAGCGGATTTATCGAATCGAATGAAATCTAAAGACGACTCCGCTTGATCCGTGCAATCCGCTTCTTGTGTCTTACGATTCCGTTGAAGCCGCTGTCAGCTTGCGCGCGATGCCGCTGCGCGCGATTTCGACTTTCACATTGTCGGCAATTTTCACGATCAGCGTTTGCTCTTTTTCTTTCACGCCGACGATAGTGCCGTAAATGCCACCGGCGGTCACAACGTCATCGCCCTTTTGCAAAGCATTCAACATGGCTTGATGTTCCTTTTGGCGCTTGGCTTGCGGACGCAGAATGAGAAAGTACATGATGACGAAGATGAGCACGATCGGCATCCACATCATCAAACTGCTCGGCTGTCCGCCGCCGGCGCCCTGCAACAACATCATGGGTAAAGACATCTTCCCTCCTTGGGATGAGATTCGAGGTGATTGGTTTAATCGTTTGGGTTCGATGGATCAACAACAAAATTTTTCCAACGGATGGAATCAACCCAACGGATGAAAAGCTCTTTTATCAGTTGGGTTGTTTCTATTCGTTGGTGAAATTGGCTTTTATTTCAAGAGGCCTCCTGCTTCTCATCAGCAACGCCATACTCCCTCCCAAACGCGGCTTGCCATTCCACAAACCCGCCGCGCGCAATGGCCTCGCGCATGCTCGCCATGAGGCGATGATAAAAACGAATGTTGTGCAAGCTCGCCATGCGCAGCGCGAGAATCTCTTGCGCATAAAAAAGGTGCCGCAGATACGCGCGCGAATACGTGCGGCAGGCGTAGCAATCGCACGCAGCTTCGATGGGCGTGAAATCATCTTTGAAGCGCGCGTTGCGCAAATTGAGCGGGCCGCTCATCGTGAAGACTTGCCCTTTGCGTCCGTTGCGCGTGGGAATGACGCAATCGAACATATCCACGCCCAAGTTGACGGCTTGCACCAAATCTTCCGGCTTGCCCACGCCCATCAAATAGCGCGGCTTGTGTTGCGGCAAGAGCGCGGTGGAAAGCTCGAGCATTTCGAGCATCGCGGGTTTCGGCTCGCCGACGGCAAGGCCGCCAATCGCATAGCCGGGAAACTCTAGCTGCAACAATTCTTCAGTGCTGCGCCGGCGCAAGTCCGCAAACGTTCCGCCTTGCGTGATCGCGAAGAGCGTCTGCTCGTGTCCGTACCAGCTTTCAGAATTTTGCCATGCCTGCAAACAGCGCTTCGCCCACGCAGTCGTGAGTTGAATCGACTTCTCGACATACTCGCGCGGGGCATCGTGCGGCGCACACTCGTCGAGCACCATCATGAAATCCGAGCCGAGCGCGCGCTGCGTGCGAATCACGCTCTCGGGCGTGAACTCGTGCCGCGAGCCATCGAGGTGTGATTGAAAGCGCACGCCGTTTTCATGAATCTGCCGCAACGCGGCTAGACTAAAAACTTGAAAGCCGCCGCTGTCGGTGAGAATCGGTTTGGGCCACGAAGCAAATCCGTGCAAGCCGCCCGCTTGGCGCAACAGCTCTTCGCCGGGGCGCAAATAGAGATGATACGTGTTGCCCAAAATGATTTGACTGCCGACGTCGAGCAGTTCATCGCGCGAGAGCGTTTTCACCGTGCCCTGCGTGCCCACGGGCATAAACACCGGCGTGAGAATTTCGCCGTGCGCGGTGTTCAATTTTCCACACCGCGCTCTGCTCTTCGGGTCTTGAGAAAGAACTTGAAAGGAGAAGGACATTAGTTATTGCAATCTTCATGTGAATGCGCTTACCACACCGTTTTGACAAACTGCGAAGCGCGAATCATCGGATCATTCGTCATGAGTTCCACATTCAGCAATCGCGCAACGCCCGCGATCAATCGGTCGTGTAATTCGGGAATATCCGAAATCTGCGCGGTGGCCTCATGTGTAGCGAAGCTCATCGGAAACTCTCGCAAACATGGATACTTTTTCAACGCCTCGCCAACTTCGGCAAGGGTCGTCGCAATTTTTCCACCTTCAGATAGGTACAGGATTTCGGCACAGACCATCATCGGAACGTGAACCACGACGTTCCCTGCTTCCATCTCCGTGAATATCGACTTCACAAACTGGCTCAGTTTGCGTTTTTCCAGATAGAGCACGAGCGCCATCGTATCCGCGGCATATTCACTCGCGAGGGTAGCGCTCATCGTAGCCTTCGAATTCTTTTTCTAAGTGCTCGTTTTCTTTTTCAGAGAGCCGCCGCAAATCGGCGTGCAGCATGAGTGCGCGCAAGTCTTCGCTGAATGCGAGCGGCTCGAATGTGCGTTTGCGCACAAAGTAGATGAAGTCAACGATCTCGGCGAGCATTTCCGGCGGCAGGCCTTTGATGCCGTCGACGACCATCTGATGATAGGATTGTGATTGATTCATTGCGTCCTTACTCCTCAATTTTTCCATCAAATCAACTTCGCCAGCGCCTCGTCCACTCGCTCCACCGGCACGACGTCGATGCCCGCGGGCTTCTCCAAACCTTTCATCGAATACTTCGGCACGATGGCGGATTTGAAACCGAGCTTCGCGGCTTCGCTCAAACGTTTGTCGATTTGCGGCACGGCGCGCACTTCGCCGCCGAGCCCGACTTCGCCCATGATAATCGTGCGCGCATCAATCACCGCGTTGCGCACCGACGAGGCCGCCGCGACGATGATGCCGAGATCCGCAGCCGGTTCATCAATACGGACGCCGCCCGCAACATTCACGAACACATCGAACGTGCCCACCCGAATGCCCACGCGCTTTTCCAACACCGCAAGCAACAACGCGAGCCGCCGCGAATCAATGCCGTTCGCGATGCGTTGCGGCATGCCATACGTGCTCGGCGTGAGCAGTGCTTGCACCTCAACGAGAATCGGGCGCGAGCCTTCGAGCGAGCAAATCACGACGGAGCCGGAGATGTCGTCTTTGCGCTGCGAGAGAAAAATCTCCGAAGGGTTCGCAACCTCGCGCAGGCCGTCTTGGCGCATTTCGAACACGCCAATCTCGCGCGTGCCGCCGAAACGATTTTTCACGGAGCGCAAAATGCGGAACAAGTGGTCGCGGTCGCCCTCGAATTGGAGCAGCGTATCGACCATATGCTCCAGCACTTTCGGCCCCGCAAGATAGCCTTCTTTCGTGACATGCCCAACGAGAAAGATCGCAATATGGCTCGTCTTCGCGACCTGCAGCAACGCGAGCGCGGATTCGCGCACTTGGCTCACGGTGCCGGGCGCGCTTTCATACTCGGGGCGATACACCGTTTGAATGGAATCGACCACGACGAGGCGCGGCTGAATGTTGCGAATGGCCGCGAGAATGTCATTGAGATTGGTTTCCGCATGAATGTAAAGATGCGCAGAGTCCAAGCCCAAACGATACGCGCGCATCTTCGTTTGCGTGGCAGATTCTTCGCCGGTGACGTAGAGCACGGGCGCGTTGGGTTGCGCGAGCGCCGCGGCCTCTTGCAAGAGCAGCGTGGATTTGCCGATGCCGGGATCGCCGCCAAAGAGTATCAAAGAGCCGGGCACAATGCCGCCGCCGAGCGCGCGATTGAGTTCATGGCTGCTGCACAGAATGCGGCCGCTCTCATCGTGCGTAATTTCGCGCAGCGGCAACGGCTTGCTCTTTTCCGCGACCATTGCGGTGGCGCGGGCAGGCTGCGGCGCAATCTTCTCTTCGACAAAAGTATTCCACCCCTCGCATTCGGGACATTTGCCGAGCCACCGCAAACTCCGATGGCCGCAATTGTGGCAAGTGAATTGGGTGGTTTCTTTTTTGGAGCGAGCCATGAGGAGCAGTGTTCAGTTGTCAGTGACCAGTCATCAGTTGACAGTTTTTCGTTTGCCACTCCATTAAGAGTGAAATGTTTATAGCAAGGTTTCGTGCCCCATCTCTAAAACTCCGTTAGGAGTGGCATGTTTGGTGGTAGCGATAAAACCCGCGCCAATTCAACGAAATCTACATGTCACTCCTATCGGAGTTGAAGACTACTTTCACGCGACATTGGCTATAAACATCTCACTCCTAGCGGAGTTGTATGCGTGAATCGAGTTATTATATGGCTACTTGTCGCGAAGGCGCAAGCATCTCTGCCAAATCTTTCCTCGTCGCTCCCAACACGAATAAAGTGCGAATAATCAAATCCAACGAAACGGAAGGATCGCCCCGTTCCATTTGCACGACGAGCAGCCGGTCCGATTTCAACAACTTGCTCAGAGCCGGGCGAGTCATACGGTTTTTCTGCCGTCGAGCTTTCAACTGCTCGCTCAAAATGAGTTTGAGTTCTATATAGGCGGATTCTTCTTTTGTCAGTCCCAAAAACTCTTCGACGGAACCGACTTTCCAGCCTCGCGCTTCCAAACGTTTTCTTGTTCGGGGATTCATAACTTGCTCACTGTTGATTCGTTGTTTCGAAAGCTCGGAGCCTACGTTTGCAGTCATCAATGGCTCTTTGGGGCGTTTGTCTGGTTTTCTTTTCGAAGACTTCTAAAATGACGATTGCGTTTGCTGCAATGTGATACATGATGCGCCACTCTAAATTTTGATCTCGAATGCGAAGCTCGTGACAACCGGCTCCGACCGATGGCATTGGCCGCGAATGCGGCATCGACAGCTTTTCTCCTTTCTGCAGCTTGCGGAGCAGAAAGCCCGTTTCGAGCCTCGCAGCCTGCGAAACTGGCGGTGTTTTGATCTCGCCATGCAACCAAACGAGCGATTTGTCTTCAACGTTCATAGCCCCTCAGTATCCTCATTCATCGCATTCGGGACATTTGCCGAGCCATGCAAACTCCATTATGAAACGGTTTAGTTAGTCTTTGTCGATTGCTCAGCAATTTGGGGTAACGATTCAATTCGACAACTATTCCACAAAATCTCAAATTGATTTCTAAAGAATGGATACCAATAAGAGTCATCTGAAGCACGTAATTCAAAGGTTGGATTTGGCTCCGCTGATTTGTGATGATATAGCTCTACAAAACACAACCCATGAGGTTGGTCAGGGTCTATCATTGTGAAACCGAAAGATGGAATGTATGGTAGATGTCCAAACTCGACCTTGCCCTTGCTCCCAGGTGTTTTTGCTATTACGCCGACCAGAGTTTCAACGGTTTGTATACGATTCCGCCAGTAGTCAGGAGATGTTTCGCCCATACTTCGTAAAACAAGTTCCTGTAAGAGTGCGTCTGTAGGTTCAAGTATCATAATTCGGATCGAAGCCCCAGCAACTAATCTTTGACCTAATACATGTACATATTCTCTGGTTGCTCGAGTGAGTGTCATTCCAGAAAGAAAAATTTTTGTGGCCGATGAGAATATTGGATCCGATACTCGTCTTTCAGAAAGAAAAAAATCACCGGCATGAACCTTACCGCTGATCCGACGAAGCACAAGATCGCGACTTTCTTCAGATAGCTTTTCGATCCGATTGAGTCGGCGATGACGATCCCATAGTCCAGACACAGCAATCAGACCTAAAACTGCCAAAATCCAAGATACAAGCTGGGCAAGATCATATGGCGCGATCTGATGACGAATAACGATGTATCCGGCTACGCCAATTGTCAAAATATCGAATAGGTTGTCCAGGAGGTATTCAATGACGGATTGAAAACGAGTCGGTGACATTGTTCATGCCAATCGATTGATTTTATGAATCAGCGTGAAAATGTGAATTGTTATTTTGCGGCTTGTAAATCGGTTTGTACCTTGATGAGCTGCTGCTGTTCTTATTATGAAAACATATCCTGCGCTTGAAATTGTTTGAGCAATTGCACCCGTTCTTAAAATTGAGCCAAAGCGAGCATAGGTGATAGCATCATGCCGCTTGCAAAGAAGATTTGCGCATGAGGCGCTCTTGCAGAACGGCGTTTTCTTGCCGCAGGCGTTCGTTTTCCACCGCAATCTCCTGCAAGCGTTTTGTTGTTGCGAGCAATTGCTGCAAAGCCAAATCAGCTTGCTCCCGTAGAATCGGCAGGAGATCACTCGAGACGTTCGAGTTTAGAATTTTGCGCTCCTCATTGTCGTGAAAAGCATACCATTCTTGCAGTTCCTTTTGCTCCTCCGCAGAGAGAGGTTTTCCGCGCGCCGCTTTGAGGTGCAATTGGCGGCCAATGTCATCGGTAATCATTGCTGATCTCCATTTCTTAAAAGCTGATTGCTGCTACAAGTTGTTTCATCGTTCGTTTGCGACTCACCTCACCAAACTTCCCTCCACGAACTGCCGCACCCTCGGCTCGTTCGTGCGGCGCACTTCTTCGGGCGTGCCAGTGAAGATGACTTTGCCCTCGTGCAGCATGGCAATGTTGTCGCCGACTTTGAAGGCGCTGGCCATGTCGTGCGTGACCACAATCGAAGTGACGCCGAGCTTGTCCGCGCAGTTGATGATCAAGTCGTTGATTGAGTCCGCAGTCACGGGATCGAGGCCGGTGGTTGGTTCGTCATAGAGCACGAACTCGGGGTTCATCATCAACGCGCGCGCGAGGCCGACGCGTTTGCGCATGCCGCCGGAAAGCTCTGCGGGCTTGAGTTTCTGCGTGTTCGGCAAATCGACCAGCTCCAAACTCTCCGCAACGCGGCGTTCGATTTCGCGCTCGTGCATCAAACGATGAAAGCGCACGCCGAGCGCGACATTTTCTTCCACGGTCATCGAATCAAACAACGCTGCGCCTTGAAAGAGCATGCCGAATTTGCGCCGCACTTGAAACAGCTCGCGCGCATTCATGGCTGTGACCTCTTCTTCCTCCACAAAAATTTCGCCGGCCTCCGGTTTGAGCAAACCGATGATGAGCTTGAGCAAAACGCTTTTGCCCGTGCCGCTTCTACCGATGATCACCTGCGTTTGCCCGCTCGGAATGTCGAGCGTCGCACCGGTGAGCACGGTTTTGCCGTTGAACGATTTGTGCAGGTTGCGAATCGAGATCATTTATCAAAATCAACAATGCGCTTCGCTAAAATGTCATCCTGTAAGGACCTTCCCTCGTGCTCGGCTCTCTTCCCAGTGCGAGGGAAGCTTCTTCCAGAATGACAAATCGAGGAGGGAGGCACATTTTAAAAAATAATCGTCGCGAGCAAGTAGTCATTCAACATGATCAAGCCCGCGGAGAGCACGAACGCTTTGATCGTCGCACGGCCCACGCCTTCCGCTCCGCCGCTGGTTTCGAAGCCGACATAGCAGCCGACGAGTGAAATGGTCATGCCGAACACCATGGCCTTCAGCAAGCCGCCGAGCACGTTGCGCACCACGAAAGTTTGTTGCACGCCTTCAAAGAACACGCGCGCAGTCAAACCAATCAACAGATTCGAGACGACAAACGCGCCGAGTACTGCGATAAAATTCGCGAACACGGTCAAGATCGGCGTCATCATCGTGGCGGCGAACACGCGCGGCATTGCGAGATAACGCACGGGATCAATGGCGAGCGTTTCGAGCGCGTCGATTTGCTCAGTCACTTTCATAGTGCCCAGTTCCGCGGCGATGGAGGCGCCGACGCGGCCCGCGAGCACGATGGCGGTGAGCACCGGGCCAAGCTCGATGAACACCGCAATGCTCGCCGCCGAACCGATGTAGCTGTATGGAATGAAGCCTTCGAATTGATACGCGGCTTGCCATGCGGTAACCGCGCCGGTGAAAACCGCGATGATGGAAACCAACGGCAACGAGCGCACGCCGATCAACAGCATTTGTTCGAACAAGAGGTCGCGATCGCGCGCCAGCATCGGCACGTGGCGCAAAACTTTTCCGAATAAAATAAATATCGCGCCGGACTCCTCGAAAAAATCTAAAACGATTCGACCAACGGCGCGAATGGGGCGTTCTGCCAACGTCAGCACGTGTGCCATCCTTTATTCAAACCGGTCTGTCTCGCTTATTGCGGCGAGCAAAATATTGATTTCGCCTTCTAAAGTCAAGCCTATCGACGGAACGAAACTCGCGTACGTTCCTACCTCAAAACCTTGTCTTATGAACAATGGATGCCCGATAGCGGCACTCGGGCATGACGATGCAGGTTGGTTTCGACATAGAATCGAATCAACGGAAGCGAACCAAACGCAGAGTTGCATTCCGAAGAATTTGTATTATATTCATCGCACGCTTTTTCACAATTAAACGGAGGCGTTTGCATGACGCGCGTTTTTGTTTTTTCCCTTCTGCAGAGTTTGTTAAGCACCGTGCTTTGCGCACAAGAGCAACCCGCCGAAACTTTTTCGCCCGTGACTCTTCCCAATACCGAAATCCGTTTGTTGCATTCTAATCAGGCCGGGGTGGATTACAAACTTTATATCAGCCTGCCGCAGAATTATCGCACGGATTCGCTCAGCTATCCGGTCGTTTTCATGCTCGACGCCGACTACTCGTTTGCGATTGCGCGAAACATTTGCGAGCACATTGCCGAGCGCAATCAAATGCCGGGATTGCTGCTCGTGGCAATTGCGTACGACGGACCGCCCAATTACCGCGTCAATCGCACGCGCGATTACACGCCGACCTACTCGCCGGAGCGTGGTTATGGGCCGGAGTATCAAAAGCATTCCGGCGGCGGAGAAAAATTTCGAAGTTTCATCCGCGAGGAGTTGCTGCCGTTCATCGCGAGCCATTATCGCGTCACGCAGGAACGCACGTTCGTCGGCCATTCTTACGGCGGTTTGTTCGGCGCATGGGTTTTGTTCACGACGCCGGAATTGTTCAAAAATTATGTGCTCGTCAGCCCGTCTTTGTGGTATGATAAGCATCTCATGTTCGGCGTGGAAAAAACTTTTGCAGAGCAGCACACGGAACTGCCCGTCAAACTATATCTCACCGTCGGCTCACGCGAGTTCAGTTCGCAAGGCAGCATGATTACCGATCTGCAAAACTTTGCCGCACAAATCACCAGCCATAATTATACAGGTTTGGAGATGCGCACGCATGTTTTTGACGACGAAACGCACAACTCCGTTTTTCCGTTGGGGTTCTCAAAAGGGATTCGTTTCATGTATGAACGGCTGCCGTGAAGTTCACGAACATCATTATAAGGAGAAATTTTTGCGATGAAAATCCGATTACGAATCTTTTGTTATGCGACGGCCTTTGTCATGCAAATCGTTCTGCTCGGTTGCGGCTCCGAACAAAATTCTCCCTCGCCATCTCAAACCATGAGTACAAAAACGTTTTGGTTGAACGGTTCCGTGGGCCGTTTGTTTGTTGATGAAGGCGGAAGCGGCGGCATGCCGGTGGTCATCGTGCATTCGCTCGCGGGCAACACGACACAGTGGGCATCGCAACTTGCGCACTTGCGAAAAACTCGCCGCGCGATTGCATTCGACATGCGCGGGCACGGACAATCCGATCCCGCGCCGAATGAGGATTACTCTCTCGCAGCGATGGCTGACGATCTCGCCTCAGTGGTCGATTCGCTCGGCTTGCAAGAATTCATACTCCTCGGCCACAGCTACGGCGGCGGCGTGATTGCAACCTATGCGGGCATGCACCCCGAAAGAGTCGCCGCACTGCTCTTCGTCGATGCAATTGGAGATACACGCAATGCGCCGCGTGAGCAGATCGAATCGTTCATGAGTGCGCTGCGCTCGGATGCCTATACGGAAATGATCGAGGGACATTGGCGCAGAATTCTCGTGCATGCGGATAGCTTGGTCACGGAAACGGTGCTCGCGAGTTTGCGGCGCACACCCAAGACTGTAATCATAGGTGCGCTCGAGAATGTTTTCAAATACGACCCCGCCACGACTCTGCAAAATTATCACGGTCCCATGCACGCCATCGTCTCCGGTCTGCCCGATGATCCCTCCGCGCTGCATCATCACATTTCACAAATGACGCACGTCGCCATGCCGAACACGAGCCATTGGCTGCAAATGGATCAACCGGATTTGTTCAATCAACATGTGGATGAGTTCTTGAATCGCGTGGAAGGGAAGGAATGAACTCAAACTATAGACTAGTCGCACATTGTAAAATTCCACTCCTCACAGAGCCGCGTCCAAACAATCCGCCCATTGAAGAAGACCAGGGGAGGATTGCTCGTCGGCGCTTAAAGAGCACCACACTCGTGGGGCGAATCTACTATGGGTGTTTTCTTTTTTTCATCTTCATCATCTTAGCAAGCTGCGTGTTGAAACCAAGCAATCCCTTGACCGAGCCGAAGAAGTTCGCGGAGATTTATACGGCGCTGCAAATCGCAGCAGCACGAGACAGCATGGTCGTCACGCGTATCGACTCGATTCTGCAGCAACACGGTTTTTCACGATTGGAATTTGACGAAGCCGTGGCCTACTACAATGCCCACGCGGAAGCATGGGCGAAGGTTTTGCACCATGCCGTGGCCCGGCTCGATTCAACGGTGAGAAAAGCTGCGCAAACTGATTCCCTTGCCGCTGCGGTGCAGTTGCATCAAAAAGACGGAACGCAAACGCCCAAAACAGAACTCCCACGGAAGTAATGAAACCGCCGTGGGAGCAGAGTTTTGCCAATGAAATTTTATTCGCGGCCCTTACGGCATGTCCTTTAATCGTGCTTTGGCCAGTTCTGCCTCATTGGTGTTGGGATACTGCTTCACCAGCTTCTCCAATAAGGCCCGCGCTTCCGTGCGTTTGGATAATGAGATGAGAGCATACGCACGTTTCAGCATCGAAGCCGGCACCTTGTCGCCCGCCGGATATTTCTCCGCCACCTCCGCAAACTCCATGGCCGCGCGCACATACTCCCGCTGCGAATAATAGCTCTCGCCGATCCAGTATTGCGCATTGTCTGCCAGCGCGCTTTCGGGATAGCGCCGCAAGAACTCCGCAAAACCCTGCCGGGCGAGATCGAATTTCCCCTGCGTCAAATCTTGATAAGAGGCATCGTAGAGCTTGCCCATATCTGCGAGCGCGTTTCGGTCGATCGCCGGCTCATTGTCTGCCGGCGCCGCGTCCGAGGGCTCTTTGGCATTCGTACTTGCATTCGCGGGCGGCGTGCTCTTTTCCGAAGCCACACGCAGCTTACTGGGAAGATTGGCGACGCGGTTGTTGAGATCATCCAAACGATCATCCATAATCTGGAATTGCCGCTGGAATTGCTCCAGGCGCACGTCGAGATCAGCCGAGACTTTTAGCGACTGCTCTTTGGACTGCTGTGCTTGCTGCTCGGCGCGCACAACCAGGCTGCGTAGCCTGCCCATCTCCGTGCGCAAAGAGTCAACTTGATAACGCAGGCTGGAATTGTCGCTCTCGATTTGTCTAACTTGCTTCGGTGGAATGCAACCGGCCGCGAGCAAACCGAGGCCTAGCAATAAGAGAAAGAGGATCGAGCGCATAGGTACTCCTTGCCGGCCTTGTGAGGACTTCCTGGCTTCACAAGACTGAAAGTTCAATTTGAAATCCGAAACTCCGCGCGGCGATTCTTCGCCCATGCTGATTCGTTTTGCCGGGAATCAACGGGCCGTTCTTTGCCGAAGCTGATCGTCGAAAGGCGCGAGCGCTCCACGCCGAGCGAAATGAGATAATTCGCCACGGCTTTGGCGCGTTTGTCACCCAAAGCCAAGTTGTATTCGATAGTGCCGCGTTCGTCGCAATGCCCTTCAATCTGCACGCTCACTTCGGGGCGATTGCGCAACACGCTCGCATGATTGGCGAGAATGTCACGTGCGGTTGCGGTCAAGTCAAACTTGTCGTAGTCAAAATTGATGTTCCCCAAAACCACCGGCTCCAACGGCGGCCGCGATTCTTCGCGACGAATTTCCGGCTCGGGCGAACGCTCCGGTTGTGCCTGTGGCTCCGGCCGTTCAATCACCGGCTCCTCGGCTTCCGGCTGCTGCATGACTTTTTTTGAGCTTGGGCATCCGGCGAGCAGCAGCCACGTGCTCAGCAATGCCAAAAAGGAAAGCGTTTTGGTACGAGAGGGGCGCAAAGCTTTCAACATGTGAACCTCCTATTAAATGTTAATGGTGCGACGCACTTTTAAAGCGCGCGCACATGAGATCAACCCGGATCCATCGTGCGATCGAAGTGAATCCAAATAATGCGCGCACAGCGGCTGACGCTGGGCAGCAACGGCAAATACAACACCAACGCCGGAAGAATGGCCTTGTAAGCCGGCCATTGCGGGAAAACTATATAAGAGAAGAACGCAATCAACGCCGCGAGAATGCCCAAGCCCAGGATGTAACCCACGCCCATCGCTCCTAAAAAGTAGCCTTGCTCACGTTCGTACTTCAAGCCACACACCGAACAGGCTTCATACATCGTGAGCCGGCGCTGATAAATTTTTCCAACGCGGCAACGCGGGCAAAGGCCGCGGAGCAGGGCACGCAAGCCCGAGATGCGAAGCGCGCCATTGTTATGATAGCCGTTGCCGAACATAGCAAATTCCAAAGGCCGATTTTGTTTTTAAAACTTGGTGGAAAGATCGCGTCTTCTGTGAGCAAAAAGAGTGGCGCAGTGATAACGCAAAACAATCGCAACGCTCTTGCCATATTTGCACTCTCTTTTTCAGGGCGTGAATCTTAGATCGAGCGAGCCGGAATCAGAACTTTACTAAACTTAAAAAGTTTAGCAAAGTCTTTTGCCGCTTCATTGCTTGCAATCTCCCATTGCCGGCCCCACATTGTTCGACCATGAGGGGCTGGTGCACGTGCCACGATGCGTGAGCCGCCGTAGGTTTTCGCCGTTCCACTCCATGGTATAGAGATCGCGCTGGCTGCCTTGCAACGAACTGAACACGATGCGATAACCGTCCGGCGACCAGCACGGGTCTTCATTGCTGCCGCTCGTGGTCAATTGCTCGACGTTTTCGCCGTTCACGTCACAGGTCAAAATATTAAAGCGGCCTTCGACGCGCGAGACGTATGCAATCTTGTCGCCGCGCGGCGACCACGCCGGGGAATCATTGTATTCGCCGTAATACGTCAAGCGTCGCAGATTGCCGCCCTCCGCATCCATGACGAACAATTGCGGGTTGCCCAAGCGATCCGAAGTGAAAACGAGCTCGCGCCCGGTGGGCGACCAACTCGGCGAGGAATCGACCGCAGGATGGATCGTGAGGCGCTGCACTTTTTTCGTGCTCACATTCATCACATAAATCTCGGCGTTGCCTTCGTGGGTGGAAGAAAACGCGAGGTATTTGCCGTCCGGCGACCACGCCGGCGCGGTTTGCAGTTCGACTTGTTTGTAATGATAAACGGTCTTGCCCGAAAGCGCGTCCACCAGGAACAAATCGGGTGTGCCGGATTGATAAGAGGTGGTGGCCGCCATGAGGCCATTGGGCGCCCACGCGGGGGTGAGATTCAAGCTGCCGTTCTTGGTGAGCTGCCGAATATTGGTGCCGTCATAGTCCATCACAAATATCTCTTTGGCCTTCGACGCTTCGGACGTGAACATGATACGGCTTTGCGCGAGCCCGGTTTGGCCGGTGAGCACGTTTACAATATCGTCCGCCAACGCATGCACGAGCATACGCAAATTCTCGCGGCAGCCGCGATAGTTTTTATTCGCAATCGTGACGTTGGAGCGGCTATCCACCAGCTTCGCTTCCAAAATTAAATCCGTACCGCTCACGGTGACTTGCGGATGCACCGCGAGACGAAACGGCTCCGTCGGCCCGCGGCTCGCCAATTCCAGCCACGGCGAATTGGAATCGCCGAGCTGCTCATCCGAACGAAACGAGGCAATGACGCTGGACATCCACAAATCGTTATCCAAAATGTCGAGGACCTTTTTCGCGTCCATCACGCTCGCTTGTTGCCGCGGGGTGCAGTCTTTTAGCTCCACGGGAATGCGCGAAAACGAAGACGTCTCCACGCGCAAATGCACTTCGCTCTGGCCGAAGGCGAGTTTATTGAAAACGAAGCAAAAAGCGAGGCACAAGAGTTTAGAGGATTTCATCTTGCTGAAAGTCTTATTCAAAAGGTGTTAAAATTTTTGCAAGCGTTTTCTACGAATATAACGGATAGTTCTCAGAAGCTTTGTCCGCTATATTCGCAAAATGCGCTAACGAAAAGCTTCCGGCTGCGGCCCGTTCGTGTTGTGATTAAGACGCGCGCCAACGCGAATTGGTTTAACTCACCAGTTCGCGACAAAGTCAAAATGCACGCCAAGTTGGTTATTGTCCAGCTTTGCGCCCTCGGGTAAAGCCGGCAGCGGATTCGCGCTTTGCACGGCGCGCAAAGCGGCTTGATCAAACGCAAACACGCCGGAAGACTTCTCCAATTCCGTGGAGAGGACTTTGCCGTTTTTATCCACCACAAAATGGACCGTGGCCAAATACTCGCCCTGCCCGGCATACGGCGGCCGCCACTGGCTTTCGATGCGAAATTGCAGCAGCGCGAGATAATGCGGGAACGGGAACTCCGGCGCATCGAGGCGCATGCCGCCGCTGCCCGTGCCGGTTTTGCTGCCGTACGGCGAAGCGCCGCCGCCGCCGCCGGATTTGTTCGGAGACTGTTCCGCGTTCGCGCCGCCGCCGCCTTTGGCAAATGGATTTCTGCTCGGCGTTTCCGTGGGAACATTCTTGTTCGGCTTGGCTTGAGATTTTTCCGGCTTGGATTTTTTGGCGGGTAACGTGGTCTTCGATTCTGGCTTGGGAGTTTCTTTCACTGGAGATTTTTGCGGCGGCGGAGTGTTCTTTTTGGCCGGCGCCGGCGGCGCGGAGCCGGGCGTTGCACTGGGCGCGCCCATTTGCTTGGGCAATCCCGCCGGGCCTTTTTGCAATAACGTCGCCGAGATGGTGCGCGGCAAACTGCTCTTGATCGTTTGCGAATGGCCGAGCTGAAAAAGTAGGATCAGAATGAGCACGTGGCCGGCGGCCGAGATAATGACGGCTCTTTTTTTCAGCTTGTGCATGTTCGAGCTGTAATCGTTATGCCAGAAATCGTTGTGCTTTTCGTGAGAAGGAGTCCCGGCTATTTGGTCATCGGCTCCAGCACCAAACTCACGTTTTGAATACCGGCCTGCCGCACCATGTCCATCACCGCGACGATTTTGCCGTATTCCGCCTCGGTGTCGCCTTCAATCAACACCGGCAACTCGGGCGCGCGCGCAACCAATGCCGATACCCTTCCGCCGATTTCCGTGAGCGCCACTCTCTCGCCGTTTACGAACGCTTGGCCGCTGCGATCGACCGTGACGAGTGTGGCGCGCTGCGACTGGGTTTCGCGGACCACGGCTTTGGGCAACACGACTTTCGCGCCCGAACGCATGAGCGGTGCGGAGATGATGAAAATGATGAGCAACACCATCATCACGTCAACGAGCGGCGTCACGTTGATTTCCGAGACGACTTCCGATCTTCGTTTTTTCACGATGCCAATTATGAGTGAAGTAAATATTCAATTCAGTGTTGAAACGCGCAAAATTGTCTTCGATTTTGGCCAAGCGCGCCGACAAAAAATTATTGCATGCCAGCGCCGGAATCGCCACAGCCAAGCCGGCAATGGTCGCAATCAAAGCTTCGGCAATACCCGGCGCCACGACCGTCAATTCCGTGCTGCCCGCTTGCCCGATGCTGAGAAACGTATACATCACGCCCCACACCGTGCCGAGCAAACCGATGAACGGGCTGACCGTCACTGTGGTTGACAACAACGACAATCCCCCCGCGAGTGTGGCAAGCTCGCTGTCCGTTGCGGTCTGCAAACGCAAGCTCACGTCTTTTTCGAAAAGGTCGAAAGCCACGTTGGGCGCGATTTCCGACAAATGCGTTTTGCCGGGGAGATGTCCTTCGAGATGCGCCTTGAGCGTCAAATAGCCTTCCTCAAAAATGCGCCCGATGGCGCCGCCGATTTCTTTCACCAGCTTGTTGTACATGAAATGGAGGTCTGCGGTGGGACGCAAGATATCGAGGGCGCGAAGATAGGCTTCACTGCTGGCGCGCAATTGCCAATACTTGTTCAGTGCGAGGGCCCAACTGGCGACGGACAACAACAAGAGCGCAAGCAAAATGGCTTTGCTAAAAAAGCCGGCGCGGAGAATTAAGCTCAAAACACTTTCTTGCAACAACTCGGCTCCATGTTTCAGTGTTCAAAATAAGTGCGCAAGCATAGGCAACACGGCTTTGAAATGCAAGCGGATTTTCGGCAGCAACGCCATGTCTTTTAATTCCACTTTGGCAGATTCCGTTTTTGCCCACGAAACACACGAAAAACTCGAAACAGTATTTCGTGCATTTCGTGGGCAGAAATTCTAGCGCGCCGAAGCAGAATTAGGCAATGTCATTTCGAACGAAGTGCAGCGTGTGCGTTGCCAACTAGTGGACTGTTACTTTAGTTTTTGTAGTCCCATCCCCTTGTGGGGTGCTGTTGCAGCCAATAAATTCGCGGGTTGCAACAATGCCCCACAAGGGAGCAAGGCTACGAAATCAACGGTAACAGAGCACTAGGTCGAAAAAAAAACTTTGCCGCAGCGCGAACGTAGGCGCGGAGCAACGCAGCCCCGCTCAATGCCGCGCCGCGTTCCGTCCGATCAAGCGCCGTTGCGCTTTTGCAATCGTCTCAACGATCTCACGCACGCGAGACACGTAAGCTGTGGCAACAAACAGTCCGCCGAACGAAGCCGTCATCACCAGGCAAATCAGCACACAGCCGGTGAAGGTCGCGGCGTTGAAGCTACTGAGCGCATAGTCTTTAAACCAATGCAGGCCGAAACCGAGGCTCACGCTGAGTGCGATGATCTTCACGAAAAAAGTATACACCTCGCGGCTGCCCGTGTTTTTGCTGCGCCGATTCCACAGCGCGTAGAGCAACGTTACTTGCGCAATCGAAGCAATCGAAATGGTGAGCGCCAAACCGGCGCTGCCCCATTGTTGCACGCCGAGCCAATACAACGGCAAGCTCGCGGCCACGCTCAACGTGCTCACGATCGTGGGAAAGAGCGTGTTTTGCGCGGCGTAGAAACCGCGCACGACCACGGTTTGTCCGGCCACGGCGAATGCGCCAATAAGAAAAAAACCGAGCACCTCCGCAGTGCGTGCCGTTGCGAGCGCATCAAAACGGCCGCGTTGAAAAAGAATGTGAATCGCTTCGTGGCGCACGAGAAAAAGCAGCGCCGAGAACGGAATCACCAATGCAATGTAGCGCCGCAACGTATGATTGAGCAGCTTATTCATCTCTGCCATTCTGCCTTCCGCTACCAAACGCGCCAAAAACGGAAACGAAGCCGCGCTTGCAGATTGGCCGAAGAACGCCACGAGAATGAACATCACACGCAGCGCATAATTCAACGAAGCAATGCCGCCCTCAGGCAAATACGAACCGAAGAAACGCGTGAGCAGCTCGTTCGAAAAAATCATGGTGAGGCCGAGCATAAGCGGCAACGTGAGCAGCACGTATTTCTTGAGATCGGGATGGCGCCATGCGAAGATCAAACTGAAGCGCATGCCCACTTGTTTCGCGCCAAAATATTGCACGAGAAAACTGCCAATGAACGCGCCGCAAGTTGCGCCCCATGCAAAACCCTCCATGCCCAACCAACGGCTCAATAGCAAGCCGCCGGAGATGATGCCGATATTATAGATCAACGGAGCGAGCGCGGGCAGCTTGAATTGCTCCTTCGCAAACTGCACGGCCATCAACATTCCGCCTGCGAAAAAAAACAGTTGCGCCGGCAACATGATGCGCGTCATGCGCACCGCGCTTGCGATTTGCGCGGGATCGGTCATGCCCGGCGCGCTGAGCGGCACCAGCACGTGCGCAAAGCTCCATGCGAACGCAATCAACAATGCGAGCACGGCTCCGAAAGCGCAGAGGATGATCGAGAACACGCGCCAGCCTTCCACTTCGTTTTCGCGCGCGAGATAGCCGGAGAAGATCGGAATAAACGTGACGGAAAGAAAGCCGCTGCCGATGACGTGATTGAGAATATCGGGAAGATTGAACGCAACGTTATAAGCATCCACCGCCGCATTCGCGCCGCCCACTTGCGCAATCACGACCTCGCGCAGCAAGCCGATCACACGACTGAGCAGCACCGAAGCCATCATGATCAATGCTGCGAGACCGACTTTTTTATTAAGGGAAGAAGGCAAGGGATGGATTATTGGATTGGTGGAGTTGTGGATTGATGGAGCGTTGGATTGATAATTTTTGGAATAATGAATCGGCTACGTCGACGCCGTCCTCGGAATGTCATTCTGTAAGAATCTTCCCTCGTCCTTGAGATAAAACTTTGATACGGCATGAAGAGAACTGACATGCGAGAGGCCATTCACTTCAATACGCCGCAGGAAGCTCTTTTCAAAAATAGAAAGGCAGCGTCATAGAAGCAAATGGAATAATCTTGTCGTCTCACCTCAATATCGATCTCTCCTCCATCAAAATTTTCACGATCCTCTCCGCCGCCTTGCCGTCCCACAGCTCGGGCACGCCGCCCTTCTTACCGTTGCCTTCCAAAATACGATAGCTCTCTTCGATGATGCGCTGCGGCGACATGCCGATCACGAGATTCGTGCCTTCGCTCACCGTGACGGGGCGCTCGGTGTTCTCGCGCACGGTGATGCACGGCACGCCGAGCACCGTGGTCTCTTCTTGAATGCCGCCGCTGTCCGTGATGACGAGACGCGCGTGCGCCATGAGTTTAAGAAAATCCAAATAGCCGAGCGGGTCGGTCCAAATCAGATTCGGAGCTTGCGCAACATATTCCTCCAAGCCGAATTGCTTGATCTGTTTGCGCGTGCGCGGATGCACCGGAAACACGAGCGGCACTTCGCGCTGCAGTTGAAACAGCGCATAAAAAATGCGCTCGAGATTTTCTTTGAGATCGACGTTGCTGGGACGATGCAGCGTAATCAATCCGTACCTGCCGCTTTCGAGTTTCAAATCCTGTAAAACTGAAGACTGTTCCGCGCGCTCGCGATGTTTCATGAGCGAGTCGATCATCACGTTGCCGACGAAATGAATTTTCTCCGCGGCAATGCCTTCGCGCTCTAGATTAATAAATGCGCTGCGCTCCGTGAGAAAGAGATAATCGGAAATTTGATCCGTGAGCACGCGATTAATCTCCTCCGGCATGCCGCGATCATACGAGCGCAAGCCCGCCTCCACGTGCGCGACTTTGACGCCGAGCTTCACCGCGACGAGACTGCACGCAATGGTGGAGTTCACGTCGCCCACCACGAGCACGATATCCGGCTTGTTCGCTTGCACGATCTTTTCGAACTCGATCATCACTTTGCCGGTTTGCTCGCCATGGCCTCCGGAGCCGACGCCGAGATACATGTCGGGCACGGGCAAGCCGAGATCGTCGAAGAAGAGCTTCGACATCTTCTCGTCGTAATGCTGGCCGGTGTGCACAAGCGTGGCTTCGAGGTCCGCGTGCTTTTTCATTTCATCGATGATCGGCGCGATTTTCATAAAGTTCGGCCGCGCGCCGACGACGTTCGCGATCTTCAATGGCATAGTTGCTCGATTCTGGTTGCTGGTGGTTGGTTGCTTGATGCTTGATGCTTGATGCTGGTTGCTTGTGTGTCGTTTCGCAAAGCGCTCCTTTCATTGTCATTCTGGAAGAACCTTCCCCAGTGCTTGGATCAAACCTCACGATGAAGTGAGCACCGAGCACGAGGGAAGGTTCTTACAGATGACAAATAGAAAGGAGATGCCAACTAAATTCAAGCGCAACTGGCGCTCATTGGCTGATTGGCTCCTTATCGCTTTTATCCTTTTTGCTCCATTCGCAGCGCTTCCTTCATGATTTTTCCCGACGCATTCTTCGGCAAACTCTCGCGCACGATCACGCGGCGCGGCACTTTGAACTCCGGCAAACGCTCGCGGCAGAAAGCGATGAGCGCCTCGCTAAGTTCATCCGCCTTGCCATTCACGTGTTCGGGCTTCAATGTGACATACGCGCAAATCGCTTCGCCGAGATATTGATCGGGCACGCCGATCACTGCGGCTTCGAGAATCTGCGCATGTTCGAGAATCGTTTCCTCAATCTCCTTCGCGCTCACACGATTCGCGCCGGATTTGATCATATCGCGCTTGCGGCCCACGACATAGAAGAAGCCTTCTTCATCCATGCGCCCGAGATCGCCGGTGTGAAAGCCGTGTTGCGTGAGCGCGTTCTTCGTTTCTTCGGGTTGATTCCAATAGCCCTGCATCATGTTCGCCCCGCGCGCCACAATCTCGCCGACTTCGCCGAGCGCAGCCTCTTCGCCATTGTCTTTGATCAAGCGCAGCTCGACGTTTGGAATCGGAATGCCGATGCTGCCCACTTTGCGCGGCAATTGCTCGGGCGGAACATACGAGAGTCGCGCCGAGGCCTCGGTCGCGCCGTACATGATAAAAACTTTTTGCTTGGAAAACACCTTCATCACTTCGCGAATGAGACTCGGCGCCATGGCGCCGCCGGCTTGCGTAATGTAACGCAACGCGGGAAACTCCATTTTGCGAATCGCGGATTTGCCGAGCAGAATCGCATACGTCGAAGGCACGCCCGAGAAGCCGGTGGCCTCTTTCTCCTGCATGGTTTTGAGCACGACGTTCGGAAAAACGAAGCGATTATCGAGCACGACGGTCCCCCCGGCTGCCATGTGCGTGTTGAGCAGCGACTTGCCATACACATACGCGAACGGCAATACGACCATAATGCGATCGCTCGACGTCAAACCGAGATAGCTCACGATGCTGCGCGTGTTGGTGACGATGTTGAGATGGCTTAACGTCGCACCGCGCGGATCGCCGGTGCTGCCCGAAGTATAAATGATCGAAGCGAGATTGAGATCGACCATCGCGAGCGGGAGCGGCGTGTCGACCTGCTGCGCGACTTGTTGCGCAGTGATAAGCGGCCACGGCAAGTCAGTCGTGGCTTCCGTCGCGTTCTCACTCTGCAACGCATCGAGCAGCACCACCGCGCGCAGCTTCGGTAGTTTATCGCGAACTTCAGCGAGCACTGCGCTGTGTTTGCTCTGCGTAATGAGCACGCCGACTTCGCAATCATTGAGAATGTATGCGAGCGTCTTTGCGGTCGTCGTCGAATACGTCGCGACCGTGACACCGCCGCATTTGAGAATGCCATAATACGCGGCAAGATACGCGCTGGAGTTTTCAATCATGAGGCCCACGCGGTCGCCGCGGCGCACGCCGAGTTCGCGCAGCATATGCGCCACGCGATTCGCGCTGCGATCCAACTCTGCGTAGCTTAAAGTTTCATCGCCATGAATGCAAGCCGGATGCTCCGGCGTGGTTTGCGCATGGCGTTCGAGGAAGTGATGAATGAGATAGGGGGTCATAATATCAAAAAACCTTTATGGTCAGGCACGGCAAAAAAGTCGATTTGCTTCATTTTCAAAGCACAATGTACAAGCGTAGGAGCCACTCCGTTTGCAGAAAACGCCTATATTACTTGAAGACTTCTGCCAATCCATACATCGCACAAAAGCGAAAGTGATTTATGGAAAAGCTCAGCACGTATCACGCTGCCGATATTAATTTGGTGGTTTAAAAAATTCTCTGATGAATACAAGAAGGTGTAGCTTTCAATCTCATCAGTTCCGATGTCATCGACATGGATTGTAATTTGGATAATCTCGTTCGGGAAGATTCGATAGATTTCTCTGGCTCCCAAAGAGTTCTCTGGTAAGTTCAGCTTCTTGAATACATTTACATCCCTGATCAGCTCTCGTACAGTCCCAATAACCTTTGCATTTTGTCCGTTGCAAGGCTCTATTCGTTTAATCGGTGCTTTGTAGGCTTTTCGTTTTGTAACTTGTTCTTTAAAGTGCTCGTCTATGTCGGGCAAAGTAAGATTTTGCTCTGCTGCGTATTGATGAACAAGAGAATCTACTTGCTGACGAGTTAAACCGAGGGTATCAATCAGATAGCCTGGGCAAGCGTGTTTTAGCCATGGCCAGCCAAGTTCTTCAAAGAAAACCTTAGAGCCACAATTACAAGTAAACAGAAAAACGGCTTGGCTACAGTGACGACACTTCACAGGAAACACCTTTGTGCCGCACCACGCGCCATGAACAGGTATCCGCATAATAATCACCAAAGAGAATGGCTATGACGCACTTTTATGAACTATGTCCGAATGCTTCCCACCTTGCCACCCTGTGTTTGAAATTTTAACAAAATCAGAATGTCCACACTTTTCACAGTATAGTTTAAGCACCAATATGAATCCGTACTTTGCTTTCTTCTCAAAAAACTGATTGTACCGATTGTCACTTTGGGGGCCATGCTCACCATATTCGAGTATTCGCAAGATTTCCCTATCGGGACACAGAGGGCAGAAAAAGTAAAAATAATCCGTCTCTCCTGTTGCCCCTTCGAGCCTCCCTTTGCTTACTTCATCTGATCCGTGATAAGGTTTACCATCGTTAAACTTACCCATTTGAGTTTCTCCTTTTCAACGAAGCTCATGCTCTACACGAAAATAGCCGTTGCAGTCGATACCGACAATCCACATCTATACTCACTGAAAAATCTGTATACTCCCCCACGGCAACACGCCCACGCTTGCGCCGTCGGGATAGCGTTCATGCAAAAACGCCAACGCCTCTTCCCACGCACGAAAGTGCGGATAGCCTTCCCAATAAATTTTATAAAATTCTTCTGAAGTGACGCCAGGCATGAAGGCGGCGAGCAAACGATTGCCGAGAAAACCTTTCTTCATGGGCGTGCGATAAAGACGTTGCTGCGGACCGAAGAGGCCGTGGTGGCCCATGCCCAATGAGCACGCGCTGGCCATGAGCATCACCGCATCGTCTTTCAAATAACTCGGCGGCGCGGTGTGATGAAACATGAGCGCATTCTCAGCTTGCAACAACTCATCGTCTTTGGGATAAGCATTGAGAATCACAACGTCGAACGGCTCCTCGGGCAACGGCGTCGCATACACTTCGCTCGCGAATTGCGCGCCCGCGCGATGCGCCGCTTCAAT
This sequence comes from bacterium, assembly GCA_037444905.1. Classification (GTDB taxonomy): domain Bacteria; phylum Zhuqueibacterota; class Zhuqueibacteria; order Zhuqueibacterales; family Zhuqueibacteraceae; genus JABWAN01. Next base: position 3,011 of record JBBILN010000014.1, on the reverse strand, counting down.
ATCACCCGCGAAAATTCCCGCAATCTCGCGCTTGCCATTCACCACGACATTGATGCTGAGTTGCACTCCAGCGTGCCGCGCCACGCGCTCAAACTCCGCGCGAAAGCGATTACCTTCGAGCGTGCCCGCTTTGCCGCGCAGGCCCATCATCACGGCTTTGTGCGTCCACTCGATGCTCTCGATATTCGAGAGACCGGGCAGCACCATCTTCGCGCCGCCGCTGAAGCCCGCGAACGCATGCGGCACCACGCTGCCGAGCAGAATCTTGAAATCAGCGGCCATGAACTCCGCGTTCAAGCGCACCGGCACTTTGCCTACGCTCGTGTTGAGATCAACCAACGCGCCGTGGCAATCATGATTGAACACGCGATGATTTGCGACGATCTCCGCGCCGAGCTTTTTGATGAGATCATCGCGCGTGAGCGCGGTGTGTGAGCCGAGACTGATGACGAATGCAATGTTCTGCGCCTCGATGCCGCCCGCGAATAACTCCGCGAGCAGATGCGGCAACAAAACATGCGTGGGCGTGGGGCGACTGAGATCATCAACTGCAATCACGACGGACTTGCTGCCGCGCACCATTTCGCGCAATGGCGCGGTGCCGATCAAGTTTTGCAGCGCGCCACGCATTTGTTCGGGCGAGAGCGCGGGCGCATTGCGCATGTTGCAGACGTGCACGCGCCACGAGTCGGGCATGCGCAATTCCAACTCATGATCGCCGAACCAAGCGGCCCAGGGGAGTTTGATGGTTGTGCTCATGAAAAAAACTTGTACAGTGATTGAGCACACCCTCTAGCATGTCATTCTGGAAGAACCTTCCCTCTCATTTGGCACCAAGCCTAATACACTTTATGCCAAGCACGAGGGAGGGGCCCTGCAGGATGACAGTTTTGAGGTGAGTGCATTTGAGCGAGTGCAAGCTCAATTATTGTCATAAAAGTAACGGCTCTCACGCAAAGGCGCAGAGACGCGAAGAACACGCAAAGCTGTTCTCTGCGTTCCTTTGTGGCTTTGCGTCTCTGCGTGCGCTTTTCTTTTTCGCATAAATTTATGCCGCGGCATTCTTCTTCGTCGAAACAAACGCGACGATGGCATTCACGGACTCGAAATTATCAGGCATCATTTCGTCTTCGTCAATGGTGATGCCGAATTGCTCCTGCATGAAGCTGATGAGATCGAGCATTTTGAGCGAGTCGATCACGCCTTTGGTGAGCAGATTGTCTTGATCCGAAAACGCAACGCCTTTGGGCGCTTGCTTCTTGAGAAAATTTGTGACGTCGGAATGGATGTTCATGGTTGCTGGATCCTTGATGCTGGTTGCTGGTTGCTTGATACTGGATACTTGATACTGGATGCTGGTTGCTGCTTCTCTCACTTGGCTCTTTGGCTCATTATCTTTTTTGGCTCCTTGCCTCTCAGATGTCTCTATCCCCGACGGTCATAAACCAATTCTTGCCGTCGAGTATTGTTGCTGCGTATGGCGAAGATTGTTTCGCATACGCGATGACCGTCGAAGTTGCATCAGGGCGATGCTTGAAGCCGAGTTGCAGCGCTTGCGCGAGCACGGGATTGTCGTTGTGCAAGCGCAGCGAGATCGTGCCGACACCCGCTTTGCGCAGATGATAGATGAGGCCGCTCATGAGCGCGCGCATGTCTGCTTCATCACCGGCCACGAGCAGATCGGCAACGTGCGCCGTGCCTTTGTTTTCATAAAAGAGCACATAGCCTTTCAGCTCATTGCCGCAGTGCAGGCGCAAGCTGCGCGTACGATAGAGCGGATTTTCGAGAAAGCGCCACGTGAGATACTCGGCATCGCGTACGACGATGACTTTGTGCTGCGACTTCGCTTGCTCAAACACGCGCTCGTATTCTTCGCCAAAACGCTTTTCATCAACCACAGAAAAAGCGCACTGCGCGCTGCGACCGCGGCCGCGCGTGGTGAAATGCAAAACCGGATTCGCGAACAACGCGAGCGCATTGGCCGCGAGTTTGTTGCCGAGCTTGTCTTGCAGTTTATTTTCGAAACGCAGCAGCGCGGCGTAGCGCTCCATCTTGCCGATGGGTTGATGGCCGACCTTCTCATGCACGACGCGCATGCGATCATTCGGATGCGCGAAGAGAAATTGAAACTCGCCTTTGTCCACGCACTCTTTCGCGGCGCGGCGCAGCTTCATCGCCACGCCGAGCGTGCGATAATCTTGATCAATCGAAAAGTCCGCGCAATTCCAGCCGATCATCTCTTCGCCGTTCACCAACACGCGCCGCGGAAACGCGGAGGTGAAGCCAACGACGCGGCCATTGCTATCATCAATTGCAAGCCACGCGCGGCCATCGCCGTGCGGATTGCGCGCATAGGCCCAATCGAAGCGCGTTTGAAAATTGTCGTTGTCCTCATAACGCGCGCGATTGCGCAGCAGGCAATCCATCATGACTTTGCGGTCGCGTTGGGGATCGGCGTCTCGAATGACGATGGGCATAGGCTCGCTGGTTGGATTGTTGGATTCTTGGATTCTTGGATTCTTGGATTCTTGGATTGTTGGATTCTTGGATTCTTGGATTGTTGGATTCTTGGATTGTTGGATTTTTGGATTCTTGGATTGTTGGATTTTTGGATTCTTGGATTTTTGGATTCTTGGATTTTTGGATTTTTGGATTCTTGGATTTTTGGATTTTTTGATTTTTGGATTCTTGGATTTTTGGATTCTTGGATTCTTGGATTCTTGGATTCTTGGATTTGTGGATTGATGGAGTGGTGGTGTTTTGGAGTTTTGGAGTGATGGAGCCTGACTCGTTGCACATACTTTGGCGACGAGCGCTACGCCGTATTTGTCATTCTGGAGGAATCTTCCCTCGTGCTTGAAACAAATCCCAAAACGAGCTGAGTGCCGAGTGCTAGGGAAGGTTCTTACAGAATGACTGCGCTGATAGAGCTTTGGTCATCAAACAATCCATCAATCCACCAATCCACCGATCCACCAATCCACCAATCCATCAATCCACCAATCCACCAA
>JBBILN010000013.1:0-132835 GCA_037444905.1 bacterium | reverse complement strand
GAATTACGGCTATGGCTTTCATGTTTTGTTCTCCTGGTTAAATTTTCAGTAATTCACTCACGCGCGAATGCGCATGGACTCGTTGCCTCGCCATCGCCGTTTAGTCGCTCGTTTCGGACATAACTTACAATTTGCGCTTCGTCTTTTTGATCCCTCAAAAAAAACTCCCGCGAAATCAGCGTGCGATTTCGCGGGAGGCTCTTTTTGGAGGAAGAGATTTTTATTCGTGCGACTCACCCCAAAGTTCTTTCAAACGCCGGTCGCGACCGCAACCTGTGCGGTACGTCTGGTAGCGCAGAGGATTCTTTTTGTAAAAGTCTTGATGATATTCTTCGGCGGGATAAAACTCCGTGGCGGCAACGATCTCCGTCACAATGGTTTGTTTGAAGCGACCGGATTGCGCGAGTTCTTGTTTTGAAGCTTCAGCAAGCCGGCGCTGTGTTTCGTTGTGATAAAAAATCGCGGAACGATACTGCGTGCCCGCGTCGCAGAATTGCCGGTTGGCTGCAAGCGGATCGATGTTATGCCAGAACACTTGCAGCAGTTGCAGGTAAGTGATCTTGGTGGAATCATAAGTCACCTGCACAGCTTCTGCATGGCCGGTTCCGCCCGCAGAAACTTCTTCATAACTCGGATTCTTTTTGAAACCACCCGTGTAGCCGGAAATCGTTGCGCGCACGCCGGGAAGCTTGTCAAACGGCGCTTCCATGCACCAAAAGCAACCGCCCGCAAATGTCGCAGTCGCCAGATCCTTTGATTGCTCGGCAGTGAGCGTCACGGAAGCAGCGCTGTGCTCGGCTTGCTCGACAGTTCGACAGGAGAGCAACAGCAACGCGGAGAGAATCGGAAGCAGGTTCATAAGGCAAAATCTCATGCTTATTGTGGGTAGATGGTTTTTTCTTGGTTACGTGTTTAGTCTTTTCAATGAGGCCATTCAGTAGCAATCTTTTCGGCACTCGGCAACCTCTCAAGCGCTTAAAAAGATTCTTTCTGAATGACCCGCAAGAGGCGCGGCATTGCGCTCAAAACTATTGACGCAGCGGAGGAAGTTGTTCTCCTTTCGGAACGAACTTCAGCGCGACGCCGTTGTTGCAATAGCGCAGGCCCGTGGGCTTGGGGCCGTCATCGAACACATGGCCTTGATGCCCGCCGCAACGCGCACAATGATACTCCGTGCGGCCATAGCCGATTTTATAATCGGTTTTCGTGCCGATATGTTCTTTGATAAGCGGCTGAAAAAAGCTCGGCCAGCCGGTTCCGCTTTCATATTTCGCGTGCGATGAAAACAAGGGCAGATAGCACGCCGCGCAAATGAACGTGCCTTCGCGTTTTTCTTGATTCAACGGACTGGTGCGCGGATACTCCGTGTCTTCTTCAAAGAGCACGGCATACTCTTGTCGTGATAATAAACGCTTCCACTCCTCACGCGATTTGTCGAGTTTCGCCACGGCTTTGCCGCTATCGCCAGCAACAACGGTTTCTTGCGTCATCTTGGTTTCCTCTCCCGTTCGCGCGCACGCGGTGGAAATGCTGCCAAGGGCGAAGAGCGCGAGCAGTAGTTTTAAAAAAGTAAATTGGGGCTTCATCTTTGATCTCATTTTGAAGTTTGCTTCTGTCGTTTATTCATCCATCTTTCCAAGTGTTAAATTAGACGAGGCATTGTGATCATGGCTGAACTTTGCCGCTTCTTCGGCATCATCATTCGAATGTACATGGAGCCTTGGCGCCGCATCATGTGCCGCATCTTCACGCTTATTATCAGGATGACGATGCGATCTACGTATCGAAACGATCACCATGCTCGCCGGCAAAGTGCCGAAACGCCAACAACGTTTCGTCGAAGCTTGGATTGAGCTTCATCAATATGAACTGCTACAAAATTGGCGTTATCTGCAAAACGGCTTGCCGCCGGATAGGATTGCGCCACTAACTAAGGGCCCTCACATGCTCCATGCAATTTATCGCGTTACAAATTTTGAAGCCGTCGCCCCGTACACGCTTCGAGTTCAATTCAATGACGGTGTTGAGCAAACCATCGACTTCCAGCCGATCATGGCGGGCAAGTTGTTCGCGCCGCTAAGAGATTTGGCTTTGTTCAATCAAGTCAAACTTGATCCCGAAGTTCACACCCTGGTTTGGCCGAACGGCGCGGACTTCGATCCGGCCACTTTACATGATTGGCACGATCATGTTGAAGAATTGACGAGTCGCGCCAAACAGTGGGCCGCCTCGCAATTCAAAGAAGCTCAAACGACCTCAGATTGAAGGCTCGTCGTTTGTCCGCATTGCCGTTAATAACAACTTCGCTGCGCGCTTTAATCCCGCCAATTAAATATGCTCCAACCTCGGCTTAGCCGAGCAATCTTCTTAAACGCTCGGCAGCATCTCCAGCGAGTAAAAAGATTCCTCCTGACAACGCGGAGAGGGAGGCGCAATCTCAATTATCCCACCACATCAATCCATCAATCCAAAACTCCATCACTCCACTTCCAGCCACACCACCACTCCAAATCAAGCTCTTGGCTGCAACAGCTTCGCGACCACGCCGGTCCAGCCGGTTTGATGGGAGGCGCCCACGCCACGGCCGTTGTCGCCGTGGAAGTATTCGTGGAATAAAACATAGTCGCGGAAGTGTGGGTCGGTTTGAATCTTTTCGTTGTAGCTGAACACCGGACGATTGCCGTTTTCATCCTTCAAAAAGACTCGCGCCAATCGCCGCGACAGCTCGTTTGCGACTTCATTAATTGTGATGAATTTCCCCGAGCCGGTGGGGCATTCAATCTTGAAATCATCGCCGTAGTAGTGATGAAACTTTTGCAGCGACTCGATGAGCAGATAATTTACCGGAAACCAAATCGGGCCGCGCCAGTTGGAATTGCCGCCGAAGAGACCGCTATCGGATTCGCCCGGCTGATAGGAAACCGTGTGCGGATTGCCCATGACCTCGAACACATACGGATGCTCATGATGATAACGCGAAAGCGCGCGCACGCCATAATCGGAAAGAAACTCGGTTTCGTCCAGCATGCGTTTGAGCAGCATCTTCATGCGATGCCCGCGCAAGAGTGAGAGCAAACGCCGCTCGCCTTTGCCCGGCTCATTCCAACGCGAAACGAGACTCGCCAAATCTGGACGATAGTTGAGAAACCATTCGAGGCGTTGCTTGAACTCCGGCACTTGTTCGAGCAAATCCGGCTCGAGCGTCTCGACCGCAAAGAGCGGAATCAGGCCGACCATCGAACGCACTTTGAGCGGAATCGTGGTATTGTCCGGCAAATGCAAAACGTCATAGAAGAACTCGTCGTTGTAATCCCACAGATTGAGGCCCTCGCCGCCAATGTTCGCGGTGGCGCCGGCAATATACAAAAAGTGCTCGAAGAATTTCGTGGCCATGTCTTCATATACGTGATTGTGCTTCGCCAATTCGAGCGAGATGCGCATCATATTGAGCGAGTACATTGCCATCCAGCTCGTGCCGTCGGCTTGCGCGATGTGGCCGCCGGTGGGCAATGGCGCGCTGCGATCGAACACGCCAATGTTGTCCAATCCCAAAAAGCCGCCTTGAAAAATATTCATGCCGTGCGCGTCTTTGCGATTGACCCACCACGTGAAATTCAGCAGGAGCTTTTGAAACACGCGTTCAAGAAACATGAGATCGCCTTTGCCGCCGTTATGCTTGCGGTCGATTTGAAACACGCGCCAAGTGGCCCACGCATGCACCGGCGGATTCACGTCGCCGAAGGCCCATTCATATGCGGGCAATTGGCCGTTGGGATGCATGTACCATTCCCGCGTGAGCAGCACGAGCTGTTCTTTGGCAAACTCCGCGTCAATCAACGCTAGCGGAAGGCAATGAAACGCGAGGTCCCAAGCCGCATACCAAGGATACTCCCACTTGTCCGGCATGGAGATGATCTCGGCGTTATTGAGATGCAACCATTCATGATTACGGCCGTGCAAGCGATGCGCGGGCGGCGCGGGCTGGCCGGGGTCGCCCTTCAACCATTGCGGAACGTCGAGATAGTAGAATTGTTTTGACCACAACATGCCGGCAAAGGCTTGACGCTGCACGTTTTTCTCATCGGCATTGGTCATGTGCTCTTGCACTTCGCCATAAAACTCGTCGGCTTCTTGCAAACGCTGTGTAAAAATTTGCTCGAAATCGCCAAACGGTTTATTGAGCATCGCATTCGTCAATCGCAAGCGCACGGTGGTCGAGTTGCCGCCGGGAATCGTAAGTTGATAATGCGCTGCGGCCTTTGTTCCGCTGTGCGCAGAGTTGACCGCGCTCTTTTGGCCGTGTACGATGTAATCATTGACGCCATCTTTAAATGTTCCGCGGCTCTCTGGCACGCCATACAAGCGCCGTGCGTTCGTTTCATTCTCGCAGAACAACAACTCGCAACCGCCTTCACAATACAAACGCAGCGCGCCGAGATCGCCTTGCCTGGCTTCGATCACGCCCTTCGCCACTTCCGCAAGTGTGGGCTTGTGGCCGTTATGTCCCCATGACCACGTGTTGCGAAACCAAAGCTGCGGCAGCAAACTAATGCGCGCCTCCTCCGGCCCGCGATTATGCACCGTGATTTTCACGAGCATGTCTTCAGGCGTGGCTTTCGCATATTCGATGAACACGTCAAAGTAGCGATCGTCGTTGAAAATGCCGGTGTCGATCAACTCGAACTCCGCTTCGCCTTTGCCGCGACGACGATTTTCCTCCACAAGCCACGCATACGGAAACTCACGTTGCGGATATTTGTAGAGCATCTTCATATAAGAGTGCGTCGGCGTGCTGTCGAGATAGTAGTAATACTCCTTCACGTCTTCGCCGTGATTGCCCTCGTTACCGGTGAGGCCAAACATGCGTTCCTTGAGAATGGGGTCTGCGCCGTTCCACAGCGCGAGGGCGAAACAAAGCAATTGCTGCTCGTCGGAAATTCCGGCTATGCCTTCTTCGCCCCACCGAAACGCTTTGCTGCGCGCTGCATCATGCGAGACATATTCCCACGCGTTGCCATAGGGACTGTAATCTTCGCGCACCGTGCCCCATTGCCGCTCGGTGAGGTACGGGCCCCACTTCTTCCATGGGGCGATTCTAGATTGAGCATCTGCCAAGCGTTTCTTTTCGGCGTTCATTGTGGTTATCTCCGGCTGAAAAAGCATAAACTTTATGATCGGCTATTTTGACGATGCTTCGTGAAAATTGCAACTCTCATTCTCATCTCGCGTTCATTTTGAAATCACGCTTTCATACTGCCCGCTTCTTCAGAAGCATCGTTGGGTTAGGGACGTGGGTTTTGAACTCAATACTGCCAATAGGTACGTTGCTTGGTCGAAAATAGATCGTCATTCTTACAGAAAATTCGCGGCACGCCATCACCGCAGAGTGACGCCTCGAAGCCCGGCATCAACTTAGTGTCGCAGGCAAGGGTGGAGAACCTAGCACGGCTACTTCTAAATGGCGCCGAGGCTCATCGCATCATGCTAGGTTTGGTCTTTTATGTTCTGTCGCTGCTTCACCGAGGGTTCTTCTTTGCTTATTTACCTCGATGGCCTCTTCGTGCGAGGCGACTTGGAGCCGCGAGTATGAGCGTCTCAGCTTGAGCATAACAGTTGCCAAGAAAATCCTGCGAGGCAAGCTGCAAGCTTCGAAACCCTCCAATGCGAATAGAAGTTCTGCGCGACGTTTTCACCATGCCGGGTCGCGGGCTTTTTGAAGTCCGCGTCGCGCTTTAAGTCGGCGCGGTGGGGACTAGCCTCCTCGGTAAACAAGCGGAGATGACACGCAAGAACGAGCAGCGACACCCAAAAATAAAACGCGCTGAACGGCAGTGTGGAGCGGCATTGAGTAATCTGAACGAAAGGCACTGCCTTCTTGCGCTTTCATAAACCCGCCCTGGCTTTTGCCGCAGCCACAAATTGCTCTAACAATAAAGAGCTCTCGCTTGCAAGAGTGTAATGTGCCGCGCCAAAAAATCCAAGGGGGGCATAATTAACTCTTCGTTTTTCGCTTTACGTCAAACGCGGCAAACGCGGGTATTTAGATTGCAATCTCGTGGGCTTTCAATTGTGGGGCAGCACACACGGATTATTGCAATCCATCACGCGCGAAGAGATATGTATGCCTTTTAACTTCCATGGCGAACGAATAACGAATCTTGCCAAGCCAGCAGGCCGCGGTGCGAAATGCCCGCGCGCGCGCATACCTGCTCAGCTTTTGTTTACTTCCCTTATCATTTGCCTTTTGCTGCTGGCCTCATGCCAACTCGCTCCGCCGCAGGCGCCGAAATGGGAAACCGAAATCAATCTACCGATTATCAACAAGCGTTTTGCGATGCAAGAGATCATCGCGGATGAAGATGATTTTTATGCCGATCAAAACGGCCTCGTGCATTTTGCTGCGGAAACGCAGTTGGATTCATTTTACGTCGGCGAGCGCCTGGCGATCAATAGCCTGCAGCAGAGTTTTGAGTATCGCTTGGGGCGCTTCCAAGTGCCCGCGCCCACACCGTTGAATGCAGAAATTTCGTTGCGTCAAATCTTTCCTGCGGCCGCGACGCTGGCCGGACAAACGGCGCCGATCCCTCCTTTTGCTTTCTCTTTGTCGCTACTCGACTTTCAAGATTACGACAGTTTTATTTTTGTAGACGGCGCAACGGGCACACTCACGGTTTATTTGCGCAATGGCTTCCCGGTTCCACTCGGTCCGTTGCAGATTGATATTCGCGACGGCAGCGTGGACACGACGATCGTCACGTTCGAGCACAATGCCGAGATTCCTCCCAACGGCGCCATGACGCGGGTGCTTGATCTCGTCGGCCGCACGTTTTCAAACCGCATCACGTTCGTGATCTCCGGACAATCCGCCGGCAGCCGCGGCAATCTCGTGCTCATTAATCCGGACAGCAAATCGCAACTGACTTTGACGGCTTCGTCGCTGCAAGTGAACGGCGCACGCGCTCGACTTGCAACTCAAACCATAGAGGATCAAGGCACAGTGGAGGTCGGCGACTCACTGCACCTCGTTTTCGCGCGCGTCAAATCCGGTGCAATAACCTTGAATCTACAGGGCAATTTCCCGGTGCGCACCAAAGTCTCGATTGCGCTGCCGGACTTTCGTTCGCCCTGGAATGATACGCTGAAAAGTGCGATCACCTTGTCGCCCAATAGCGGCGGTTCGTTGTCGCTTGACCTCGCCGGTTACACTTTGCAGCCGCAACCCGCAGCATTCGGACAGCAGAAGATCCGCTTTTTATGGAAAGTCAGCACGCTCAATGCCTCGCACGAATTCGTAGCCATTACGAGCGCGGCCAGTTTGAGCGCGACGTGTGCGAGCACGAAGATCATCTTCTCGGAGGTGCAGGGCGCCTTTATCGCAAAACAAATTGCGCTCGAACCGCAGACTTTCAATCTGGATTTGCCCGCGGGTTTGGACAGCTTGCGTTTGCTGGACACGCGCCTGCAAATCATCTTGCGCAACGGCATCAACTTTCCCGTGCAAACCGATTTGCGTTTAGAAGGCTTTCCGGAAAGAGGTCCGAAAGCACAACTCGTCATTCGCGAACGCATTACGCCGGCACAGGCGAACGGCATGCCCGTAGAAACGCAAATTCTGCTGGCCGGCAATGCGATGCAGAATTTCTTGAATGCACTGCCGCGCACGATCAGAGTTTCGGGCAAAGTCTGGGTCGGACAGCGAAGCTATTCCGGCAGCGTGCGCGAACGCGATGCGGTGGCCACGACTTTGCGCTTCGAGGCGCCGCTCGCATTGGTATTGCCGGCGCAGAAAGTCGAGTCGGAAGTGAGCACGATATTGCTGGACGAATCCACGCGCGAGCACATCAGCAAAAATCTCGCAAGCGGCGGCGCCATGCTTCGCCTCGACAATCGCCTGCCATGCGAAGCCTCGGCGGCCGTGCACTTGGCGCGCAAGGCCAACGAGGTTTTTAGCAAACCCGATTTAATCGTCGGCCCCGTGCAAATCGCGTTGCCACAAATTGATGCGATTACCGGACGCGCGTTGCAACCGCGCCGCAGCGAGGCAACTCTGGCTTTGAATGAAACCCAGCTCAAACTCTTTCAAACTTCACCACTATATGTTGGCGTGCTGCTCACGTTGCCCGGCTCGAACGGCAAAGTCATTCGCATCGCCGTCGACGATTATGTTGACGTGCAAGCTGGCGTGAATTTGCGTTTGCAGATGAATGAAAATACTCTGCAATGAACACGGAAATCCCAATCTAATCTCCACTAGCTTCATGAATACCAAGCGAATTCCCATGAGCATGTCTCTAAAGATTTCCCCTTTGAATGGGGCCGGGAGGTGTCATCGCTTTTCAAAGCGCCAATACCATGCAACAGTTGCTGCATTACGCTTTAAGAGCGCCCTTCGAATTAAAGAACGCCTCCTGCAAAGAAGGGCAAACAAGATGCTGGCGTTTTTCGGATACACACTGCGTCCTTGTCTAGTTTTTTTTCTCACAGCATCGGCGAGCTTCGGCCAGACCAATTACAGCAACGCCCGCGCATTCGGCATGGGTGGCGCATATCTCACGCAAGCTGCGGGCGCCGAGGCGGTGCGTTGGAATCCCGCGAATCTCGGCATGCGCGAAGCCCCGAGTTTCTCGCTCATGTTCGCCTCGTTGGGATTGGGGGTGAGCAATAATGCCTTCAATCAAGCCGACTACAAGCTCTATAACGGCGCGCGGCTCTCTGCCTCCGACAAACGCACGATCCTGCAGCGCCTTCCCAACAACGGCTGGAGCTTTCGCATGAGCAGTGGGGCCGATCTCATCGGTTTCTCCGCGCGCAACATGGCGGCACTGGCGGGCCTCGACGTCATTTCCGACGCCAATCTGCCCCGCGACTTTGTCGATCTGGTTTTGAACGGCAATGCGCTCAATCGACGCTATGATTTCTCCAGCACTCGCGGCTCGGCTTTAGTGATGGCGACGTTGGGTTTTTCTTACGGCCACCCCATTAAGCTGCCGCAAAAGAGCCTCAAGCTTGCGCTCGGCGGAACGATCAAATATCTGCGCGGCCTCAGTTTCTTCGAAATCACGGAGGCGCGGGGGTACGTGCTCACCACGAATGCCGGCATTTCCGGAGACGCAAAAGCGCAAGCGCGTCTTGCATCCGGCGGCAACGGTCTTGGCATTGATTTCGGGGCAACCATGATCGTAAAACGGCAATGGCAGTTCGGCCTCACGCTGCACAATGTCGCCGGCATGATCCGTTGGAATCAAGGTGTGAAGCGCTACGAATACGGCGCCCGCGCGGATTCCTTGACACTCGTTGCCGTCGAAGAAAATGAAAATGCCGTGTTCAACAATGCCTCGCAAAAAAGCACCGGCGAAGCCTTCGTAATCTCTTTGCCGCCGGCGTTGCGCGTGGGCGTGTCGCGAGGTTGGAAACAAATACTTCTTAGCGCAGATGTGGTGCAGGGGTTGAAAAACGAATACGGCGCTTCGCAGACCCCGGAACTGCACGCCGGCCTGGAAATGAACCTCGCGCCGGCGTTCGCTTTGCGCGGCGGATTGAATGTGGGCGGGCTGCACAAAATCGGTTCGGCGGTTGGACTCGGTTTGGGCGATCATCACTTTGCTTTCGATCTCGCCGTGGGCGCGTTGGGCGGTGTCGTTCCACTTTATGGCAAAGGCATGGGCCTGGCGATGAGCATGAGAGTACGCCGGTGAGTTGTGTCTTTGGGGAGCAGCGCTCAAAATTTTGGCTGCAGTTCGTCGGCATGAAGATCATCGTTTCTTGTCGACCACCTCTTCTTTGCGCCACCGTCAGCAAATGCCATTTCAATTAAGGCTCGTCGTTAGCCCGACCGCTTCTTAAATGGACAACCTCTCAGTTCGCGGCAAGCTCCGCCATCTGTTGCCTTCAGAGCCGTAGTGCTAAGCTCGGCTAATAGCCCGTGCGACCCGAATTTCCCCCTTGACAATCCTTCCGCCGGTTGCTTATATTGCCCGCCGTCAAAATAAACCTCTCAGAAAAGGAAAAACATGGCAACCCACCAATCTGCAATCAAACGTATGCGCCAAGCCAAGAAGCGCACGGCCAAGAATCGTCAAGAGCGTTCGGCGCTCAAAACGATGACCAAAAAAGTGCTCGCGGCCCCAACCCAAGCCGACGCAAAAGTTTTGTTGAAGGACGTGACTTCGGTTTTGGATAAAATGGCGGGCAAAGGCGTCATTCATCGCAACAAAGCCGCGAATCAAAAATCACGTTTGGCGCGTTTCGCAAACAAGCTGCCGGCTACTGCCGCGGCCTAATTTTTACGGCCTAAAACATAACGGGCATCGTGGCGCTCAACAAGTGAGTGTCGCGATGCCCGTTTTGTTTTAGCGCGCTGCTCTGCCTCACGCCATATTCCGTTTTTCGATTAAACCGCAATAATGTCCACGCCTTTCGCGCGCAACTCTTCTTCATTCCCCATCACGAGCAACGGCCTGCGGCGCAAATTCTCCTCGACCGCACGCACCATATCTTCGCGCGTGCTCGCATAAACCAGATTCAACTTTTTATCCAACTCGATTCTTCCCGCGGGCACGACGCCGCGCGGCGTTTCGCACAAAACCGTGACCACCCAAAGCTCGCGGTCTTCGTCGTAGCGCGGCCTTGAAGTAATTGCCTTTTCGCCGATGTGCTCGAGCAAATACTTGACGGTTATATGCTCGATTTTCTTGTAAACATCTTTTCGCCCAGCCATATAAAAATCACCTCGCATTTCGAGCGCTCCTAGCTGCTTTGAGATTTTTAGGAAGCATGCAGCGGCATTTTATACTACTCCTACTCGAATTATCATTCTGAAAGAATCTTTCCTCAAACTCGAGACAAATCTCAAAACTAAATTCGCTCCAAGCACGAGGGAAGTTTCTTGCCAGAATGACAACAAGGAGGCTCGAATCAATCTGCACAACGTATTTGGCTCTTTGGCTCCTTTTCTTTTTTAGCTCCTTGTCTTTCACCTCCCATGCAATTTATAATTCGGCGCCTCTTGCGTGATGATGACATCGTGCGGATGGCTTTCACGCAAACCCGCAGCAGTGATTTTCACGAAGCGGCCTTTCTGCTGCAAATCGTGAATCGTTGCCGCGCCGAGATAGCCCATGGCCGCGCGCAGGCCGCCGACCATTTGCAACACCACGTCGCCGAGTTTGCCGCGATACGGCACACGGCCTTCAATGCCTTCGGGCACGAGCTTCTTCGTGTTCGTCTCGCCCTCTTGAAAATAGCGATCGCCGCTGCCGCTCTTCATCGCCGCGAGCGAACCCATCGCGCGATAAGATTTGAAACTTCTGCCTTCCAAATAAATCGTCTCGCCCGGACTCTCCTCCGTGCCCGCGAACATGCTGCCGATCATCACCGTGTCCGCGCCCGCCACAATCGCCTTCGGAATGTCGCCGGTTTGTTTGATGCCGCCGTCCGCGATGATGGGAATGTCGTGCTTCTTGCACGCGCGATAGCAATCCATAATCGCGGTGATTTGCGGCACACCCACGCCGGCCACGATGCGCGTGGTGCAAATCGAACCGGGCCCGATGCCGACTTTCACTGCATCCACGCCGGCCTTGATGAGCGCGAGCGCGCCTTCTTCCGTGGCCACGTTGCCCGCAATGATATCGAGATTCGGATACGTCGCGCGCAACTCGCGCACGGTGCGCAGCACGCCCTCGGAATGGCCGTGCGCCGTATCCACCGCGAGCACGTCAACTTGCGCTTGCACCAAAGCCGCGGCGCGTTCGTGCGTATCGCGCGTCACGCCCACCGCGGCGCCCACGCGCAAACGGCCGCGTTCGTCTTTCGCCGCATCGGGAAACATCTTCTTCTTTTGAATATCTTTCACGGTGATGAGGCCTTTGAGTCGGCCGCGTTCATCGACAATGAGCAGCTTTTCGATGCGATGCGTTTGCAAGCGGCGCTCGGCCTCTTCGAGCGTGGTGCCCACCGGCGCAGTGATGAGATTATCCTGCGTCATGATATCCGAAACGGGTTGGCGTTCATCCACTTCGAAACGCAAATCGCGGTTAGTGAGAATGCCCACGAGCTTTTCGCCCTCCACCACGGGAATGCCGGAGATGCGATAACGCCGCATGAGCGCGAGCGCTTCGCTCACGGTTTGGTGCGGCGCGAGCGTGATGGGATTGTCGATCATGCCGCTTTCCGAACGTTTGACATTATCCACCTCGCTGGCTTGGCGTTCGATGGACATATTTTTGTGAATGATGCCGAGTCCGCCGTGCCGCGCCATGGCAATTGCGAGACTCGCTTCAGTCACAGTGTCCATAGCCGCGCTCACGAGCGGAATGTTGAGATTGATGCGGCGCGTCAAGCGCGTGGTCAGCTCCACCTCGCGCGGCAAAACCTGCGAATGCTGCGGCACGAGCAGCACGTCGTCAAACGTGAGGGCTTCGGTGAGGATTTTTTCCATTGTGGAAAGAGCCTTTCTTGTTATATTCTCGCGGCAAAAGTTTTCAAGATTCAAACACCCCAAACGCCCACGAAGGAGAAAGCACGATATGGCCTCCGCGGTTGTTGCAATCAGCGCAAAGCTGCCATTTCAAATTGAGAAAAAGGGCAAGTGGTATGTCTCCTCTTGCCCGCTCTTGGATGTGGTAAGCCAAGGCCGAACGGAAAAAAGAGCGAAGGAAAATTTGATCGAAGCGGTTTCGCTGTTCTTCATGTCTTGCATCGAAAAAAATACGATTGACGAGGTTTTGCGAGAATGCGGGTTCTTTTAGATTGCTCGTAGAGTGCAAACGTATTGCTAGCGGGCATGACTTTTCATTTCACAAGTTTTCTCCCTTTCCTCTCTTCCACAATCCTTCCCGAGTTCGTTGTAGCCCTGCCCACTTGTGGGGCATTATACCGAGTATGAATTGCCTGCTCCAACCAGCCGCTCACAAGGGGCGGGGACTACTTTTTGTGCGAGAAGGCCGCGCTCACGAGCAGAACGTTGAGGTTGATGCGGTGCGTTAAGCACGTGGCAAGCTCCACCTTGCGCGGCAAAACAGTTGAATGCTGCGGCACGAGTAACATGTCGTCAAACGTGAGGGCTTCGGTGAGGATTTTTTCCATGAGAGGTTCCGTGTGACGCAATTGGAGTTTTGGACTTTGGAAGCAACACTGTTTAAAGTACCCATAAAAGGTTCACACCTCAATATTTTTTTGCGGTTGAAAAAATATTTCTTGCTTGGAATTGATTTTTTCTTTTATTGCTTGTTGCAACTTTGCTGGGCAACGCGCGGGAAATTATAGTTCGATGAGTAAAGTTGTAGGGGATGAGGGGTAACTTCATTCCTACCCTACCCTACCCTATATTGAATTGATGCCTTGAAACTCAATCCGGAGGTTTTCAATGGTAGCAATGTCCGCGTTAACATGCGAGGAAGCAGCCGTATCACATGATCAAAAGAATGGCGCCGTTTTTAACCTTCAATCCGCTTCAACTCCCAGAGGAACGAAAGCAGGTTTGACCAAACAAGTTCGATCTTTCATTGAAACTAATTTTGCCAAAATCCAATCTGTCTCCCAAATTGCGGGAGAGTTTCGAGTTTCTCTCCCTTATTTGGCCAAAGTCTTTCGCAATCTTTACGGAATTGGCCCCAAAGAATATCTTGATGCTGTACGCATCAAAGCAGCTATGAAGTTGCTACAGAAGAAAAATCTGCTGTGTTACGAAATCGCTAAAGCCGTTGGGCTCAAAGATGAAGATGCTTTGGGCAAATTGTTTCGCAGACAAAACTTTCTGTCTCCAAAAGTTTTGCGAAAAAACTGGAGAGAAGGTCGTTGTGATTGAAGCAACCCGCACTGGTTAAAATCCATCGACAAAAACAAGCGACAAATATCTGCGACACTCTTTTGACATCAAAGTAAAATTTATTTATTCTCCTTCGCCGTTCTAATACGGCTTAATTCAAATTTTCATCCGCAGAGCGAAGTGCAATTCACCTTAACCTATGGAGGTTGTCATGAAAGAGTTGTCTGCTGTTCAAATGGCCCAACTTACGGGAGGCGAAGAGGTAAGCGGATGGTGCGTATTGGGCTGGACCTTGTTTGGATATTCAGTCGGTGGTCCAATTGGGGCGGCCATATTCATGGGGTTGGGATACGAAGGCTTGTGCCCGTAACCCATGGCGGTTTGCGTTACCAATTCTCATTGGTTAAACTTTGGGTTTCTGAACAAATCTCTATTCAAAATTGAACCCCAGTGTGAGCCATGAAAATTGCTTTTGCTGAATGTAGGAGGCATGGATAGGCCTCCTACTTCATTTTCTGATTAGTAGAATGTTTACTCCAGGCGCTATCTTATGCTGCAAAATTTCTTAACGTTTGAAACCTGGCAATTTTATTTCTATAGCATAGTTTTTTCTTTGATGATAGGGAATATCATTCTACCTCTCGTCAACAAATTCATGCGCGTAATCATCTCACCGTATAACAAAGCCCATCAGTTCAAAAGACTGCTCGCGTCTTTGATTGATATCTTCCTCTGTTTGCTAATTTGCTATCCCGTGATATATGGCGATTTTTATTTCTTGATTTTCGGCGCATCATATCTCCTGTTTAAAGATGCGATCTGGGAAGGCCGAAGTTTGGGAAAGGCTTTGATGGGCTTGCTAGTCATCAGCCTCAAGGATGGCAAGCCCTGCAATGTATCGCAATCAGTTCTGCGAAATGCCATTTTTATATTTCCTGGCATCAACATCGTCGGTTTCGTCTTTGAACTCATGCTTGTTTTTAAAGACGACAAGGGAATAAGATTGGGAGACAAATTTGCCCGAACCCAAGTCGTAGAAGGAAAGGAAGTGCCGGAATTGGTAAAGTGGGTGGAGATTATTTTGTCCCACAATCGAAGCATGGCCGAAACAGAGCTTCCTCCCAAAGAAGTGATTAGTTAAGCCTTCGAGAAGGTTGGCAGCGAAATAATCGCTGTATACGAATTATCTTTATGCTCAAAGCAAATTTAAAAAAGCCGAGCTACTGGCTGCTTCATCGCAAATACCCGGTTGTCCGGCAATATGACCGAATTGATTGTGGGCCAGCTGCGCTTCTTAGTGTTTTGAAATTCTGGGGCGGCAGCAGTAATATAGTGCATGTTCGCGAGTTGGCAAATACGGATACGAACGGAACCACTATGCTTGAGTTGGTGCATGCCGCTCAGAAGATGGGCTTCCAGGCACTTGGCGTTACCGGGGAATATGAAGATTTGATGCGCGAGCAAATGCCTTGCATTGCGCACGTTATTTTGGAAAATCGTCGTCAGCATTTCCTCGTCATCTACCGCATTGACGAAAAGAATATGCTGATTGGTGATCCAGGAAGAGGTTTGTACAAACTGCCAAAAGAAAAATTTCTGAAGATCTGGAAGCAAAAGGCAGTCATACTATTAAAACCCGGGAATAGTCTCTTTAATCAACCTTCGCAGCATTGGTTCAAATGGATATGGAGCTATTTCAAGAAAGAGGAATCCTGGTTATATCAAACGGTTTTTCTCGGCATTGTTTCAACCCTCTTGGGTTTGCTTATCGCAGTTTTTGTGCAATGGCTTGTCGATCGATTTATCCCTGAACGCAATCTTCTTAAAATTTTGATCACTGGTTTTTTTCTATTCGGATTACAATTACTCAGGGCCGGGGCGGCCTATTTACGTCAGCGTTTTTTAGTAGAACTCAACAAGCGCGTCAACCTGAACGTCAATGCGGAATTTTTGAGCCATATTTACCACCTGCCCGTTGCTTTCTTCAATACGCGCAAGAAAGGAGACCTCACCGCCCGAATTAATGATGGCTTAAAAATTCAGCAAGCTTTTCTACAAGTTTTCGGCATAACGATCATCGATGGCCTGATCATTATCGGCTCGTTCATCTTTCTCTTTGTGTTGGCGCCTTCCTTGGGCTGGATAGCTTTGGCTGCACTGCCATTTTATGCGGCGCTTCTCTTTGCTCTTACTCGAAAGATCAGAAGCGAGCAAAATGAAGTGATGAAAAGCTATGCACAGGTCGAATCTTTTTATTTTGACAGCCTAAATGGCATCGACGATATCCTCGGTTACAACTCCTCCTCTTATTTTGTGAAGCTCAATCGCTTCCTATTCGAAAATTTTCAAAATAAGGCCGTCCAACTAGGGTTGACGCAAGCAAGAATTGGTCTTTTCGCAGAGTTTACCGCCGGTGCATTAGTCATCAGCGTCCTAAGCTTCGGAGCTATTGCAGTGATCAGAAGCGATCTTTTGTTGGGGCAAATGATGGCTGCTTATTCCTTGCTTGCGAACATGCTCCCTGCCATCAATCGGATAGTCGAAGCTAATATCTCATTGCAAGGTGCTTCGATTGCGGTCCAACGGCTGTTCGATTTATTGCTGGTTGAACAGGAAAAAAATATGGGCAAGCGCTCTTTCAGGCTGCAGGAAGCCCTTCACGTCAAGCATGCCCAATTCGTTTGGCCGAAAGGTAAGGTGCTGTTTGATGATTTGACGCTCTCAATCCCCAAAGGGCAAATCACTTCGCTTTGGGGCAAAAGCGGCACCGGTAAAAGCACGCTGGCGAAAATATTACAGAGAAAATATCTGCTGAATACAGGAGAAATCCTATACGATTCTACCCGCATAGAAGAAATCGATTTGTATGAATTGAGGAAGGGTGTCGCAATTGTGCCGCAGAGTATAAAGACTTTTAATGGCTCACTCATCGAGAACATTGTGATGGGGCGAAACGTCTCAGATGTGAATCGTGTAGAAAAACATATTGACGCTATAGGCCTGGCTAGCTTTTTTACGCGATTCGAACACGGGCTGCTCACCTTGCTGGGCGAAGAAGGCAGGCAATTATCATCCGGTGAAATGCAAATTGTTGGGTTGGTGCGCGCGCTGCTAGACATACCGGAATTGCTAATTGTGGACGAAGGCATTAGCGTAATCGACGCTGAAATCGAAAACCTGATCTTCGCCGCTTTGCGGAAGTATGCTTTGAATCATGCGGTCTTTCTCATCTCGCACAATCTCCGAACGCTGGCGAGAACGGATGAAATCTATCTCTTGGAAAATGGTGTGATTTCAAGTCATGGAGAGCCCAAAAAGCTTTTGCAATGCAATCGACGTTTTCAATCTCTTTGGAAAACGCAACAAATAAACCTCATTGAAACTGGTGAAAAAGCATATGTCCTATAGCCTAACGTGTGAAACGCCGCTTAAAACCGATCTCGGTGTAAAGACTTGGCAGATGTTCTTGCTAATCTTGCTCGCCAACCTCGTCGTCTCGTGGTGCTTCAACGAGATCGTCTTCACGAGAGAAGTTTATCACAACATTCTATCCGAACGCTTGGACGTAAACCGTATCGATGAGTATTTTGATTTCTCGCGCAAGCTTACGGTCTGGGGCTACCTTGCTCAACCGTTTCTATTTGGATTGCAGATCACTTTTTTCGCTCTTCTCTTGCAGATGCCCCTGCTATTGATGTTGGTCGAGATCCCTTTTTCTCGGCTTTTTACAATCGTAACTTTTGCGTCTCTAACGATGACGGGGCTCAGTGTTGCAAAGCTGTTGAGCTTATCATTTTATCATTCAACTGAAATCACGCGTGAAACGCTAGAATTGACACCGTTATCATTAGCTGTCGTTGGAGACATTTCCGCGCTTCCGAAGACGATAAATTTCCTTTTAGGAAAGTTTAATTTCTTTGAGTTAGCGTGGTGCTTCATGCTTGGTAAAGGCCTAATCGAAACCGGGAAAATCTCCAAAGCCAAGGCAATTGGCGTGGTTTTTTCGTTCTGGATTGCGCTCTTACTTTTTCAATTGGGTATCGTTGCTTATTTTGACGGCATAACCTCGTAAAACAAAACCATGCTTAAAAGAGTTTTGGCCGGCATATTTTTAATACTGTTTTTGACTCTAATCGGAGCCCTGCTTTATAATGCCCTAAAACCAGAGAGGCTATCTCTTGATATGGTTTTGCCAGAAATAGTTTTTCGCACTGAAACCGGTTTCAGCGAAAGCCTGCTGGTGGATAGCATAAGAATGACCATAGTCGTATACTTCCATAGTGATTGCGAACCTTGCTTATCTCAATTGCAGTTGTTTAATGAATCGCCAAATGTTTTCAATGACATTCGAGTTTTTCTGTTGACTGATGAGAGGAATTTTTTTGCAAATAAAAAAATGCATGCATGGCCTAATTTGATGCAAGCAAATAACTTTATTTGGGGAATTGACGAAGCAGAACAACTTGTTGAGCGCTTGGGAGCGAGAGTCACGCCAACAATCTATATTTTTGATAGAACGGGGAGATTATTGAAAAAGATAGTTGGCGAAATCAAGCTCGAGAAGCTCTTAAATGAACTGAGAAAAAGGGCGCCCGACAACGCTTTTCGATAGGCCATCATTAAAGCTCCACCACGATCCCCTCAATCCTCCTCACCACTTACTTCCCCGACGAAATCAGAAGCACGGCGGCAAGGTTTTCCCCGCGAGCACGCGGTCGTCTCGAGCAGCATGGGAATCGACTCACGCACGAGTTTGTGAACAGTGCCATGGCCACGCCCATGCTCACGTAATCTTCGTTTATTGCTCTTCACGAAAAGACTTCCACATCTCTATTTGGCCGGAAGGTTTTAGTTTGTCTCTTTGGGAGGGAGCAAGGCGATAGATTTTCGCGATGAAACGCCGCTCACGCGGCGAGTCTTTTTTCATAGCGCATCGCCAAATGAACTTCTTTCGGTTTCAAGCCGTAATCGTCCGCGACAAACGCGATGGTTTCGCCCGCGTCGATGCGGCTGATGATCGCGGAGGTCGAAATCGATTTTCTCGCGATGACCGGCTTGCCGAAACTGATGAGCGGGTCAATGGCAATTTCTTTTTTGGCGTCATGATCGATGAAGGGATAGAGCCGAACTGGCCATTGCTCATCGTTCCATACGATGCGCTTCAAGTGTTCTTTGAACATCTCCCGTAATTCGATTTGGCATGATTTCGTCAAGTTCACGAGCGTCCCGTACCTTTCCAAAAACAGTTCGCCCGCGGTCGTGAGCAAATCACGGCGCAACAACAGTCGCGTGATCTTGAACTCTCTTTGCGCATAGTCCAGCGCGCTGCGCACGGCCTTGATTTTCACATCATGCTCGACACGCAATGAACGCAGCACATAAGATTCAACCAAGTTATTGAACGAGAGCAACAGAAAATTCTTGTCCGGCAATTTGAGCAGCGGCTTGAAATATCCTTCGCCCTTTCCACTTGCACGAGGATAAGTTCTTCCTTTAAACCACGCGCGCAGTGTGGGCTGCGGGATTTTTAAATAAATTGCGGCTTCTGCGAAGCTGTAATTGGGATTGTCCATCGTGATACTCTCCGAAATTCAGAGGCTATGTATTGGCGTCACGATACGCAGTTTTGACGAAAACGGCAAATCAAAGTTGAACTCACAACTCTCCCAATATTTCTTCCGCCCTCTTCACCACCTCCCCCCCGACGAAATCAAATGCGCGGCCGCGGCTAAATCTTCCGCGAGCACGCGGTCGTCGAGGAGCATGGGAATTGACGCGCGCACGAGTTTGTGGACTGCGCCGGTGGCCGGGCCGGGTTCGAGCGACGCACGTAGCGTGAAAGTATTCGCAGTTTTGAAAACGGTCGCAGTACTTTTCACTTGCCACGATATTTCTTCAATAGTTTTTCTAAAAGCTCCGGCACGTCGCTGCGTTCGACTTCGATGAACTCTTTTGCGCGAGCGCGGAGGTATTTGAGATCGAGTTGCTTGCGATTCGCCGGAATGAGCGTTTCCACGTCGGAGATATCTTTGGGGCGCGCGGCGACCAGCTTCATAATGATCAGGTCTTCGACCGTGCAAGTATGCACTTCTGCCTTGCCGTACAGGCTGCGTTGGCTTCTTGCAATCGCCATGCGCTCAAAACCGCTTAAAGCTGCGGCGAGGTCCACCTTCATTTTAGTGGCTTTGTGCTGTAGAGGGATAAAAAGATTGCGTTGAAAAAAACGCAACGGGTCGGGGCGAAGGGCGACATAATCATCTGCGAAGATTTTGAGAACACGTTCGAGAGCGTCGATTTCGGCGAGAATCGTGAGGTCAATATCAGCGGTGACGCGAAGAGAGCCGTGAATAATTGCCGCAATCCCGCCAATGACGGCGTAGGGGAGCTTGTGCTTGCGGCAACGTTTGTCAATATCCTGCAACGTGCGCTCAAATTTTGTCGCCATGAACTTCCCGCCACTTTTTAAAAGTCTTTTGCATGGCAATATGATGCTCGATATCCGCCTCGATTTGCGCAGCGGTTTTTCCGCTTTGCAGCCAGGCTTCGTAGGCAGCGCCGGCAAATTCTATAAACTCCTCGTGCGACACGATCGCATCCTCATGCGCGATGGTTTCATATTTCAACCACCAGCGGTCGATATTCTTTTGGCTCTGTCGTGTTTGAGGAGACTGCATTATAATGGCCTTGTCATTCGATTTCAAATCTTGTTTTGAATCTTCAGCAAGTATTGGCGTCACGATACACACTTTCAACGAAAACGGCAAAGCAAAGTTCTACTCACAACTCTCCCACCACTTCCTCCGCCCTTTTCACCACTTCTCCCGAAGAAATCAAATGCGCGGCCGCGGCTAAATCTTCGGCGAGGACGCGGTCGTCGAGCAACATGGGAATCGAGGCGCGAACGAGTTTGTGGACTGCGCCGGTGGCCGGGCCGGGTTCGAGCGGGGCGCGGAGATCGAGCGCTTGGCTTGCGCACAATAATTCAATCGCCAAAACTTGCGCGGCATTGTTGATGGCATTGCGCGCCTTCACGGCCGCGGCGGCGCCCATGCTCACATAATCTTCTTTGTTCGCCGAAGTCGGAATCGAATCAACCGAGGCGGGATGCGAGAGCGTTTTGTTTTCGGAGAGCAAAGCCGCGGCGGTCACTTGCGCAATCATGAATCCGGAATTGAGGCCGCTACGTTTGATGAGAAACGCGGGCAGATCGCTGAGATACGGATCCATCATGAACGCAATGCGGCGCTCACTGATGTTCGCAAGCTGCGTCGCGAGAATGGCCATGAAGTCGCACGCGGTCGCAATGGGATGTCCGTGAAAATTTCCGCCGGAGAGCACCTCGCCGTCTTCCGCGAGCACCACCGGATTATCGCTCGAGGCATTCAATTCCACGCGAAAAATTTCTTGAATGCCGGTGAGATGATCGCGCACCGCGCCGTGCACTTGCGGCATACAGCGCACGGAGTACGCATCTTGCAAGCGATGGCACTGCAAATGCGAATCGCGAATCGGGCTGTGCGCCATGAGACGCCGCAAATTCGCGGCAACATGCTGTTGTCCCGCGTAGCCGCGCGCGACTTGAATGCGTTGATCGAACGCGACGGGCGTGCAGAGCAATGCTTCGGCAGACATCGCGCCGCAAATATCCGCAACCTTCACGAGCTGCCGCAAATGCAACAAGTCGAGCGCGCCCACTGCGGCCATGAACTGCGTGCCATTGATGAGCGTGATGCCTTCTTTGGCTTCGAGTTCGAGCGGCGAAAGATCAACTGCGCGCAACGCTTCGCGGCCTGTGCAGCGCTTGCCTTGCACATAGGCTTCGCCGAAGCCGAGCAGCACGAGCGCCATGTGCGCGAGCGGCGCGAGATCGCCCGAAGCGCCGACCGAACCCTTCTCCGGCACAACGGGCAGCACATCGTTTTGCAAGAGATGCAAAAGATATTGCGCGAGCACGGGCCGGCAACCGGAATAACCCGTGAGCAGCGCATTGATTTTAAGCGCGAGCAACGCGCGCACTTCGCGCAACGAAAGCGGAGCGCCGGCGCCGCAGGCATGGCTGAGAATGAGGTTGCGCTGCAACGTGTTGATGTCATCAGGCGCGATGCGCACGTCGGAGAGTTTGCCGAAACCGGTGTTGACGCCGTAAATGACTTTGCCGCTTGCGAGAATTTTTTCCACGAGCGCACGCGACGCGGACATGCGCTCCAACGCGCCAGCAGCGAGCTGAATTTCACGTTCGCCCGCAGCTAATCGTTCCAACTTTTCAAGCGTCAATGACGCGCCATCGAGTTCAATCATCATGTTCCTTGCGAGGTGATTGCGGTAGCAAAAGAAAAGCTTTTGGGTAAGCAGATTAAACGGATGAAGCAGATAAAGCACAAAGCAAAAAGCCTTATCCGCCGCATCGAATAAATCCGCTTACCACAGACTTTGCAGTAGATTGGGTGTTGAACGGGCGAGATGATACTTAACTGTGCCTAAAGAATCAATTGATTTCTCGGCGGGGAAATAGCGGAAGGTTGAAAAACAGGCGAGTGTTGCAGATTTGGTTTACGCCATCAACATCACCGTGTTGAGGTTGCCGCAAAAAAAGTCGCGTTTTTCTTTTAGAAAAAACCCCTCGTTCAAGTTTTCCGGCGCGGAGGCATTGGGCCGCTCGAACTCGGAAAAATTGCTGCGGTTCGGTGGCGCCAAATTCAGAGCTTCGTAAATCAATTTGCGCAACAAACGAATCTCGAAAGGTTTTTCCAAATAAAACGTCGCACCTTTGGCCGCGATTTGCTTGCGGGTCTCATGCGAACCATACGCAGTCATGATGATCACTTTGGTGCGGGGATAACGCGCATTGATTTCGTGCAGCAACTGCAAGCCGTCGCGGCCGGGCATGCGAATATCGGAGATGACGACATCGACCGGCTGTCGCGCCAAAATTGCCATGGCCTCATCGCCGTCGTGCGCGCACGTCACTTCGAAATCTTTGTCGTGCCGCGCCAGGGTTTTCGAAATGCTCCACGTGAGGTCTTCTTCATCATCCACGATGAGAATGCTTCTATGAATCGCATCCTCGGAAGCAGCAGAAAAGGTTTCGCGCGTTAGCTCGGCAGTGCTCATGAATTCACCTTTAAAAATCCTATCGTCGATTAAAAAACTCCCTTTAGCCGATCCTAAAATATGCAAGGCATATACCAACACCACGCGAGGTCGCAGGGCGCCAAAAGGAGTCGCACGCAAAACTTCAATAAAGCTTTGCGAAACAGGTGTGGAAGAGCAGGCAATGAATTTTTCGTAACGCAATGGGCAGGAAAAGCGACGCAGCGAAAAAAATAGGAAGGGTGAAAAATTGAACAGTGGCTTGATCAAATTCCGGCCAGAATTACCCGGCAAGCTCGTAGAGCCGCATCTTCTCGCGCAGCGTTGAGCGCGAGATATTCAGCACTTTGGCCGCGCGCGATTTGTTGCCCTTGAATTTGTTTAGCACATTCTGGATGTGAACTTTTTCCATCTGCTCGAGTGAAAGGCTCGCGTCGTCATCGGTTGTCGTTATCGGCGCGGCAATGAAAGCGGAGTGGCGGCTCTTCTCGTCGCGCAGTTCCATCGGCAAGTGCTCAGGCTTGAGTTGATTGCCTTGACAAAGAATGACGGCGCGCTCGATGACGTTCTTCAACTCGCGCACATTGCCCGGCCACTGGTATTCGCGCAGCAAAGCCTCGGCATCGTCCGCAATGCCGGTAATATTCTTGTTGAACTCGCGATTATTTTTTCCGATAAAAAGTTGCGCGAGCGGCAACACGTCTTCAATGCGTTCGCGCAACGGCGGCAACACGATGACCATGACTTTCAAGCGATAATATAAATCTTCGCGGAACTCGCCGAGCTTCACCATTTCGCCCAGATCGCGATTCGTCGCGGCCACGAGGCGCACGTCTACTTGAATATCCGCAGTGCCTCCGATGCGGCGGAAAATTTGCGTTTCGAGCGCGCGCAAAAGTTTCGGCTGCAATGCTGGGCGCATACTGGAAATTTCATCGAGAAAGACCGTGCCGGTATCGGCTAATTCGAACATCCCTTTCTTCAGCGCCTTCGCATCCGTGAACGCGCCCTTCTCGTGGCCGAACAATTCCGATTCGAGCAGGTTCTCGGGAATCGCGCCGCAATTGATCGGCACGAACGGCTTGTCCTGCCGCGCGCTCCATTGGTGGATCGTTTTCGCGACGAGCTCTTTGCCCGTGCCGCTCTCGCCTTGAATCAACACCGAAGTGCGCGGCGTTTCGCTCACGATTTTGATGAGATTTTTAATCTCTTGCATCGGCGCGCTGTCGCCGAACAATTCCGTTTCAGGAAATTGCCCGCGCTGTTGCTTGAGGCGCGAGACTTCGCGTTTGAGACCCGCGGTTTCGAGCGCCTTCGCCACGACGAGCTTCACCTCGTCCAATTCAAACGGCTTGGTGAGATAATCGAATGCGCCCACTTTCATGGCCTCGACGGCCGGGCGCGGATCGTTCGCCACTGCGGTCATCATGATGACCATGATTTCGGGATCGACCTCTTTGGCGAACTCCAGCACTTTGATGCCGTGCGTGTCGGGCAAACGCAGATCGAGCAGCATCAAATCGATCGCAGAAGTTTTGAGCAGGCGCTGCGCCTCTGCGCCGTTGAGCGCAGTCACCACTTTGTGGCCGCTCTTGCGGAAGACCTCGGCAAGCGTGTGACACAAGTCGGCATTGTCTTCCACAATCAGCATTCTTGCCGAATCCAATAGTGTGCTCCGGTTTATGAAACGTGATGGGCGATGTTATCGTGCTCTATAAAACCCGTCATCCCGAAGGGATCTTTTTAAGCACCGGGAAATGATGTTCGTTTTTCTTATGGATATTGCAGCAATTTCAATCCTTCAATGAAGCGATAGTCTCTTTGATTTCTGCTCAACAGAGGCACCTCCATCGTAAGCGCAGTGGCAGCGATCAAGCTATCTGCGATGAGCAGTCCATGACTCAAACGATACTGGTTGAGCAACTCAATTGACTTGTGTCCAATGCTCTCATTCAGACCAACGATTTGGAACCGTTTCAAAAAACGTTTTAGCTTGTTCAGTTCCTCTTTGTTCCGGCAACCGACGATCAACTCCATTTGCACGATGGCGCTGATTCCAAGCGCAGCGTTTTGTTCTTCTTTATCGAGGCGATCAACGGCGTCTTTGGCTTTGCGGCCTACGTCGATCAGGATGTCCGTATCGATAAGAATGAACGCGTCCATGTCAAGCCTTCCACTCTCTGCGTCGCAGGTCCCGAACCCATGAAACGCTATCGCTCATATCGTCACGGTCTTTCCACATGCCAATAAAAGGCTCTTTTTTCAATCGCGGTTTTTTCGCTTTCTTGGCCGGAGCCGGTCGCTCATATCGGATTTGCAAGAAGGTGATGAAGTCGATAACTTCCCGTTTGGCTTCCAAGGGCAGCGTATTAAGCTGCCGCAAAATGTTTTCGGGCTTCATTATTTTTTCCATTACTCACCTCGATTTGTTTTGTTGCGAGTCATAATTCCGGGATGGACCTCTTTGGCGAACTCCAACACCTTCATGCCGTGCGTGTCGGGCAAACGCAGATCGAGCAGCATCAAATCGATCGCAGAAGTTTTGAGCAGGCGCTGCGCCTCTGCGCCGTTGAGCGCAGTCACCACTTTGTGGCCGCTCTTGCGGAAGACCTCGGCAAGCGTGTGACACAAGTCGGCATTGTCTTCCACAATCAGCATTCTTGCCGAATCCAATAGTGTGCTCCGGTTTATGAAACGTGATGGGCGATGTTATCGTGCTCTATAAGACCTGTCATCTCGAAGGGATCTTTTTAAGCGCTGGACGCAACTCTTCATTCTTCCCCTCTTCATGTTCATGCGATGAGTTTTGTTTCAGAGTCTATCATACTCCTCCGGCTCGATATCCGGAACTTTCGCCATTGCTTGTTCAAACTTTTCCTTGCTCGCTCTTTTCGCACGCTCCTCCAGGTATTCCCTCGTCATAAACGCCGAAATCTTTTCCGCAATGGCAGAAATCACGAATTGATCAACCGAGACTTGATCTTTGCTCGCCACTTCCTGCATTCTTTGGTGGAGCGATTCGGGGAGCGTGAGGCTAATCGTGCTTATGGCATCTCTCCGATCATGCCTGCAAAATATGAAATCTCACCTCAATTGACAACGCCGATGCTCGCCCTCAGTTTGGATTCAACCCAAACATGCATCGTATCTGATGCAACGCAGCACATGATAGCTCGTGCGGAGAGAGCCAATGCACACTCGGCATGCCGTTGCTCCAGACGATCCGCGACAAGTGGGTTTGGTATTGCCGGCAGTAGTTATGAACCTCCGCAAGGCGATTGTGCGGGAAGTCAATTCCAAGCAAAATTGCTCGCAGTGAATTATTGAGGGGAACGAACTCCGGCTCATCGGTTTCCCCAAGAAGTATCCAGCGATACTCCGTTTCACTCTCCCAATCTTTGCTTTTCTCGAAGAAGAAAGTTTTGATATATCTATTCCGCACTCTCTGCAGCACGTTCTCCAAGCCGTGCGTTTTGATTTCATCGGCAGAAAGCATAAAGGCGCCCATGTGAGTTATCCAATCTGTGCTGCCGGTGTCGCCCCAAAAATCACGATACTTCACCGGCCCACTCACCAGCGTTCCACGTGCTTGAAGTGTGTTCTTTAAGATTTGATCCAAAGCTTCCTTGTCGAAGATCAAACACACTCCTGTGTGATTACCAGCATACTGCGCCCACATGCGAACCCTCCCATAACACCGCCCTGCAATATTTTGCTTCCATACATTTACTGCGTCTTCCGACACACAGAGAATCTTGCAGCCATGTTTCAATATTCGATCAAAGTCGGCATTGCGATTAGCCAGCGCATGAACCTCCATTGAAGGTGTCTCCCAAGAGGCGCCAATTGCAAAGTTCCAGATCTTTGTTTCGCGAGGATCATTCGTTGCGGTGAAAGGGCCGAGCCGAAGTCGATTGTTTTTGAGAATGAGATCGAGCGCTATTTCCGTGCGCGTGTAGTGCGCCACATAGGCGTCGGGGTCGTTGTGAAATCTGAGGTCCAATGTTCTTCCTTATAGGCTAAATAAACTTTGGCGACACGTACTACCCGCGAGATAACGTCGCCGCGCTTGTAGCTCATGCTCTCACTCCTCCCGCTTTATGACTTGCATGGAGAGGCCCAACAACTCGTGTTGTTCGACTGCGTCTTCCACATCACCCGCGTTCGCCAATTTAATATCATGTGGCGCAACGCGCACTTTGCCGGATTTCATCCATTGGCGAATTAAAGTCGCTGCGACCTGGAAACGTTTGGCCGCTTGCGTCACGGTCAGCCATTCTTTTTCAACATCGCTTTGCGGCATGATGATGACGCGCGTGCCGTTGGTCAGCTTGGGCGGTTTCAAAAAAACGACCGCGCCGTTTTTAATCACGCCTTGATACGTTTGGATCATTGGTCATTCCTCAATGGGCTTCGAATCTGCAAACCAGGCAGGCAAGATGCCTACGCTACGCTGGTCATATTATAACCTCAAGGCGCCTCGTTGGCAAACCAATTTATTCCTCCACCGGCAAAAACAAGCTGAACGTCGTGCCTTTGCCGGGCTCGCTTTCCACATGGATGTGGCCGCGATGCTCTTCGATGATGCGATACACGATGGACAAGCCCAAGCCTGAGCCTTGCGGCTTCGTGGTGAAGAACGGATCGAAGATCGCTTGCATGTTCTCGCGCGGAATGCCTTCGCCGGTGTCGCTCACGCGCACTTCGGCGAAGCGTCCGTTGCGATTCGCTTCGGGAAATCTTTTGCCGCGCCGGTCGCTGCGCGATGGCGGTTTGGTAACTGGCCGCGCGTGGATTACCAAGCTGCCGCCGCCGTTCATCGCATCAATCGCATTCAAAAAGAGATTAATGAACACTTGCTGCGTTTGATGAAAATCCACTTGCACGAGCGGCAAATCTTCCGCATACATTTCTTCGAAGCGAATGTTGGCGCGCTCGAAGCGCTGCAGCATGAGGCCCTTCACTTCGTTGATGATGTCTTGCAATCGATGCGGGCGGCGCACGGGCGATTGCGGCCGCGCATACGAAAACAGCGTGCGCAGCAACTCGTCCATGCGATTCACTTGCCGGATGATGCGCGCAATGTATTCGCGCTTGCCGTCGCCTTCGTCCAAATCTTCTTCCAATGTCTGCGCAACGGTTTTGATGCCCGCGAGCGGATTGCGAATCTCGTGCGCGATGCCGCTGGCGAGCACACCGAGCGAGGCAAGGCGGTCCATGCGCAGTACTTCGGCCTGCATCTGCTTGATCTGTGAAATATCGCGGAACGAAATGATCGTGCCCACGTGCTGATTGCGATTATCGCGGCGCGAGCTGACGGTATAACCCACGTGAATGCGCTTGCGGTCTTTGCGCGTAATCTCCATCTCGCGATGCAGCAACGAGGTGTCCTTTGCGTCACGCCATTCCGTTTGCGGCAACAAGCGTTGCACTTCTTCGGGCGGCAACGCTTCTTCCAAATACAGGCCGATCACCTCATTTGCGCGCCACCCCAAAATCTCTTCCGCGGCTTGATTGAACGAGGTAATTCTCTTTTCCAAATCAAGCGTGATTAAACCCGAGCCGATACTCTGAATCACGCTCTCGTTGAAGTTTTTAAGATCGGTAATTTCCTGCTCAAGCTTTTTGCGCTGCGTCACATCGCGCGCGATGCCCACGCAACCTGTGACTTCACCATGTTCGAGAATGGGGTTGATGTTGGTGGAGAGGTACAACACCCTGCCATTATGGCCCGGGATGCGCATTTCAAAAATACGCGATTTGCCTTTGAGCGTGTTTTTGAAATTCACTTCGACGGTGCTGCGATCTTCCGGCAGCACGATGTCGAGCAACGGCCGGTCTTTCCATTCTTCGCGAAGATAGCCCGTTAAAACCGACAAGCGCCGATTGATGAATACGAACTCTCCTGCGGCATTGAGCGTGAAGATCAAGTCGTTCGCATTTTCGATGATGTCTTGATATTTGTACTCGGTAAGCTTGATGCGCTGCTCCAGCTCGCGATTGCGTTGCCGCATGTCGTTGAGCGCGAATACGTTCTCGATGACGTTGATCAGCTCGTGGCTGTTGAAGGGCTTCTCGAGATACATGCGCAGGCCCATTTGAAAGAGCCGCGCTTGATTGACTTCGTTGCGCGTGCGCGCGGTGAGCATGATCACCGGCGTTTCGCTCACGGCTTTGTAGTGCGGATTGCTGGTCAGCTCGTGCAAGAAATCCGCGCCGGTCATGCCGGGCATCAAGTAATCGAGCAGCACGAGATGAGGCTGATGCTGCAAAGTCAATTTCAAGCCTTCTTCACAGGACGCGGCCTCGGCAAATTGATAGCCGTGCGCCCCGAGGATTTTGCGCGTGATCTCGCGCTGATCCGCGTCGTCGTCGATCATCAAAATCGTTTTGCGCATGCGGCCGGCAGAAAGCTCCACAGGAGGTTCCACAATGAATTTTTATCGCCACAAAGATCAAAAAAAGCTTTTTCTGTAAGCGGATTTTACGAATAGCGCGGAAAAAATTCGAGGTTTTTATTCACAGCAAAATGCTTTGCTCTGCTTTGGGATGATTGACAGCCTCGCCCGAGAGCTCGAAGAGGGAGTGCGAATGTTGACGGGCGAGGAAGAAAGCGATTGCGGATAGTTTCGGCTTGCGGCGAGATTCGAAGGAGGTGAGGCCCTGAGCGCTGGTCATTCAGTAAGAGTCTTTTTGAGTACTGGAGTCCATGCCCAGCGTTTAAAAAGATTCCTCCTGGAATGACAGATGCACGACCAATGCTTTCAACCCATCTCGCTCATCAAGCCGTATTCGAAGGTCTCGGTGCCCGGCTCTTGGAATGCGCCGCTGTATTTCGGAATGGTGAAGGAAAACGTCGAGCCTTCGCCGAGCTTGCTTTTCACTTCGATATTGCCGCCGTGAATTTCGATGATCTCTTTCACCAGCGAAAGCCCGAGCCCCGTGCCGGTGATCTCGCGGACTTTCTCGTTGTCGGTCACGCGATAAAACTTTTCAAAAATGCGCGGCAAGGCTTTTTCCGAAATACCATAGCCGTTGTCTTCGATTTCACAGAGCACGTCGCTTTCGTGCTCTTTCAAGCGCAATTCGATGGCCGTGTTTTCCGGGCTGTATTTCACGGCGTTGCTGAAGAGGTTGAGCACGACTTGCTCGAGCATGTCTTTGTCACCGAGCACCAGCGGAATGTCGTTCGCGACTTTGACGCTGACCACGATGCCTTTGCGCTCGGCTTGCGTCATGTTCACGTCGAGAACTTTGTCGAGCACGTCGCGCAATTGCATGGGCACGCGCTTGATTTGAATCTTGCCCGCTTCAATCTTTGAAATGTCGAGAAACTTATTGATCAGCTCGCTCAGCCGGTTGGACTCTTTCAAAATGATGCCCGCGTATTCTTCGGATTGCTCGCGATTGACCGTGGGATCGAGCAACAACTCGCTGAATCCGGAGATCGAAGTGAGCGGCGAGCGCAGCTCGTGCGCAACCATCGACACCAATTCCGTTTTCATGCGGTCGATTTCTTTTTCACGGGTGATATCGCGGAGGATCGTTACGATGCCGACGAATTCGCCTTTTTCGTTGATGATGCGCGCCGCGCGCGCTTGCAGAAAAACGTCGCGCCAATTTTTCGGGGATTTGATTTTGATCTCGGTTTCGGGCAGCGTGGCGCTCGGCTTGTCGTTGTCGCGCACTTTGGTGATGAACTGCAGCAGCGAGTTGGTGGAGATGCAAGTCTCGAGCGGCTTGCCCATGCACTGCTTTTCCTTGATGCCGAACCACTGCTCCATCACGGCATTCACCATGATGATGTTGTTGCTGGCGTCCGTGCCGATCACGCCGTCGGCGATGTTCTTGAGAATGGACTCGGTTTTAGATTTTTCATTAAAGATGCGGTTGAGGTCGAGATCGCGCAAGCGCCGCAGCTCGGTGGTCATGTAGTTGAAGATTCTGGCCAACTGCCCGATTTCATCTTGCGACTCAATCACGACGCGCTCATCGAAATTGCCGCGCGCGATTTCCTTGGCCGTGCGCGTGAAATGCGTGATGGGCTGGCTGATGCGCTTGGAAACGAAATAAGACCCGGCCAGCGCCAGCACCGTGGCCGCGCCGGAGGCGAGATAAAACACGATGGCCACCCGATCGCCCGGATCAAAACCGTGTTGCGCCGCATTACGCAATACATAGATCCATGACACCAACAACGGCAACAGCGATACCGAGAGGGTGATCGAGAAAATCTTGCGGAAAATGGAATTTTGTTTTAAGAAGAGCCAATCCAAGTCATTCTCCCTAACAGAGCATTCGTCCCTGCCGTTTCCTGTCAGCACAGAACTCGAGGTTCACGTTGGCCATATCATTCCGACTTTAACAAAATCTCGCCGTCATGTCAACACATAATTTACATTGCTTTTTCTATTCCGCCACGACCAGGTTCCGGCCTTGCTGTTTAGCTTGATAGAGCCGCTGGTCCGCCATGGCGATCAAATCATTCGAATTGGTCGCATCAATCGGAAAAGTTGCAACGCCGAGGCTGATGGTGATGTGACCGTTGTTGTGTGACGGCAAGCCTTCGAACGGATTCGTTTCAACCATGCGCCGCATCTTTTCTGCAACCGTGCTCGCCGCAGCTTTCGTCGTATCCGCGAGCACCAGCGTGAATTCTTCCCCGCCATAACGCGCCGCAATGTCGATTTTGCGAATGTTGTCTTTCAGCAAACGCGCGACCGCGCGCAGCAACGCATCGCCCGCCGGATGCCCGAAGGTATCGTTATAGCGCTTGAAGAAGTCAATATCGATCATGATAAGAGACACTTCGGTGTGTTGGCGGGAGGCGCGATACAATTCCTGCTCAAGATGCTCTTTGAAGTAACGATGATTGAACAAGCTGGTCAAGCCGTCGGTGATCGCCAATTGCCGCAAGCGCTCTTGCGCCTCTTCCAATTCTTTTACTTTGGCGTTGAGCTGATCGTGCAGCTCCTTGATGCGCAGCAGTGATTTCACGCGCGTCAGCAGCTCCAGCTTGTTAAACGGCTTGCTGACGAAATCATCCGCGCCGGCTTCCGTGGCTTTGATTTTGTCCTCGATCTCATTCAAAGCCGTAACCATGATGACCGGCACGATGCGCGTGGCCTCCTCGGCTTTGATGCGCTCGCACACTTCGAAGCCGTTGAACTTCGGCATCATGACGTCGAGCAGAACCAAATCCGGATTGCAGGCTACCACTTTTTCCAACGCTTCCTGCCCGTCGCGGGCGGCGATCACGTTGTATCCCACCGAGGTGAGGTAGGTCGTCAACAATTGCACGTTGACGGCAACGTCGTCCACCACCAGAATTTTATTTTTGCGAGTTTCCTTTGAGATAGCTGTAACCATGCGAATAAACCATAGTAAAATGGCGGCGTTCGGCTTGCGCAAAGCTTCCGAACCGCGCCGGCTTGAGAAACCCCTCAGCCGCCACAGAGTTTTCGCGTGCCTCGCGAAACTCTGCCAGGTGACGGCATGGCATAACGTTTGGCTCCTGCAAGCGGGACGATAGTCAAATTCTAATTGGAGATACGGAGAAGTATTTGCGATACATTCTGGCTGGCTGCGTTGTGTTTCAAGCTCGTAGATTTCGCTCGATTTGAAAGGCTTGTAATGACCTCTTGAGGAAGGAAATACTGCTAGCCTGTCATGCGACATCAACTCACCACCAACTCCCCTCGCCGCCATCGTTTTGCGGGGGTCTCACGGCCTGCAAAAATCAGCAAAACACCTTGAAAAACGCGGACAAAATACTAGGCACGCGCCTCTTTGTCAAGCAGTTTTCTCCGTCGTCCGTAATGCCTCAGTTACGGGTGGAGTAGCGCAGGCATACTGCCTGCAGACAAGATGTCTGCGCTACGTTTTCCACCAATAACTGAGGCATTACCGTCGTCCCGTTTCAGCACAGCAAACTAGTCAGTAATACCTACCAAAATGTTGCAGTGCGGAAAAAGGATTCTGCCAGGTTTTGAAAACTTGGCAGGCTTCTAAATCTCGTGCGCCAGACGGCAAGTATTCACATGGATGCTCACGGTATCGTCGGTGTCATAAGCATAGCCGCCGCCAAGCGTAACCGCGAGCGGAATGCGCCGGTCTTTCGCCCATTGGCAGATGAGCCGGTCGCGTTGCGCCAACCCGTGAATGGTCAGCTTCAAATCCCCGAGCTGATCGCGCTCGTAGGGATCGGCGCCCGCTTGATAAACGATCAGCTCGGGCTTGAAAGCATCAAGCCGCGGCGGAAGGTGCGTTTGCAACAGTGCCAGATATTCTTCATCATGCACGCCGTTGGGCAAATGCAAATCAAGATCGCTTTCTTCTTTGATCGGATAAAGATCATCTTGATGTATGGAGAAAGTGAAGACCTCCGAATCATGCGCGAAAATCTTGGCGGTGCCGTTGCCTTGATGCAGATCGCAGTCCACCACCATCGCGCGCCGAATTTTGCCCGAATTTTGCATTTCCCGGATGGCCACCGCGAGATCGTTGAGGTAGCAAAATCCTTCTGCGCGATCGGCGAACGCATGATGAAAACCGCCGCCAATATGCACTGCCGCGCCGTGTTCCAACGCCAGTTCCGCGGTACGAATCGTTCCTCCGCACGCGAGAATGGACATGTCCACAATCTGCTTCGTCAACGGCAGCTCGGAAGAGAGAGTGCGTGAGGTGTGGCGCAAGCGTTCCAAATCTTCGAGATAGACTACATCGTGCACACGCAACAACTGCGCGCGTGTTGCCGGTTTGGGGTTGATAAACGAGGCTTCGGAGAAATTATGCTCCGTGCGCAGCCGCTCGTAAATCATATGATACTTTTTAATGGGGAAAACATGCGCGCCAATGTCGGCAAAGTAAAGAGGGGAATAGACGAAGGGCATGATATGAGCTTTCAGGTTAGCAAGCTCGTGTTCGTTCAGCCATGGGTTGGTCATGGCTTGACTTGTTGAGGTGCGCACAACTGCACCCATTAAGCCGCTACAATTAGATCAGCTTTGTTGCCAATGCCAGCGCTTCTCTGTAACTTTGGTCGACAGATTCGCGCTCAAATTCGTGGAGCAGCAATTCAGCGAATGCCGGCGCTGGGTAGGCCGGCGTTTTTTGCTGCAGCACGTTTTCTCCATTGCGCAATAGAACCGATTGCAGGGAAAAACTCGCTCCGCTTTCCACACGCGTCATCAGCAACGCAATTTGCTGCTCCGGCGAGCCTGCCGCGAGCTCGAACGCGACCAACTCTTTCGTCGCAGCCTCGCTGTTCTTGATCTCCACCACGATTTCACGTCCCTCCTTTTCCCACACGCAGCGAAACGATCCTTTAACGTAATCCAATGTCTCGACAAGTTCCCATCCGAAGCGCTGCGCGAGCCAACTCATAAGCAATACCGGCTGGCCGATTTGGTTTTCATCCAACATCTCATTGCCGAGCACGAACGAAAGCCTCGCAACGTCTTCCACCAGACTTGCCGCCTCGGGCTTCGCAAGTATTTCTTCCAACTGCATTCGCCACGGCGCGAGCCTTTGCCAATTCAAATCTCCAAGGTGCTTTGCCCTATCAAACAAAGCATTCGCGCGCGCCAGCGTTACTCCCAAGTCCTCAACCGTCAATGAATCGATAAGGACGTGAGCTTCATTGGCAAGCAGACGATCGAGCAAGGGTGTTTCCTCGGGAATCCCTTGCGCAAACCAATACCACAACGGCAAATCCGCCAACACCAGCGGAAAGGCAAGCTCGGAAACTTGTTGCGCGCGTTGTCCGCTGGCGAGCAGCAGGATTTGCTCGCACGCCATGATCTGTTGCCCGGCCTCTTTAGCATCGAGCAGCGCAGCGACTGACGCGGATAACTCTTCCTCTTCGGCGTGGGGATTCATCACGAGCAAGAGCGCACGGCACGGATGCTGTCTGGCAAACTCCCGCACCGCGGCCGCGACGTGATCGATGAATTCCGGGCTGCCAATTTGCACGAGCAAATTCGATTGGCACACGCGCGTGAGGTTGCGATCGCCCGGCACGGCTTCCCAGAGTTTGGCCAACTCACTCTCGATTTGATCGACGGCAACCGGCAGCTCTTCACTTTGGAGGAATCGTTCGATAATGTCCGACGAGGGCATAAGGGGGTCGCTCGCTTTTTCAAAAATTGCAGCTCGAAGCTTTTTTCTGATTATTAATGCACGCGCATCATACACAAAAAGTTTGGAGAAAGCAAGCGCGACCTCGCAGCGCGTCCGCTGCGATTCGCGGAGAACGACTCGCAGAGTTTTGCTGAGGCTTGAAACACATCTGATAAGTTTGCCAGCTTTTGCTTTTTGCAATCCGCAAAGCGCTGTAAGTCAGCGCGGTGAACTCAAACAAGAGAAGATAGGCAAGAACCCGCAGCGACAAGCCCAAAGAAAACGCGGCGCCTATTGCCCGAAACTCGCGCAGCGACCACAAACAACGGAGACCCTCCCCATTGCGCGGCCAACAAATGCTTTGCATTTTTTCCACTCACATGTTACATTCGCCCCGTTTTATTTCAGGGCGAGGGGCAAGATTCAGAAATCAAACCCGTGTGCTCACAACAAACTCTCGCACCGCGCGAACGGTCGTTTTCCTTGTAGTGCCGGCAAAGTTGATCCCTAGAAAATATTGCTCTACACTTTGGGCCGATGGTCCCCCAAACGGCAAACGAAAATAAGTTGATTAAACTTTTACAACGGAGGTAAATGTGGCTGCTGTGCATGCACTCTCTCGTGCTGTCGAAACTCCCCAACTAGATAAAGCCACGGCGCGCGACTGGTATCGCTTGATGCATACCAGCCGTCTCATCGATGACCGGGCATGGATTCTTTTCAAGCAAGGCAAAGGCTGGAGCTATTTGGCAACCTGCTCCGGACACGAGCCGATCCAGTTGGCGCTCGGCCAAAGCTTTCGCCCGAAGAAAGATTATCTTTTTCCATACTATCGCGACCAAATGACGAGCCTGGCTGCCGGGATTTCGATTTATGAAATCATGCTCAACGGCCTGAGCCGCAAAGACGACGTGGCTGCCGGCGGCCGTCACATGTCGAATCACTTCGCGAAGCCGGAAATCCACATTCAAAACGTGTCGAGCTGCGTGGCGAATCATGCGTTGCACGCGGTGGGTTTGGCGCGCGCGGTGAAATATTACAAGTCTGATGCGCTTGTGTTCGCGAGCTTCGGCGAATCTTCCGCTTCCGAAGGTTATGTGTTCGAAGCGTTCAACGGCGCGAGCCGCGAGCGCTTGCCCGTGATCTTTGTAATTCAAAACAACAAATACGGCATCAGCGTGCCCGTGCACGAGCAAACCGCGAATGAGATCGTCGCCGATAATTTCGTGGGATTGAAGCATCTGCACATCGTGCGTTGTGACGGCACCGATCCGCTCGACAGCCGCCGTGCGATGGATGAGGCGATGGAGTACGTGCGCAGCGGCAAAGGCCCCGCGCTCGTGCATGCGCAATGCGTGCGCCTCGGGCCGCACTCGAATAGCGACAAGCACGAGTCGTATCGTTCCGAAGAAGAAATCGCGCGCGCGCATCAAATGGATCCGCTGCCGCGTTTTCGCAAGCATATCATCGACCACGGCTTGCTTTCCGAAAAAGAGATTGTGGCCATTGAAGAAGAGAACAAACGCATTGTGAGCGAAACCGCGGCGCAAGCCGAGGCCGCGCCATTGCCCGATCCCGCGTCAATTTATGATTTCGTGATGCCCGAGCCGTTCACGCCCGAGGAAACGCCGACGCCGGAGAGCGGCAAGAAAGAGAAGATGCGTGAGTCGATCAATCGCACGTTGCACGAAGAGTTTCGCCACAATCCGAACACGTTTTTGTGGGGACAAGACGTGGCCTCGGGCGATAAAGGCGGCGTGTTCAACGTGACCGACGGCATGCAAAAAGCCTTTGGCCGCAATCGCGTGTTCAACGCGCCGATCGCGGAGGATTTCATCGTGGGCACGGCGAACGGGTTCAGCCGTTTTCGCGAGGATGCGTGGGTGGTGATCGAGGCGGCGCAGTTCACGGATTACGTCTGGCCTTCGATGGAGCAGATGGTGGAACTCAGCCACGAGTATTGGCGCACGGTCGGGAAATATGCGCCGAATATCATCGTGCGGCTTTCGTGCGGCGGTTACATCGGCGGCGGCTTGTATCATTCGCAAAGTGCAGAAGGCGTATTCGCGAATTTTCCGGGGTTTCGCATCATCATGCCTTCGTTTGCGGACGATGCGAGCGGGTTGTTGCGCACGGCGATGCGCTCGCGCGGCGTGACGATCGCGTTCGAGCCGAAATTTCTCTACAATCATCCCATGGCGCAAACTTTCGCAACCGATGCGAATCACTTCGTGCCGTTCGGCAAAGCGCGCGTGCGGCGCGCGGGCAGCGATCTCACCATTGTGACGTATGGCAACGCCGTGCATTGGTCGTTAAAAGTTGCCGAGAAGCTTGCCGAGGAGAACAACTATCAAGTGGAAGTGGTCGATCTGCGCACGCTCGTGCCCATGGACATGGAAACCGTGAAGCGCTCGGTGGCGAAGACCAGTCGCGTGCTCATCGCGAGTGAAGATCACAAAACCGGCGGTTTCGGCAGCGACATGCTCGCAAACGTTACGGAGGCGTGTTTCGAAGTGCTCGATGCGCCGCCGCGCCGCGTGTGCAGCAAAGACACGCCGGTGGGCTTCAGCCGCATTCTCGAAGCCGCGATTTTGATCAGCGAGAAAGATATTTACGAGGCGGCGTTGGAGGTGTTGAAGTATTGAGCGGGTTTTGTGTGCCTGAAAATATGAGGTAGCTAATGGGTCTACAGTTCGAATGGGATCCACAAAAGGCTGAGGCCAATCTTAGAAAACACGGCGTCAGTTTTATGGAAGCTCGACTGTTTTTGCCGATTCATTAGCGGGCATCAAGGATGATCCCGATCATTCCGACACGGGAGAGCGAAACCTTCTGCTTGGAATGTCGAAGAGATTTCGAATCTTGGTTGTTGTTTTCACCGAAAGATATGATAGGATTCGTATCATTAGTGCTCGCCCCGCAACAAAATATGAAAGGATACAATATGAGGAACGGCAAATCCGCCAAGAAAAAAGAGTGGGAAATGCGCCGCGAGTATGACTTCTCCGATGCGCGGCCCAACAAGTACGCGAAGAAATACGCCGAGGGTACAAATCTGGTGATGATCGATCCGGATTTAATGCGGTTCTTTCCTGACGCGGAAAGTGTGAATGCAACTCTTCGGGCTTTGGTTGCAATCATTCCTAAACCGAGAGCAAAACGGATTTTGACGAAAGCTCGAAAGCGCAGAGCAAGTTCGCGGCATAAGGCATACAACAAAAGGGCAGTCTTTTGACTGCCCTTTTCATTTGATGGTGCGTTTTTTAAAACTGCACGCCCAAATTAATCCCCGCCACCGCATCCAGGGTGTCCTTCAAATTCTCATCCAATGGCAGCCTGAAATGCACGCCGGGCCTCGCCTTGCCCAAGCCCACGCTTGCATTGAAACCGAGCTGATGCACGGAACGTTCATCGAAACCTCCGCCCTCTTCCGTGAGCAGGGCGCGGCCGGTGACGCCGCCCACGACACTGAAGCGTTCGGATTCATAGCCCGCTTGCGCGCTATAGCTGATAAACAATTCAACATCGTCTCCGAGGTTATCTTTGCCGGTGTAAATGAGCAGAGAGGGGCCGCCGCGCAGTTTGAGGGCAAAGCCGGATGGACCCCGATAACGATAATTGGTCAGCGTCA
Source organism: bacterium (assembly GCA_037444905.1). Classification (GTDB taxonomy): domain Bacteria; phylum Zhuqueibacterota; class Zhuqueibacteria; order Zhuqueibacterales; family Zhuqueibacteraceae; genus JABWAN01. The sequence continues at coordinate 94,226 of JBBILN010000013.1, read as the reverse complement.
TGACGGAAAGATTGTCCGGCAAGAAAGCCTCGAAGCGATCATACTCGGTGTATATGCCGGTAAGCACGCCCAAAAATTTGTCTTCCGGCGTAACCGGAACGCGCAGGCCAACCTCGGTGGTAAACGCGCCGGTGCGATCCTGGATTTCAAACCCGAGATAAGGATTGCCGAGAAAACTTTGGGTTTCACTGTCGTTGTAGAAGTTGGATTTCGTTTCCGAACTGCCGTGTACGAAAGGCAACTCGCCCACGAACAGAATTTTCCCCGACACGGGCAAACGCAACGCCCCAAAAACGACCCAGCCAGAATTCGTGCTAGTGAACGAGCCGGTATCATCATTCTTAAAATTCGGCTTCAAAACTTCGAGGCCGAACGAGCGTTTGTGCAAGGGGAGTAAGCGCGGCCGGCCCATTCGTGTTTTCGATCCTGCCAAATTGCTTAATCTCCCGCAGTAAAACCACGCCTCCGATCATCGCGCCGACCATTGTGGTGACGAAACGCCAGAGTAGAGCGTAGATTAATAGCATCTGCGGTGGCAGCAGTTTGCTCATGAGCCAAACCGAGGAAAGCTCGGCCACGCCGGAAGCCCCGGGCGTCGGCGCATAATAGATCATGAAAAGCTGAATGACTTGCAAACCGATGAAGATCGCAAACGGCGCCTCTTGCCCCAAAGCCCGCACGATGACGTAGCCCATGAGGTATTTATTCGCAAACAACACTTGCGTGGCCAGCACGGTGACGAGCAAAAGCCATTTCCGTTGCCGGAGAATCAAACGAAAGGCCTCGCGAAAGCGCAAGGTCTCCTGCGTGAGCGTTTGCAAAACGCGCTCGCGCATTGCTGAAAAAGCTTGCGAACGGAGCCGCAAGAGATAGAGCAGCCGGCGCAACAGCCCCAGCATCGTTTGAGGAAAGAGCAGCAAACCGAGCAAAGACGCCACGATGCCGCCGATAATCAGAAAGCTGAAGTGCAGCAGGGTCGTGAAATTTTCACCGAACAAATCCGTGGGCAACAACGCTGCCGCGGCAATGGTGGAGGTCATGAAAAAAATCAACGTCGCCGCCAAATTGACGATGGAAATGAGCATGACTTCGGAGAGCTTCGCGCCCTGGCGCCATAACATGTAAATCTGCGCCGGACCGCCGCCGGTTTGAAACGGCGTTACTGCGCCGAGGAATATATTGGCCCAATTGGAGCGCATGCATTGCCACAACGAAATACGCGGCAGAATTTTCCCATCAAAAAAAAGCGCGTAGCGCCATCCGCCTAGAATGAAATCAACGGCGAGCAATGGCAGCAGCCCCAAAAGGAACGGCCATTGCAAATCGCGCAATAAATCTTCGAACCCGATCGGCCGTTTCCACACCAAACCTAGCATGGCGCCGAGGCCGGAAAAAATAATAAACGCTTGCAAACCTCTGCGCATGACTTGGGCAGAAGGCAGAATCTGCGCTTCAGCAGAGCGATTGTCCATCGGTGTTTTCCAAAGTTGGTTTTCCGGACCACTTCAAAACAGTGTTGAACACGTCCGTGGTGCGCGCCGGACGTTCGTCCCATCCGGTTTGATTGTAGAGCAGCGGCACCATCATGTGCTCGCGGTGCAACGAACCGTGCGAGGCATGGTGCTCCGGCCACTCATATGCTTCGCGCAAATCGTATCCGACTTTCGCAGAGACCACCAAATCGCCCGTGCGCGTGCATGAAAACAATTGCTCGATTTGCACCAAAGCATCGGGATACTCGGAATGAAACGTTGCAGCGAGCGCTTCTTGTTTATTCAGCGGCACCGCCAACTCACCCAAGCGGAACGGATCGCCCGTGCGAGGATGATAAGTCAAACCTTGCGCATGTTGCGTAATCGTAGCCTGGCCCCGGCTTGAAGCGATCTCATACGAGCGCGCGCTGCCGCGCCAAGCCACGAAATCAACTTCCTCGCGCTGCAGTAATTCTTCCCACGCCGGGTGAAGCGCATTTTGTAACTCCTCGCCGTGCAGCGCGACTCCGTTTTTACCATTATGACAATACACGTGACCCATGGCATTCCCGGAAATCATTACGGAAGCTGCAGGATTTTTTTTCCACACCAGCGGATAGAACAGCGTTTTTAAGCCGCGCTCTTGCAGGAAGAACGCCAAATCAAAGTGCTCGTGTGTGGCCGAAAGCCCATGATCCGAAGTGAGCAGCAGCAAGGTATCATCCCATCTTCCCAACTGCTGGAGTTTTTCCACGACTTGCCCGACGCTAAAATCAACGAAGCGATAAGCCGTCAGCACTTCTTCGTGGCGCGGATGCGTGAGATGCGAATAAGCATCCACGCCGGGGAAAACGGCGAAGATGAAATCCGGCTCGGCCTCCAAGCCGCGCATGAGATGCCGGTGCGCGGCGCGATCGGCGGGACGCCAGCGATCGGTAAAATGCGCGTAGGAATAGAGCGGCAGCTTGACAGTTCTGGTGAGATCTTGCGCTTTGGGCAATCCGCGCGTGATCATGGAATAAATGTTAAACGAGCGTGGAAAAATTTCATGCAACGTGGGATGATCTTTGGATAAATCTTCATTGAGCCACGGCGCTTCATAGCCCATGTAGCTGCGAAAACTGTTGCGGCCCCAATGTTTGCGATGAAACTCTGCTTTATCCAACCAACGCATGCCGGGCAAATTGGCCGTGCCGGGAAAGCATCCCATGAGAAAGGGCAAGTAAGCCGGGCCGGTTGTGGAGGGGAAACATGAAGTGGCTGTGCGAAATGTGCCGGGTGCAAAAATCTGTTTTCGGATGTTCGGTAAATCGCCCGACTCAAGTAATTCCAACATAACATCGGGACGCGCGCCATCGACGAGATAAATAATGACGAGAGGTTTGGGGTGGGGCATTATAGTATTTTCTTGCAATGGTGATTGGCATGTAGCTGCCTCGCGCTGGAATTATTTTGAAGGGAAAAATAAAATAAATCTCTGGGTCAACCGCAACATTTGTTTCCGAAGAACTGCTTTTGCAAAATTCCTTGCAACTCTCCCACAGAGTTTTAATTTGATTGCCGGATGGCTGTACATTATCGTGCAAGCAAGCCTTATTAAAAGCAATCTACCTCAAAGGAAAAAGGAAGGAGAACGTGGATGAGTGAAATCTCTGCTGCGGTGAAGTCCTCCATCGGCAGCAAAGTGATCATGGCGCTCACCGGTTTGGGATTGGTGCTTTTTGTCCTGATTCACATGACCGGCAATTTGCAAATGTTCATTGGGCAAGAGGCCATGAACAACTATGCTGTCACGCTGCGCAAAGTGCCGTTGCTGCTCTGGGTCGCGCGCCTGGGCGTCATCGGCTTTTTTGTTTTTCATGTGCTCGAAGGGATTCGCTTGAAGTTGCAAAATCGCGCGGCGCGGCCGGTGGCTTATGTTTCCAAGAATACCGTGAAGGCCACCCTCGCCTCGCGCACGATGGTGATCAGCGGCTTGATCATTTTCGGTTTTTTGATTTATCATCTGCTGCATTTCACGCTCGGCGTGACGAACCCCGAACACTTCGCGCTCAAAGATGCACAAGGCCGGCAAGATGTGTTTAATATGGTCGTTTATGGTTTTCAGAATGTGATCGTGGCCGGCGGCTACATTCTCGCGATGGTGCTCTTGTTTTCGCATTTGAGCCACGGCGCGGCGAGCTGGCTGCAATCGCTCGGTTGGAATCATCCGAAAGTGAACGCGGTTGTCAAGGTCGTTGCGCCGGTCGTTACGTGGCTGGTGTGCCTGGGTTTTGTCTCGGTTCCGCTTGGAGTTTTGTTGGGTCTCATCAAACCTGTCGGAGGTATGTGAAATGAAACTCGATGCCAAAATTCCCTCCGGCCCGCTCGAAAAGAAGTGGGAAAACCATAAATTCGAATCGAAGCTGATCAATCCCGCCAACAAACGCAAATTTGAAATCATCATGGTTGGCACCGGACTCGCGGGCGGCTCGGCCGCGGCTTCGCTGGCGGAGCTGGGTTACAAAGTCAAAGCGTTTTGCTTTCAAGACAGTCCGCGGCGCGCGCACAGCATTGCGGCGCAGGGCGGCATCAACGCCGCAAAGAATTATCAGAATGACGGCGACAGTGTCTATCGCTTGTTTTATGACACGATCAAAGGCGGCGATTTTCGCGCGCGCGAAGCGAACGTGTATCGTCTCGCCGAAGTGAGCGCGAATATCATTGACCAATGCGTTGCCATGGGCGTGCCGTTCGCGCGTGATTACGGCGGCTTGCTTGACAATCGGTCCTTCGGCGGCGCGCAAGTTTCACGCACGTTCTATGCGCGCGGCCAAACCGGCCAGCAGCTTTTGCTCGGTTGTTATTCTGCGCTCGCGCGCCAGGTCGGTGCAGGCGCCGTGCAAATGATTCCCCGCACCGAAATGCTCGACCTCGTCGTGATTGACGGCGTCGCGCGCGGGATCGTCACGCGCAACTTGGTGACGGGCAAAATCGAGTCGCACGTCGCCGATGCGGTGGTGCTCGCCACCGGCGGTTATAGTAATGTGTTCTTTCTCTCCACCAATGCAATGGGCTGCAACACCACCGCGATTTGGCGTGCGTACAAACGCGGCGCCGCCTTCGCGAATCCCTGCTACACGCAGATTCATCCCACGTGCATTCCGGTGAGCGGCGATTATCAATCCAAGCTCACGCTCATGTCGGAATCGCTGCGCAACGACGGCCGCATTTGGGTGCCCAAGAAAAAGGGCGACACGCGCGCGCCGCAAGATATTCCGGAAGACGAGCGCGATTATTATCTCGAACGCAAATATCCGAGCTTCGGCAATCTCGCGCCCCGCGACATTTCTTCGCGCGCCGCGAAAGAAGCGTGCGACGACGGCCGCGGCGTGGGCGAAAGCAAGCGCGGCGTGTATCTCGATTTCTCCGACGCCATTCGCCGCCTCGGCGAGCACGTCATTCGTGAACGCTACGGCAATCTCTTCGACATGTATCACGAGATTACCAATGAGAATCCGTACAAAGTGCCGATGCGCATTTACCCGGCGCCGCATTACACGATGGGCGGCTTGTGGGTGGATTATAATTTGATGAGCAACATTCCCGGCCTGTTCGTCATCGGCGAAGCGAACTTTTCCGATCACGGCGCGAATCGTCTCGGCGCGAGCGCGCTCATGCAGGGCTTGGCCGACGGCTATTTCATTTTGCCTTACACCATCGGTCATTACTTCGCAAGCGCCAAGCCGAAAAAGCTGGGCGCCGATCGTCCGGAATTCAAACAAGCCGAGGCCGAGGTGCAATCCCGCATCAACACGCTGCTCAATCTCAAAGGCAAGCGTTCGGTGGATTCATTCCATCGCGAGATGGGCACGCTCATGTGGGAGCGCTGCGGCATGGCCCGCAACGAAGCCGGTTTGAAAAAGAATCTGCAAGAGCTTCCGGCCCTGCGGGAAGAGTATTGGAAAAACGTCGCCGTGTTGGGCAAGAACGAGGAGTTCAACACCTCGCTCGAAAAAGCGCTGCGTGTCGCAGACTTTTTCGAGCTGGCAGAATTGATGTGCCACGATGCGCTCGATCGCAAAGAGTCATGCGGCGGCCACTTTCGCGAAGAATATCAAACCAGCGAAGGCGAAGCCCAGCGTGACGATGCGAATTATTGCTACGTGAGCGCGTGGGAATATCAAGGCGAGGGCAAAAAGCCCATGCTGCACAAAGAGCCGTTGAACTTCGAATTCGTCCATTTGGCAGAGAGGAGCTACAAATAATGAAAGTGACTTTGCACGTTTGGCGGCAAGCCCATGCCCAAGCTGCGGGCAAAATGGTGACGTATGAATCGCCGCAGATCACCGGCGACATGTCGTTTCTCGAAATGATGGATGTGTTGAATGAAGGATTGATTGCGAAAGGCGAAGACCCGATCGCGTTCGATCACGATTGCCGCGAGGGCATTTGCGGCATGTGTTCGTTGATGATCAACGGCATTGCGCACGGCCCGGAGAAGGCGATTACCACGTGCCAACTTTACATGCGCAGCTTCAAAGACGGCGATCATATTTACGTGGAGCCGTGGCGCGCGAAAGCGTTTCCGATCATTAAAGATTTGGTGGTAGATCGCAGCGCGTTCGACCGCATCATTGCCAAAGGCGGATTCATTTCCGCCAACGCCGGCGGCGCGCCGGACGCGAACGCGATTCTGATTCCGAAGGACGACGCCGAAACCGCGATGGATGCGGCAGCGTGCATTGGCTGCGGCGCGTGCGTGGCCGCGTGTAAGAATGCTTCCGCGATGCTCTTCGTTGCTGCGAAAGTTTCGCACATGGCGTACTTGCCGCAGGGACATCCCGAGCGCGAGCGCCGCGTGATTCGCATGGTCGAGCAAATGGACGCGGAAGGCTTCGGCAATTGCACGAATCAATACGAATGCGAAGCCGTTTGCCCGAAGGAAATCGGCGTCAAGTTTATTGCGAAGATGAATCGGGAGTATGTGCGGGCGAGTTTGACGGGAACGCTATAACCCTCTGAGGTCGGAGTTGTGCCTAATGCACTTTACTTTTTGTATCGAGAGGGAATTTGAGTGCCAGCAACCAACTTCAAAAGTGACGTCAGCTTTCTCGAAAAATTAGCATTAGGTGCAACCGGAACGAAAGCAACAATCAATCGGCTCAAAGCTCTTGGCTATGAGCCGATTGAATTGGAAAGAGGTTCCACCGGCTATAAGATTTGGAAGAAAATCAAAATCAAACGCATTCGCGTTCCGGATATCCTTTGCTTGAAAAGCGGGCAGAGATTCGAATCGCGAGGCAAGACGAAGCTCGAGATTTCCATGTCGCATTCGCAGAAAGATCCTCATCGAGCTTGGGATGCCGGCATGCGCCCGGACGATCAGGTCGCCATCGTTCTTTGCAAACAACGTGATGATTCACCAATTGCTTGGGAAACGATTTCGCCGATTCATTTCATCAAAATTTCGGCTATGCGAGATGCCGTGGCAAAGAGACAGGTTCAAATTACTAAACCGAAGGGTGTTGAGGAAGGTTCTGAGATACGGATGATTTGGCCTAGCGCTCACGCGCATGAGCAAGCGTTGGTGACGGAAATCAGCGAGAAAAACATCAAGCTTCAAACTGAAACCGGCAACAAAACTCAAAGGTGTTCACTCAAGAGGAAGGAATCATTCCTGCAACCGCAGTGTAAAATTGGCGATACGGTTCAGGCGAATCAAATTGTCGCCTCGGTTGTGCCGATTGAGTTAAACCCAGTTCGAGAAGTCGAGGTCGATGAAAATTTTTTCATTGCTCAGTTGCAAAGCGCCTCTCTGAGTGAGCGATATGCGGCGACCAAGGCGTTAAGATTTCGCGGCTACGAAAAGGCCCGTACTCATCTTGAAGCCAAGATGCTCGACCAAGCCGAGGATATCTATGTTCAACTGGAAGCGGCGGCTTCTCTGGCAGCCTATGCAAATCCTTACGGCTGGGCTTTTCTATCTGATTGCCTGAATAGTGAATATCTCACGGTTCAACTCGAAACCGTCATCGTTCTTTCGGAGATAGCAGATGCGCAAAGCGAGCAGCTACTTGTTCGCGTTTTAATGGATGCCAATCGAAACTCCGAAGTACGCGCCGGTGCCGCATGGGCGCTTGGCGAATTTGCGACACAACCTTCGGCTGTTGCGCTAATCGACGCTTTTAATTCGGCCAACATTGAGATACAGACTGAAGCGGCGAGAGCGTTGCTCAAAATCACGCCATCGCAAATTGAACAAATTGTCGCCATGATGAAAACAGGCGCTCCGGCCCAGCGCGAGGGAATCGCGTGGGCGCTGGCAAAAGCAGGTGGATTCAGCCTCAACGATTTATTGGGGAAGACAACGGATGATAATCTGCGACGTTGGGTCAGTTATATTTTGGGCTATGGAAAGCCTCGTTTTCTTGAAGCTCAAATTGAAGAACTGGCGAGATTAGATCCCGAAGTTCATTTTGCCGCAAGTGTCTTGTGGCAACTGTTGGCAAGTTGGATTTACGAGTTGAAGGAATACTAAAATGCTGCTCAAGGCTCAACCACTTTACCGAACGCAATTCGGCGAAGCATTTGTCGGCGATGCTTTGGAACTGCTGGCGCAAATCCCTGATGCAAGCATTGACTTAGTTTTGACTTCACCGCCTTTTGCGCTACGGCGACAAAAAAACTATGGCAATGTTGACGAAAGCGAATATGTTGAATGGCTCAAGCCATTCGGCAAGCAAGTACTTCGGGTTTTGAAAGACACTGGCAGTTTCGTTATTGACTTGGGAGGAGCCTATCGCAGCGGCGCGCCGTCACGATCTTTATACAATTTTCGCGCGCTGATCAGTTTGTGCGACGAGGTCGGCTTCCATTTGGCCGAGGATTTCTATTGGTTCAATCCGGCCAAATTGCCTTCGCCCATCGAATGGGTCAATAAAAGGAAAATTCGCGCGAAGGACGCCGTGAACACCATTTGGTGGTTGAGCAAAACCGAATGGCCGAAAGCTGATGTCAGAAACGTTTTGCAACCTTATTCAAATCGGATGAAAAAGCTGATGGTGAATCCCGAAGATTTTTACACGCCGAAAAAAAGGCCGTCGGGCCACGATATTGGCGCCAATTTCGGAAAAGATAACGGCGGCGCCATTCCCTCCAACCTGCTTTCGATTCCCAACACCGACAGCAATTCCGCTTATTTAAGGTTGTGCAATGAATTTGGCTTCCATAGACATCCGGCGCGGTTTCCGGAGGAAATACCGCGTTTTTTTATTAAAATGCTCACCGAACCCAACGACGTCGTTTTGGATATTTTTGCCGGCTCCAACACCACCGGCGCGACAGCGGAATCTCTAAGAAGAAGATGGCTGGCTTTTGAAGTTCAGCACGAATATCTTATTACTTCGGCGTTTCGCTTTTTAAAGCAAGTGAATTCATCGTGCATCAAGAAAGTGATTGAACAATTAACTGAAAAGGAAGCCGAATTGCTTTTGCCTTCTGATCGTGCCATCGAGTTGGCACTTTGGGAAGTTTGATCTATTCTTGAAGCAGTAAAACTTGCTTATTAAAGCACCATGCACAGAAAATGGCAAAACACCATTGCCGCATTTCAAGATGATCGCATTGAAGAACTTCTCTCTATTCAGCGAACCGGCAGCAGAGGACGGATTTTTCATGTGCTCGTCGAAGGCATGTTGAAACTTCTCGCGATACCGTTTCAACCGGAGCCTGTTTTCCAGCACGTTGCAATGAATCCGTGGTATACTGATTTTGCCAGCCGACATAATCTTAAACTGCGCACGCACGATTTTTACAATCCGGACTTTCTTCTCGAAGACGGAACGTGGCTTGAAACAAGCTTGTCGGAAAAGAAGGCCTATCAAAAGCTCTTTCGTTATGGGCATCAAGCCTCACACTTGCGATTGATTTGGCTGGACGAAGATGACGGGCTGCACAAAAGTCTTTGCAAAGACATAAAACTTCCCAATGCCGAAGTGATCAGTGCTGAGTATTACTACGCTCAACTCGATGAACATATCGAGGGGAAAGCACTTATTGGGAAGCTTGAAAGATTGAAGAAGCTAAAGGGATTTCTGTTATGAATAATGGAAAGCTGATAATTGAGAAAACTATTTTGTTGCCCGCACTCACGAAAAAGCAACTCATCTATCAAAAAGATCTCGAAGAGGCAACCGTTCTCGCCAACGACCGGTCCGAGCCCGCTTTGTTTTATTCACTGGAAGAAATCGCCGGATTGACGGAAGATCTGATTGGCATTGATACACCCAAAGGCAAGAATGGAAAAACCTTAAACGACAGCGCCAAAGAGTCTTGATTCAACTAAGAAGTCGCAAGGCATTGGGGTTATCATTTTTCGCCGCTTGCCGGCATCTTTCCCGCTATCCGCCATCAAGCATTGGAAATCAACCACCACACGGGCAAAAGCGTGACGGTCGATTTCGGGCGTTATCATCCCGGCTCGGATAAAGTCATCAACGAAGTTTGGCATCGCCGACTGCAGCTTCGCGTGAATCAAATCCGCTATCTCATCGCGCTGGCCCCGCCGCCGAAGTTTAAAGTGACGACACTCATCCTGCTCACCGGCGCGCAGATCGTGAACGTATTCGGTGTCTCGCCGAAAGCTACGATCAAATATCAAATGGGCATTTCGGAAAAATGGCGCGCGGCGCATCGCGGGAAGATGATGGTGGGGGCAAAGATTTGGCGTTGAGACAATTAACAAAACGCATCAAAATGGAGAAAAGCATGAACCCCACCACGAAAAAAATTCTCAAATGGACCGGCATCGTTTTCGGCGCTTTGCTGGTGATCGCCGTTGCTTTCGGCGCGTATGTTTATTCCATTATTCCGCCGCCGGTCGGCAAACCCATTGTCTTGCAACAGGAATTATTTGCCAAACCGCCGCAAGAATTTCCGATGGCGGGAAAATTCATTTACAAATCAGCCACGGAACTCGCGGCGATGATTCGCCGTCGCGAAGCAACTTCCACGGAGATTGTCACGGAGTTCTTTGCGCATATCAAGAACAACAACCACAAATATAACGCGCTCATTTGGCTGCGCGAAGAAGAAGCGCTGGCGGAAGCGAAACTTGCGGATGAAGCCGTGGCGCGCGGCGACACCGCACAGCCGTTGCTCGGCGTTCCCGTGACGATCAAAGAAATGTTTTGGGTCAAAGGCTCGCCCTGCACGCTGAACGCGAAAATGTTTGGCTTCATTGCGCCGCGCGACGGCGAAGTGGTGCAGCAAATCAAAAATGCCGGCGCGATTATTCTCGGCACCACGAACGTTCCGTTTATGTTGTCGGATTATCAGACCCACGGCGAAGTGTATCCCACCGCCAATAATCCTTACGATACCACGCGCACGCCCGGCGGCAGCACGGGCGGCGGCGCTGCGGCGCTGGCTGCGGGTTTCACGCCGCTCGAGCTTGGCAGCGATTTGGGCGGAAGCATTCGCGTGCCCGCGGCGTTTTGCGGTTTGTGGGGATTGAAGCCGACGTTTGGCGCGGTCAATATCACCCAAGGCGCCACGCCGGATACGGTGACGAAGTTGTCCCGGTTTGCTTTGGCCTCGCCCGGTCCTTTGGCGCGCACGCCGGAAGATTTGGAATTAATGTGGAACGTGATTCGTGACACGCCGATCGACGAGCGCTTTCAACACAAGGTTGACTGGCAACCGGCTTCGAACAAAACGTTGAATGAATATAAAATCGCGTGGATCGATGAATGGCCGCGCGAGAGCGAGAGCGTAAAAGTGAGCAGCGAGGTGAAAGAAATGCTCAATGCGTTACTGGCGGCATTGCAACAGCACGGCGTCGCCGTCGAAAAAATTGCGCCGGACATTGCCTATGATGATCTCGTGAAAATGTTTCTAGGTTCGTTCGGCTATATGATGGGCGAAGGCCAGCCGTGGTTGCTGCGCAAGTTTATGCAAATGGGAATGCAAAACATGAACGACGGTTCGCCCAACTTCGCCGCCTTTGATGAAGGCATTATGGACGCTTCCGACGCGGGTTGGAATAAAATTCAAATCGAACGCGAAGCGCTGATTCAAAAATGGGAAGGCTTTTTCAAACAGCATGATTTTTTCATTTGCCCGATCACTTACGGTGCGGCGTTTAAAAAATGCGCGACCGGCAGCTCCATTCAAGGCGACGAGGGCCATACCGTGAAGTACATGGCGTATGTTCCGTACGCATACATTCTCAACGCCACCGGCCATCCCGCGGTCATTATTCCGATGGGGTTGAATCAACAAGGATTACCAATCGCTTTGCAAATTGTCGGCGCCAATTATTCGGAGCCGGAACTGCTCCACTTTGCAAAACTTTTGCAGCCGTTGCCCCCAGGCTTTGTAAAGCCGCAGAGTCTATGAAATTGCTCAAACCTTGCGAAGGTTTAAAATCTTCGCAAGGTTGTTTTCAAAATCACACGCGTAGGAATTGGAATCGCAGACTCCACTCTTAAGCGAATCAAATTCGTCGCCACATCGCGCTGGCTCCGCCGCCGAAGTTCAAAGTGACGAAGCTGATTCTGCTCACCGGCGCGCAGATCGTGAACGTGTTCGGCGTCTCGCCGAAAGCGACGATCAAATATCAAATGGGTATTTCAGAAAAGTGGCGGGAAGAACATCTTGGAAAAATGATGGTGGGAGAAAAACTCTGGATTTGAATTGAGGTCTCTCCGCAGCTTCGCGAACCCCATGACGCTCACCACGTACAGTTTTTCCTACAGAGCTTGCAGCGATACGGTTTCACCAAGACGCCGTCAATAGTGAATAGCTCGTGATCGATTTTCCGATGGCCGCAACACGGACACGCCTCCTGTCCGCTTCGTATGAACAAAAACCCCAAAAAGGCGAGCACTACAAAAACGAAAAGTCCAATCCAAATCATAATGCCCGCCCTTTAAAAGTTCCCTCACTTAAACCTCGTAATCGTGATCTCCAAATGCCGCATTTGTTGCTCGGCCTGTTGCCATTGCACCAGAATCGGGCTTTGATATGTGCCTTGCACGACCCGTCCTCGGCCTTCACCCTTTTCATCCGTAATCAATAAACTCACCTGGCGTTTCATGCGCAGAAATCGCTCGGCGGGCACGCGAATGAACGTCGATAGAATTTTTTCGACCACTGATTCGCTGATGCCGAACGCGTCGATCAATTCATTAAAAAAGTGCACGAAGTCATACTTGGCGTAGTTAATGGTCTTGCTCGGAATGGTTTTCGGATCGCGCAACATGTGCCGGCTTTGCATCGCCATGAATTTGAACGGGTTCTTCAAAACCTCCGCAAGATCATGGCGCATGAGCAGCGTTTCATATTCATTCACCGTAAGGCCGGCATGGCGCTCGCTCGGGTGCAATGCAATATCCACTCGCCCCTTCTCCACACTGCACCGCGCGACCCAAGCTTCGATTTGCTCGATAAAACCGAGCCGCGGATCTTTGAGATTCACGGAGTCGATGAGATGCCGCGAAACCGGCATCGCAAAGCTGCCGCGATGCGCGACCTCTTCGTCATTATAAGCCAAAACCCGCGTTTGCCGTTTGCGGCTGCCGGTTTCGTGAATGCCGTCGAGATCGATGAAGTAGACCGGTTTGCCCGGGCGATTCACGTACGTCACACAGTTTTTCAAACCCGAGCTGATAAAAGTCAAATGTGAGTCGCCATTTCTCGGCTCGCACTTGCGTTGATCCTCGGTTAGTTCTGTGCGGAATTCCATTTGGTCATGGTGATAGTTGGCCTCCGGCGGGAACAGCTTCTGAAAGGCGCGAATGAACGGGGCAACGTGTTCGCGGCTATGCTTTAAACGCGCACAAAAGCTCTGCTCGAGATAACCTGCAGTGGTGTGATAGGAACAATACAACGCTTTGCGGTATTGCGACAACAAGTCTCCACATTCCTGCGCGAGACGATGAGCGACATCAATAACATCAAAACGCGCACGTGGCACGAGCGCCAGGGTGACTTCCTTAGGCTGCGACGACATTCCAGCTCTCCAATGGCCAGTTCATGATTGCGTTAGTGTGGTTCATAATCGGCTCCCTCACTTCTAAACAAACGGGGCGAAAATATGACTTCTCCCATGCAATGTCAAGCCGAACTTCGCCCTACTTCCGGGCTTCTTCCTCATAAACAATCACGCCGAAGTTGCGATTCGCCAGCGTCAAACCGATTTTCAATTTGCCGCGCACGGTCACTTTCTGGCCTTCGAACGGCACCCGATCAAAGGGCTTCACCCAAATTTCGCCGGTGTCGTCGGCGACCTTCACCAAACTTTGTGAGAGCAACGGAATGGCGAAGGTCGATACCACCTTGCCTTTGATCACGACCTCTTGGTCGTGATATTTTTCGGGATTGTCACTCAGGTCGCGAATCTTCATACTGGAAGCGGCGCAAGCCACTAGCAGGAGAGCTAGCGATAAGCCGGCAAGCGATAGTTTGCAATAGGAGGCAACCATATTCCATCTCTCCGTTAAATGAACAACAACGAATTGTGAGCAAGCATCGCAATTTGGTTTTCCTCGCGCAAAAGCGCAATAAAAATTTCATCACGTATCTTTTCCTATATCGAAATGACTGCGGTGGTTCTCTCCAACAATGATCTCATCAAAACGATACCACTGTCGATATTTTGACTTCGCGTCGAATCCTTGACACTCGCGCTCATCACCTTCTTCTCCCTCGCAATCGCACCAGAATACTTAAGCAGCGTTTTTTCAAGTGATCGCCGGTGCCATCGCCGAATTTTTTGAGATTGGTATGCTTTTAGTAATAATCAAAGGCGTTGCAAGGCGAGAAAAAAGAACTGATCAAACACGTGGCTAGTTCAGGGCAAGGAGAAAGAGCGATGGTGCAACTCGCAGAGTCCAAGCAAACACGACACAATCCTGAGCGTTGGCTGGAAGAGCATGGCGACTATCTCTACGGCTACGCCATGTCACGCTTGCGTGAGCCGGAAGCCGCGGAAGAGTTAGTGCAAGAAGCATTGCTCGCCGCGCTGCAAGGCCGGAATAAATTCGCCGGCAATTGCTCGGAGCGCACGTGGCTCGTGAGCATTCTAAAGCACAAAATCATCGATCACTATCGCAGAAGCAGCCGCCGCGCGAACGTCGAAAATATTGACACTCTGGTTGCCGAGGCGGACGAGTCGTTTCAAGCCGACGGTGAATGGAAGGGCCATTGGAAAAACGGCGCCGGCCCCCTCGATTGGGGCAGCGATCCCTACGCCGATTTGGAGAAGAGCGAGTTTTGGCAGGTGTTTCAAAGCTGTCTTGCAGATTTGCCGCCACGCTTGGCGCAAGTGTTCACACTGCGCGAGATCGAAGCCTATAGCAGTGCCGAAGTGTGTGAAATTCTCAATATCACCGAATCCAATCTCTGGGTGATGCTGCACCGCGCGCGCACGCAACTGCGCAAAGGACTGGAGCGCCGCTGGTTCGAAGGTCGTGTGTGAGCGCCCTCTTCATCATTCATCACCATCCTCCCTGCCATCAAATTCAAGCTGTCGCACTGAAAACAGTTTCATGTGCTGCAGAAGGCGCAGCAATGCACGTAACAATAACGCTTGAGCAAGCAATCTGCGATGCGTTTTTTCCGCATTGCGTTGGCAAAAATGTGAAGCGACATTGGGCTTTCCCGTGAAAGCGCTCTTCAGCAGCGATAGCTGGTATTTCTATGGCCTGCTCATAAAATATCATTCGGAGGAATCTCTTTCAGCATGGCCGGTATGGTTGCGCTCAAAAGAATTCCTCCGGAATGGCAACACTAGTTCAAAACAAAAAGGGCCTCAGTGCTTGCTCTTCTTCGCCACTCGCAGCGTCGTGATCTTGATTTCCGGCTGGGGTTGATCATTCGGGCCGTGTGGGGCGTTGCAAATTTTATCCACAACGTCCATGCCTTTCACCACCTGGCCGAAGACGGTATGTTTGCCGTCCAAGTGCGGCGTATCCACCTGATTGATGAAGAACTGCGAGCCATTGGTATTCGGGCCGGAGTTGGCCATGGCGATGACGCCGCGCACGGCTTTGTGTGATTTCAAGGCATTGTCGTAGGCATAGCCGTTCGCCGCATACAGTTCCGCCACACTCAATTGCGAGACGTTGTTCCATTCCGCTTGAATCTCAGCCATCTTCGCTTGCGCATCTTCCTGCGAATAAATGCCGAGCTTGCGTCCGATGTACATCTGCAAATCGCGGCCAGCATACGGCGCATCCGCCACTTTTATTTGCGTCAAGCCTAGCGCCTCCGCGCTAATCTCATCTTTGAATTTGTATCCCGGATCGCCGGTGCCCGTTCCCAACGGGCATCCACCCTGCATCATAAAATTATTGATGACGCGATGAAACTTGAGGCCGTCATAAAACGGCCGCTTGACTTTGGCTTTGGTCTTGGGGTCGGTGAACTCCTTCGTGCCTTCCGCCAGGCCGATGAAATTCGCCACAGTCTCCGGCGCGTCTTTTTCGAACAGCTCAAGATAAATATCGCCGGAAGTGGTTTGCATGCGCACCACGGGATTTTTTTCGTCCGCCAATTGGCGCTCATATTGGATTTGGCTTTCACAACCGAGCGTTACCAAGACTACCAGCAGCATGACACTGAGCATGGTCATTATCATCTCCAGCAAATTGAGTAAGAGTTATGAGAATTAGCACAACAGCGCGTGAACATACGCATCTTTGGGGAGCTCTGCAAACGAATCTTCCTCAGATTCAAGGCTTGACATTCTGCACAATCCTGCTAGATTATTTGCAGGAGTAGCCCGCGGCAAACCGGATAACCTGCCTCTCTCCCGCAATAACCTTCTCCTGCGCACGGCGCGGGAACATTGCAAGCATAGATCGAGCGGATGCAACTCATTCATCACTCTTTCGAGAGGAGGAAATCTCATGGCTCAAACTTTTGCGAAGTATGCCGGCATCATTCAAGTGTTGTTGGGCGCTCTTGGCCAATATGGTCCGGAGGCGATTTCGAATCTGCTAAAAGCCGGCACGGGCAACAACATCGTCAGCGTCATCATCGGCCTGGTGTTGAGTTATTTCGGCTTCAAAGGCTCCGACAGCCAGCAGCGCATGGGCGCGCAAGTTGGCGGCGGCTTGAGCGCGTTGGTGGGCGTGTTGGGCGCCGCGGGACTCGGCGACTTTGCCGGGCTTTCGTCTGGCATGAGCGGCGCGAACATTGCCAACATTCTCATCGGCGCGTGGGGTCTCTATTCCGGTTTTGCCAAGAAAACCGCGGGCGCAGCGGCGCACTAAACGCTTTTAGCCGAGGCGCTTTTCCGTTCCGCTTGCTACTCGGGCTTGGGCTGCGAAAAAAAGCCCGTGAAGGTTTGCGTGAAAAGTCGCCGGAGCATTTCGAGTATGAGCGTGTACGCGCTTGACTCGCTTACTGACCGCCCATCCGCTTGATAAAAAAAATCGACCACGACGCGCCAATGTTTTTTAGCCAAGCGCGAGTGGTCGATTTTTATTTTCACGAGAAAAAGCAAAGGCTTTTTCAGTCACCGATTTGCCGCCATAGTAACCGCCTAATTTTCGCCAAGCACATATCCCTTCGCCAATTCTTTATACGTTCTCACCTGTTGCTTCTGCCAATTCTCATCACGGCGCAATTCTCCCGCCATGAGCGCGGCAACTTGGGGTGCGCATGCAATGCTGGCGCGCGCGTCAAGCAACAAGGCTCGCGTGCGGCGCGCGAGCACGTCTTCAATGGTGCGCGCCATTTCATTTCGCACCGCCCAAATGACTTCGCCCACAACATAGGGCAAATCTTCATGAAGCTGTTGCGCATAGGTTGCATCTTCTTGCAGCAGTTGCTGCAAGCGGAGAAAGTCAGCGCCATAAACGTCGAACGGTTTTGCGATTTCAGCGTGCTCCTGCCAACCGTGCAGCGGCAAATGCTCCGTCGTGCAGCGCCGCTCGTCCAAACCCGCGAGCAGCGCAGCGTGATTGACCGCGTCTTCCGCCATCTTGCGATAGGTCGTCCATTTGCCGCCGGTGATCGTGAGCAGGCCGGATTTTGAAATGAGTATCGTATGCTCGCGCGAAAGCGTTGCAGTGGCTTTGTCGTCGCCGGCTTTCACCAAAGGCCGAATGCCGGCAAAGACGCTTTTGACATCACTCCTCCGCGGGTCCTTGGAGAGATAGCGTCCCGCATGCCGCAACAAAAAATCGATCTCTTCCGGCAAAGGCCGTGGTTCGAGAGGCGCCTCGTGAATCGGCGTATCAGTAGTACCCACGAGCGCGCGCTCGTGCCAGGGCACCACAAAGAGCACACGGCCGTCCTCCGTGTGTGGCACCATAATCGCGCTATTGCCGGGGAGAAATGATTTGTCCAGCACGAGATGCACGCCTTGACTTGGGGCAACAATCGGCGCAGCCTCCGGCTCATCCAAAAGCCGGATCGCGTCTGCATACACACCCGTCGCATTGACAACACAACGCGCGTGCAATTCATATTCTTTGCCGGTCTCAATGTCACGAGCTACGACCCCGGCAAGCAAATCGTGCGATTTGAGCAACGCCGTGACTTGCATATAATTGAGCGTTAGGCCGCCTTGCGCCACGGCTGTCTGCGCCATGTTGATGGCCAGCCGCGCATCGTCAAACTGGCCGTCGTGATAAATCACGCCGCCGCGCAGGCCCTCCGGCTCCAGAGTGGGAAGGTGCGCGAGCGTTTCTTCACGCGAAAGAATGCGCGAAGGACCAAGCCCGAGCTTGCCGGCGAGCATGTCATAAACTTTCATGCCGATGCCATAAAACGGTCCTTCCCACCAATCGTAACTCGGCACGATGAACGCTTGATTGTGAACCAAGTGCGGCGCGTTGCGAATGAGCAAGCCGCGTTCGTGCAAGGCTTCCAACACCAACGAAACGTTGCCTTGCGCCAAATAGCGCACGCCGCCGTGAATCAGCTTTGTGCTGCGGCTCGAGGTCCCTTTGGCAAAATCGTGCTGCTCAAGCAGCAGCGTGCGGTAGCCGCGTGCGGCCGCGTCGACGGCAACGCCCAAGCCTGTGGCGCCGCCGCCAATGATGATCAAATCCCAAATCTGCGCCTGCTCCGTTAGGCCTTGTAGCATTATTTCGCGATGCATCAAACGGCCCTCGCCTGCGTGGGTACCAATTGTCGTTCGTTTTATACCACAATTAAAAATATCCGCAACGAAATCAAAAGGCTTTTTTATCGTCATCATCTCCGCGCAGATGTTCGTTGCTACCTGCGGAAAGTGCTCGGTCAAATCATTGCGCACGAGCAGGAGTTTTCATGCAATACGAGCGGCCAAATTGTAAGCGCGCCGTTTGAGTGGACTCTCGTGAAAGTAGAGCGACATTGCCGCGAGTCGCTCTGCTTCGCGAGCCATTCATTTAAGCGACAACCATTCCTGGCAAAACTTCTCTTTTCTTAAGAAGCCTTTTTCTTCATTTCGTATTCTAGCACAATCGCAGCAACCATGCGCTTCAACTCTTGGTCGTCTTGAAAGCGCAGGTCGATCTTCAAAAATTCCAGCGCCCATTTATTTTGCATCTTATACAGCGTAACCAGAGCGAGCTTCCGCACGCGCACATTTTTGTGGTTGCGATACACTCGCATGACGTCGTAAACCGCAGCCTGGATGTCGAGTTGGTCGGAATGGCGGACAAAAAATTCCATTGCCGATTGCCGCAAGCCCTCGTTCTCGGAAGCCAGCGCACGCACCAAGTTCTTGCCGACCGCTTTCCAATTGATTGCCCGTTCCTGCGCCGTGCCATTGCTCCATGCGATGAGCGTTGCGCCAAGCATGACGAAGGCCAAAAGATACCTTTTCACTTTCATGGTTCACCTCAGTTTGATTCATTCGTTGTTACGGACCGCGTTGCGATCACGCAAGTTGCAGAGTACTTTTCTTGTTGCACTCGGCGAGTTTTTCCGCAATCATCTGCTCCGTCTCGCTGAAGGCATTCGACGTTAATTGCCGCTCCTGGCGCCGGAAATTGCTTTTAGAAAAAATTTCAATGGCGACTCCAGCCAGCCAACGCTCGAAATCAACGATGTTTCCGGCGTGCAAGTATGCGAGGAATGCTCGCAGATAAAGATCCATCTGCAAGCGCTCCGCCTTATTGGGGCAACCCGTCAAAATCAGTGCGCTGCGGTAGATTCGATTTGCATACGGACAAAAGCGCGTGTAAAATTCGCCGCTTTCCTTTTGGGGTTGAGGCTTCATGCGTAAAATTCCTTGTGAGTTTCGCGCTTCCGGACTGGCGCGTTGTCGTTGTGCGGCGAAACAAAAATAAAAAAATCGCCGTGGCCTCACAACTCCACGAAAATGTGGGCGGCGGCTACATAAACATGCGGGGAAAAATATTTTCTTTCTTCGGGAAGAAATCTTGCCGCTCCGTCGTCTAAACCGTAAAAGCGAACGAGGATGCCTCTCCATATCGTACAAACACTCGCGGAGCGCAGGCTGGATTTACACACGATTTTCCAGGCGCATCACCGGCAATTGTTCAAGGTGGCCTATCACCTCACATCGTCGCGCCACGACGCGGAAGACGTCGTCCAGGAAGTTTTTGTCCGTCTGTACCACAAGCTAGAGCAATTTCAAGGTGAGGCTCGACTCTCGACCTGGTTGTATCGCATGACCGTCAATGCCAGCCTTGATGCGCTGCGACGATTCAAACGGCGGCAAAAGCGGGAAACCTCGTTGGCGTTGATTGTGAATGAGGAAGCACTGGCGCAAGAGAACCCCCATCATCATGCTCATATTGAGCTTTCGGAAAAGCTGCAATCAGCGCTCGCACGCTTGCGCAAGCCGTATCGCGCGGCCATTGTGCTGCGCGATTTCGAGGGTCTGGCCTATGATGAGATTGCCGAAGTTTTGCAAATCGACAAGGGCACGGTAGCCTCGCGTTTGCACCGCGCATATGCCAAGTTGAAAAAAGAACTCGAAGCTTTGGGCATTGATCAAAGTTATTTGAAATC
This sequence comes from bacterium, assembly GCA_037444905.1. Classification (GTDB taxonomy): domain Bacteria; phylum Zhuqueibacterota; class Zhuqueibacteria; order Zhuqueibacterales; family Zhuqueibacteraceae; genus JABWAN01. The sequence goes on along the minus strand of JBBILN010000013.1, from coordinate 73,791 downwards.
GTAGCAGAGATTGTTGGAATACTTGCGCTGCCCAGATTTTAGTTGCCGGTTCACTTCACTAAAAGAAAAAGCCGCGACCAAGGCGTGGCGGAGCTGCTTGCGAATTGCCTACTATCAAGTATGCAGACTGTGCTTCAGCGAGAAACTTTATGAAAAAAACTTTCGCCTTCCTGCGTCATCGCCGTTTGCAGCATGCGCTCGCGCTCTATATTGACGGCGAGTTGCCGCGCCACGAACTCGATGAGATGCGCCAACACCTTGAGAACTGCGCCGCATGCCGGCATAGACTTGCCGAAATTCGCGCTTGCCGCGAGCTGATAAAAGCCGGGCGAACGCCGCAAGTCATTCCCACGGCAAAATTGTGGCAGAGCATAGTGAAAGAAACTGCGGTCTCTGCGCAAGGCCGCTTCTCGCTGGGCAGTTTTTTTTCCACAACCAATTCATCTGTGCTGCGTTGGTCCGTTGCCGGAGCCCTTCTAATTTTGCTGGGACTGGCCATTTGGAAGCAGAATTTCTCAAGCGAGCGCGGCATTGCAACGCGCGCGGCGGCGGTCATTGATTACGGTCTCTTTTTGGATGATCTGCGGCACGATGCTTCCGAAGCCAGGTTCCACAAACGCTATCCTGCGCAAGTCGTGAAACTGGCCGAGGCGCAACAGGCGATCGCATTTCCGCTCGCAGCCATCTCAGCTTTGCCGGATTCGTTTCAGTTGGATTGCGTCCGCGTGCTGGAGTGCAGCGGCCGGAAGTGCGTGCAATTCACTTGCAGCAAAGCCGGCAAGGCGATCAACATATTTCAACATGCGTTGGGGCAACCGTGGACGATGGGACAATATGCCGTTACGCGCACGCCAGTTTGCAATGTGGAGTGTGCAATGGTGGATGCGAAGGAGGTGATGGCGTTGAGCTGGCAGGGAAAAAATTCGGAGTACCTGGCGATTGGAGAGCTCACCCCACAAGAGTTCGCGCAGGTGGTACAAGTCTTACAATGAAAGCCATGGCGATTTACACAATAAACTTCCAATCATTCTATCAAGGAGTATGAAAATGAAGAAAGGCCTGTTGACCTTTGCTGCGCTCGCGCTTTTAGCACTCGGAAGCTTGGCAATGTCGTCCACGCAAACTTCGGCGGAGAAAAATTGTCCGCCCTGTAAACCGCAGGTTTGCCAACCTTCCGATTGCTGTCCGACACCATGCCCGAAGTAATCTAGTGTTCTGTTACCGTGATTTCGTAGTCTTGCCCCCTTGTGGGGCATTGTTGCAACCCGCGAATTTATTGGCTGCGACAGCACCCCACAAGGGGGTGGGACTACAAAAATTAAAGTAACAGTCCAATAGTGGTGAAGTATCCGTGGGGCGAAGTCATGCTTCGCCTCACAGTTTTCAAAAGTTGAACCGTGCCCGACCTCATTGCTTCGCCGCATGCTGCGGCAATCGCCATTTGATGCGCGTGTAGGCAATATGAAACCCATGTCGCTCTGCGTTGCGCTGAGAGGCGCTGCCGGGTTGCGCACACATCATCGCAAGGTCACATCCTTGATCCACGGCATAGCGCAAGCGGCTCTCGAGCAGAGCCAGTTGCGCACCCTGTTTACGCGCCTCTGGAATGGTGCTGGCGCCGCCCAATAGCGCGACGCCCTCACCGAGGCACAACACTCCCGTCGCGACCGGCCGGCCCCCCAACTCCGCGAAAAAAGAAAGCGCGCCTGCACGCTGCGTATTGATTTCACCGATCTCCAGCAAGAACTGCATGATTTCGGGGTGCTCACTCCATCCTTGCGCGGAAATTCTTGCGCAAAGCTCGTACTCATCTTCACGCACTAGCCGCACATGAATATTTTCATTGCGCCGCGCCTCCCACGCAAGCTCTTTGTGAATCGGGCGATACAACACGCTCGTGAACTCAAAAGGCTCATAGCCGCGCTCGTGCAACATGGCAGGCAAACTGGAATCTGCCAACGGGCTGACTTCATGAAACACCGGTGCGCCCCGCTCTTGAAAAAATCGCTCGATGCGATCTAGCGCAAGATTCGTCACGCTTTCAAAAATACCCAGCCCGAAAGTCTGGGTGAGCGGCGAAGACGGCGTGTCGAACATCGCATAGGCGCCTGCCACCTCGATCCACTCGGCGCCGCTTTCGGGAAAGAGCCGCGCGCGGGCTTCGACGAATCGCGCATTGCTTATGGCCTCCGTTCGCTCAAGCCGCCGGGACAGGGCCACATCAGAAAAGGGGTATGATATTGGGGAACTCTCGAACATCCGCACTCCACACACTCACACACAGTTTCGTGATTACCGAACGACTTCTTATTCAAAACGCAGCGCCGCAATCGGATCCATTTTCGCGGCTTTGCGCGCGGGATAAAGCCCGAACACGATGCCGACCAGCGCGGAAATCCCGAACGAAAGCATGACGCTATATAACGCTATCACCGTATCCCAGCCGGCGTACAGATTGATGAGCTTCGCCATAATCACCCCCAACATAATACCAATCGTGCCGCCGGTGATGCTGATCAAAACGGTCTCGTTGAGGAACTGGCCCATGATGTCACGTTCGGTCGCGCCCAACGCGCGCCGCGTGCCAATCTCTTTCGTGCGCTCGGTTACGCTCGCCAACATGATATTCATGATGCCAATGCCGCCCACCAGCAATGAGATGGCTGCAATCGATCCCATGACGATGTTGAACACGCGCTGCGTCTTCTGGCTTTGCGCCAGCAACTCTGCCGGGATGATAATCTCGTAATCATTCACGCCATTGTGCGTGCGCGCGAGCAAACGCTTCACCACTTCCGAAGTCGGCAGCACATGCTCTTCGCTCTGCACCTGAATGGCGATCTCTTCGATGGCATTGGGGCGCTCTTCGTCCGTGAAGCGTTTGAGCGCCGTGGTGATGGGAATGTAAATATCCTTGTTGATGTTGCGCAGCTTAATGACCGAGGCTTTGCCTTCTTTCACGGTCTTGGCTTCCATGACACCGACGACGGTGAACCAGGTGTCGCCGATCTTAATGCGCCGCCCGATGGGATTGCGATAACCGAACAGCTCCGCACGCACTTCGTCGCCGATAACACAAACGCGTTTCGCTTCCCGCACATCAAGCAACGTGATAAAACGCCCTTCCTGCGGATGAAAGTTCGTCACCCATTCATAGGCCTCGTCGGTGCCGATCACGCGGCCGCTCGACTCTTTGTTGCCAAAAAGCACTTCGATTTCGACGAAGTGCAAGGGCGTGACGCCTTTGACGGTCGGCAAGTTGGCGCGAATGAGCTGACCATCGCGATACGTCAATCCCATTGCCAGCTTCTTCTCGGCTTCCTCCGCCTGTTCGCCGGTGAGCTTCAAGTAGTTCACGCGAATGTTGTTGGTGCCCAGCAGCTTGATTTGTTCGATGGCCGCGCGCTTCGCGCCCTCGCCAATGGAGAGCATGGAAATCACCGCAGCCACGCCGAAAATGACGCCCAACGTGGTGAGCAATGAACGCAGCTTGTGAACCCAAATGCTTTTGATTCCAATGCGAAGGCTTTCGGAGTATTGCATTTGTGCTGATCCCGCTAGGGTTAAAATGAGGAATGGTTTTGAGTGCCGCCGAAGCTTCGCGGCTTTAACAATATGGCGCCATTTTTTGTGGAACGCCTCGCCGCAGCAAGAGGTCTACTCGTCTTTCAAGAACGGTGGGGAAGATGCGACTCGGCAAAATGCTCGCGCCATGCGGCACCCCTAGGCCTGCGGCAGATCTTGGAACAAATCGCGCAAGCGTTGAATTTCCTGGCCATGCAGCTCGCGCAGCATTTTGCCGTCTTGCATTTGAATGAGCCGTCGCGCCCACTTGGCTTTTTCCAACTCGTGCGTGACGAGTATGATCGTGGTACCGTGCTCATTCAGCTCGCGCAAAATTTCCATGATTTCATGGCCGGTTTTGGTGTCGAGATTGCCCGTCGGCTCGTCTGCAAAAATGATTTGCGGATTGGTCACTAGTGCGCGTGCGATTGCCACGCGTTGATTCTCGCCACCGGAAAGCTCGTTGGGGCGATGATTGGCGCGCGGCGACAAGCCCACGGCCGCCAGAACCTCCTTGCTCATCTCCCGGCGTTTCGAGCGCTCAATCCCCATGTAAATGAGCGGCACCTCGATGTTCTCCAAAACCGTGAGCTGCATGATCAAATTGAAAGCTTGAAACACGAAGCCAACCTTGCGATTGCGCAAGTGCGAAAGCGCAACGTCGTCAAGCTTCTCGACGGGCGTGCCGTCTAAGGTATAAGTGCCGGTGCTGGGGCGATCCAAACAACCGAGCAAGTGCATAAGCGTGGATTTGCCGGAACCGGAAGGTCCCATGATTGCGACGAACTCACCACTCTCCACGCCAAAGGAAACGTCGCGGAGCGCATGCACCTGCGTCTCGCCCATCGTGTAGGTGCGGCTGAGATTGTTGACTTCGACCAGCATGAGGCTCTCTTTAGATTAAGAAAACTTTGCGTGGAATGCGCGCTTCTTGTTAAAGACCGCTCACTGCAATAAGCCCGCTGCTAAAAACTCAAATCGTCGTTGGCCTTCCCAGCAGCACTTCTTCGTCCGCCCGCAGGCCGTCTTTCACAATCGCCACGCGATCATTGGACTCTTCAATCTGAATGGCGCGGGTTTCAATCCGGCCGCCCTTGCGCACGTAAGCAATGGTTTCGTCCAGCTCGTTCACAAATACGGCTTCGAGCGGAATGTAGAGCGCTTGCTCGCGTTGATTGACGATCAAGTCAAGCGTAGCAGTCAGCCCCGGTTTGAGGCGCTTATCTTGGCCAAGCACTTTGATGGTCACGTCAAATACTTTCGCGCCCGTGGCTTTGCCGGTAATGCGGCTGATTTTGCGTTTCGCCAGGTCTGCAATATACACCACTTCGCCTTGGAACACGGCGTCTTGATACGCATCAAGGCGGATTTCAACGGGCAAGCCGAGGCGCAACTTGGCGAGGTCAACTTCGCTCACTTCGGTATCCACCATCATCGAAGAAACATCCGGCAGATACATCAGGTCCATGCCTTCAAAAGGAATCATGCCGACCGTAATTTTTTTCTGATTTTCGACGTCGCCCGTCATGGCATAAACCACCAACCCGGCGCGCGGCGCGAGCACGACGCCTTGGCGCAATTTTCTTTCCTGCTGATCCAGCGAACGATTGGCGCGCTCTACCTGCGCTTTCGCCGCGTCGACGTTGGCCTGCAACGAGCGCGATCTGGAACGCGCTTCCAAGTATTGCAACCGCGCTTGCTCCACTTCATTCTCCTGAATGAAACCTTTCTTGGCCAGCTCCGGCAACATTTCAAAATTTTTCCGAGAGGCTTCTTCTCGCGCTTTCTGTGCTTCCAAGTCGCTTTGGGCCTTGACCAAATCGGCTTGCGCCATCAATACCATGGATTCGGACTCGCCTTTGGAGATCAAGTATTTTTCTGACTCATAAATGATGAGCGTATCATTTTCTTCCACCCACTTCCCTTCCGGCACCAGCCACAAAATCTGTTTGTCGGTCGCCGCGCTGATCGTGACTTGATCTTGCGCGCGCAACTCGCCCGACTCCGTGATCTTGACCGTCACCGGACCTTCTTTTACTTTCACGACAGGGATGTTCGTGCTTTCATCACCTGAAACCAGCAAAGTACTGCCCACCGAAAAGACCAACAACACGCCTGCCGCGATGAGCATAAGTATGTTGCGGCTTTTCTTGTTGCGCAAAGATTTTGCGAACCAGCCTTGAATGCTATCAGAGTTTTGCATGGCCGTCACCTCTTACGGTAGATTGATGCGAAGTATTTCCCAAGCGTGGCGCCGCCTGGATTAATCGCTGTTTGCTAAGCTGCATGACAAGTGGATTGAGCGAAGAGCCTGTGCCAAAACTTTTGAGCGGTCATTCCGAGGCCGCAGCGCGGGAGCAACGAAAGGCTCAAACAGATCGAGAGATGAGCGCTAGGGCGTCACCGGTTGTCCGGTCAAGCTTTCCAACAACGCGAGTTGGGTATTATATTCGACCAGCTTGCGCAGGTATTGCGTTTGGGATTTGAGCAAAAACTCCTGTGCATCGGTGATATCAATATTCGAGGCGCGCCCCAGGTTAAACATCGCCGTGGCGAAATCGAATTTTGATTGGGCCAGCTCAATGCCGCGTTTGATTGCGCTGATTTCTTCCGAAGCCGTGTAGACGCTGCGCACAATGTCCCGAATGTTGACGACGAGCCGGCGCTGCAACTCCAACAAGCGATCCTCCTGCTGGCGCACGGCGATCTCCGCGTTTTCAGCGTTCGCCGCGGCCTCGCGATTTAAGAAGGCATAATTCAAGCTCACACTTGCCTGCCACCCGGCCGTGCGCAAATCATCTTCCCTTTTAAAGGGATCCAGCTCCAGGTCGGAAGAATAGGAAACTGCTACGTCGAGTTGCGGTAACAAGGTATTTTTCGCCAAGCTGCGCTGCAAACGGCTGCGCTTGATTCCAGTTTGTGCATTCTGGATTGAAGGGCTGATCTCTAAAGCCATCCCAATCAATGCGCTTTCGTCAAGCGTCACTGGAGCATACTCCAAGCCGCCTTCGTCCAGCATAATCGGAAGCTCAATAGGGATGCCTAGTGTTTCCTTGAGACCATCCAGCGAGAGCTCAAAATCATTCTGGCTTTTGATCAAAGCCGCGCGGTCATCTGCAAACCGAATTTCGGCGCTCAACACATCGCGCCGGCTCGCCAACTTGGCGAGAATCAACGCTTGCGAAGATTGAATCAAAATCGAGTCGCTGTTTACTGCGGCTTGGTTCACTTTTACCAATTCGCGTTTCGAAATGGCGTCATAATAAGCACGCCGCACGGAAAGCACGGTTTGCAGCTTCTCGATGTATAAATTGCGCTCTTGCACCTCGCGATCGTATCCCGTGCTTATGACGTCACTGCGTGCCACGGTCGTCCCGGCGCCGCGCAAAAGGGGTTGCGTAAATTTGACGGAGTAATTGCGATTGCCGCTATTCACCAGGTCGTCACCGACGGGCGAGCTAGCAGCGCGAAAAAAATCACTCGTAACTTGGAACGAAGCGCCAATGGGCGTGTAAAGATTCATTCTTCCGCTGATCGCAGATTGATTGTCGAATCGTCTATCGACCCATATCAATTGCGTTTCCAGAGTATCGGTGAAATCCTTGCTCTGCAACGAAGAATTTTCCCGGCTTCCCGTTAATGAAAATACCGGCAGGAATCGGCCGTAGCTGCCGCTATGCGAAGCTTCCGCGCGCCGGACATCCCCTTCCGTTTGTCGCAGTGAAAGATTTTTTCGCAACGCGATGCCGATACAATCCTCCAGCTTCAGCGGCCGTTGCAGCGCTTCCGCGATTTCGGTTTCGCCATAAGATTTATAGGGAAAGGTAGGGTTTGGATTTTTGTCGTCCGAGAGTGGGTGAGCCGTGCCAAGCAGGCTCAGAAACAGGGCTGCTGTCGTGCTCCGCCGGGTCGTCATACGAACCCGAACTCGCGCTTTTTTCCAACAACCTAACAGCCGGTTTTCGTAAGGTGAAATCGTGCGCATGAGGTGCTCCAGCCTTCAGCTCGTGGGCCGTCCACAAGCTCTATGATACTTTTCAAACAACGTTGCAAAAGAATCATGCGTGGCGCATGTTTGTCACTTAATCGCCGAGCGCATGTGCGTTTGATCGTTCACGAGAAAGGTGGCGCCCATCAGCGTGATCATCCGGCGCGTGGCGTCCACTTTCTCGGCCTTGCCGAGAAAGGTAACCGTGCCGGCCTCGTCCGCTTTTTTGACGGTCTCATCTTGAATTTCCTCCGCCATGAAATTTCCGTCCTTCAAAAAAGATCCTTCGACCTCCACCAGCATACCGGTCTTCATATCTTCGAATTTCGTAAACTGCCGGTCCTTGTCTTTCACTTGATAATCGGTTTCATCGTTGGTCTTGATTTTTAGCGACAGAATTTCGAATTCCTTCAAGCCGCGATTAAGCGTGCGCACCGCGCCGAAAACTTCCCAATCATCGTCTCTAAAGTCTCCAGTGAGAATCTTGACCTCCGTTGCGAGCACGGACATATCACGCTGCGGCACGCCTTCAATTTGAACCCATTGTCCGGGTTTCAGCGCCTTGAACAAGTCGACTTTCGAGAGCGTGGTCGATTGCGCATGGCTCACCGCTGCAAAACCGGCGACCAACGCGATCATCAAACCGGCCCAAAGTGCAATTCGATTTTTCATATTCGACTCCTGATTTTTAAATGGGGTTTTTCCAAAAGCAGGTGGAATTACAGCGAGACGATGCGATTCACCAAGTCCGCACGCTCGAATGGGGACTTTTCTCCGAGCCAAAGCTTCCACCAAAATGGCGCAAAGCCCGGGTCGGCAATGACTTTTTCCGTGGCATTGGGCATCACAACAAGGGTGGCGCCGTCGGGCAGCCATTGAATCGTGCAACGCTCGCCGACCTGGAATGCGCCCGCAAACAAGTTCACAAACTCTTCCAGGCTCTTCTGGACTTTTTTGACAGCCGCGGGCTCCGCCTTTTCGGCTTGCGATAAAAACCATCCTTTGACTATGCCCTCCGGAACCCTATGATTGAAATTGATGAGGAACGCCTTCGTCCCTCTGCTCTCCCAAACCAGAGCGTAAATTTTTTGCGCCTCGCTCCGGGGAGGATTTTGCATATAGTGCGCAACTGTTAAAATGCTCCGAGATTCTTCGGTGCCTTTTTTGCTCGCTTTTCTGGCGAGCTTTTTTTCCGCTGCTCCCGTCGCACTGAGAGTGAGCGTGCTATCCCGGTATTGCATGGTGATCTTTTGAGGAAAGGAAACCTGGCTCAAAGGTTCGGTAAATGTTTCCATTTGCGCCGCTGCCGGAAAAAAATCCGCAAGGAGAGCGACTAACATGAGCGTGAAAACGTGCGGCAGTTTTCGTTTCATCTCGCATCCCTTCATCACGATTTGTAAGACGGATTCGCCTTTCGTAGTGGCAGGCTAAGATACAAAATTCCTTGCCGCGCGTTGTCATGGGCAGGTCGAGCAGAAGTAAAATCAAGGTAAAAAGGCCTGCAAAGGTAGCGTCGCAATCATTATACTCATTGCAAGTTCTATCCGAATGGTGCGCGGAACAGCATTATGCTCTGTGCAACGCATGCGCTCATGAGGAAAACGGAATGCCAGCGACACGCTGCTCTCCCCGTTGCAACTCGGTCAAATATTTCGTTTCGAGCCAACTCTCCGGCTCAAGATAGGTTATGCTCTCGCGGCCGAAATTTTTGGTGACGAGGTAGCCGAAATTGCGCAGCGAGAGGTTGCCTTGCTTCATCGTCTTCGCGGGCCAGTAAACCGGAAAATTGCCGAGCGTTTGAAAGATCTCAGAACGCGCCGCGAAGAAGGACCCGCGCACGGTGCGAACGATGAAATCATCCTCGTCCGTGAAGGGCATTCGGTCTTTGTACTTTTCAAAGCGAAACTCCCAATCCGTGCCGTTGCGGCCATTGCCAACGACTTTGATTTTGTGGTCGCGCAGTTTTTCCGCGAGTGCGGCGGCGAAGCCCGCGTCTTTGATCACAATATCATCGTGGCAAAAAATGACGAACTCATAAGGTTCGTGCAGTTTCATCTCGATGAACTGATGGTAGCCACCCCACTCCAAGCCGCGATTCGGGCAGAAGCGCAACTGAGCACGCAGCTTTTCAAAGAGCCGCGGGCGCTCGGCAAAGTATTCGTGCTCGCGATGACAGACGATGTGCTTATCGCCCGCGATACGAAAGAGCTGTTCGTAAAACTCTTCGAAAAAATGCCAGCCGAGAATACAGAAGCAATAGTTCATCACCGGCTCATTCCCAGTAAAAGGCGCAAGGCAATTTTTTTGCGCCGCCTTTACGCTTAAATGAAAAGCAAGACTATTGACGGCAAAACGATTCACAGAAGAGTTTTGCCGGTGTTGGTTCCACCTAATTGGCTACCATTTGATTGGATCAGGGGGTCGTGGGGATGCAGAAAACGCGAAGCTGCTTTTGGTAATTGCGCTCAGATTGCTTTGTCCCGATTCGTGCGCCGCGGGGCGATTCAACTTTCAATCAGTTGCGTCGCGCGGCGCGTGGCCTCCACCACGGCTTTGATGAGCGTGACACGCAGGCCGCCTTCTTCCAATTGCAGAATGCCGTCAATCGTGCAGCCGGCCGGCGTGGTTACCGCATCTTTGAGCAACGCGGGGTGCGCGCCGGTTTCCAAAACCATGCGCGCGGCGCCGAAACACATTTGCGCCGCCAGCTCCGTTGCCACTTGCCGCGGCAACCCCACTTTCAATCCGCCCTCGGCCAGTGATTCCAAAATGACGTAGATATAAGCCGGCCCGCTCGCACTCAGCGCAGTCACGGCGTCCATATATTTTTCATCGATGCTCAACGTGCGGCCCACGGCGTCGAAAATCTGGCGTGCGCGTTGCAAATGTTCCTCACGCGCGTGCTTGCCCGCGCACAGGACCGTCATACCCGCGCGCACCAACGCCGGCGTGTTTGGCATGGCGCGCACAACCGGCGCCGTGTTTTCCAAATGGCGCTCGATGAACGTCGTGGTCGCCGAGGCTGCAATCGATATCAACATCTGTTCCGGACGCACAACGTGTTTGATCTCATTGAGCACGTCGCGCAGGGTTTGCGGTTTTACACACAACAGAATAACCTCCGCCGCCAGAATTGCTTCGCAATTGTCCAGCGTAACGGCCACCTTGCAACGCTGCGAGATTTCTTCCAACCGGCGCGCGTGCTTTGCCGTCGCAATGATGTGCTCGGCGGCGAGCAAACCGGTTTCCAGCAAAGCCTTGATGAGCGTCTCGCCCATCTTGCCGGCGCCAATCACTGCGAGTTTCGAGATACTTTGCATGATACCACCACCTCACTCAAAATTCATATCTACAGCGTTTTTCGATTGTGTGGAAAGAATGTCATTCCGAGCGAAGAATCTGTGCATGGAAAGATTCTTCGTCGCTACGCGTCTCGGAATGCCCGATCCGTTCATTTGAAAAACGCCGCATACCTCAAGAGATTCGAGACGCAGAGCGCGTTTGCACATTGTCTTCGTATCAAGCGCCACCCCTCAAAGGGGGACTTGTTAGGCGATTAGCTTTTCAAACTCAGAACAAAATTCTAAAAATTTTGGGGCCGCACACGGATCAAAAGCGCACTCGGAAAAATCAAATGGCAGAATGATTATATGGCAGAAGCATTCTGCCGAAAAATTATTCTGCCTGTTTGCCTCCGGCTCGTCCAGCTCGCGAGCATGCCCGCCTAATTTGGCTCCTTGACTCCTTTTCTCTTTTGGCTCCTTGACTCCTTTTCTCTTTTGGCTCTTTGCCCTCATCCTTTCAATACCGCTATAGGCCGCAAGCGCACGACGGGTTTCGCGAGCGACAACGACGTCATCGCATGAATAACTTGTGAAATATTTTTAAACGAGCTCGGCGCTTGCTCCGCAATGTTGTCCGAGCCGTAGCGATACAATCGAATGTTCTTGGCGCGCATTTCTCGTTCGACCTGCGCTTCTGAAAACTGCACCATGGCTTCCGGCTTATCCAGCAAGCGGCCGGCGCCGTGATTAACCGAACCAAACGCCGCCAACGCGCCTTCGTCTGCGACGCCGATGAACGAATCATGTCCCATCGAGCCGGGGATCGGAATGGGCTGGCCGGTTTTGGAGAAAACCGGGTGCTCGGCGCAATACGAACGCGGCAACGCGCGACTCGCGCCGTGGCGATGCACCCACAACTGCTCGCCGCGCCATTGCTCCGGCTTGATGCTCACATGCGCGCAATCATAAAGCAAAGGCATGCGCACAGACGCATCATGCAAGACGTTGCGCACCGCGGCGCGCAATTGCTCTGTGATCGCAATACGATTGGCAAAGCCGAAATTCGAAACGGCGGCCACGGCCCGGGCATACTGCAGACCTTCTTCCGAATCCGCGGGCATGGCCCAGATCGGCAGCGCCGCACTATTAAAAAACTTTTTCTCTTCGAACTCTTCCAAATAGCCCTTCATCATTTTGCTGCCCACGCTGCGCGACCCGGTGTGCAACATGAACATCGCTTTGCCGGCGTGCAATCCGAGCCGCCGGGCGATTTCCTCCTCGAACACTTCGACGATCTCTTGCAATTCGAGAAAATGATTGCCATCGCCGAGGGTGCCCAAACTATGCCGGCCCTTTTTGATCGCCTTCTCCGGCACCGCGGAAAGAATCGCGTCCGCGTCGCGCGTATCGATCGGCATCGTGCCGCAATCTTCGATGCAATTCATCTCCTCCTCACTCAGCCCGAATTTCTTTTGGCTCCATTTTCCCCCTTGTACGAGAATCTCGCCCACCTCTTGTTTGCTGAGCACTTCCTGCTCGTGCTCCAAAACCGGAATGGTGCGCCGCAATTCGTCAAAGAGCGCATCGAGCACCGGCGCCGTCCATGCCTGCGCGTCAATGTCAGTGCGCACCATGCGCATGCCACAGCAGATTCCGGTATCCACCGCGCGCGGAATGATTACATCCTTCGTAACGGTGACGGTGCCCGTGGGGCTGAGATTACGGCTCTTGCGATGCACGTCCGGCAACACGCTGAGGTGATGGACCAAACCTTCTGCGCACGCCAAGGCCTGCAATTGCGCAAGCGTCTCGGCGTCGGGCATCAAATCTTTTGTGAGAAAAAATTTCAGCGGCACACCGCCGTTTTGCGAGACCATTTCGAGAGGAGAGGACATGGGAGAATTTGGGCTCTTTTTGATTCCAATTGATTAGATGAGACACGGTTGCGTGCGCGCAATGAGCGCCTCATTTCGAACTGATTTTCGGCGATACTTTTCTCCGCAGTGAATCCAGCGACCAATCCGGCGTTATTGCCAGTTCCCAGAGGTCATGAAACTTGTTGGGGAGGTGCGCATCGCCGCCCCATAAAAGCATGCGCTGGCTTTGGGGATCATAAATCGCTTGATGATCCAGCCGGGGACGCGGCCCCGGGGTGATATTGATCCAAGTGTTACTCTCCAGATCGAAAGCCCACACATCATTGAGATAACCCTTGTCGCCGTAACCGCCGCAAATCACAAAAAGATTCCTCGTCTCATCATAAACCCCCACTGCCTGCCTGCGCTTGGGTGGGTGCTCACGCCTCGTCTTCAGCTCGCGCCACTTGCCCGCGCTATCCGGGCGATTTGCAAAGAAAAAAGACCAAGTGTCATCGAGACATTCGTTGTCATCTTTATCCCATCCGCCGTAAATCACCATGCGATTTCTTTTGAAATCGTAGACCGCGGTGTGGTCCACACGCGCGCGGGGATGATTCTCTTCCACGGTCAAATCTTGCCAGGTCTCAAAACGTGACGATTGAGGATTGAGATCCAGCGCCCACACCTCATAAAGATGCTTGCGTTCATTATCGCGGCCACCGAAGATGACCATGCGCTTGCCGCGACTGTCATAAATCGCCGTGTGATCTTCGCGGCGCGGCGCACCGCTGTGCAGGGTCAAATCGCGCCATCGGTGCGTCTGCAAATCAAACGACCAGGTGTTGTTCCACGTGCCGCCGTTTTCGCCGCCGTGCAAAATCATGCGCTGGCCGAGGGGATCATAGAGCACAACGTGATCCTCGCTCGCCGGAGGACTGTCGCCTTCAATGGCGAGCTTTTGCCACACGTCCGTGTTGAGATCGAGCGCCCACACTTCATTTAAATTTTCATTTTGATCGTTCTTGCCGCCGAAGAGCACGAGTGCGTGCGCCATCGGATCATAAATGATCGCGCAATCTTCTACAGCCGCAGGCACGGCTGGCGAGAAGCGTTGCATGGGGCCGGTCAGATCGCGCCACTGGCTCAACTTCGCCCCGGTCGAAACAGCATCGGAACCAGACACTTGTGCATTCGAGTCCTGCGCCTCGTCGCGGCCGGCAAGCACTGTCAATGTGAGAGCCAGGCAAAGCCAAGTTGTGGGAAAGGAATTCTTCCCGCCTAATCGCGCAAATGGACTATTGCCGCGAATTCTGCGGGCTCTTCCGTTTGTGAACGGCTGCCGCAATCCGTCACAAGCGGGCAAGACTCCGGAATTGCAAAACCAACTCATCAAGCATTGCCATGCGGATAAACGGCTCATCATCACCATTCTCCCTTCAGTTAAAGAGGCTAGCCGTAAAAGAATTTGCATGTCAACGAGATGAAAACTCAATCCGAAGCACGTGCAAGAGCATGCAAGATATCGTCCACCACGGCATTGACGCCCGCGGTGCGATCGATGCCAAGTTCAAAACAAAGCGCGCGCGCAGCGCAACGGTGCAGCACCGCGATACGTTGCTGTGCGCGATGCGGCGCGGGCCAGTGCATATCCAAAGCCGAGGCATACCAGTAGTAATCGTCCAGCTCACGCGTCAAACGATTCATCGCGAGCATCTTCTCCGCGGCCAGCTCCGAAGGCATTTCCTTCACATAACGCTGCGGAGAAAATTGCGGCAAAAAGAGTGCGGCGGGTTTGACCTCCTCCAGCGATTTCCGCAGCGGCGGATGAAACAGAGTTTTGTCTTTCAAACCTTCTGGAAAAAACATGGGCGTGAGGCCTTTAAGGTCGCGGCCCAACATCGCGCGGCTGTTGTCATCGAGACGAATCGGCTCATAGCATGGATAAATAAACTCGCCGTCGGTGAAGATCAAGTTTTCCGCTAGCAGCTCAATACCGGGGCGCTGCAACAACGCGACGCACGTCGTGGTTTTGCCAACACCGCCAAGGCCGCCAATCATGAGGCCGCCTTTGGCGCTCGCCAACGCCGAAGCGTGCAGCACGCTCCAGCCGCGGAAACTCTCCAAATACCAAAAGAGCGGGTAATAGACCAAGTAGCTCATCAAACTGAAATATTTTTTAAATTCGTATTCCGGCAGATTTTCAAGCTTTTCCTTTTTGGGATGAAAGCGATAGGCCACTTCAAAAAACCATTGCTCGCCGGCACGACTAAAGCGAAGCTGCAAGGCTTTCATGCGCAAGGTATCCAGCCAACGCAATTCGTGCGCGTTGCCGAGCATGCGCTTGCCGATGACGTTCAATGCGCCGTTAACTGGAAAGGGATTGTTCTCGGCATCCCATTCGCCTTGAGACCAATGACATTTCACGCGCAGATGCGGAGCAGTTATGGAATCGTCGAGCAGGCCGTGCAAGTGCTGCTGCGCATGTTCCAGCAAAGGCGCGTGGTCCGATTCAAGTGTAAGTGTGACGCCGTGCATGCGCACGCCGAGTTGAGACATAAAATTTTATCCTCAATGCCTCTTCTTGCCGTTTTCTTTGTCGACTTCGAACAAATAACCCGCGCCGCGCACGGTCTTGACGTAGCGCGGATTGTCCGGGTCGGGCTCGATGTGTTTGCGCAGCCAGCGCACGTGATTGTCAATCGTGCGCGTGGTGGGGAAAACTTCGTAGCCCCAAATCTCGTTCAGCAGGCGATCGCGTGTGAGCAGTTCGCCGGGATGGTGGATGAAATACTCCAACAACTTGAACTCGCGATTGGTTAAATCTTGCAGCACGCCGCCCTTGTACACTTCATGGCGTTTCAAATCGACCACGACATTTCCGAAGCAGAATTTGTCCATTTGCCGGCGCGGGCTTGCTATGCTATCGGTCTTTTCGCGGCGCAGTTGCGCTTTCACGCGCGCCAACAATTCGCGCAGGCTAAACGGCTTGGTGAGATAGTCGTCTGCGCCCAACTCCAAGCCCAGCACTTTGTCGTTCTCTTCGGATTTGGAAGTGAGCATGAGCACCGGCGTTTTGTTGCCCTCGTCGCGCAAGCGTTTGCAAATCTCCAGGCCGCTCATGCCGGGCAGCATGACGTCGAGCAGAATCAAATCCGGCCGCTGCTCTTTCGCGAGACGGTAACCTTCCGGGCCGGTGCGCGCCGTATAGGTTTCGTGTCCCTCGCCTTGCAGTGCATTCTCCAAGCCGAGCACGAGCGCGGCATCGTCTTCGATGATGAGGATTTTCTTCATGGTGCGGTGCCCGTGGTTAGAACTGATGATTTGGCGGCGGAGGCTTGAGCTTCGCCGTTCTGCTGCGGCGCTTCATATTTTGGCAGCGGAATGGTAAAAGTGAAGCACGAGCCTTTGCCCACTTCACTCCGCACGCTGATCTCCCCGCCATGCGCATGCACGATGTGTTGCGCCAGCGTCAAGCCCAATCCCATACCGCCCTGTTTCTGCGTGCTCAAGCGTTGATCCGCGCGATAAAAGCTTGCAAAAATTTTGGGAAGCTCGTGCGGCGGAATGCCAATGCCTCGGTCCGCCACTTCTACAAGAATGCGTTCATGCGTGCACGTCGCGCGCACGCGTATCTCCTTTACTTCATCGCTGTACTTCACCGCATTGCCGAGCAGATTCAGCATGACCTGCGCGAGGGCATCGGCATCGAGACGCGCTTCGGGCAAGTGCTCGTCGAGCTCCGTGATGATTTTGAAACCCAGCGCCTCGGCCTGCGGTCGAAAGGACTCGACCGCCTGACGGAGCACCACGGCGGGTTCTTCATATTCGAAATGATATTGCTTGAAGCCGCGCTCGATTTTGGAAAAATCCAGCACGTTGTCGATCAAGCGGCCCAGGCGCTCACACTCGCGGCCGATCACGGAGAGGTACTGGCGCGCTTTGCTCTCTTCCAAACGTGCGGCCGGCTTGCCGGAAAGCTGCATTTCCATAAGCTCTGCCAACATTTTGATCGAAGCCAATGGTGTGCGCAATTCGTGCGAGACATTGGAAACGAATGTCGATTTCATGCGCGATAGATGCGCTTCGTGCCGCGCGCGCCGAATGAAAAGATAGGTACCGGACAAAATACTCAACAACAAAAGCGAGATCAGCCATGCGCCGAGCGTCGAGCGAAAACTCCAGGGCGTGGGCGTGGCAGAATCCGGCAGGCATACCGCGATCTGCCAAAAGTTAAACGGCGGCGCCAGGTTGTGTGTGGCGACTTGGCGATGGTTCGCATTCGCAGTGCCGATGACATAGTCGCCGCGCCGATTGAGAATCGCCAACGCTATCTGTTCGTTGAATTGCAGATCTTTGAGGAGCGCGGCGAACAGCCGCTCTTGCAATTGCGTCAAATCGATCTGCAAACCCAGCACGCCGGTTACGTAGAGGCCGGCAGCGTCGGGCAAAAAATGATACGCCAATAGAAATGCCTCGTGCTCGTTGGCGTCGGCGACATAGCGAAATTTCGTCCTGTACAGTTTGCGCTCAATGACCGTTTCCTGCAGTTTGCTGTCAAGCAAACGCAGGAAATATTTTTGGCTAATACGCTTTTTACTTTGCTCCGCCAGGAGATTGAAACGCCGGCGATAGTCCGCGGAGTCCGCTAATTGCGGCGAGCCAATCAAGCGCGTGGCCAAGCCTTGCGTGAGATTCAAAAAATACGAGTATTGCAGCGCACTGATCGCATCACTGCGTTCCAATAGGTCTTTATTGAGGAGCAACAGCGCTGCTACGGCATCTTGATCGCGACCAAGATTCTCCAAACAAACCGCGATTTGATATTGCGCCAAAAACCGCAAATAGGTGTTGTTGCGATCGCGCACTTCCGGATATGTCGCGAGCACGTGTTCGAACGTGGCGAGCGCCTTTTCCCACTCCCCTTGCTTTTGCTGCGCGCGACCGAGGTCTAGCTCGGCCATGCCGCGCAGTTGGGGCGTGGCCACCTTGATGAGGATCTCGCGATACACCGCAATCGCAGCTTGCAAATCACTTGCGCGATACTCCAACTCACCGCCCGCGGTTTCGAGTTGCGTGAAGATTTCGTGCTCGCGCACGTAGGACTCCTGCTCCCCTTTCGTAAAAGAAGCGCCATCACTTTCCAAGCTAAGTCCGGGAGGGTAAACCACTTTGCCGGGCGCCGCGAGCACAAAGGCCGCGGAGATGAGCGCATCCTTTTGCGTTAGCTCGTCGAGCCGATTCGCGGCAAGAGGCAGCCCGCTTGCTTCGAAGGAAAATTTAGCCGCACTCGTCCAACGCTTTTCATATTTTTCCAGTTCGTTGTCAATTTCACGCGCCGCGAGCCGCGCAAGCTGGCGATAGCTTTCCTGCAACCGGCGTTGTGCGAACAGCTTTTCATGCTCGAAAGCGCGCCAACTGAAATAAGCGAGCAAGCCGCTGGGAATGAATATCAATCCTAGAAAAATGAGCGCCATGCGCGCTTCACTGCGCGCAAATTTCAGCGTTCTCGTTCCCGTGGCAATGGAAAAAATCCGGCGCAGTTGCGGCCATATATTTTTGAGATTGGGCATGTGTATCTACAGGCTGACGACGTTGCGATGCGAGCCAAAAATCTCGACACAGCTCACGGTAAAATTTTCCACAATTCTGCGCCCGATGCTTCTTCCGGCAAGCTACGGCACAGTTGCAATGTGGCGTCGGCTAGACTGAGCATGCGCTGCGCCTTTTCTTCGCGGTCATCATGCAAATGCGTGACGTATTTGCTCGTCTGCTTGTTCAACAAGAGACTGGCGCAGAACCACAATACCGCCAGCGGCGAAACCGTCCACGTGCAACGTGAAAAATAGCCTTCTAAAAAACGCCGCGCAAGGTTCTGGCGCAAAGGCGCGGCGATGCGTTCTTGCGCTTCTAAATAATACAAAGAAGAGAGGAAGTTTGCCAGGTCATACGCCGGCGGCCCCAGGCGCAGGCTGTCGAGATCGAGCAGAATCAATTCTTCTTCGCGCAAGAAGAGGTGATTCAAACGATACGTGCCATGCAGCAGAACTTCCGGCGTGGCCGGTATTTGTCCGGCGAGATCGTTTAGTTGCATCAAAAGGTTTCTCACGAGCGGCCGCATGTGCGGGAACGCTTTGCCGATGATGCTTCTCGCTTTGCGATTTTCCTTCAGCTCGTTTTTGATTGTCACGCGCTTGCGCACGCGTTTTTGCATACGATGAAAATCCGCCAGCAATGCGCCCACGTTGGCAAGCATCGCCTCGTGATCGATTTCAAACAAGATCTGCTTGAGATTTTGGCCGGGCAAATCTTCGATGAAAACCACCGCCTGCCTTTCATCCCATGCGTAGGCGCGCGGCAAACGCAACGGCGGCCTGCCTTTGATTCCCTGCTTGGAGGAGATGTTTTGCGCGCGACTAGATTGCTCAATCTCATTCGCGCTGCCCTTATTCTCGCGTGCGCCGCGATGTGCCTTGTCATCGCAGTTCAGAACGACACGCCCCTGGCCCCCCTCAAGGGGGGAATGATTATGCCACGCTCTTTGCAGACTGCGCAGATGGTTGAACAATCGTCGCGCTTTGGGCGCATCCGTCAATTGTTTGGCAATGAAAGAGATCTCCTTTTCACTGCCGCTTTCATCTGAGAGCTGAACGCGGCAACGCGCGGTGAATCTGCGCTCCGGAACATAGCGCAAGACTTCGAGGGCGAGAGCATGTACTTGCCAGTTGCGCGCGCGCGACGCCTCCTCGACGACTTCATGCAAATGCTGAGCGAGCCATGCGCGCAAATAATCTTCCGAAATCAGCTTGAGCTTGCGATCGTTCGGAAACGCGGAGAGAATGAGATCCACTTCCGGCACGACGGCGACGGCGCGGCCATGCTGCGGCTGAACCTTCGCCTTTTTGAGCACGGAAGCATACTCTTCCGCGAAGCGCTCCGGCGGCGCCAAATGGCCGACGTACATTTGCGGCGCGCCGTTCAAGGCCACTTCATAGAGCAAAGTCACGCCTTTTTTGGTTTCGCGCACCTGCGTGACTGCGATGCCGTTGATCGTCGCCGGCGTTTCTTCATCGCGCCACAAAGTGTGCGCAAGCTGGGCGGCCAGCCAGTCCGTATTCTGCGCGAGCGCAAGCCGCGCATTCGGTTTACCGCTCTCGATGAACATGCGACATGGCACCCACGGTTTCGTACACTGCCATCCATTCGTTGAATTCGCGTTCCGGCGTCATCTCCGCGACAGTCTGCGCCGCGCCGTTTCCCAAACGCGCAAACAGGGCAGCGTCACTCAGCACCTCTTCGAGGGCGCGCTTAATGTCTTCGGAAGAGCCTGCGTGAACGAGCAACCCGTTTTCATGGTCGCGAATGACCTCCGGAATTGCGCCCGCACGGCTGCCGACGATGACTTTCTTCAGCGCCATAGCTTCCAGCATGGAGAGGGGGCAGCCTTCCGAAAATAACGAAGGGAACACTAGAATATCGAAGAGCTGCAGATAATCCGCCATGCGCTCCGGCGCGATCTTGCCGGTCACGATCGCGCGATCGACCAAGCCGTATTCGCGCAGCCAACGCTCATGCGGCTCGCGGTCTTCTTCTTTGAAATAATCTCCGGCCAGCAAAATCGTGAAGTCGTATCGCGCCTTCAAATCCGCCAACGCTTTGCAGAGATACACCAAGCCTTTTTTATAACGAAAGAGCCCAGCCGTGCCGATCACTTTTCCTTTGAGCAGCAAATCCGGCTTGCTCTGCGGCCGCAGCTTGGCGAG
Source organism: bacterium (assembly GCA_037444905.1). Lineage (GTDB taxonomy): Bacteria > Zhuqueibacterota > Zhuqueibacteria > Zhuqueibacterales > Zhuqueibacteraceae > JABWAN01. Next base: position 53,336 of record JBBILN010000013.1, on the reverse strand, counting down.
ATCGACGGAATTAAGAATGGTTTTGGCTTTGTGGCCGATTGGAACCACTGCACGATCGGCCAAGTCCGTCAAGCTGGTCGCAACCGAAGTGACGTAGTCCGCGTTCTCCAATGAAGAGCGCACGAACGGCAAACGCAACGGATCAAAGGCATACTTGCCCACGTCGTTGCCGCGAATGGAAGCAATCACTCGTGCGCCGTGCATTCTGCCCACCAACCCGGCAATAAACCCCGCGGGATAAAGAAAGAACGCATGCAATACATCGTAACCGTAACGCAAATGAAAATGCTCCACGGCCTGAAACATCTCGCGATTGTAGCGCGTGAGAATTTCTGCTTCGGAAGTTCCGGGTTCGGCGCCGGGCGCGGGATGATACACCTTCACACGATGCACCAGCACCTCGCCTTCTTGCGTGCTGGTATAGCTATCATCAAACGGCAGCGGCGCTGCGTGCTTCTGCAGCGCAACCACGTGAACTTGCAAACCGCGGCTCGCAAGCAAATTCGCGACGCGGCGCGCGGAATGGCCGACGCCGCCCACTTGCGGCGGATACTGGCCAGTAACAAGGCAGGTTTTGAGTTTCATATGCAAACGCCAGAAAGCTTTCTTCAAAATTAAAACCGCAATGATACGCCCGAAGGCGCGACCACAAACTTCTCTTTTGACAAAAAGCCTTGATCGAACAAAGCGCGATAAATTTCCGGCGCAACGCGATACACGCTGCGCGAGCCGCCGCGCGCATTCCCCAAACCGTGTCGAAACGGCAATGCGTGCATCTCCACCGTCAATTGCGGATCGAAAACGAGCTGCAATTGCAAACGCGCGGAGCGCAACTTCTTCACGCGCAACACGCAGCGCGGCCTTCCAATGAAACGAAAACGAAACGCGTCTTGCTCGAAGAACTCTAAATAAGCGGGCAAGGGAATCAACTCGTCTTCGTGGCGGAGCACGATGCGGCTGGTATGCGGCGTGAGCAGCTTGTCATCGCAAATGCGGCTGTAGGGATAATCCCAATTGGATTCGCCGAGGTGCAACAACGCGACGCCGCCGGGACGCAGCACGCGCGCCACTTCCTCGAGGAACTCGGCTTTGCGCTCGATGAACCGCACCACGATAACGGCGTAGATCAAATCTATGCTCTCGTCTTCAAAATGCAACTGCGCAGCATCGTAGAAAAACAACTCGGGCAAATTGAGCTGTGCCAACTCCGCCTCCGGCGCAATCTCGTAAAGCTGGGCGAGGGCGCGCAAGTCTTCGCTCTTTTCCACCGGCGGCTTTTGCCTTTTATCCACGCCGAAAAAAGTGACCGCCTCATGGCGAAAACGCCACGCCAGCTCGAGCAACGGCCGGCCGTGCCCAAAGCCGATTTCCAACACATTAAGCGTTTTGCCGGGCGCAAGCATGCGCGACAACGTCTCAGCAATGATGTCGGAATCCCTCACGAGCTTGTGGCTGATTTCAGCGAGACTGCGGCTGCGCGACAAGTGAAGCTCCTTAAGCAAAAAGTAAGTGGGTTGAAAAACTTTCCTAAACTTTTCAAGTTTAGGAAAGTTCGACTGCTGCTCGTTCAGCCTTTGCCTGTTGCGCCAGTTCGATGACTTTGCGCGCATTGTTCTCCCACGTGCGCTCTTTATGCACCCACACACGCGCCTGCTCGCCGAGACGCTTTCCGAGTTGCGGATCGCGCACGAGCCGTGCGAGCGCAGCCGCGAGCTGTTCAACGTTTCCCGGCTCGAACAACATACCGTTCTCGCCGTCGCGAATGATTTCCTCCACCTGCCCAATCTTGCCCGCGACCACCGGCTTGCCCATAACCATGTACTCAAATATCTTAATCGGCGAGAAATAGAAATGCTCGCTTGGAATGTAAGGCGCAACGGTGACGTCCATCGCAGCAAGATAATGTGGAATCTCCTCGTGCGGAACATTGCCCGTGAACGTGACCGCCCCTCCGAGATGGTGGGCGTTCGCAGCCTGCTCCAAATCGGCGCGAGCCTGACCGTCGCCGACAATAAGCAAGTGCACATGCGCGTTCGCGCGCTGAAGTTTTGCGAACGCGGCCACCAGCGTATTCGTGCCATGCCACGGCTTCAAACTGCCGACAAAGCCGATGACCTGCTTGCCAGCCAACCCATAGTGTTCGCGCACCTTTGTGCTGGCGCGCGCTGCAGAGAAGCGTTCCGCATCCACTGCATTCGGCAGAACGTGAATGCGCGCTTCCGGCACGCCGCACGAGGCCACGAACTCTTTCAAATTTTGCGAGACGACGAGCACGCGATCGGTATTTTGATAAATGTACCTTTCCGCGGCGCGCGCCAATTCTTTCATCTCTAAGCCGCGCATTTTTTCCTGCTCGTCAGCCAGCGGCGCGTTGACTTCCAACAAATGCGGCACGCCCAGCTCGCGCGCCAAACGAATGCCCGCATTGCTGAACAACGCGTAGCGCTCGTAGATGCATTCGATCTGCCAGGTGCGCAATTGGTCGTGCAAGCGCTCATATAGCGTGAGATTGTACAGCCAGTTGCGCAACTCGTGGCGCATGCGGGTCTTCATGCCAAAAGTTTTGTCAACTGTTTCCAACTCGCGAAAGAGCTGCAGATGGCGCTCCTCGGGTGGGAGCAAGTGCAGCGTCGCATGCTGCTGCCAGGCGTGCATGCTGGCGTCGAGCTGCTCAAGCTTTTGTCCGCCTTCCGTGGTGCCGATGGCCGGAGAGATCACCCACATGGAATGCCCGGCTTTGTGCAACGCGGCAACCATTTCACGCACGTGAATGGAGGCGCCTTTGTATCCGAAAACATGCACGCCGAAATCGGCGGTGAGATAAGCAATGTTCATTGCGAAACTATCATCATTGAGGTCCGTGCGCGATCAGTTTTGCAGGCAACTACGAAGGCAAAAGCTTCGCCCACAGAAATGCGTTTGAAATTTCGTTTCAATGGGACTTCTCTTCTGTGGGCGAAAAACTTTCTGCCCTACTCGAACTCACGCCGTTTGTGCCGCCATTGTCGCTATTTTCGTGCGCTGCACGCCGTCACTGTGGCGCATGGCTGCGGGTAGATAGCCCAGTTCTTCCAAACGCAAAATAATTTTGCGCGCGCTTTCTTCGGGCGTTTCTTGTTCAGTATAACAAACAACCTCCGGATTATCCGGCGGCTCGTAGGGATCACTGACACCGGTGAATTCTTTAATCTCGCCCGCGAGCGCTTTTTTGTACAACCCTTTTACGTCGCGCTGAATACACGTCTCCAGCGAGGCTTTCACGTACACTTCGACGAAGTCTTTGATTTGTGCGCGCACTTCGTTGCGAATATTTTTATACGGCGAAATTGCGGCCGACACGGCGAACACGCCATTGCGCGTGAGCAAATGGCACACAAACCCGATGCGACGAATGTTGGTGTCCCGGTCTTCCTTCGAGAAGCCCAGGCCCTTGCTCAAATTGGTGCGCACCACGTCGCCGTCGAGAATCTCGACTTTGCTGCCGCGGGCTTGCAACATGGGAACGAGTTGCTCGGTGATGGTCGATTTGCCGGCGCCGGAAAGGCCCGTAAACCAAATGGTGCAGGCGCGAGAAGAGAACGACATAGATTTTGTTCCTATTGCTTGAGGTGAAAGTAGATTGATGGTTGATTGCTGCGTCGGCCATGGTCATTGACGCTGACGCAATGGCCATGTATGACCAACTAACCGCAGCAAAAAAAATTGTAAGCGAATGCCTGATAAAGTTCATCCGCTTAATCCGTTAAATCCGCTTACAGGAAAGTTTTTGCTGCTAAAGCATACATTGAGACTAACGGCCATTATTTTCCCGAAGCCCCTTCACTAAAACCGCGGCTACTTCCGCGCGGGAAAATTCCGGCGGCGGCGCCTGGCCTTGTGCAAGCATCTCGCGGACTTGGGTGCCGGAAAGCACGACGTGGTGCGCCGTGTCATGCGGACAGGTTTTGCTGGTCACGATCGCGCCGCACTTTTTGCAAAAAAACGAGTTTTCGAAAAACAGCGGCGTGATGCCAAGCTCTTCCAGTTTGAACTGCGTGAAGATTTTCTGCGCGTCGTACGTGCCGTAATATTTGCCCACGCCCGCATGGTCGCGCCCGACAATGAAATGCGTGCACCCGTAATTCTTGCGGCACATCGCATGGAAGATCGCCTCGCGCGGACCGGCGTAGCGCATGGCCGCGGGGAACACGCTGAGCAACACACGATTGGCGGGATAGTATTCGCGCAGGAGCACGTCGTAACTTTCCATGCGCAGATCCGCGGGAATATCGTCCTTCTTGGTTTCGCCCACGAGCGGATGCAGCAATAGCCCGTCGACGATTTCCATGGCGCACTTTTGAATATACTCGTGCGCGCGATGCACGGGGTTGCGCGTTTGAAAGCCGACGACCGTATTCCAGCCGCGTTCGTTAAAGAGGCGTCGTGTCTCCGCCGGATCGCGCCGGAAATCGGCAAACGAAACTTGCGCAGGGCGATTGACCATCCACACTTCGCCGGCGAGGCACACTTCGCCCTGCTTCATTACGCGCGATACGCCCGGATGCGCGACTTCCGTGGTGCGATACACCTCTTTGGCTTCGCGCGTTTTGTCGTATTCAAACTTCTCGGAAATTCTCATGACCCCGAGAATCGCGCCGTCCGCCGCGCCGTTGCTTTCAACCAGCGCGACTTCTTCGCCGGTGCGCACTTGCGCCGCCAATTCCTTTGCGACCGGCAGCGTGACAGGCAGGGACCAAATCAAGCCGTTGGCGAGACGCATGGTTTGCACCACACTGTCATAATCTTGCTTCGCCATAAAGCCGGTGAGTGGACTCATCGCGCCGTTGGCGATCATCTCCAAATCGGAGACGCCGACTTCGGACAGCGGAATTTTTTTGGAATCACGCGCGCGACGCAAGGCGGCTTCCCGTTCCTCGCCACGCAGCATGCGATCGACCAATGTGTTGCCGTGCGGGATGCTCAGAGGCATGATGCGATGTTTCCTCCAGATTGATTATGAGTTTGATGAATTGGTTTATGCGTGTAAAGTGAAACGTGTAACGCAGTCAGTAGAGCCTTCATTCGAGTTGCGGCTCGCTTGCGCCGGGGTGCAGATTGATGCGATGCGCATATACGTTCGCTTGCAAAAACCCGATCGTCGCCTTGGTGAAAGGCAGATCTAAAAACGTGAAAACTTTTTGCATGCTTTCGACTGGGTTCAAACAAAACTCTTCATAACGAAATTCATAATAAGCATTGTGGCGGCCGCCGAACTCGCGTGCGCGCTCGACATATTGCCGCTGCAGTTCTTGCCAAAATTTCAAATCTGCATTGCGGCCCACGCCTCGCTTTTCATTGGCAGATAAAGAAGCGGCGACGTCGTTTTCATTGCGCACGATATGCAGCAACTGCGCGCTCGGAAAAATTTCCAAATACAGCGGCAGCGTTACGCACGTGCGCGGGTCTTTGAAGCCCCAGCGTGAACCGCCGTCGTAGCCCGCGGCCAAATATTTTTGCAATCCCTTCTTTGCGACGCGGCGCCGAACTGCTTCCAGCTTGCTCATCACCTCCGCAACCGGCATGATCGGCAGCTTCGCCCAATTCGCGCCGCCGCCCAGCACCAGCTCATCGTTGATTTCCACGAAGAACTTCGATTCGTGATGGCGCATGTTGGCTTGCATGAACACGCCGCTGCGATGCAGAATCTCCGCGAGAATCGAAGTGCCGGAGTGGTGCATGCCGAGCACGATGACCGGGTCGTCGCGGAGTTGTGCGGAACGGTTGATCATCTGGGCATTTGTGGTCATTGCGCCATGGCAGCAGTTGGTTCCGCGTACAGTAAAGATTCGATTTCGGAAAAATGGCTGATCTTGCTGCCGAGGTTCGGCTCCGCCACTCTACGCATGCAAGCTGAGGCCAATGCCACCATTTGCCCGAGTCTACTTTCCGCATCGGGTGTCTGCTCGCGAAAGATCTTGCAAGCACGGCGCAACAACGCAAGACCGAGGTAAAGTGGAACGCGCCCTGCAATGCTGGCAGGCATGATCGCAAAGTACTCTTCCCAAAACGCCTGCATCAACTCGCGCAGGTTGGCAAGCTGTTCTTCCTTGCCATGCAAAAGAACGAGAACATTGCCCAAATCGCTGGCCGGGTCGCCGAGCTTTACGCCATCGAGATCCAGCAACCAAGCTCTCTGGCCGTCGAAAAGAACTTGCGCCAAATGGAAATCGCCGTGCACGAGCGTGGAGGTCTCTAGGCTGAAATGCTGCGTGACCGCATGCACAGTTGTCACGCAATACTTGATCGCTTCCGCGAGCCCTGGGAACGCCTTAGCCAGCTCTTGCTGGGCGTTCGGAATTTGATCTTCCAGCCTGGCGCGTCTCTCCGTCACGCGCGGGCAACGATGCAGCTTGGCAAGCGTGCGCGCCAACAGCTTCATATGCGCGGGGTCGCCATCCCTGTTAATCAGATTGCGAATTTTTCTGCCAGGCGCCTCTTCCATAAGCAGCATGCCCAATTCCGGCATGAACCCTAAAGGCTCTGGAATGCAAATGCCATCCTCAGCCTCGCGCGCAAATCCGCAATTCCACAAGCTGCGCATGAGCTGAAAAATCTTTTCACCGTGTTGCGGGTGGCCCATGGCCTTGCCGACCAGGCGCCATTCTGCCGCGCGCGCGCCCTCCGTAGCTTCCACTTGCAGTCGCAAGCTCTGCACTGAGCGCCGGATCGTATTGCTTTGCACTTCGTTGAGCTGCGCGTGCGGGCCGAAACGAGCCTGTACGTAAGGCAGCAACAGACTCTGCAAAGAATTGTTCATACGAGTCGACTAAACTTCGTATTTCAAAAATGCGAGCGTGGGGCGCAACAATTCTTCCACCTCACGCGCTTCTGCCTCGGTCAAATTCTCACGCCAGCGTCCCACACGCGCGCGATGATCATTCCGAAACCACTTCACTTGCTTTTCGGCGTGATAAGACTCCGTGGTTTCATTTTGAATTTTTTCGCAGAACTCGAACACGGACGGATGCTCGGGCAGCTCTAAAAATTTCAGCAGCGCTCGCGCATGGCTTACCGGCGCTTTCAACAACTCTTCATATCTAATTTCAAAATGCTCCACCCCTGCGAGATCTTGCCGCGCGATCGCCAGCACGGCCTGCCAAGCATGCGCGCAACGTAATATTCCGCGCTGCTCTGCCATGAGCTGTTGCCAGTTGGGTGGCTTCAAATGCTTCCATTCTTCCCCGCCGACGCCGGGCAACATGGAACAAGCCACGTCGCGCCCGTCGCGAACGATGTGAATGAGCTTTGCTTCCGGAAACACAGCTTGAATGAAGGGAATGCGCAACACGCTGCGTGGGCATTTCTCCACGAACATTGCGGCCTCCCCCTTTTCTTCGGCAAAGCGTTTTCGAATTTTGCGCCGGACTTTCGGCGTGGCGTGCTCCGCAGTCAAACGGTGCGAGTCATTCTCGCCCAAGCCCGCTTTGTTCCAAACCGAGTGCGCTTCGTGCTTGTAGCGCACGGCGGGATGAGCACCGATCAGCTCGCCTAAAATGCTCGTGCCGGAACGTGCGCAGCCCATGATGAGCGCGAGATTCAAACGGTCTTCAATCAAACGCGTATCCCTGCCATTGCCAATACTTCACTGCAAAATTTTTCCCGGCAACGACGAGCGCGCCGGCATAATCCGTCGCAGGCTCGAAAGCAAACATAGACCAACGCCCGGCTTCTTGAGGATCGGGCCGGGTGTGCAGCAAGGCCGCAAGCTCGCCGGGAAGAAAGGCAACCTCGAAGCGGTTTAGCGGATGCGACAAACCTTCGCCGAGCGCTTTGATAAACGCCTCTTTGCGCGTCCAGCAATTGAAGAAAGCGATTTGCCTGTGCTCTTGCGGCAAGGCGCAAAACTGCTCGGCCTCGCGCTCTGAAAAAAAACGCCGCGCGATTTGCTCCGCGTCGCTTATGGGATGAACGTGCTCCACATCGACGCCAAGCGCATGCCCGCGAACGACCGCGCACAAGGCCAGCTCTTCGGCGTGAGAAAGATTGAAAGAAAAATTTTCCGGATGATTCACGCTAGCCAGCTTCGGTTTGCCATGAGCCTCGTACTCGAATGTGATTCCAGTGGCGGCGACTCCCAAGTAGCGTCCTAAAATGTCGCGCAACACGCCGCGCGCAACGACGAAGCGCCGGCGATGCTTTTCAAACTGGAAGCGCGCGGCGCGCTCAAATTCATCGGCAGAGAGCGTGGCTTGCAATTTCCGGCACACTGCTTCCGGCTGCTCCAAAGACGCGCGCCACACGTGCACTTCATGGGTATGCAATTCCATCCGCGCGGTGGGCGCAATCTGCCAATGCTCGTGTTTGTTCATGGCGCTTTCATGGATAGCAGGCGATCCACTAGGCGATAAAACGCTTCACGTTCGCGCGCCAACGCATACTCTTGCGCCATATTTTTGCCATTGCGGCGCAGCGTCTCCTGCAAAATCGGCTCGTGCAGCAATCGTTCGATCATTCGCGAGTGCGCGGCTTCATCATCATAAGCCGGCATTAGGCATGTGTCTTCATGCTTGCAAAAGCCGCGATTGCCAATGGCATCCGAGCACACGACGGCGCAGCCCGCGGCCATGGCTTCCAGTGCGGGAAGATAAAATCCTTCGGTTTCGTGCGGCAATGCGACAAAAATTTCGCTTGCGCGCAAACGCGCCGCAAACTCCTCGCGTGGAATCAAATCGATCAGCACCTCGACGCGAAGGCCTCTGGCCTGCAGCTTCTCGAAGAGACGCTGTCCCAACGCCGGATTTTTGCGCGCCCAAATGAATATCGAATCCTTTTCTTTATCGCGCGTCATGGAAAACATTTCCAGCGGAATGCCGTTTTTGATCACATGAATCTCACCCGCGGCGTAAGGCGCAATTGCCGCGGCGACTTCCTCGCTCACACATACGCGCCATGCCGGTCTCGACAAGTATTGAAAGCGCTTATCTCCGCGTTCCGCGTGTTTGACGTGTTGAATATAATTGATCACACGCGTGTGCTGCGGAATCTCCGGCACATACTCCCAATCGCGGCCGGCCAGAAAGAGCAGATCATAATTTCCCGGCGCAAGCGTGTTGGCGATATTGCTGCTCGGCACGAAATCCCAAAACGAGCGCGCTTCCATCTCGTCCGAGTCCGGCATGAGATAGAGATGCGGCTCCAATTGCGGATGCGCCAAACAATGCCGGAAATAGTCGCGCACTTTGAATTGCCCGCCGGAGGGCTTTTTGAATTTTCGGATAAAAAGAATTTTGGTCTTCATAAGACATTCGGAGATGCCTGCCTCGCGCACAAAAGGCCGTGGCGGCTGTCCGGCTAATTTTGCTCAAATCCGGCTTTCCCATTTTTTAGGGCCTCGAAGCTCACGCGCCGCAGCTTGAACAGATTGGTCGTGGGGGTGTTCACGCCGTCCTTCATCGTTACGGCGCAGGAAAACCCGGCGCGTTGCACCATCGCAATCGCCGCATCGGAAATATGCTTGGGCTTGCCGAAGGGATACGCGAACGGAAATTCGCGCGCGCCGAGGCGTTCCTGCAAATCTGCATGGCAGCCGTAAATTTCGTTGTCCAATTCTGCCGCGTCGATTTGGCTCAATGCCGGATGCGTGCGCGTGTGTCCGCCGATTTCATGACCGTTGCGCTGCAAGTCTTTAATCTCCTCCCAGCTCATCATTTGATAAGCTTCATGGCGCAGATACTCTGCAAGCATTGCTTCTGAAACTTGGAGCTGTTCGTGAATGCTCGCGTCGATTCGCGCTTTCATCTCGGCGGGCGTGATTTTGATGCGGCGCCGGAAAATTTTATAAAAGGCGAGCTTGTCTTCATCTTCCTGCAAAGAAAACGCGCCGAAGTTGAAACCGCTCAGATCCAAACGCGCTTGCGTGGTCAACGCCAGCAATGCTTCGATGCGGTCGAAATAACCCGGGCATGCCGCCGGAGTTCCGCGCACGCGCTGCGTGATGATGAAAAACGTCGCAGTCGCACGGTAACGATCAAGCACGGGCTTGCCATATTGGTAAGCGCCGAAACAGCCATCGTCAAAGGTAATTGCGCACACGCCGTCAAGCTGCTCGCCGTTCTGAATGGCAGTGACAATGGCTTGCAAAGGCACGATCTCGAAACGCGCCGCCAGCTCCGCGATTTGCCGGTCAAATTCTGCTTGCGTGTCCCACTCTTTGCGCAACCGGGCATTGAGCGCGCTCGGCGCATGCTCGAGCACATTGTGGTAGTTTACAATGAGCATGCCTAAAACATTCTTTCCGATGATTGCGGCTCGTATGTGTGTCGCTCGCGTTTCAACCAATACGATTCAGCTTGTTTGTCGAAGCGTTCGTGCAGCGGATCTTTGCGCAGCAGTTTCATGGCCAGCGCGATCGGCGTGAACAAGCCATAGAATAATACCGTCAAAATTACGCGCGTCATGACGAAGCCCATGACCACGGCGAGCGCCATCCAACCGCGATAGAGCGGCCGCACGAGGCTGGGCAGCGACCACGCGAGCCCCGCAAAAGCGGGAGCGGCAATTGCGAAATAAAGAGCGCTCGGCTTATTCTTCCAAAACATAAAAGCGGCGACGAGCAACAAGACGATGCCGATGGTGACGCCGAACTTGCGCACGTCCCGGTCGGTCATGGGAATGCTTTTAAATTCTTCGCGCAGCATGGATTCGTCATTAGTCTATCAATTGTGCGTGCTGTGCAGAGAAACCAAACTTTACTAGACTTTTCAAGTTTAGCAAAGTTTGGGTTGCGGTTCGTCCTTAAGAGGCGCACCCAGCGCTAGAGAAGGTTCTTCCAGTGACAAGAACTAGATGCTGCCGGCTGGCCGTTGTAGTGACCTTGCCTCAGTCTAATTCATACTCTTTCTGCCAATCGACGTCGTGCACCAAAGCTTTTTGCTCTTTTTTCGCCAGCAGAAAATTGCCCAGCACCAGATAATCCATCTGCGTGCGCATGAAGCACGTATAGGCATGCTCCGGCGTGCACACGATCGGCTCACCGCGCACGTTGAACGAGGTGTTGATGATCACCGGGCAGCCCGTCTTCGCGTGAAAGGCTTTGAGCAATCTGTAAAAAAGCGGATGATCCTCGGGATGCACGGTTTGAATGCGCGCGGAATAATCCACGTGCGTGATCGCGGGCAATTGCGAGCGCACGGCTTTCAACTTGTCCAAACCTTCGCCGAGGGGGCCATTGATCGGCGTGCGCCATTTTTCCAGCACCGGCGCGACGAGCAGCATGTACGGGCTTTCGCGATCGAGCATGAAATAATTCGCAACCTCTTCGTGCAGCACCGCGGGCGCGAAGGGACGGAAGCTCTCGCGATATTTTATTTTGAGATTCATCACGGATTGCATTTTGGGCGAGCGCGCGTCGCCGAGAATGCTGCGACCGCCCAAAGCGCGCGGGCCAAATTCCATGCGGCCTTGAAACCAGCCGATGACGTTTTCTTCCGCAATCAGCTCCGCTACTTTGGCAACTAATTCTGCCTCGCTCAGCTTCAAAGCCGGCACGTTGTGCGCGGCGAGAAAGTTTTCGATCTCGGCATTGTCGAATTCCGGGCCGAGATATGAGCCGCGTTGCGTGTCCCGACCGTTCGAGTAGAGCACACGCGTCTTGCCCAAATAGCGATGCCATGTGTACAACGCGCAGCCGAGCGCTCCGCCGGCATCGCCGGCTGCGGGCTGAATCCAAATATCATCGAACGGGCCTTCGCGCAGAATGCGGCCGTTGCCCACGCAATTCAAAGCCACGCCGCCCGCGAGCACGAGCTGTTTCATGCCCGTTTCGCGATGGACGTGCCGCGCCATGCGCAACATAATTTCCTCGGTCACAGCTTGAATCGAAGCCGCCAAATCCATCTCGCGCTGTGTGAGTTGGGATTCGGGTTGACGCGCCGGGCCACCGAACAACTTTGCGAAGCGCGCATTGGTCATGGTCAAACCCGCGCAATAGTTGAAATATTTCATGTTCATGCGGAACGAGCCGTCGGCTTTGAGATCAAGCAGCTCGTGCATGATCACATCCGCGTACTTCGGCTCGCCATAGGGCGCAAGCCCCATGAGTTTGTATTCGCCGGAATTGACTTTGAAGCCGGTGAAATATGTGAACGCAGAATAGAGCAAGCCCAGCGAATGCGGAAAGTGCAGCTCGCCGAGGATTTCTACTTCATGATCGCGGCCGATCCCGTAGCTCGCCGTGGCCCATTCGCCCACGCCGTCCATGGTGAGAAACGCCGCTGCTTTGAAGGGTGAGGGGAAAAATGCCGAAGCCGCGTGCGATTCATGGTGCTCCGGAAAAATCACTTTGCCGGCAAACTGCAATTCTTTTGCGATATATTCTTTCATCCACAACTTGCTCTTGAGCCACAAGGGCATAGCCATGATGAACGAGCGCAAGCCCGCCGGCGCGTACGCGAGATACGTTATGAGCAAACGCTCGAACTTGATGAAGGGCTTGTCATAGAACGCGACATAATCCAACTGCGAGGCCTCGAGCTTGCCTGCATGGAGACAATAGTCGATCGCGTGCTTGGGAAAATTGAAGTCGTGCTTCTTGCGCGTGAAGCGTTCTTCCTGCGCCGCGGCGACAATCTCGCCATCGCGCACAAGGCACGCCGCACTGTCGTGATAAAAAGCCGAAATGCCGAGAATATTCATGACGATTCACTGCAAAATAAATTCATCCACAAAACGGTAAAACTGTTTGCGCTCGTTTTCCAAAGAATAGGCTTGCGACAAAGTCCGGCCTTGTTGCTGAAGCTGTTCTTTCAGCTCGCGCTCCACGAGCAACTGTTCGATCATATGTAAATGATCGTCGTAATCGTCGTGTACAGGCATCAAACAGGTTTGGCCGTGCACGCAAAACTCACGATTGCCCACGGCATCGGCGCACACCACCGCGCAGCCGCTCGCCATGCCTTCGAGCGCCGGAAGATAGAAGCCCTCTTGGGCTTGCGGCAAACACACGAATATATCACTCCTTGACAAGGAGCGCGCGAACTGTGCACGCGGAATATAATCGCGCAGAATCATGACTTCGCGACCGCGAGCACGCAGCGTGTGATACAATTTTTCACCCAAGTCCGGCTGTTTGCGCGCCCAGATGAGAATCGAACCGGCTTGCTTTTCCAGCGCGGGTTGAAAGAGCTCCAATGGAATGCCGTTGCGAATCAACACGGCCGGCGTGGCAACATGCTGACGAATGGCCTCCAGAATTTCACGGCTCACGCAGATGCGATACGCCGGTTTTTTCAAATAGCGAAACACCCAATGCTGCGCTTCACATTGCTCAAGCGATTGCAAGAGGTTGATGATCAGCATGCCTTTGTAAGTTTTAGGCAGCAGCTTCCAGTCTCTGCCGGTCAAAAAGAGCGCGTCGTAGTTATCGAGGGCAAGCTCGCGCACGATGCGCACGCGCGGCACTTCCATCCACACTTCGCTGTCTTCAAATTCCGAATCCGGTGTAAAATACAAATACGGTTCGAGCTGCGGATGCTGCAGACAATGCATAAAATAATCGCGCACTTTGAGGTGCGTGCCGGAGGTGCGCAGATGGCTGCCAAACGTTTTTCGAAAGCGGCGTGTGAAGAGAATTTTGAGCACGAGTCGGCGCTTTCACTTTGAAACAATGGGCTGCTGTAACACGGCTTCCACGCTCTCTTTCGAATAGAACTGCCAATACACGCCTTCGCTCCGCAATAATTTCTCGCCCAACTCTTGCATCAATTCACCGCCGTAACGTTTTTTGCGGTTGCGATTCTTCAAGGGCTCGGCGAGCTTTTCTGCGGAAGCGGAAACGCCGCGCAGAATTTTTCCGCCCGAGGCGATCAGGTCTTCATACCGAACGAGTTGTTCGCCGGAAAGAAAGAGCGCGTATTGTTCGAAGTACCACGAGAGCAGCACGAATTGGCGCTCGGTTTTGTCCGGCACACGCACGAGCCGTTGCGACAACTCGGGGCTTAAAACTTCAGCAACCGGGCTGTGGCCCTGGTTCACGGACATCGCGACGTGATTCCACGAGCCGAGCACGGAAAGCGGATTCCGAATGATGGCATAGCAACGAAAGCGCGGCGCCAACTCCGGCAGCAGCGCGGTAAACGCCGCGGGATGTTTGAGGCACAACGTGAACGGGTTGTGCAATTGCCGGCGCAAGACTTTTTCTCTTCTCTGCCCGCCGTTCTTTTTTGCAACAAAAGTGTTTGTGCCCGCCACGGAAGCGCGCGTTTCCCGGAAGAAAGCCTCGACCGCCTCGCACACAGCACCGGCTTTTTTCGCTTTAGAAAACGCGGAAGATTTCATCGGCTCATGCAGCGCGAGCGTGTCCGGCAGCTTGTTCAGCAATTGGCACATCAGCGTCGTGCCCGCGCGCGGCAAACCGGTGAGGCAAACGTTGAGATCGTTCATAAGATGCTCCTGTTCGTGTCAGCTTGCCGTTGCCATCATGGCGTCGAAGGTTTCAGCCTCAGTCACTTCTTGTCTCGGCTTCTTTTCGTTCAAATACGCGGCGAGCTTTTTCGCCAAACGCCCCACTTTCGGCTCACGGAACATTTTGTTGTGATAGCCGCTGATCGCATGCACCTCCACGCCGCCGCGCGCAAGCTTGCCCCAGCCGTGGTCCGGCGCGAGCTGCAAGTGCTCCCAGCCTTCGCCTCTTTTGGTGGGATGGAAGAGCACGACGCGGCCGGCATAGGGCTGAGGATGATAACGCGATTGCGCGGCGATATTGGCGCTTTGCACGGCTGCGATCCAATCCGCGAGCGAAGTCTCGCCGTGGCGTTGCGCGGCGTCGTTCGTTCTTTTGAGCCAGCGCCGTAACCAAGGCGCGCGGGCTTTGAGAAATTCAAGCTTGCCGTTTTTATCGAGCCGGTTGAAACGCCGCGCGGAAAACTTCAGCAAGTGCAGCCTCGAAGAGCCGGCGAGGCCTTCGGGTGCGAACGCATCGATTAATGCGAGCAACGCGGTGCGCTCGCCCAGCCGCGCCAATTGCTGTGCGATTTCATAAACCACCAAACCGCCAAAACAAAGCCCGATGAGATGATAAGGCCCGTGCGGCTGCACGCCGCGAATATGGTGAATGAACTCCGCCGCAATTGCCTCCACGGTTTCCAACGGCTGCTCCCGGCCTTCCAAGCCCGGATATTGCAAGCCGTACATGGGCTGCTCGTTGCCCAGATGGCGCGCGAGCTGGCGGAAGTTGAAGGTGTGGCCCTCCAAGCCCGAAACGCAGAAGAGCGGCGGTTGCTTGCCCTCTTCCTGCAGCGCAACCAAACAACCGGTTGAGGGTAGCGCTTCCGCGTCGCAAATCATGGCTGCGAGTTGTTTGATGGTCGGCGCTTTAAAGATGCTCGCGAGCGGAAGACTGCGATGAAAGCTGCGCTCGATCTCCAAAAACAAACGCACGGCCAGCAGCGAATGCCCGCCCAACTCGAAAAAATTGTCAAGCACACTCACGCGCGTAAGCCCAAGCACCTCCACCCAAATTTCTGCGAGCAATTGCTCGACGGAATTGCGCGGCGCCACAAAATCTTTTTCCGCAGCAAATACTTCCTGCGCGGGCGGCGGCAAAGCTTTGCGATCAACCTTTCCGTTCGGCGTCGCAGGTAGTGCGTCCATAAACACGAACACCGAGGGCACCATGTATTCCGGCAGGTGTTTAAGCAGAAAAGCGCGCAACTCGTTGCTGGTAGCTGGTAGCTGGTTGCTCGTTGCTCCTTGCGGGCCATTTGCCGCCGGCGACTGATTACTGAGTACTGATAACTGATCACTGACACCGGAGCGCGCAACGAGATAAGCGACCAAGCGTTTGTCACCCGGCACATCTTCACGCACAATAGCCACGGCCTGCGCAATGCTCGGATGCTGCGCGCAAAGGGCTTCAACCTCGCCCAACTCGATGCGAAAACCACGCAGCTTGATTTGATGATCGCTGCGGCCGAGACAATCCACGTTTCCGTTCGGCAGATACCGCGCGAGGTCGCCGGTTCTGTAAAGGCGCGCGCCCACACCGATTCCCCGTTCGAGGGTGGGGACGGGGGCGTTCCCGTTTGCGTTCATTTCGTGCAAGCTCGGCGCGTCGGGTTGTAACGCATGGCTATGTGCATTATCCAACGCGGCGAATGACACCCCCCTGGCCCCCATCAAGGGGGGAATTGTGCTGACAACAAACGGATTCGGAACAAACTTCTCCGCGGTCAAATCCGGGCGATTGAGATAGCCGCGTGCGAGCCCGTCGCCGCCGATGAGCAACTCGCCGTGCACGCCGATTGGCACGGCTTGTTGATGGCGATCGGCAACATAAATTTGTGTATTGGCAATGGGCTTGCCGATGTTGATCAATGCTTCATGCGCAGCGAGCTGATGCACCGCGGACCAAATCGTGGTCTCCGTCGGGCCGTACATGTTCCAGACTGCCGCACAACGTTGCAATAAGGCATGCGCCAGCTCGCGGGGCAGAGCTTCGCCGCCGCATAACGCTTTCAAGTGTGCAGCGCCCTGCCAACCGGCTGCGATGAGCATGTGCCACGTCGCCGGCGTGGCTTGCATGAGGGTGGCATTCGAAGCCGCGAGCGCTTTAATCAAATGGCGCCCCTCGGCCGCAGCTTCGCGCTGCGCGAGCACAACACGCGCGCCTTGCAGGAGGGGCAGATAAAGCTCCAAACCCGCAATGTCGAAGGAGAGCGTCGTCACCGCGAGAAGTATATCTTGTTCCGTCAAACCAGGGCGCGCCCGCATCGCAGCCAAAAAATTTGTGAGCGCGCGATGCGGAATGCCCACGCCTTTGGGCTTGCCGGTTGAGCCGGAAGTGTAAATGGCGTAGGCGAGATTTTCCGGGGCGAGCGCGACATTGGCATTGCTCGCGTCTTCTTTGGCAACGTTTTTCCATTCCGTGTCGAGGCAAAGCGCTTTGATATTTTCAAATGAAAATTCAAAATTTGACAGCGTCGCGCTTTGCGTGATCAGGAGGGGCGCTTGTGCATCTTGCAAAACGTATACAATGCGCTCTTGCGGATAGTTCGGATCGAGCGGCACGTAGGCAGCGCCGGCCTTCATAATGCCCAACAAGCCGATCATCATCTCGAGCGAGCGTTCGACGCACAGGCCGACCAGCGTTTCCGCGCCGATTCCGCAGCGCCGCACAAGATAGTGCGCAAGTTGATTGGCCCGGCGATTCAGCTCGCGATAGGTGAGTTGTTGCTCGTCACAAACGACGGCAACCGCTTCGGGCGTGCGCTCGGCCTGCGCTTCGAATAGCTCATGAAAACATTTTTCCTCGGGATAAGCGCGCGCGGTGTTATTCCATTCGACCAGCATTTGCGCGCGCTCGTGTTCGGTCAAAATCGGCAAGCCGGCAATGCGCTGCGCGGGATTTTCTACAATGCCTTGCAGCAGGCGCTGAAAATGTCCGGCCATGCGTTTGATGGTCGCGGCTTCGAAAAGATCGGTGCCATATTCGAAAGCGCCCGCAAAGCCTTCGGGCAAATTAGCCATATTGAGCAGCAAATCGAATTTGGCCGTGCCGTTGTGAATGGGCATCGGCGTGATTTTGATCCGCTCAAAGGGCGCCGGCGCGGAAGGCGGCTGCAGGATGAACATCACTTGAAAGATTGGCGAGTAACTGAGATTGCGCACCGGCTGCAGCTCTTCGACGATTTTTTCAAAGGGAAGCTCTTGATGCCCGTATGCTTCCAATGTGGTTTCGCGCACGCGGTGCAGCAGCTCGCGGAAGGTCGGATTGCCTTCCAGGCTGGTGCGCAACACCAGCGTGTTGACGAAAAAGCCAATGAGTTTTTCCAATTCCGGCCGGTTGCGATTGGCGATCGGCGTGCCGAGCACGAGATCCTCCTGGCCGGAATAACGCGCGAGCAACACTTGAAACGCGGCCAAGAGCAGCATGAATACGGTCACATTTTCGCGCCGGCTCAAAGCCAGAAGCTCGTGCGATAATTCTGCGGGCAAACGAAACAACTCGAGGCCGCCGGCATACGAGGGCGTGGCCGGCCGCAACCGGTCCGTGGGCAACTCCAAAAACGGGGGCGCGCCCGCGAGCTTGTTCCTCCAATATGCAACATGCTGCTCAAGCTCCGCCAGGTGGGACCGTTGCCACAACGCATAGTCGGCATATTGAATCGGAAACTCGGGCAGCGGCGAGCTTTTGCGCTGCGCGAACGCATGGTAAAGCGCCGCCAACTCTTGTCCGATAAGCTCCACGGACCAACCGTCGGCGACAAGGTGGTGCATGCCGAGCAGCAACACATGCTCCTCTTGCGAAACGCGCAACAGCTTGCCGCGGAACAACGGTCCGCGGCTTAAATCAAAAGCATAGCGCCCCTCTTCTTGGGCGAGTCGAAAAACTTCGGCTTCGCGTTCGGCGGCAGCGCGAGCGCTGAGATCGATAATCTCGAAGGCGGGAACAATCTTCTCGCAAACGATCTGCACCGGCTTGCCCTCCACCTGTTCGAAAACCGTGCGCAAAATTTCGTGGCGGCGTTGGATTTCACGCAGGCTCTGCACGAAAGCTTCTTGATCGAGCGCACCCGTTATGCGCGCCGCGAGCGGAAGGTTATAGGCGTGCGTGCCCGGCTCAAGTTGCTCGAGCAGCCACAAACGCTCCTGCGCATAGGAAAGCGGCAAAGCTCCGTTGCCGTTGCGACGCGGAATGGGTTCGTGTCGAGAAGCTTGCTCACCATTCTTTTTCAGCAGCCGCTGAGTGAGCAGGGCGCGCTTGGCGGGAGAAAGATGGGAATATTTGTCAACAATATCGCTCATGATGCCAAAGCAAAGATGGATTGTCGAGGTGCAGTTCTGTGATACGACAATTGGTACTTCTGAATTTCTCGTTATTGGGTCACTAGTCATTGCGCCATTTTCTTTCAACGAATGTAAGGATAATGGCAATGGGCAATGGGCAATGACTAATGACCAACAACGAAGACGCAAAACATCTAATGACCCAACAACCAATGGCCTTATTGCAACAGTGTCATCTTTCTCACCAGCTTCAAGCCCTGGCCTTCCAGACGATAAATATAAAGCCCGGAGGGCGCGCGTGTGCCGGAGGCGAGACGGCCATCCCACTCGACTTCGTGGCTGCCGGCCTCATAATAACGCTGCACGAGAGTGCGCACTTCTTCGCCGAGCGTGTTGAAGATGACGAGCTTCACGTCCGCGGCCTGCGGCAGATCGAAGCGAATGCGCGTGCTGGGATTGAAGGGGTTGGGATAGTTTTGGTGCAGTTGAAAATCTTCTGGCGCCGTTCCAGCAACGGCGCTCAAAGTGTTGCCGCCCTTTGCCAATGCCGCGCTACCCGTCGTTCCTCGGAACAGGATCTCGTCGATGTAAACGTCGTCATTGTTGTCGCTCGCGTCACACATGAACCGCAGCTTGGCGTTGGTAGGGAAGGTGTATGTGCCGTTCGAGAGCGTGACGTTCGCATTGTAGAACGTGCCATTCGCGTAGGTGCCGCCGCGCGCGAATGTGGCCACGGTTTGCCACGTTGAGCCGTTGAAATATTGCAGCCAGAAGTCCTCGCCCGATTCCATGCTCACCATCTTGAACCAAAAATTGACTTCCAGCGTGGTGAAGCCGCTCACGTTGTAGCTTCCGGTGTGATAGAACGACGAGGCCGTGCCGCTATTGTCTTGAATGTCCGCGGCCGCAACGGGTTGATGCGCATGCGTGCTGCCGGTGTAACGCGACATGTCGCTTCCGCCGTCGGTATAGCTGCCCATGCCGCTTTCGAAATCATCATAGGTGATGGTCTGCCAACCGCCGCCTCCGCCGCTCGTGACATCAAATGAAAAAATCCGCGTCCACCAATTGAACGAACCCGTGGTGATCACGTACTCGTGATTGCCAACGAACGTGGTGCCGTTGGAAGGATCGACGGAGAGCGAAGAGTAATCGCCCCAACGTCCGGTGCCGGTTTGCGAGCCGGTGCCCGCAATCACGGTCGTTTCCGATTGCATGGTGTTGAGCGGATCGGTTGCCAAGCGCCCGGTCGCGCGAATGGAGGGAAAGACCGAGCTGCTCGAAGCCGTGTAAGACAAGCCAATGTCGCCGTTGGCATTCATCGCGATGCTGGGCATGAAACGGTGTGTGCCGGCGTCCGGCGAAAACGTGCCTTGCTGATAGAGCGTCCAAGAATTGCCGGTGCGCGTGTTGTCCCGCACTTCATACCAGCGCACGCCGGCGCGGTTGGAGCCGACGTCGACCGTGTGCGTTAAAGCCATTCTGAAATTCTGGCCCGAGCCAAAATCGCGAATGGTGGCGCGGTGCATGGTAAAATTCGCCAACGCATCCAATTTGATCGTGGTGCTGGGTTGCGGAACGGTGCTTACCGTCAAATCGAATGACGACACCGGGATCGTGCTCGCGAGGCTCAGGCTGGAATTGCTGGGAGTGGCAAAGTCGACGTCCAGTTTGTAAACCTCAAGCTCATTATGCACCAACGTCGGGCCGCCGTTATGGCCCACGATGAAGCCGGGCGTTCCGGCCGGAGGCGCGGGGCCGTCCAAATCCGTTGGAATGTAACCTTCAACATCAGGATTGAGGGCGGACAAATTAAAAATCTGAATCGTGGCCGAAGGATCGCCGACCAGCATTTTGGCGCGATCCATGGCCGCGGCATCCATACTGAAACTAACGCTAAAATTCCGGAAGGTGGCGTAATAAGCGTCACTCATCACGCCCAATTTAGGATAGTCATTGCCCGGCGTGGAGAATTGATAGCGATAGTAGCTGCCCGTCGGGTCCGATCCGGTAGAGACGCAAACGCACTCATCGGTCGAGAATACAAACTGGCTGATGAGCCAGCGATCGGCCAGGTGATCATACAGCACAATGGGATCGCCGTCATTGTTCAACTCGCACGGGCCGCCGAAACCAGCCCACAGATCGCTCGTGGCAAAAGGCCCTTCCTGCACAACGCCGGACTTGTTCCAAATCGTCGTAATCAGGTTAATGGTCTGCACGATATGGTTGGGGCCGACGTCCATGTTCGGATCCGGCGGCGCGACTCGGCCGCCCACCACGTTTTGATTATCCGTGTTGCTGCCGCCGGCGAAATTCAAAGCGACCGTTACCGCGTTCGCTCCGCCGATCGGCTGTTGCTGCAAAAGAGGATCGGGAGTGTTCAACTCCGGCCCCTGCTTCGAGCTGCGCTTGCTACTGGAGCTGAAGATGTTGGGAATCTCGCGTTCCTGCCCGCTAAACTTCGCGAGCGCCTGGGACTTCTTCACCATCTCGCTCAGCGGCGCGGAAACATCCATTTTGGTGGGTTTGATAATTTTGACCACCCTTCCGGTTTGCGCCCACGCCAGTGATGCACTTAACAACATGACTGCAAAATGCAGAATAGCTCGTCTCATCATATCCTCCTTGAATGAGATGCTATGGAGCGGAATAAAACTATTGGTGATTCGCTTGCAGGTCTGCAAGCGCTCACGGTGGATTGAGCCGAAGTCTTTTATTCGCCTCCTTTTGCTTGGGTTCGTTGCTTGAAAAGAGAACAAAAAGTTTGAGACGCGGACACGGAATTGTTTCAAAAAAATCCGTGTCCCGTTTTGCTTTTGTTTCCAGCGCGGCTTTGGGGATCGCGTTATGGATTTGCGATATGCGTCGCAAGGCTTTGCGGCAGCTTCTCCCAATCCACGAGGTCCGGGCTTTCAAACACGTAGGCGGGCAGCTCATCAAATACCGCGAGCCCGGAATGCTTCTTTTGGCCGCGGTCGTCGGAAAGCAGAATTCGGCCATATCGTTGATAGTTCGCCCACGGCGTTGTGAAGCGCGGGTGCTCATCCGGAGCATCCATGAAATAGGACCATTGCGTGAGCAGCCGGGTTTCTTTATCAACATAAACGTGATACTTGTTGTTGGGCGTCACGCCCACGTTTTTGAAGGTCAGGCTCAACATATCCGCCGGACGGCCTGCTTCCGTGAGGCCCTCACCCAGATATTTCAGCGTCACGCCGCCATCCTTCAGTTTGAAGGGCAGCAGCAGCCAATACGAATCGTTGATCCACGCTTCGTAACCGTAATCCATGGCCCTTTGCAACTCCGCCGGGTCGGTCAATTCCGCGCTGCCTTTCCACGCGCGGCCCTTCTTCGTATGCAGATTCATCAGCACCAGCGACGCCCGCGACTCGATGCGCACGTTGCCGGTCTGCTTATCCCACACGTTGAGTCTTTTTCCCAAGCAGGTCCATTTGATGAAACGGGTCTTCTCCCAATTTTCCAGCCCGCCGCATGCCGCAATCACAGAATCGGCCAGAGCTACGGCTTTGGCATCCGAGCCGGCGACATCAAAAACCGCCGGCGTCGAGAGTGTGTGTTCCGCCTCCGAAGTCTGCTTGCAAGCCGTCGTATAAAGGCAAACAACGGACGTACACAGGAGTAAAAAAATAATCGCTTTGAATGAACGCATATTGCAATCTGTGTGAGGTTAATGTCATTGGGTCATTCATCGTCATTGGTCATTGAGCCATTGCCTAGCGGTACAGTGACTCATATGACCAATGACTAATGACAAACGACTTTATTGAAGCAGCGTCATCTTCCGCACGAGGCTCACGCCGTTGCCTTCCAAGCGATAAATATAAATGCCGGAAGGTGCGCGCACGCCGGAAGACAGGCGACCGTCCCAGCGCACCGTATAGCTGCCCGCTTCGTGATAGTTCCGCACGAGCGTGCGTACGGTTTCGCCGAGTGTGTTGTAGATCGTGAGCTGCACGTCCATGGCCTTCGGCAAGTCGAAGCGAATGTCCGTGCTCGGATTAAAGGGATTCGGGTGGTTTTGATGAAGCTGGAAGTCCTGCGGCATGTTTGCCAGCATCTCGCCGTGGTTCGGATCGTTCTTCGCAAAACCCGGCGCTGCGGCTTCAACTACTTCAATCGCGCACACCAATGCCGCTTTGTTGACGCGGATGAAATCCAAATCCAACCGGCCGTCGGTGACACTTACGGAGAAATTCTTCACCAACGCGATGAACGTGCCGCCGGCTTCGGAATTGATGTCGAGATCGTTGAAGACGGTGACGCCTTCAGCCACGACATCCATGATAAAGTTGCCGGCGCCAAATGTCGGCGCCATGAGGTGCAAAGTCACGTCATAATTTCCGGAGGCGGCAACGTCAAAATCATAAGAGAAGGAGCTGGCGGTGTTGCTGGTGCGGCGCATGTCTTGATACAGAGGATCGTCCGTGGTGCCGCCAATGGCGTTGCTGAACAAGCTGGTGATGCCGCCGATGTAACCATAACTGCCGCTGCTATACGCTTGATCCGTGACGAACAAATCGCCGCCGCCGTCGGTGTAGTTCGAACCGCCGGAGTTGATGCGAAACGTTTGCGGTCCGGGCGGATTCGTGCCCTGGCCGGTGAGCGCAACATTCACGGTCGGCTCATCCGCATCGTTGCTCACGACTGCGAGATTGCCGTTCTCCGTGCCTGTGGCCGCGGGCGTGAAGCGCACGGTGAGAACCTGGTTGCCGCTTGCGGGAATGTTCAACGGCAAACTTGGCGGGCTGACCAAAGCGAACACGCCGTTCGTGACATTCAACGCGCTCACCGTCAACGTTGCGTTGCCGGTGTTGTTGATCGTCACGTTCTGATCGGCAAACTGGCCGACTTGAACGGAGCCAAAGTTGACGCTCAAGGGCGTTACGTCGACTTCAGGAGCTGGCGGCGGCGGCGTGCCTTCCTCAACTTCAATGGCGCACACCAGCGCTTGCTTGCTGACCCGCACGAAATCCAAATCCAAGCGGCCATCGGTCACATTGACCGCAAAATTTTTGACCAACGCCGTGAACGTGCCACCCGCTTCCGCATTGATGTTCAGGTCGTTGAAGACGACTCCGCCTTCGGCCAAAACATCCATGATAAAATTGCCAGTGCCCGCCGCGGGCGCCACGAGGTGCAGCGTGACGTTATAATTTCCGGCTGCCGGCACGTCAAAATCATAAGAGAAGGAGCTGGTTGTAGAAGTGCGCCGCAGGGATTGATACAAAACGTCATCGGTGGTATTGCCGATCGCATTTGTAAAAGTATTGGCCGCGCCGCCGATGAAACCGAAACTGCCGCTGCTGTAGGCTTGATCCGCCACAAACAAGTCGCCGCCGCCATCGGTATAATTCGAGCCGCCGGCATTGATGCGCGCGGCAAAGGTCGTCACGTTGATCGTGAAATTTTGCGTGTTAAAACCCTGCGCATTCGTGGCGGTGATGGAAACCGGAAACGATCCGCTCGTTGAGGGCGTCCATGAGACCACGCCGGTTGTGGCATTAACGTCAAAGCCGACCGGGCCGGTAAAGGAAAAAGTAATCGGCGGAGTGCCGCTGACATTGACGGTGTTGTCCGCGTCATACGAATAAGGCACGCCCACAAAGGCGGAAGTATTGGGCGTCGAGGTAATCGTCGGCGGCGTGGGACCCGGTGGCGTTACATCGAAGGAAAAAATTCTCGTCCACCAATTGAAGCTGCCGGTGGTGATAACGTATTCGTGGTTTCCAACGAACGTCGTGTTGTTGGAAGGATCGACGGCCAGCGCGGAATAATCGCCCCAACGGCTCGTGCCGGTCTGCGAACCCGTGCCCGCCACAATCGTGACTTCGGACTGCAACGTGCCCAGCGGATCGCTGGCCGCGCGACCGGTTGCGCGAATTGATGGAAAAGTCGAGCTACTCGAAGCAGTATAGGACAAGCCGATATCGCCGTTGGCATTCATTGCGATGCTTGGCATCCAACGGTGCGTGGCATCCGGCGAGAACGTGCCTTCCTGGAAGAGTGTCCAGCTATTGCCGGTGCGCGTATTGTCTCTGATTTCATACCAACGCACGCCGGCGCGATTGGCGCCGTTGGCATCGACGGTGTGCGCCAGCACCATTCTGAAATTCGAGCCATTGCCAAAATCGCGGATGGTGGCGCGGTGCATGGTGAATTGCGCCAGCGCATCCAAGCCGCCGCCGGGGCTGGGTTGCGGAACCGTGCTGATGTTCAAATCAAATTGCGTCACCGGAACCGTGCTCGCCAAGCTCAAGCTGGAATTGCCGGGCGTGGTGAAATCCACGTCGAGTTTATAAACTTCAAGCTCGTTGTGGACCAAGGAAACGCCTCCGTTGTGGCCAACGATGAAGCCGGGCGTTCCGGCCGGAGGCGCGGGGCCGTCCAAATCCGCGGGGATATAGCCTTCGACATCCGGATTGAGGGTGGACAAATCAAAAATCTGAATCGTGGCCGACTGCCCGGACAGCATTCTCGTGCGATCTAATGCCGCAACATCCATGTTGAAAGCGCCGCTGAAATTTCTAATGGTCATGTAATAGGCATCGCCCATCACGCCCATTTTAGGATAGTCATTGCCCGGCGTATTGAATTGATACCGATAATAAGAGCCCGTCGGATCCGATCCTTGCGAAACACAAACGCACTGATCCGTGGAGAACACAAACTGGCTGATCACCCAGCGATCGGCCAAGTGATCGTAGAGCACGATCGGATCGCCGTCGTTGTTAAACTCGCAGTCTCCGCCAAAACCGTCCCAGAAATCACTGGTCGCAAACGGCGCTTCGAGCACGTTCCCAGACTTGTCCCAAATCGTCGTCACCAAGTTGATAGTCTGCACGATGTGATTGGGGCCGACGTCCATATTAGGATCCGGAGGCGCGACTTTGAAGCCGACGACGGATTGATTGTCGTTGTTGCTGGCACCGGCGAAATTCAAACCGACGGTCGGCGCATTCGCGCTGTTGATCGGCTGCTGTTGCAGCAAGGGATCCGGCAGGTTCAAATCCTCGCCGGTCTTTGAGCTGCGTTTACTGCTCGAGGAGGAAAGAAGATTGGGGATTTCCCGTTCTTGTCCTTGTAGATTCGCGCGCAATTGGGATTTTTTCACCATCTCGCGCAATGGTGCAGAGACATCCATTTTGGTGGGTTTGATAATCTTGACCACGGGGGCGGTTTGCGCCCATGCTAATGACGCTCCCAACAACATGACCACAAAAATCAGACTAGCTCGTCTCATTACATCCTCCTTGAATGAGATGTTGTGAAGAGAAAGGAAGTTGCTTGTGATTTGCTTGAACATTTTCAAGCGCTCACCGTGGAAACACTTGTGGATTTGGTGCACCTCCTTTTGATTTGGGTCCGTTGCCTGTTATGTTACACTTCCCACGAGACTGACGCCATAAGCAAAAGCACTAAGCTGCAGCCTCTCTCCACCCACCGGTTCCAAAGAAAAAACGGGTACCACAAAAGCAAAAGCTGCTTTGAGCTCAACAAGAAACGCACTATTGGATATATTCACAACATTGAATGAAACTCACAGTCCTTGTTCTTGGCGCAATATCTTTCCCGAGAGGGTGTGGTCGGGAAGTATTGGAGGAGGGAAACGGGAGCTCGCATGAGGCCGAGCCGCGGTGCGCCGTACGTGAAGCGCTGCAAAGAAAAACATGAAGCGCACCTTGCGAATATTTTTCACCCTTTGCAAGTGTTTTTTTTAGTTCAACAACGCCTCCGCTTCTGCTTCGGAAAGTTGCTCCAATTCGGCCAGCATCTTTTCCACTTCCGCGCTCTCTTCGCGCGCAAGCTGAATCTGGCCGAGCACCATCGCCACTTCCGCCACGGTCTGCGCTTCGAACAAGCTGCGCAGCGGCACTTCGATGTTGAAAACCGCGCGAATGCGCGAGACGATTTGAATCGCCAAAAGCGAGTGCCCGCCAAGCTCGAAGAAGTTGTCGTGGACGCCGACCTTTTCAACTTTCAGCACGTTGCTCCAGATCGCAGCCAGCTCTCTTTCCACGAGCGTGCGTGGCGCGACAAAAGTGTTTTCACTGTGTCGCTGCGCGGCTTCCGGCTTCGGCAATGCGCGCCGATCAATTTTGCCGTTCGGCGTGAGTGGCAATTCATCGAGAAAAACAAACGCCGACGGTATCATGTAATCCGGCAGTTTCGTTTTCATAAATTGCCGCAGCGCGCTTGCGGCGAGCTCGCTTTGCGAGACCACATAAGCGACCAAGCGCTTGTCGTTTGCCTCATCTTCGCGCGCCACCACCGCCACTTGCGCAATCGCCGGATGCTGCGCGCATACCGCCTCGACCTCGCCCAACTCGATGCGAAATCCGCGAATTTTGACTTGATGATCGATGCGGCCCAGACATTCAATCTGGCCGTTGGCAAGATAGCGCGCCACATCGCCGGTTTTGTAAATTCGCTCACCGTCTGCATTCGGAATAAATTTCTCCGCCGTTAACTCCGGACGGTTGAGATAACCGCGCGCCAAGCCCGCGCCGCCGAGGCACAATTCGCCATGCACGCCAACCGGAACGATTTGTAAATGTCGATCCAACAAATAAACTTGCGTGTTCGCAATCGGCCTGCCGATGGAAAGCAAGCCCGCGCGTGTTTCGACGCGGTGCAGCGTCGACCAGATCGTCGTTTCGGTCGGGCCATACATGTTCCACAAGGCCGCGCTGCGATCCAACAATTGATTCGCCAATTCCCGTGGCAATGCTTCGCCGCCGCAGAGAATTTTCAAGTCGGGCTTGCCGGGCCAGCCACTTTCAAGCAACAGCCGCCACGTCGCCGGGGTCGCCTGCATCACCGTCACGTGGCATTCTTCCAACGCCGCCGTCAACGCCTTGCCATCGCTGGCCGTTTCGCGGCTCGCCAACACCACGCGCCCGCCCACCAGCAGCGGCAGATACAGTTCCAACCCCGCAATGTCGAACGACAGCGTCGTGACCGCGAGCAGCGTATCGTCGGCATGCAAGCCCGGCGTGTCGCGCATTGAATCCAAAAAATTCACCAATGCTCGGTGCGAGATGCCCACGCCTTTTGGCCGGCCGGTCGAACCGGAAGTGTAGATTGCATAAGCTAAATTCTCTGGTGCGACTTCAATCGCACAATTGGCCGTGCTCTCGGCAGAGATGATTTTCCAATCCGTATCCAGACAAATCAATTCCAAATTTTCAATTGAAGATTTAAAATTTAAAATTGTCGAATTTTGCGTGAGCAACACCGGCACTGCCGCGTCCTTCAACACATAAGCGATGCGCTCGAGCGGATACGCCGGATCGAGTGGCACATATGCGCCGCCGGCTTTGAGAATGCCGAGCAAGCCCACCAACATTTCGACCGAGCGTTCCATGCACAGGCCCACCAGCACCTCCGGCCCAACGCCGCAGTGTTCGGACAGATAATGCGCCAACTGATTCGCGCGCGCATTCAATTCGCCGTACGTCAGTTGCTTATTTTCAAAAACCACCGCCACCGCGTCCGGTGTGCGCGCGGCTTGCGCTTCAAAAAGCTCATGCCAACACAACTCGCGCGCATAATCCTTTTGTGTGGCGTTCCAATCAACCAATAATTGCTGGCGCTCCGTTGCTGTCAACAACGGTAGATCATGCAGGCGTTGCTGCGGATTAGCGACGAGGCTTTTGAGCAAAGTCTCGTAATGCCCGATCATGCGGCCGATCGTGTCCGCGTCAAACAGGTCAGTGTTATATTCCAGCACGCCAATGAGGCCGTCTTCTTTTTTCCAGAAAAAAAGACTCAAATCAAACATGGCTGTGCCATGCTCGATCTGGAGGCGGTTGAACCTCAGTCCCGACACGGCCACGGATTGATTGGGCACGCTCTGCAAACTGAACATGGCTTGCACCAGCGGCGAGCGGCTCAAGTCGCGCGGCAATTGCAATTCCTC
This sequence comes from bacterium, assembly GCA_037444905.1. Classification (GTDB taxonomy): domain Bacteria; phylum Zhuqueibacterota; class Zhuqueibacteria; order Zhuqueibacterales; family Zhuqueibacteraceae; genus JABWAN01. The sequence goes on along the minus strand of JBBILN010000013.1, from coordinate 24,631 downwards.
GACGAGCTTCTCGAAAGGAAGCTCTTGGTGATCATACGCGCCCAACGTGACTTGGCGCACGCGCCCCAGCAATTCGCGAAAGCTGGGGTTGTCGCTCATCTCGGTGCGCAACACCAGCGTGTTGACGAAGAACCCGATCAAGCTCTCGATCTCCGGGTGGTTGCGATTCGCCACCGGCGTGCCAACGGCAATGTCGCGCTGCCCGGAATAGCGATGGAGCAAAACTTTGAACGCCGCCAGCAAAGTCATAAACAGGGTCGCGCCCTCGCGCTGGCTTAAATGCAGCAGCGACTCGGAAAAATTTTTGGAGAACAAAAAAGTTCTAGCGGCGCCGCGAAAACTTTGCATCGCCGGACGCGGACGATCGGTGGGCAGTTCCAATACCGGCGACATGTCCGCCAGTTGCTGCTTCCAATAATTCAATTGCAACGACAGCGCTTCGCCTTGAAGCCACTGGCGTTGCCAAATGGCAAAGTCGGCGTATTGAATGGCCAATTCGGGGAGCGGCGAAGGTTTGCCGGCGGTGCAAGCTTCGTACAGCGCTTTCAGCTCGCGCATGAACATTTCCAACGACCAGCCGTCGAACACGATGTGATGCACGGTTAGAATCAGCACATTTTCCGTTGCGTCCATGCGGAGCAGAGTCGTTCGCAGCAACGGGCCTTTTTCCAAATCGAATGGCCGCTTGGTTTCTTGCGTGGCCAGCCGGCGCGCTTCGGCTTCCCGCTGCGGCTTGGGCAACGTTTGCAACGACACGATTTCAAGCGGCATGTGCGATGCGCTGGCGACGAGTTGGATGGGCTGTCCGGCAACTGCGCCAAAAGTAGTCCGCAGCGCTTCATGGCGCCGGACGATTTCATTGAGGCTCCATTCCACGGCGGCGATATCGAGTTTGCCCAATATGCGCATCACGAGTGGAATGTTGTAAATCACGGCGCCCGGCTCGAAACGGTCGAGGAACCACAGCCGTTGCTGCGCAAAGGAAAGCGGCAACGCCTCGTTGGTCGCGCGACGAGTGATCGCCGGCAGTTTCTTTTCGTCTTTTGCAGTCAGCGCCTGCTGGCGTTGCTCGATAACTGCGGCAAGCTCCGCCAATGCCGGCGACTCGAAAACGCGGCGCACGGGCAATTCGATTTGAAAAGCTTCCAACACGCGCGAGCTGACTTGCATCGCCAACAATGAATGCCCGCCCAGCTCAAAGAAATTGTCATAGCGTCCGACTCTGCCGACGCCGAGCACTTTCGCCCAAATCTCCGCCAATTGTCGCTCCACTTCGGTTTGCGGCGCGACAAAAGTTTCGCTGCTCGCATAGCCATTCGCCTCGGGCGCCGGCAGCCGTTTGCGATCGATTTTGCCGTTCGGGTTGCGCGGCAATTCATGGAGAAAAACAAACGCCGAGGGCACCATGTAATCGGGCAGTTTCGTTTTCAAAAATTGCCGCAGCTCGTTGCTGGTTACTGGATGCTGGTTGCTGGATGCTGACAATTGCTTGTTGGCACTAGCGCGCGCGACGAGATAAGCGACGAGACGCTTGTTGCCCGGTTCGTCTTCGCGCGCCACAACGATGACTTGCTCGACCGCCGGATGTTGTGCGCAAACCGCTTCGATCTCACCCAGTTCGATGCGGAAACCGCGCAACTTCACTTGATGATCACCGCGTCCCAAACACTCGATCCGGCCATCGGCAAAATATCTGGCCAAATCGCCGGTGTCATACATGCGCGCGCCCCCCAGGCTTGTCATTCTGAAAGAATCTTCTTCAGAACCGGGAGGAGCGCCCAGCGCATAAAAAGATTCCTTCTGAATGACATCAATAATTCCCCCCTTGAGGGGGGTTAGAGGGGTGTTATCTACGATGCTCATTTCATGCAAGTTCATTGCGTCGCGCTGCAACTCACGACCGTCTGCAATCGCCAAAGCCGTGGATGACACCCCCCCGGCCCCCCTCAAGGGGGGAATGAAATTGACAAAAGGATTCGGAACGAACTTCTCCGCGGTCAAGTCTGGGCGCTTGAAATAGCCGCGCGCCAAGCCGTCGCCGGCGATGTACAAATTTCCCGGCACACCGATGGGAACGGGCTGCAAACCGTCATCGCAAAGATAAACTTGGGTATTGGCCAGCGGGCGGCCGACGGGTATCACTTCGTCGTCGGGAATGATTTGACAAAACGTCGACCACACCGTGGTCTCGGTTGGGCCATACATATTCCACAACGAAGCGCCGCGTTTGAACAAAAGCTGCGGCAAATCCGGCGGCATCGGCTCGGCGCCGCAAATCATTTTCAAATTCGGATGGCCCTGCCAGCCGCTTTCGATAAGCAGGCGCCAAGTGGCCGGCGTGGCGTGAATCACATTCGTGCCGGTTTCGACGATGGCCGTCATGAGTTTGCGGCCGTCCATTGCCGTGTCGCGGCCGGCCAAAACGAGGCGCGCGCCGGTGACGAGCGGCAGATAAACTTCCGGCACCGACATATCAAAAGACAATGTCGCCAACGCCGGCATAACTTCCGTTTCATTCAACCCGGGTTGTTGGCGCATCGCATTCATCAAATTCACCAAGGCTTGATGAATAATCGCGACGCCTTTGGGCTTGCCGGTTGAGCCGGAAGTGAAAATCACATAAGCCAAATTCTGCGGCGTGACCTGCGTCGCCGGCTTTGCTGCGCTCATCGCGGCGATCATCGGCCAGTCGGTGTCCAAACAGATCGTAATTCGAGGATTGATGATCGAGGATCGATGATCGCCATCTTCGATCTTCAATCCTCCATCTTCAAGCTTCGATTGCGTGAGCAAAACGGCCACTTGCGCTTCTTGCAGCGCGTAGGTCACGCGCTCGGGTGGATACATCGGATCGAGCGGCACGTACGCGCCGCCGGCTTTGAGCACGCCGAGCACGGCGATAAACATTTCGAGCGAACGCTCGACGTAAATTCCCACCAAGACTTCGGGCCCGATGCCGAGTTTTTGCAGATATTGCGCGAGTTGATTGGCGCGACGATCCAATTCACGAAAAGTGATTTGCTGATCTTCAAAAACGATGGCAACCGCGTCCGGCGTTTGCGCGGCTTGCGCTTCGAACATCTCGTGCAGGCACGGTTCCGGCGGATAACTGGTTTGCGTTTCGTTCCACGTCACCAGCATTTGCCGGCGCTCGGTCGCCGCCAGCATGGGTAGATCGGCAAGACGAGCCGCGGGCATTGCGACGAGGCTTTTTAACAACGTGTGATAATGCCCAAGCAGGCGCTGAATGGTTGCGGCCTCGAACCGCTCGCGATCATAATTGATCGAAATGGTAATTTCCTCGCGCGGCTCGATGGCAACCGCAATGGGATGGCCGAGGCCCTTTTGAAATCCCGCCATGTCGCGAACTTGCAGCGCGCCATTTTCGCTTCGCAACGCAAAATCGCCGAACCAATTTTCGAAAATTAAAATGCTTTCGAACATCGGCAGGCCCGCGGGCAGCTCGCTCCATTTTTTTACTTGCACGAGCGGACTGAATTCGTATTGCCGCATTTCGACTTGTTTGGCCTGCAGTTTTTTCAGCCAGGCAACAAGTTGTTCCGCCGGATCAATTAGCACGCGCGCCGGCAAGAGATTGACGAACAAGCCGATCATGGTTTCGACGCCGGGCAGCGGAATGGAACGTCCGGAAACAATATTGCCAAACAGCACATCGTTTGCGCCGCTGTAACGCGAAAGCAGCAAAGCCCACGCGCCCTGAAACAACGTGTTCAGCGTCAATTGTTGCTGCTGCGCAAAAGCGCGCAATGCCGCAGTCTCCGGCGCGGCTAATTTCAAATGCAGCTCGTCATAATGCACCACCGGGCCGCGCGTGTTGGGCTGCAATTTTCCAACGACCAGCGGCGTCGGCGTGGTCAAGCCTTTCAGCTCGTTGCGCCAAAATTTTTCCACGCCGTTGAAATCCTGCTGCTGATACCAATCGAGATACTCGCGATACGAGCGCGGCCGCTTGAGTTGAAGAGACGCCCCGTTGCCGAACGCGTGATAAAAATCGAGCGCTTCTTTCAGCAGCAACGAAGTCGACCACGCATCGAGCAGCAGATGATGAAAGCTCCAAACAAATTGGTGGACATTTTCGGCGCGGCGAAAGAGGTCGATCTGCAGCAATGGCGGCTGCGTGAAATCAAAGCCGCGCTGCTGCTTCTCTTGAATGCAGGCCGCCAAACGCCGTTGCTGCTCGGCCTCCGGCAAAGCGCGCCAATCATGCACGCGAAAGGGCAGCGCCGCCTGCGGATGAATCACCTGCACCGGCTTTTCCAAACCTTCCCAATGAAAGGAAGCGCGCAGAATTTGATGCCGCAACACAATCTGCTGCCACGCTCGCTCAAAGGCCGCGACGTTCAAATTGCCGTGCAAGGCATAGCTCATTTGATACACATACAAGCCGGCGTTTTCTTCCGACAAGCTGTCGAACAGCATGCCTTGCTGCAACGGCGAAAGCTCGTAAATGTCTTCGATATCTTTCATCATGAATGAAGCTTCAAATTCCTCTACTTCAAACGCGTAATTATTGACGGCCCGAACGCCTTAACGCAGCAACGTCATCCGCTTCGTTTGGGAAAAATTCCCCGCGCGCAGTTGATAAAGATAAATCCCATTTGCCAGCGGATTGCCTCGGTCATCTTTCCCGTCCCAGCGAACACTGTGAGAGCCGGCGGCAAAAGACGCCTGCAGCAATGTTCGAATTTCGATACCGACACTGTTGTAGATTTTAATGACGACCCGGCTCGCGCCCGGAAGCTGAAAACGAATCTCGGTTTCAGGGCGCAGCGGGTTGGGATGATTTTGAAAAAGTTTATATTCCAACGGACCGGATTCATGGCTCGCAACGCCGGTAGTGGCCGTCGTGGCGCAAGCTTGCGAGCTTTTAGAGGATTCGTTGCCCGCCGAGTCAATCGCGCTCACCGTATAACAATAAAGCGTTGCCGGATTCAAGCCGGTGTCCGCATACGTGGTATTTGCCGTGGTCTGCTGCAGAGCGCCGTTGCGATAGATTTTATATTTGACGCTGCCGGAATTATCGGTTGCCGGCTCCCACGCAAGATCGATCTGGCTCGTGCTGATAACTTTCGGCGTTACATTCGCCGGCGCAGTGGGAACAACATTATCCCGAAACCATATTCGCGCCGTGCTGTCTTGCATCAAGAAATTGTACCATTTTTCCGCGACGATCACTTGTCCGCCGGAGGTGCAGGGATGCACGCCGTCGCTGAACATATCGCGCGTCCAGGTGGGATCCCAAATATACGGCCCCCATGCCATCCACGGCGCTTTGGCACTCGGCCCTTCAAAAGCAAGCTCCGGATCCTTCCCCGATATTTGGCCGTCGATAAGCCATTTGGTCGAAAAACCTTCCTCAAACGCCACCGGCTCGCTGTAACCATTGGCCGAGGGTGCGCAGGTCCAACCACCGTAACAGCGGCTGGTGAGGTAAAGCAATTTCAAGTTGGGATATTTCTTTTTGAGATTCAGCACTCTGGTTCTCAACATGCCGCTAGTGGTATCGGCATGATAAGGAAATCTTTTGCTGGCCGCGGTGGTAAACGGCCCTTGCGGAAATCGCGGCGTGCCATCCGCCTCCTGCGGCGTGTTGTTGCTGTGTTTCATGATCACGATTTGCACTTGCGGATCCACGCTGCCGACGCCCTTGCGGAGCCAGCAAAGCAAATTGCAGCCAGGCTCGGCCAGATTGATCATCTCCACTTGCGGATTTACCGCCGGATTCTTTACAAAAAAAGAATTGATAAACGTGTTGAATTCATAAAACGTATTCGATATGCCTTCGACGACGACAACGATTTTGCCGTTCGCGGCGTCAACTTCACCCTTGGTGTTCAACGGTTGTATGGCCGCGGCAATGGCCTCGCCGCTGGCGCGATGCGGCGCGGGCATGACATTGGAATTGGAATACAAATAAGTGGCATACGGCGTGTGCGTGCGGTCCGTTGGCGAGATATAAGGCTGGCCGTTGGTCAACGGCGCCAACGTGAGCGGCTTAACGTTAAACGCGCAATCCAATGAAGACGCCGGAATGTCTGCCGGCAAACAAATATCATGTTGACCGTAAGCCCGCGGCAATGCGCCCAGCGCCATCACCAATAAAGTGCAGCAAAAAATTTTTGCTCGCATGTTTCATTCTCCTTGACTTTAAAATCATCCTTGAATCATTTCACCGGCTGCCGAATTTTTCCCAGCAATTTGTCCAAATCTTTTTGGCTCAACTTCGCGCCGGGAAAATCGGAAGGCGTATAGCCCGCCTCGCTTTGCGGGCTTTGGCCCTGCGCGATCAAAGCGCGCAATGCCGCCAGAAAATTTTGCGCCAGCGTTTCAATCGTTGCCTGCCGATGCACCTTCTCGCTGTACATCCACTCGACCTGCAAGCAATTTTGCAAAATCATGCCGGTAATCTCCAACACGTGGTGGCGTTGCGCTTGAGGATTGCAAACCGGCCCGGAATCGCCTTGCGCGATTTTGAACGGCGCCGAGGCCGGCAAGACTTGATCGAATTGCCCCAAATAGTTGAAGCTCACTTCCGGTTGCGGCAACGAACGCAATTTCTCCACGACGGCTTTGTTCCGGCACAGGTAACGCAGCAAGCCAAAGCCGATGCCGCGATTGGGAATCCGGCGAAGCTGTTCTTTGATTTCCTTCAACGCCTCGCCGGCCGCGGCGGTGTTTTCCAATTGCAAACGCATCGGGAATATGGTCGTGAACCAACCGGCTGTCCGCGACAAATCCACGCCGTCCAAAATATCTTCGCGGCCGTGGCCTTCCAAGTTGATCAGCAGAGACGGCTCTCCCGTCCAGCGCGAGAATGTTTGCACCAACGCCGTGAGCAAGACTTCGTCGATTTGCGTGCGATAAGCCTTGGGAACTTCCTGCAACAAGGCTTGCGTTTCAGCCGCGTTGAGCGAAACCGAAATCGTGCGCGCCGAAGCCATGGTATTGGCGCTCCGGCCATTGCTGAAATCAACCGGTATGCCGGCAACTTCACCGTGAGCGCGAAGCGGTTGTGTTTGATTCCGCCAAAAATCTGCTTCGCTTTGCAGCTTTTCAGATTGCGCGTGTTCAGTCAAACGCCGCGCCCACTGCTTGAACGAAGTGGTTTTGCGTGGAAGTTGAATCTCCTCGCCGCGGCTGAGCTGTTGATAAACACTCTGTAAATCTTCCAACAAAATTCGCCATGAGACGCCATCGACGACGAGGTGATGAATGACGATGAGCACAACACCCGGCTGATTGGCGCCGCCATCAAACAGCGCCACTCGCAGCAACGGCCCTTTTGACAAATCGAGGCTCGCCTGTAACTCGGCAGCTTTGGCTGCGATAGCAGCTTTTTGCTCTCCGGCCGACAATGACGATAGATCGACGTGCACAAACGGGATTGCGGCGTCCTCAAGCTCGGCGTAGCTTTGTTGCCAGCCGGATTCGGTTTTAACAAAGCGAAGGCGCAGCGCATCATGATGCGCCAGCAATGTTTGCACGGCTTGTTGCAGCAATGCTGGCTGCAAAGCGTCCGCCGCTTCGAGACGCATCGCCATGTTCCAATGCTGCGGCGCGATGAGGTTCCGCTCAAAAAACCACTGTTGAATGGGCGTCAATGGCAACGAACCGGCGAGCAAGCCCTGCTCGCTCTCATCAGTCTGTGCCGCGCCCACCACCTCAACCAACTCGGCAATGGTAGGATGCGAAAAAAGCTGCTTCGGCGTGATCTTGAGGCCGGCGCGATTCGCCCGCGAAATAATCTGAATCGTCAAGATTGAATCGCCGCCCAGCTCGAAAAAGTTGTCGCGCACGCCGACTTTTTCCAGCCGGAGAACCTCCGCCCAAATTTCGGCGAGCGTTTTTTCCAATGGCGTGCCGGGCGCAACGAATGCTTCTCCCGACTCCGGCCGCGCGGAATCTGGCGCCGGCAACGCTTGCCGATCGACTTTGCCATTTGGGGTCAACGGCAGCGCGTTGAGCAAGACAAAAGCCGACGGCATCATATAATCCGGCAGCTTCTCTTTGAGAAAACTGCGCAGCTCACTGCTCACGAGCGAAAAGTTTTGATGCGCGACGACGTACGCGAGCAAACGCTTGTTGCCGCCTGCCTCGTCACTAACGACGCATACCACCTCGCGCACGGCGCGATGCTGCAACAATGCGGATTCAATTTCACCCAACTCGATGCGATTGCCGCGGATTTTCACTTGATGATCTATGCGGCCGAGAAATTCAATATTGCCGTCCGGCAGATAGCGCACGAGGTCGCCGGTCGTGTAGAGGCGGAGAGCGGAGGGCGTGGAGCGTGGAGTGTCAAACGCTCGCTCCATGCTCCATGCTCCATGCATCACGAACGGATTCGGGATAAACTTCTCCGCGGTCAACTCCGGCCGGTTCAGATAACCGCGCGCCAAACTCTCGCCGCTAATGTGCAGCTCGCCGGGAACCCCGACCGGAACCGGTTGCAGATGGCGATCGAGGATATAAACTTGCGTGTTCGACACCGGCTTGCCAATCGGCGGTGCTGCTGCGGAGACTTCGCCCGTGGCGACCGGTGTCCACGTCGTGACCACGGTGTTTTCCGTTGGGCCGTAATTGTTTGCCAATATAAAAGGAAGCTTCTGCGGAGGCTGGCGATGCAGCTTGTCGCCGCCAACAAGCAGCGCACGCAAAGCCAAATGTTTTGGCAATGGCTCTTCCAAAACTGCCTCAGCAATTGGCGTCGGAATAAAGGAAATCGTAATCGCTTCGGCCGCCAGCCACTCCAAAAGTTTGGCGGGATGCACCAACGTTTCTTCCTCTGGAATATGCACGCTTGCGCCCGCCGTTAAATACGGCCATAATTCCCACACCGAAGCGTCAAACGCCGGCGCCGCCACTTGCGTCGCGCGGTCACTCGCGGTAATCTCATAAGCGTGTTGATGCCATGCGCAAAGATTGGTCAGGCCGGAATGGGGAATCATCACGCCTTTGGGTTTTCCGGTGGAACCGGAAGTGTAAATCACATACGCTGGATTTTCCGGCGCCGCGCTGCTGCCGAAAGTTTCACCGGATTCTTTCGCAATCTCTGCCCAATCCGTATCGAGGCAAATCAATTTTAAATTTTCAATTGAAAATTTAAAATTTGAAATTGTCGATTGTTTCGCCAACAGCACCGGCGCTTGCGCATCCTGCAACATGAACGCGAGACGCTCCGGAGGATACGCCGGGTCAAGCGGCAGATACGCGCCGCCGGTTTTGAGAACGGCCAAACAAGCCACTACCGATTCCAGCGAGCGCTCCATGCAAATGCCAACTAAAATTTCCGGCCCAATCCCGCACCGCCGGGATAAATGCGCCGCCAATTGATTGGCGCGGCGATTTAATTCGCGGTAGGTCAATGCGCGGCCCTGCTGCGATACCGCAATGGCGTCGGGCCGCTGCTGCACTTGCGCTTCAAAGAGTTCATGGGCGCATTTTGCGCGCGAATAGTGCAAGGAAGTGCGATTCCACGTCACGCGCAATTCCTGCTCTTCCTCGCGCGTCAAAAGCGGCAACTCAAACAAGCAGCACGTGGGATTGCTGACCATGCCTTCGAGCAGCGTCTGCCAATGGCGCAACATGCGCGCAATGGTATCATTTGCAAAACGGCGGCAATCATAAGTCAAACGCAACACGGTTGGCCGGCCAGGGATCGCGATACCGGGTATCGCGATACCAGGGATCGCGATGGCTGCAAGCGGATAATTCTGCCGTTCGAACCACCGCGCATTGTCGATTCGCAAAGAGGCGCTCATTTCTTCCAAGGGCCGCTCTTTGCGGTAGTTCTCAAACATGAAGATGCTGTCAAAGAGCGAGGACCCAGGCGGCGCGTCACTCCAACCCTGCACATGGCTCAACGAGCTGTATTCATACTGGCGCATTTCAGCCTGCTGCGCCTGATTCTTTTTCAACCACTCCAACAAAGCTGCGCGCGGCGATATTTGCACGCGCACCGGCAAGGTGTTGATGAATAAACCCACCATCGTTTCAACACCAGCGAGATCAGGTGGGCGGCCCGAGACAATGGCGCCGAAGACGACGTCGTCTTCGCCACTGTAACGGCTCAAGAGCAAAGCCCACGCGCTTTGCATGAGCGTGTTCAAAGTCAGGTGATATTTCTGCGCCATGGCTTCCAGCGCGCTCGTGGTTTCCGCGGAGAGCGCAAGCAACTGCGAGGCGAATTCCTCGCTCTTTTTCGATTGCGCCAATCGCTCGACCACCAACGGCGTCGGCGCGGTGAAACCTCGAAGGTATTTGCGCCAGAACGCTTCGGCCGCCGCCGCGGATTGCCGGCGCAACCACGCGATATAATCACGATAGGGCCGAGGCCGGACGAGTTGATATTCCCGTCCTTGCGTGTACGCCTCGTATAGTGCAAAGACTTCATGGAGCACTTGAAACATGCTCCAGCCGTCCATCAAAATATGATGGAAATTCCACAAGAATTCGTGGCGGTCATCGGCAGTTTGCAGCAGCGCACCGCGCAGCAACGGCGCTTTGGTCAGATCGAAGCCTTGTGCGAGATCGGCGCGAAAAAATTTTTCCAGATTCTCGAGCTGCGTTTGCGCAGATTCTTGGCGCCAATCGTGATGCACCAAAGAAACTTCGGCCCGGCGATTCACCACTTGCACCGGCTCTTTCACGCCGTCCCACACAAAAGAGCTGCGCAGAACCGGATGATGCTCCACGACGCGCTGCCAGGCGCGCTGGAATGCCGGCACCTTCAAATTGCCGCGCAGCGTAAACAGCGCTTGATTGCAATACACACCTGATTCCGGCGCCGACAGGCTGTGAAACAGCAAGCCTTGCTGCAATGGCGCGAGAGGATAAATATCTTCGACGTTCTCCAACCGCATATAACGTTTATTCCTTCGAGTAAAGCCGCGCGCTAATTCTCCCCTTGCGCTTTCTTGATGGCAGCCGCAATATTTTCGAGATCGCTTTGATCCCAACTAAATTCCGCGAAGTCCGACAGCGTGAAGCCTTTGGCGTCGGGCGCCTGGCAGTGTTGAATGAGGGCGCGCAAATTTTTCATAAAGCTCTGCGCCAAAGCGGCGACAGTCTCGGCGCGATGCAGATTCGCGCTGTAAAACCACTCTACTTGCAAGCTGCCGCGAATCACGCTGCCGACGATTTCCAAAACATGGCTGCGCATGCCGGCCGGGCTGCGGTCGAAAATGTTGGTCTCCTGCACCAAACGAAAGCGCGAAGACTCCTGTAGGACTTGATCAAATTGCCCGAGATAGTTGAAATTGATTGGCGCTGGCGGCAACGCAGCGAGGGCCGGGTCACGGTGCACATAACGCAGCAGGCTATAACCGAGGCCGCGATTCGGAATGCGGCGCAATTGTTCTTTAATCGCGCGCAACGCTTCGCCCGGACAGGCGTGTTCCACTTTGAGCAAAACCGGATAGAAAATCGTAAACCAGCCGACCGTCCGCGACAAATCCACTTCCGCAAAAATCTCTTCGCGACCGTGCCCCTCGAGGTCGATCAACACCGCAGACTCGCCGGTCCATTGGCAAAAACTCTGCGCCAGCGCCGTTACCAGCGCCTCGTTGATTTGCGTGTTATAAGCTTTCGGAACTTCCTGCAATAGCGCGCGCGTTTCTTCGGGCGCGAGAAAAACCTTATAAGCGCGCGTCGATTCTTCCGTATTCGCCGCCCTCTCATTTTGATAGTCCAAGGGCAGCGCGGGAAGCGGCGCCGGCAGCGCCATGCGCCAGTAATCCAACTCGCTCTTGACGGACTCCGATTGCGCATGCCCAATCAAGCGCTCGGCCCAATGCTTGAAGGAAGTGGTTTTTGCCGGCAACTGGACGGTTCCGCCGCGTTCGAGCTGATCCAGCGCCATTTGCAAATCTTCGATCATAATGCGCCATGAAACGACGTCACACACGAGATGGTGCAGCACCCACAGCAGATACGGCCGCTGTCCGGCGCCACGGTCAAACAATACGAAGCGCATCAATGGGCCGTGCGCCAAATTCAGCATGGCCTGAAACTCCGCTGTCTTCTCTTCAATCGCAGCGAATTGTTCGCCGTCATTATATGAAGAAATATCGACGCAATCGACCGGCGCACTTTGCTCTGCGCCCAAAACACTTTGCCGCCAATCCCGCTCATTCAAAAAACGAATGCGCAACGCATCGTGATGATTGAGCAGATGCCGCGCCGCTTGCTGCAGAAGCGCCGCTGGGATTTCACGCTGCACTTCCAACAGCAGCGACACATTCCAATGATCCGGATGCGGCAGGTTCTTTTCAAAAAACCAACACTGAATCGGCGTCAACGGCAAATCACCGCTCACCAGCCCTTGCTCCGCGTTTGTGGCGCGCTGCGCGCCCGCCACTTGCGCCAGCTCCGCAATGGTTTGATGTTGAAAAATTTGCAGCGGCGTGATGTGCAAACCGGCTTGCTTGGCCTTCGAAATGATTTGAATGCTCAAAATCGAATCGCCGCCCAATTCGAAGAAATTGTCATGCACGCCGACTTTTTCCAGCCGGAGAACAGTCGCCCAAATTTCAGCGAGCTTCTTTTCAAGCGCTGATTGTGGAGCGACAAAATTCTCTTCCAAATCGGGGCGCTCCGGACCGGGATCAGGCAAGGCGCGGCGATCAATTTTGCCGTTGGGATTTTTCGGCAAACTTTCCATCACCACAAAAGTGGCAGGCACCATGTAATCCGGCAAACGCTCGGACAGGAACCGGCGCCATTCACTGCTTGCCGCAGAAGAATTTTTCGCCGCAGCGAGATAGGCCACCAAACGTTTGCTGCCCGGCGCCACTTCGCGCGCTTCCACCGCAACTTCCCGCACCGCCGGATGTTGCGACAGCACGGCTTCAATTTCTTCCAGCTCGATGCGAAAACCGCGGATCTTCACTTGATTGTCGATGCGCCCGAGAAACTCAATGTCGCCATTGGGCAGATGCCGCGCCAGATCGCCGGACTTATACAAACGGGCGCCCGGCGTCGAACTGAACGGATGGGGAATGAATTTTTCCGCGGTCAAATCCGGACGGCGCCAATAACCTTTTGACAGCGCGTCGCCGCCAAAATAAACTTCTCCCGGCACGCCGACGGGCTGTGGTTGTTGGTGCGCGTCGAGAACATACATCTGCGCGTTGGCAATCGGATCGCCGACCGGCGCGAGATTCAAGGTTTGCTCGAGACAATCATAAACGCTGCTGAACACCGTGGTTTCCGTCGCGCCATATTCGCTGAACAGCGCCGTGTGTTTGAGGAGGCCTTTATGCTGATCGACCATTTTTTTGGGGCATGCCTCGCCAGCCACGATCGCGGTTTCGAGACAATGCAATTGCCGCGCTTCGGCATACTCCAAAATCAGCGCGTAAAATGAAGGCAGCGTTAACAAATGCGAGATTTGGTTTTTCTCGATGATCTCGGCCAACTCGGGCACGTTCTGTTGCAAACCTTCCGGAACTAAAAACAGCGCGCCGCCTTCGCACATCGTCCAAAAAATTCCGACCACCGAACTGTCGAACGACAGCGAAGAGAGCAACAAAAATTTGTGCACCGGCTGCTTGAAATAAGCAATCCGCGCCATATTCGAGATGATTAAATCCTGATGCGAGATAACCACGCCTTTCGGCTTGCCGGTCGAGCCTGAGGTGTAAATGATATAAACGAGATTTTCTGGAATCACCTCGGTGACGGGATTGTCCCGGCTTTCTTGGGCGATCATATCCCAGCCGGTGTCGAGGCAGATCACTTGCAAGCTGGAATTGACGATGGACAATTCGTAATTGTCAATTGTAAATTGTTTGGTCAACAGCACTGGCGCTTGCGTGTCTTCGAGCATGAGGCGCAAGCGTTCCGGCGGATACGCCGGGTCCAGCGGCAAGTACGCGCCACCAGCTTTGAGAATTCCCAACATGCCGATGATCATTTCCAACGAACGCTCGACGCAAATGCCAACCAGTACGTCCGGGCCGACTCCCCGCGCGCGCAGATAGTGCGCCAATTGATTCGCGCGCGCATTCAGCTCGCCGTAAGTCAAAGCCTGTTCGTTGAAAATTACCGCCACGCTGTCCGGCGTTTGGCGCGCCTGTTCTTCGATGACATGATGGATGCACCGGTCGGTCGGATAAGCAGTTTGCGTATTGTTGAAATCATAAAGCAGATATTGCCGCTCGGCCCGCGGCAGAATATTCAACTCGCTGACAAGCGCTTCCGGCTTGGCCGCCGCGCTTTCCAACAACGCCTGGAATTGCTCAGCAAAGCGTTGCAAGTCTTCCGCGCAATAATGATTGGCATCGTAATGAAACGTTAGCCGCAACGACTCCGCGTCCCTCGCACATGCCAGCCTGATTTTGAAACGGTCGGCGCAAACATACTTCTGTTGAATTGCGAACGTCACTCCCGCAGCGGAAATGGGCGCCGTCGTGTCGGCATAATCAAAACACAGCGCGCAGAACGGCGAGGTGGTGCCGTTCATTTTTTCCCAACTAAAAAACTCCTGCCATTCATTGACTTTTTCCACGGTGGCATGAATGCCCGCCAAGACTTCTTGAAAGCGCGCCTGCGCCTGCACCAGGCCGGATACCGGCAAATATTTGGCGAACAAGCCCAAAGCTTCTTGCAACTCTTCGTATTTGCGTCCCGGCGCGTTGACGCCGATCAAAATATTTTCTTCGCCGGTCAATCGCCAACACAAGATTTGATAACACGCCAACAGGAAATGGGCCGGCGAGGTTTTTTGCTGCTCCGCCAGCGTTGCGACTTTTGCGGTCAAATTCGGCGGCAGCGCCAGCGCGACTTCGTGCGGCGCAAACTTCAAATCGTCGCCGGCGTGTTTTTCAAACGGCAGCGGCACGTGCAGCAAATTTTTGAAATCTTGTTCGCGCCAAAACGCCCGGCCGTGCTCCCCTTCGGCAGCCTCGAGCAACTCATTTTGCCATTCGGCAATATCGGCGTATTGCATCACGCCGTCGCGATAGGATTCGTGACGCCGCTGCGCTTCGTATGCCCGGCTGATTTCACGCGCAAGATTTTCAAGCGAAACGGCGTCCGCACAGAGAGACGGCAGAGCGACAAGCAACAGATGCTGCGTGGGGGAAAGCGTCGTGAATGAAAGATGAAGGAGCGGGCCATTTTCAAAATCAAAGGCGGTGTTTTTGCCTTCTTGAAAAACTGCTGCAACAGTGCTCGCGTGTTGCGCCGCCGGCAACTGCGTTAAATCAGAGCGCCGAAAAATTTTCACGCGCCGATCTGATATCACTTGCACGGGCAGCGCCATTCCCGGCAGCCGTTGAAACGTGGTGCGCAGAATTTCATGCCGGTTGGCGACGTCCGCAACCGCTGCTTCTAAAATTTCGAAATCAACTTTGCCCTCGAGGCGAATCATCATCAGCGCGTTGTAGGGCAGACTATTCTCCTGTTGCTGCAGCCACAAATGCTTTTGCAGCGGGGAAAGGCGAAAGCCAGACGTCTGTTTGCTGGTTGTGGGTTGCTGGTTGCTGGTCATTTTTTATTCATCATTTATGTCATGGCCGCTGGCATTTTAGCGCAAATCAAAGATCGCGCTGAAGGGAATGCCAATCTCCCGGCGTTCAACACAATTCCAGCCGGCTTCGGCGAACAACTCCATCCATTCGGCGACGGAGGGAATGTATTGCCCCATCACCGCATGCGTCACTTCGAAGCCGAGCGTGAAAATGGGAACGTGGCGTGAGGCCGGCAAATCGGCGCGATACGTATCGCTTAGAAGAAAGCGTTTGAGGCGCGGGAATACGGAACGAATTTGCTGCAACACTTTCAAACAATTCGCGCGCGGCCACAAATCGTGCGCCATGAAAAAACAAAAGAGCACTTCGACTTCGGCAAATTCCGGCTGCGCTTGCAAACGGCCCGCATCGGCGTGAACCACGGTGAGGCGATCTTGCAAATTGGCGGCAGTAATCGCGCCTTGCGCGAGCTGGACCGCGCCGTCGTTGATGTCGATGCCGATACCATGAAACGCCGGGTTTTGTTTGGCGAGATTGATCAACCGCATTGCGCTGCCGCAACCCAAATCCGCCGCAACTTTGAAAGGCATTTGATAGAGCATCTCTGTAAAATAGACGTCGACGAATTGCGCGCCGTAATCCCGCCCGGCCTTGGCAATGTAACCGCCGTCCCGTCCCACCGAATCGAAGTTGCCCTTGCCGCTTTTGACGAGATCGGAAAGGTTTTGCCACAAGTAGCCGTAACCGCGCACAAGCCAGAGAAAGTAGCCTTTGTCCCGGCAGGTCTCGGCGAAAGCCTTGCCCGGGCGCACGAGATCTTGCGCTGGACTTAACGTGACAATATCAAAACATGCCAGTGTGTACAGCAACATCAGTATGGCGGGCTGATGCAATTCGCGCTTCTCACAAAACTCCTGCAAACGAATCGCTTCGCTTTGTTGCAACTCATCGAATAAACCGAGATCGAACAATGCGGCAATCGCAGACGCGGCAATGGCGGAGTTAAAAATATCGGCCGTGTGCGCGCTGAAACCGTTGGTTGGCAATACTTCATTTTGCAGATCGGGTTTCCAAGTTTGCTTTGCCAAAAAGTCCCGCCGATCCGCCTCTTGGATTTGCATGATTACACTTTCATGTTTAGGATTTTGTCCAGCGCCACAGTTAGCCGCTCTAAATCTGCCATGGGCGGCACCGTAATTCGAATGTGATTTGCGGTGAGCTTGCTAGCGAAGCGGCGGACGGCGATGTGTTGTTGCATCAGCTCATTTTGCAGCCATTCCGCAGAAAGCTGAGGATGCGTTGCCAGCACAAAATTTCCGCCGGGCGCATGCGTTTTAAAGCCGAAATTTTTCAGCCGCTCAACCAGCGCTTGCCGGCATTCCAACAGGCGGCCGCAAATCGCCTCAAATTCTTTGCGGCGGCGCAACGCTTCCAGCGCCATCACCTGCGCCAGGCTGTTCACGTTGAAGGCGTCTTTGCGCGCCAGCATTTCCGCGACCAGCGCCTCTTCGGCAATGCAATAGCCGATGCGCAATCCGGCCAATCCATAAAATTTCGAAAAGGTCCGAACGATGACCACATTTTGCTGAATTTGTTGCGGCACCACGTCGCCGGCAAATTCGCCATACGCATTGTCCCAAATCACAAAAGATTTTTCATTTTTCGCGAGCGCCTGCAACGTTTCAGAAGCCACCGTGGCGCTGGTAATGGCATTCGGCGAATCGACGACGGCCAAGCCTTGCCAACCCTCAACGGCGATTTGCCCCGTCGCAAAAGTATTGCCGGGCAAAATCTCGAGCTGATAGCCATAACGTTCCGCCAGCAGCAAAAAAATTTTAAAGCAAACGTCCAATACGCCCATGCGTTCATAAGAGTGGCGGAGCAAATGAAACAAATCAGCCAACACTTCATCGGAGCCGTTTCCCACAAAAATATTTTGCGGCTTCACGCCGTAAAGGTCCGCGAGCGCGGCGCGCAGGGTGTCGCTGTTCGCGTTCGGATACGAGCCAATGGCGGCCTTCTCGATCAGCTTTTGAGCCGCGGCCACGGTCCACTCCGGGCCGATGAGAAGGTTTTCATTGCGATGCAGATGCAGCCAATCCTCGCCGTGAATCTCCACGCCCGGGTTATATTTCGCAGCAAATTTTTCTTTCATAAGCTTTTCTTCAAGTCCTGGCAAAATGCGACGAAATACTGCGCCGCTTTTTCGTGGCCGTTCTCGTTCCAGTGGGCGTCACCTTGAAAGTAATTTTTCCGTCCGAATTTTCTTTCGCCGAGATCCAACACCGGAATGCCGAAGTCGTTGAGGGCCTGCTTTAAGGCAGCGTCGAAAAGCGCTTTGCCTCCAGAAGGAATCAGCATGACTCCCAGTTTGATCCCGTTGTCTCGGCAGAAAGCGTGCAGCGTGGCGAGCGTGTTGAGCGTTGGCTGCATGACGAGCGCCGTACTATCTTGTGCGAGTTTTTGGAAGGCCTTGCGTTGCTCTTCTATTCTTTTTCTTTTCGCCGAGACTTCGAGCAGCATCCAAGCATAAGAGCGGGATCGCACAAAATCCAAAATGCCCAAGGGCAGCCAACGATCTTTTGCCAGGCGATGGCCATATCGCACTTCAACGTTTTCATAGTCTTTGTAGTAATCGCCAAGGATGTCGTTATTGGGGTAGAGACTCAAAACGATGATCGCCGGCTTGACGGTCTGCGCCAGGCGCATGCCGAATTTTACTTCCTGCGTCACGCAGTAGCCACTCTGCCCGCCATTGATGACACCGAGGCCTTCGAAGTTGAGCACTGGTTGGGCGAGTGAGGCAAATATCGCCTCCTCTTTGACACCGACACCGAAAACGTAGGAGTCCCCCAAGACCAGCAGCCTTTGGGGATATTGCATCTGCGCGTCGAAATTGGATTGCCGCAAGCCTTGAGGTGAAATGCTGACGGGACAATCAAAAACCTCGCGGCGGTAGATGGCGCCGTTGAATCCCGGCGCATGGCGATAGCCCACCTCGTCGTCTTGAACAAAGCCGCCCAATCCAAAGTAGTCGCCGGCCGCTTCTTCTTCACGATAAAGCGCGCGCAGTGCGATTTCAAGCGCCGCAATGCCAACCACGAGTAACAACGTGCCCAACAAAGCCCAAAAGAAAAGGTTTTTCCGCTGCGCAACCGCGTTGTGCGCGGCTTGCGTTGCTTGTGTCAACGTGGCGTCGTCCATTGTCACTCCTCATTAAAAATTTTGCATTACTCCACCAGCCTCTCGTCGAATCCGAAGTGCTTGGCGATGGCTGCAATTGTTTCAGCTTCTGCACGCGAGAGCACCTTCCTCCAGCCGCTGATTCTTTCGGCAGATGATGCACCACGGCGTTGATTGGAAGTCGAAAAGCTGTCGCCATTCATCGTCTCGAAATTGCCGCTCAGCGCCTTTTGCACGCGCAATTTTGCCAAGATTTCCAGCACCAGTTCGGGCCCGCGGCAGAGCTCTTCATAACTCACAAAGACGACCCGGCGCTGATTGTCCACAAATGAATGCTGGAGAAATTTTTCCGTGATCGCCCAATATGCCGCCATCCTGCTGATCTTGTCATGGTCGAAGTCACGGATTTCACCGGCCCAGCGCGAGAAAAACTCGGCGCGGCCATCTTGCACTTCGAGCAACTGCTCGTGCAAGCTGAGATGATCGAACAGCCAATACCAGTCCGTCATTTTCGCGCTGGCGATGACGGCGCGCGGATCGCGATAGACATGAATGAGCGGCATGGCAAAAGTATTTTGCGCAGCATGCAGCGAGAACTGGCCGCGCGTGAATTTCACCAAAACCCGCGTGCGATAACTTTCCGAGACTTCCTGGCGCAAAAGCCGCACGATGTGCCCCGACAAATCCGCGCGGAGCGCACTGTCATAGTAGTGGTAAAGCAGCGCATGCGGCTCCAAAGCCGCCTCTGCGCAATACGGTATAAACAGCTCACGAACCGATTCCGATTTTTGGGCGAGACCATAGTGCTTGCAAAGCTTCTTCATCGCCGGCACGCGAAAATGAAACGGCTCAAAAATCGTTTTCGCGGCAAGCAGCTTCGCGAGATATTCTTGCAGCCACGTCGTGCCGCTGCGCCAAAACCCGGAAACGATGAGGCTATCAGCCGGGTTGATTTGATTGGCCAGGAGGTGGTCGATTTCGACGGCAAGTTTTTCATCAGGCCCAGGCTCACGCGGCTGGGCTGCCGGCGCGTCGCTTGGCAAGGATTTTTCCTGAACCGCTTTTGTCACCGGCTTTTCTCCGAGAAACTTTTTGTCATTTGATAATATCCATGGAAATGGGCCGGCGTTTGATCTGTTTCAATTTTTGGTGCGCGGCTTCCTGATGAATTTTCTCTTTGGCCATTTGGCGTTGCCGATCTTCGCGGTTGAGGCGCTCGACGAGCGCGGTGAGGCGAACCTCGGGATCGGCCACGAGGTAGCGGAGAAGAGTTTCAAAATTTTCCACCATGCGCGCGATGGTTGCCGGCGCGAACAAATCCGCGCCGTATTCGACCGCGCCTGCCAGGCCATCTGGAAAATCCCAAATGAAAACCGCGAGATCAAACCTCGAGACGCCATACTCAAAATCGAAAGGCGTTATGCGCAGCCCGGCGAACTCCAAAGCTTCCAGCGCGCCGGCAGACAAGCCATAGCCATAAACTGCCGGGTTGTGATCCGGCGTGAGAAGATCCAGCACAACTTGATAGAGCGGGTTGCGGCTCGAATCTCGCTCAGGTTGCAGCTCCTGCACCAGCTTCGCCAGCGGCAGTTCTTGATGGGCAGAGGCGCCGAGCACAGTTTCACGCACGCGCTGAAGCAATTCACGAAAGCTGAGATCGCCCGAGAGCCGGGTGCGAAGCGGCAAGGTATTCACAAAAAAACCGATCAATGCACGCAACTCGCTACGATTGCGATTGGCGAAAGTCGAGCCGACGATGATGTTACTCTGCCCGGTGTAGCGATACAGCAAAACCTTGAAGGCCGCGAGCAGCGTGACAAACAATGTGACTTCTTCGCGAAGGGCCAACATGCGTAACGCGTCAGTCAGCGACTTCGAGAGTTTGACGGCGTGATGTCCACCGCGAAATGATTGCACCGCTGGACGCGACCGGTCGGACGGCAATTGCAGCACGAGAGCGCTGTCGCGGAGTTGTTGCCGCCAGTAAGCCAACTGCGCCTGAAAATTTTCTCCAGACGTTTGTTCGCGCTGCCAAATCGCAAAGTCGGCATATTGAATCGGCAGCGGCGGCAGCGGCGAGGGCCTGCCGTTCAGCAAAGCTTCATATAGGCTGCGCAACTCGCGCGTGAGAATGCCCATCGACCAGCCGTCGGCGACGATATGATGAACATTCAAAACCAGTACGTGCTCATCGGCGCCGAGCCGCAACAACTGCGCGCGAAACAACGGCCCGTGGGCGAGATCAAATCCTTGCTGCGCATCTGCCGTTGCCAAACGCATGGCCTCGGCTTCGCGCTCGGCCGCGGGCCACGCCTCTAAATCAATCACCGGCAACGCCCACGAGGTGGGCGCCACAATAATTTGGCACGGCGTTCCGTCTTCCCGCATCTCAAAAGTGGTTCGCAGCGCATCGTGGCGCCGGACCATTTCGTTCAAGCTCTGCTCGAGCGCCGCCACGTCGAGCTTGCCTAAAAGGCGAACGGCGCCCGGAATGTTATAATACGCTTTACCGGGATCCAATTGATCGAGAAACCACAAGCCTTCCTGATTCAATGCGAGCGGCGCCGGGCCGGAATCGCGGTGACGTGGTATCACAGCAGCCGGCGGCGCTGCAGAAATCTCAACGCCTTTTTCCTTGAGCAGCCGCGCCAACAGCTCGCGTCGCGGCGAGGAGAGAAAGCTCGGGGGGGTTGAAGAAGAGTCTGCCATATTCACAACGACAAACCGTTGCCTTTATTTGACTGAATCCAATTCAAAATATATTGGGCGATTTCAAATGCCGCTCTGGGCTTGCCCAAACGTTGGGCGTTGCTGCGCATGAGCGCCAGCCGCTGCGGGTCATTGAAAAGCTGCGTGAGCTGAAATGGCAGCGTCTCCAGGTGCTGATTTTTGAGGGCAACGCCGTTTTCCAGCAAGAAGTCGCAGTTTTGCGCCTCCAAGCCTGGAAAAGGCTCAATTATCACCATCGCGAGGCCGCAGGCCAGAGCTTCCGCCGAGGTCATGCCGCCGGACTTGGACACGAGCACGTCTGCCGCCCGCATCAACTCGTCAATGCGATCAGTCAAACCGAAAATCTTGGTGCGATGTTGCGGAGGCACGGCGGTTTGTTCCAGCCGCTGTTTCAGTTCCTGATTGCGCCCGGCGACCACGGCGATCTCCAACGGCGTCTTCACCGCCAATAACGCGGCGAAAATTTTTTCCACCGGACCCAAGCCCAAACCGCCAGTCATTTGCAGAACGACGGGGCGGTCGCCGCTCAGGCCGTGCGCGCGCAAACACTGGCTGCGATCTTTCGCTTCACTAAATTCGGGCTGCACCGGCGTGCCGGTTACGCTGATTTGCTTTTTCTTTGCGCCCACAGCTTTCAAATATGTCGCGCCTTCTTCGGTCGCCACGAAGTAATGCTCGTAATGCTTGGCGTAATTCGCGCGGTGCGTGTAAAAATCCGTCGTCACCAAAAATTGCGGTGCATGCAATTTTCCTTGTTGCTTCAACTGCGCAATCATTCCGCCCGTTGCGCCGAAATTGATGATCAGATCCCAAGGCTCGGATTGCAAAAACGGCAGAAATGATCGCAACATCCAGTAGTTTCCCAAACGGCCGCGCAGATCGCGCTGCCAAAAACGGAAGCGGTCCGCCAAAGTATACCGCCGTTCGCTGCTGGGCTTGTCCGCCAGATCGTACAAGCGCGCCAGGCGATAAGGCTCCTGTTCTTGCATTTTGACGCCGTTCTTCACTGCGCGCCGCTGCCGCCACGCGTAATCGAGTTGCAAAATATCGATATCGTGGACGATGGCGCTCGGTGCAAGCTGGCGCAGCGCGAGCGCCACGGCCTGGGCGCCGCGGCGCGGCCCGGTTCCGGTTGACTTGCACAAGATCAAAATTCGCGGCACGCTCGTAAAACTTGTTGGGGGCGCGGCGAGGCCGGGTTTGTTTTCAGGCGATGGCAATATCATGGTTTCACGCATAAGTAAAAATCACACCGAGCGTCCGATCTTTTTCTTGCAGCAGCCTATCATAAGCTTCCAATGCCAGTCGGAACTCAAAACGATGCGTTATCCATTTTTCCACCGGCAGCTTGCCGTCGCTCAGCAATTCGATCATTTTTTTTCTGGCGAGCAGTTGTTGCGCTCTGGGATCAAGCGGCTGAAAAGCCGGAACGATTTCGATTTCCTTGCGTTCGACCTCCCAAATCGGCAAAGTCACATTCTCTGCGATCGTTCCCAACTGGATGACGCGGCCTTGCACGCTGCAGACAGAAATGGCATCGAGCAGACTCGCCGGAACGCCGGCGGTGTTGATGACGAGGGAGAATCCTTGCGAGGCGGTGGCTTCATTAGCAAATGCCGCCAAATTGTCTCGAGAGGCATTAACCGTCACCACACCGATGGCAGCGGCTTGCGCCAGCCGGAAATCGTGCAAGCCGGCCATGAAGACTCGCGCGTCCGCGCCGTGCATGGCGAGTTGAGCAACGAGCAATCCCACCAAGCCGTCGCCGATCACCATGATTTTGGCGCCGGGCGTCAAACCGGCCTTGCGTATTCCATACCAAGCGACGGCGCAATGCGTGGTGAAAGTCGCCGCTTCATCACTAATTCCCTCATGAAGTAGACAAGGCACAAAGCGCGAGGTGGCTGGTTCCAAAGTGAAAAAACTCGTGTGTGGCGCCTGGCTATAAATGCGTTGTCCCGGGCGGAAATCTTTAACCTGCGATCCGGCTTCTTCAATGACGGCAACATTGCTGTAGCCGAGAACGCAGGGCAAGGTCGTCCAGTAAAACTCGCCTCGAATTTTTCCCAACTCGGTTCCCGTGCTGATCAAGCTCCGCAATGTTCGGCACAAGAGCTCTGTGGGACCGGGCGATGGAACCGGTTGGCGCTCGATTTCAACTTGGCGTTCCCGACTCAAGACAATCGAGTGTTGCAGTTTGCTCGCCATGATTTTTCCTTTTCCCGAGCACGGTTAAAAATTTTTGCTTCACGACTTTGCGTAATGGCCGCTTATTTTTGGGCGACGGCAATAATCTCATTGGCGAAACGATCGATGGGCAAAACTTTGGCGATGCGCGTCAGCATATTATGCAGAAACAATTCTATTTTGAATCGCTTGGATTTCGTCATGGATTGCAACGGCCAAAAATTGGCGAAGCCATGCCGTTTACATTCAATAGTAACGAAGCCGGCGCGCAGCAATAATTTCTTGAATCCGGATGAGCTGTAGGCGTTGATGGAAATTCCGGCCGCCGGGTTGCGCCAGTTTTCGCCGCGAAACCGCAGGTTGTTAACCCATCTTCTGGCCGCGCCATAAACTTTCCCCAAACCAAAGAGGCCGGAGATTCTGATGTTGATCGGTCCGGTAATAATCAACACGCCGCCCGGCCGGAGCAGCTTGCGCAAGCTTTGCAAGACGCCAAGCTCATCCGTCTGATATTCCAAAAATCCTATCGCCAAAATCCCGTCAAAAGAATCTTCCGGCAAATCGAGATCGGCAATGTTGCCGGCGGTGAAAGCGTAGCGGGCCGGATCGATGTCGTTTTCAAAAAAAAGGCGCTGGCAAAGTTTGATCATTTTCTTCGCCACGTCGACGCCGTGAACCACATAGCCTTTGCGCGCCGCTGCCAAAGCGACAATGCCGGCGCCGCAGCCCACGTCGAGAATCTTGGAGCCGGATTGAACATGACGGCAAAGAAAATCCAGGCAAAAATCTTTGCGGTTTTGCAAAACAAGATCATTCACCTGCTGAGGTTCGTAATAAAGTTCGCGCCATTTTTTGCTGAACCGGTCAAATTGCATTTCGACTCGATCCAAGTGGTGAATGTTTTTTTCCGCGGTCATCTTCGACATGGTTGTCTCCGTAAAATGCAAGGCTTGCGGCCGCGCGTTTTTCACACGACGCGATGAATATACTCGTTACGGGTTGGTTTGTAAGCCCCTCAATCTGTCATTCTGGAAGAA
>JBBILN010000012.1:0-133718 GCA_037444905.1 bacterium | reverse complement strand
TGGATTTGTGGATTTGTGGATTTGTGGATTTGTGGATTTGTGGATTTGTGGATTTTTGGATTTGTGGTTTGATGGCTTTATGAAAAAACGTCGCTTCATTGTTCCGCCAAGCCAACAATCCAAGACTCCAACAATCCAAAACTCCAACAATCCATCAATCCATCAATCCATCAATCCATCAATCCAACAATCCAAAACTCCAACAATCCATCAATCCATCAATCCAAGACTCCAACAATCCAACAATCCAAAACTCCTTCAATCCAATATTCCAAACCTCGAGAGGCTTGTATGGATTTCCAGCTTACTGACGAACAAAAGCATATTCGCGAAGAAATTCGGCGTTTCGCCGAAACCGAAATCGCGCCCGATGCCGCGGAACGCGACCAACACGAAAAGTTTGCCGAGAAGCAAATCAAAAAACTCGGCGCGCTTGGGTATATGGGCATGACCGTGAATCCCAAATATGGCGGGCAGGGCGCGGACACGGTAAGTTATACCATCGTCGTCGAAGAGCTTTCGCGCGTGGATGCTTCCGTTGGCGTCGCGGTTTCAGTGAATAATTCACTTGTTTGCTATGGCCTCGAAAAATTCGGCACGGAAGCACAGAAGCAAAAATATCTTGTGCCGCTCGCGAGCGGGAACGCGCTGGGCGCTTATTGCCTATCCGAGCCGGGCACGGGCAGCGATGCCGGTGCGATGCAAACGGTCGCAGCAAAACACGGCGACCATTATCGCATCAACGGCACGAAGAATTTCATTACCAATGGCATGCACGCGGACTATTACATCGTGTTCGCGACGATGGACAAGAACGCCGGACACCGGGGCGTCGTGGCTTTTATTGTGGAAAAAAAATACGCCGGCGTTTCCGTCGGCAAAAAAGAAAAGAAGCTCGGCATACGCAGCAGCGACACGGTGATGCTCAACTTCGACAACGTGCAAGTGCCCGCGGAGAACTTGTTGCATCAAGAAGGCAAGGGCTTCAATGTCGCGATGGCGATTTTAGACAAAGGCCGCATCGGCATCGCCGCGCAAGCGGTTGGCATTGCGCAGGGCGCATTTGAGCACGCCGTAAGATACGCAAAGGAACGCGAGCAATTCAATCAGCCCATTGGTGATTTTCAGGCGATTCAATTTATGCTCGCGGACATGCAAACGGAAATCGAAGCGGCGCGTTTGCTGGTGTATCGCGCGGCCTCGTTGAAGGACGCGGGCCAAAGTTTCTCCGTGGAATCGGCGCAAGCCAAGCTCTATGCTTCGCGCGTGGCCGTGGATTGCGGCGTGAAGGCGGTGCAGATTTTCGGCGGCGCGGGATATTTGAAAGATTACCCGGTCGAGCGTTTTATGCGCGACGCCAAGATCACTGAAATCTACGAAGGCACTTCGGAGATTCAAAAGCTGGTTATTGCGCGAAATATTTTGCGCTGAAATTGCGTTTGTATCATAACGCCGACTTTCTTTATATTGCGCCGTTGCTTGCTTTAATGCATTTTTCATTTGCAGTTGTCAGGGTAGAAAAGTTCTTTCAGCATTTGGTGTAACAAATTATGTCACCACTCAGTGACCGTAGACGCGCACGCGAGCTGGCATTGCAGGCCTGCTATGCGTATGAATTATCGGGCAATGCGCCTGAGGCGATTATCGCGCAAGTTATCAAGCGGCATCCGGAGGCGGAGCACGTGCACAGCTTCGCGGAAGAGTTGTTCAAACGTACGATCGCTTCGACCAAACATTTCGACGAGCTGATCAAACAAAAGGCGGTAAATTGGGAGTTCACGCGCATTGCCATTATGGACAAACTGATCTTGCGCCTGGCAATTTGCGAGTTTTTGGATTTCGATGATATTCCGCCGAAAGTTTCCATTGATGAAGCCATCGAGATCGCGAAAAAATTCAGCACGGAAAAAAGCGGCCGCTTTGTAAACGGCATTCTCGACGCGATCTTGGCGGATTTCAAGTTGACTGGCAAGTTGCGCAAGCAGGGGCGCGGGTTGAGCGAGGGGCGACGCGAGGAATGATTGGCGATCACCTCGCTGACCTTTTCTGTCATTTTGCAAGAAACTTCCCTAGTGCTCGATACCCTGCCTGTTTTGCAAGGCATCTCCAGTAAAGGAAATGGTTCTTCCAGAATAACGGATTGAGGAGACGTTACGTAATCCTGTGTGCGCGCAAAATTTCATAACGAATAAAACACTCTCCATCAGCACGATGGAATTTTTTTACGAATCATGGATTGAGGATCTAGAAGTTTTATGAGTCTCTTAACCAAACTCTTTGGCAGTAAACACGATCGCGACATTAAGCGCATTCGTCCGCTCGTTGACGAAATCAATAACATCTATCCAACCCTGCATGCTCTCAGTGATGACGAGTTGCGGGCGAAATCCAATGAGATACGCGAGAAGATTAAGAAAGCGACCCGCGAAGTCACTGCCGAAATTATGCAGTTGAATGCGCAGCTTCGCGGCGAGGAACAGCTTGAGTCCGGCAATGGCGCGGAAGTGCAGACGGACCGCGCCGCGGCGTCAAACGATGACTTGCGCACGCAACTTGCCGATCTCGAGGATGAAGAGCGCGAGATCATTCGGCAAGTGCTCGATGAAAATCTGCCCACCGCATATGCGCTCGTAAAGGAAACGTGCCGCCGGCTCTGCGGCAAGCGCTGGGACGTGGTGGGGCATGAAATCGAATGGAACATGGTGCCATTCGACGTGCAGCTCATCGGCGGCATCGTGCTGCATGAAGGCAAGATTTCCGAAATGGCCACGGGCGAAGGCAAGACGCTGGTTGCCACTATGCCGCTGTATTTGAATGCGCTCGCGGGCAAGGGCGTGCATCTCGTTACGGTGAATGACTATCTCGCGCGCCGCGATTGCGAATGGATGGGCGAAATTTTCAAATTCCTCGGCTTGCGGCCGGCGTTCATCACCAACGATATGAACCCCGCACAGCGCCGCGAGGCATATGGCGCCGATATCACCTACGGCACGAACAACGAATTCGGCTTCGATTATCTGCGCGACAACATGGCCGTGCGTTTGGAAGATCAAGTGCAGCGCGGCCATTACTTCGCAATCATCGACGAAGTGGACTCCGTGTTAGTGGATGAAGCGCGCACACCGCTCATCATTTCCGGACCGGTCGAGCAAAACATCGAGCAGTATGCGGCGATGAAGCCGCGCGTGGAGCGGCTGGTGCAGGCGCAAGGTCAGCTCGTGAGCCAGCTCGTGGCCGAGGCCGAGAAAGAAATGGAAAGCGGCAAGGAATACGAGGCGGGCATCAAATTTCTAAAAGCGGAACGAGGCGCGCCGAAGAACAAACGTTTCATCAAAGCGCTGCAGGAAGTTGGCGTCAAAAAGCTCATTCGACAGGTTGAAAGCGACTATCTGCGTGACAAAAAAATACACGAGCTGGATGAAGAACTGTATTATGCCATCGACGAAAAGCATCACACCATCGATCTCACCGAAAAAGGCCGCGAGTACCTCTCGCCCAATGACCCCGAAATGTTCACGTTGCCCGATATCGGCGAAAAGATTCACGAGATCAACAGCGACACAGACTTGAGCGTGAGCGAGAAAGAGGCGCTCAAAGAAAAGATCACCAAAGAGTATTCGGAAAAAAGCGACCGCGTTCACAGCATTTCGCAATTGCTGCGCGCCTATTCTTTGTATGAGCGCGACGTCGAATACGTGGTCTCCGACGGCAAGGTGCTCATCGTGGATGAATTCACCGGCCGCTTGATGCCGGGGCGCCGTTATTCCGACGGTTTGCACCAAGCGCTGGAAGCGAAAGAGAACGTCAAAGTCGAAGGCGAAACGCAAACGCTGGCGACGATCACGCTGCAAAATTATTTTCGCATGTATTACAAGCTCGCGGGCATGACCGGCACCGCAGAAACCGAGGCCGCGGAGTTTTGGGAAATTTACAAACTCGATTGCGTGGTCATTCCCACAAACGAGCCCGCGCGCCGGATGGATTATGAGGACCAAATCTATCGCACCAGACGCGAGAAGTACAACGCGGTGATCGAGGAGATTGCGGCGCTGCACGAGAAGAAACGTCCGGTGCTTGTGGGCACCATCAGCGTGGAAGTTTCCGAAACGCTTTCACGCATGCTCAAACGCAAAGGCATCTCGCACCAAGTGCTGAACGCGAAATATCATCAGCAAGAAGCGGAGATCGTTTCGCGCGCGGGCCAGCCGGGGGCAGTGACGATTGCGACGAACATGGCGGGCCGCGGCACGGATATCAAGCTCGGCAAGGGCGTGGTGCTCGCGCCCGAGGGCCATCAATGCGCGCTGAAACCGAATCCGAAAAATCCGCAGCCGGTGTGCCCTCTGCTGAGCGAATACAAGTGCCATGAGAATGCGCCGTGCGGCTTGCACATCATCGGCACGGAGCGGCACGAGGCGCGGCGCATCGACCGGCAATTGCGCGGCCGCTCGGGCCGGCAAGGCGATCCCGGCTCTTCACGTTTTTATCTCTCGCTCGAAGATGATTTGATGCGCCTCTTCGGCTCGGATCGCATCGCGAGTGTAATGGATCGTTTGGGTGTGGAAGAAGGCGAAGTCATCACGCATCGCATGGTGACGAAGTCCATCGAGCGCGCGCAAAAGCGCGTCGAAGGCCACAATTTCCAAATCCGCAAGCATCTGCTCGAATATGACAACGTGATGAACCAGCAGCGCGAGGTGGTCTATGATCGCCGCAGTAACGCGCTGCGCGGCGAAAACTTGCGCGAAGAAATTTTGGCGATCATCAAAAATTATGTGGAAGAAAAAGTCAATCTTCATACCGCGGGCAAGCACGTTGATGATTGGGATTTGGAAAGCTTGCAGAACGCATTTCAGCGCCTCTTTCTGATCGGCATTCCGGCGGATCTACAAAAAAGCGCAACGCTTGAGCCGGAAGAGTTGAAGGAAAGACTGACGCAGCTCGCGGTGCAGAGTTATGAGACCAAAGAACAGCAAGTCGGTTCCAAGCTCATGCGCCAAATCGAGCGCTTTGCCATGCTGCGTGTGATCGATGATCGCTGGCGCGCGCATTTGTATGAGATGGATCAAATGAAGGAAGGCATCGGCTTGCGGGCATACGGGCAGAAGGATCCTTTGCTCGAATACAAGGGCGAAGGTTTTCGCATGTTCAAAGAGATGCTGGGCATGATCGATGAACAGGCGCTCGAGTTCATCTTCAAGGCGCAAGTGACGATGGAGCCGCCTCAGCCCATGCGCCGGCGCACACCGCTACAGATGACGGCAGTGCATCAATCTACGGAAGGCATGGGTTATGTCGGCGGCGGAAAAGCTCCCGTGGCTCCGCCGCCTCCCGGCAAACCGCAGCCCATCGTCGTCGAACATAAAGTGGGGCGCAATGATCCGTGCCCATGCGGCAGCGGGAAGAAATACAAAA
This sequence comes from bacterium, assembly GCA_037444905.1. Lineage (GTDB taxonomy): Bacteria > Zhuqueibacterota > Zhuqueibacteria > Zhuqueibacterales > Zhuqueibacteraceae > JABWAN01. Next base: position 128,303 of record JBBILN010000012.1, on the reverse strand, counting down.
AGTGCCACGGCGCGGAAGTGGCGTAGCCGCAGAAAGCTGGAAGACGCGACTCAGAATTTTTCGTTGGAATTCAAAACTCCGCACTAATACCGAGGGAAGGGAGAATGCCAAGATCGTTGCGGTCTGCAATGGTGTTCTTCCAAAAATCATAACTCGGGCGGCGCGGAGTTTTGTAGTTATAGACATTTTGAATGTCGAGAAAGACGATCATCGCCCAGCCGGAGAAGTTGAATCGACGATCGACGCGCAGATCGAGGTGATGGCCAGCCCGCAAACGCCGCGTGAGGTATTCGTCTGGAAGATTTTGAATCTGGCCGCCATTCTCCGCGGGCAAATAAACCGGCGTGTATGGTGCGCCGGTGAAGTAACGCCACTTCGTGCTAATTTCCCACGCCGCGTTGAATTTGTATCCTCCACTTAGATTGATGATCCAGCGTTGGTCGAATGCCCCCGCATAGGTCCTGCCGTCGCCCGCCTGGTATTCGCTTTTCGCGTAGCTCACAGCGATCTGGCCATAGCACGGAACCGTTGCAAAACGTTTCTGCAGCAACGCTTCGAACCCCCAAGCACGGCCGCGCGCTCGCGATACGAGCGTGGAATATCCAAACGATTGAAAGTCGTCTTCGCGTCCGCCAAAACCCACGCCGGTGTTGGTCAACACAAGATAATCGGTTTTTTCCGGAACGATGCCCGTGGGCAAATCCTCATAGATTTTTGCATAAGCTTCAAACGACAGATTGAGATCTTCGCGCAACAAGTAATCAATGCCGAAAATGCCCATGTCGTTACGCAACGCTCGTAAAGCACGGTTGGCGGGATTGACGGTCCACACATATGAAGGCGATTGATAATAGCGGCCCGCATTCATTTTTATTTTCCAGGCTTCGGAAGGACGAAAGCCGAGCGCAAAACGCAGCGCGGGATAGAACGATTTCTGCAAGAATTGAAAATAGTCAACGCGAATGCCCAAGCCCAAATCGAGTTGCGGCGCGAGTTGCTGTTCCCATGAAAAATATGCAGAGTGCTTAAGCGTGGAAGCGTTGACGGAGTTGAATTGCGGCAGCCCCAAGCTGGATGCCGGTAAGCGTCGGCCACTGCGGTCGTAAATCGTATCCGCAAATGCGGTGACATTGTCATTCGAAATCACTTTCGTGGAAGCGCCCGCATAAAAGCCCGAGCTTTGTGAAAGATTCACATACGTCGCAAGCTTCAAGCCCGTCTCCATCTCATTCGCGCGGCTGTTGAAATATTCGCGCTGTGATTCATCAAGCTGGCTGAAACGATATTCATTGCGATTGAGATGGAGCGTGATTTCGAAGAAGCCACGGCTGGCCACGTGACGATAATTCACGCCAGTGACCAACTGGTTCTGTGTGTTATCCAAAATGCCCGCATTCGTGACGCGATTTTCCAAAGTACCCTGGTCGCGGTCGACGCGATCAAGCGCCGCCAAAGCGATAAAAGAAAGCCGGTCGCGCGCGGTCGGATTGTAATTCGCGAAGAAGTTGAAATCGGTGTATACGGGCACGAACGGCAAGTTCGCGGCTTTGAAAATCAAATCCAGATAACTCTTGCGCGCGGAGAAAAGAAAATCGCCGTTGCGCGCGAGCGGGCCTTCCAAGCTTAAGCCATATTGGGTCGCAGACACCGTGGCTTCTCCGCCGAGGCTTTCCTTCTGTCCGGGTCGAATGTCGAGCGCGAGCACGGATGACATCTTATCGCCGTAACGCGCGTCAAACCCGCCGGCGGTGAATTCCACGTTCTCAACGAAATCCAAATTCACAAAGCTGAGCGCTCCGCTGCTGCTCCCTTGCGTGCCGAAGTGATTGATGTTGGGCACTTCGATGTTGTTGATCAGATATAGATTTTCGGAGGGGCCGCCGCCACGCACGAGCAGGTCATTCCGGCCGCCTTCGCTGACAACCGCGACGCCCGGAAGCGTGGAAACGGTGCGCACAATATCTTCAAAGCCCCCGGGAAAACGACGAATTTCTTCGCTCAGCAATTGCGTACTGCTCGCGGGGCTCGTCAACGCCTCGGTAAAATAGCCGGAAGAAGCCACGACTTCCGGTTTTACAATGAAGCTTTCCAACATTTTTACATTCACGAAAGTAGTGCGGCCGCTGGTGACGATCACCTCCGTGCGGAGCAGCGCTTCATAACCGATATGGCTAAAACGTAAACGGTAGCTGCCGACCGGCAGATTTGCAATAGTAAAGGCGCCTGCAAGATCCGTCGCGCTGCCGCGATTGGTATCAAGCACCAAGACATTCGCGCCAACGATCGGCTCAAGCGTCTTGCTGTTCAACACTTGCCCCTGAATTTTTCCCACGGGCTCAACTGCGGAAACGCGCAATGGCAGCAGAGCTAAAATCACAGACTGCAAAATGCGTCGCATGCTTGCTCTCAAAAGTCTTGGTGCATTCAATTAGTGTGTGCCACGCCACAGCATTAGGGAACGACGAGCGAGGTCTCAGCTTTTCGGATTTGTTTTACGACCACAAGCCCAGCCAGCGCAGCGACTAACATCCACGCTGCCGTTGCTACCACGGTTGCGTGCGCTTGCTCATAAGCGATGCCCAAGAAGGCCCACATGAGCACAAAGGCGAAAGCGGCATCCCCGTAACGGATATTGATGATGGCAGCGAGCGCTGCGGCAATAACCAACAAGGCCACTGCCCAAGTCTCGGGTGAAACTCCCCAACCATTCCAATGAAAATAATCCAACAAGATCGTCGCATTCACCATCGTTGCGACCGTAATCCAAGCGAGATAAAGACTGAAGGGCAGAGCCACCAGCCACCTTTCCAAGGCCGGCAATGGTGGCGTCGTTCGCCGAATGGTTATATAGATCTTGATCAGTGCGAGGAGCAGGGCAACCATCGCCAGCATGGTTAGCGGAAACAACTCAAAATGCCAGAATATGAGCCATGCACAGTTGGCGAGACAGCTCACAGCGAAGAAATAAGAAAGAGCTCGCAAGCGCTGGTTCTCTCGCTGTGCCGACAGGGCTTGATAGACCACGAATGCCAGTAGTGCGAGGTAGATCACGCCCCAGATGGCAAAGGCGAAGCCCGCCGGTTTGAAAAACACTTCAAAGCGATCTGAAATAGCGCCGGTCGTTTGGCCGTTTAACGGCAAAGCATTGGCAAGATAGTTAAGCGCGAGGGTTGCGATCAAGGCAATGATATTCAACCACACGCGCATGGCGTCTTTACTCATCGTGAACCTCTCTGGGCAAACGTTCTAAATGGCTAAATCACCATTTCGAACTCCTGCAAAAGGCATTTCATTAAGAATGAGCGTCGCACAACAACATGCGGATCATGCTTGCGGGCATTGTCAGAGCATTAACGGCATTTGTGGCCGTCGTCATAAAAAAAGAGCCGCGCGCTCGTGTCCATGTGAATCGCCAAGGCTCGCCAGCGCGAGTGCGTGCAGCCACGCGGCTCTCGACTACTCTTCAGTTTAACGCACAAGCAACATGCGCTTGGTCTGTTTGAAGTTTTCCGTTTCAAGAGTGTAGAAGTACGCGCCGGAAGTTACGGGTTGACCCGTGAGATCACGGCCGTTCCATGCAACGGAATATGAACCTTCCGGACGCAAACCGTCCACGAGACGCACGACCTCGCGCCCAAGCATATCGAAGATCGTCAAACGCACGCGTTGCGTCGCGCGCAGGTTGAATTGAATTTTAGTTTCCGGGTTGAAAGGGTTCGGATAGTTTTGCGACAATTCGAAAGCTGACGGCAAGGCTACCTCTTCCCCGACGGTGGTTGACGTTTGCCGGCTCACCACCGGCAAAGCTGCCAGTGTGCCTTTGCTCAACTCACCGGCGGCAAATATCACATAGTTGGCGTTGCCGTCGAGAACCACTCCGGGAACCGCGAGAGCGACCGTGCTCGTTCCAGCAGCACGCACCTCCAAGTTATAAGCGCCGGGCGCAACGCTCAAATAGTTTCCCGCCTCACGAAATTTCACATTCGCAAACAACACCGGGCCACCTGCCACCGCGATATCGACCGCGGGCGCATCCGGGCTGGTGTGCACGAACCGCACTTTCGCCGAGTTGGGACTGAATTCCAAATCATCCTCCAAAACAATCGGTTTGAGATCATTGGCAGCGAGCAAACCCGTGGCTGCAACTGTGTAAGCAATGTTGGCATTGAGGTTGAGCTGGGCGTCGATTACTACGGGTGTCGCAGCGCCCGCAGGCGTAACCTGCACCCGATGCCCACCCGAACTCAATTCCAGATATTCGCTCACTACTTTAAACGGCACATTGTCAAGCACCCGCTCGCCATCAACCCAGACGTCTACATTCGGAGCGTCCGGGGAAAGATGCGCAACACGCACTTTGGCTTTGCCTTGTTCGACGGACAGCAACGCGCCCAGCGAGTTGTTGCTAAGCTGGCCCGTGGCAAACGCGGTGTAGTTTGTGCCTTTGAACAACATGACATCCGGAATCGTGAGCGCCACGGTTGTGGTGCCGGCGACGCGCACTTCCAAACTGTACGAGCCTTCCGGAACGGAGAGATAGCCGCTCGCTTGACGGAACGCAATATTGCTGAACAGGATCGGTCCGCCCGCAACTGCAATATCAACTGCAGGCGCATCGGGCGAAGTATGCACGAAACGCACACGCGCGGAAGACGGTTCGAGGTTGGGCTCATCAACAAGCACGAGCGGCTTGAGGTCATTCGCGCCAAGCAGGCCGGTGGCTGCAACCGTGTACGCAGTGTTCGCCTCGAAAGTGAGCGTCGCATCAATCACAACCGGCGTGCTCTGTCCTGCCGGCGTGACTTGAAGACGATACGAGCCGATCGGAACTTCCAAGTACTGACTGATCGCTTTGAAGGGAACATTCTCCAATGTGCGTGTGCCATTCACCCATACATCGACATTTGGAGCATCCGGCGAAAGATGAGCCGCGCGCAGTTTCGATGTGCCTTGATCAACAACAGGAAGCGCGCCTAGCGAGTTGTTGCTCAATTGACCAACCGCGAAAACAGTGTAATTCGTGCCTGCCTTGAGCGCCACGCCCGGCAATGCGAGCGCAACTGTCGCGGTTCCAGCAACGCGGACTTCCAAATCATATGCGGATTCGGCAACGCTTAAGTAGTTTCCTGCTTGCCGAAACGAGACGTTACTGAAGAGTACGGCGCCGCCGGCAATCGCAATATCAACGGCCGGCGCATCTGGAGATGTGTGCACGAAACGAACCTTGGCCTTCTTCTTATCCAACGCGCGATCATCCTCCAGCACGATCGGTTTGAGATCGCTTGCGGCCAGCAATCCTGTGGCTGCTACGGTGTAAGCTTTTCCGGCATCGAGTGTGAGATTTGCGTCGATAACGACCGGCGTGCTGGCGCCAGCGGGCGTGACCTGTACGCGGTGCAGTCCCGCGGCTAACGTCAAATAACCACTCACCGCTTTGAAGGGAACGTTCTCAAGAGCGCGAGATCCATCCACCCAGACGTCTACATTGGGTGCGTCTGGCGAGAGATGAGCAACGCGCACCTCGGCGTTTTGAGCTTTTGCGCCCGCCACAACGAATGTGAGGAGCACGGCGCACATCAAAACTGCTCTCTTCAACATGCTGGTAACCTCCGTGTTTTGGTTTGAGATAACGTGAAGCGTTCATTTATTAGCGGCATTCGAACTGGCACAATATAGTCTTTTGTCTATTTATTGTCAATAATTTTATTTTAAACTTTCTATTTTTTGTCTATATTTTTGTCACATAAAAACACTTTAGCCAAAAAATATATTGACAGAACATGGACATTTTATTAACTTGCGCCATGAAAAATGAAATGCAATTTCCAATCAAAGCAGTGGTCAATAAAACCGGTTTATCACCGCACGTCATTCGGATTTGGGAAAGGCGTTACCATGCCGTCACGCCGAAGCGTACTGCCACTAACCGGCGAGTTTATTCGGAAGCGGATGTGGAACGGCTCATGTGCCTGCAGAGCGCGATTACCGCAGGCCACTCGATCGGACAAATCGCGCAGTTGCCGCTCGAAAAGCTGCGTGCACTCGCGCAACGCAACGAGCCTCATCTCGTGCCTAGCGTACGCGCGATGGCGAGCACGCCTGCTGTGTTATCCGCAAATACGCCGCCGGAACTAGGAGCACACGCCTACCTCGAGAACTGTTTGGCTGCAGTGCAACGCTTTGATGCCGCAACATTGGAAGCCATCCTCGCGCGCGCGAATGTGGCGCTTGGGCCATTGCAGATGATCGATCGCGTCATTCTGCCCTTTGTGAATCGCGTTGGAGAAATGTGGCACGAGGGCACGCTCCGAGTGATGCATGAGCATTTGGCAACTTCTGCAATTCGCACATTCTGCACGAATCTCAAAGGTCCGCAAGATCTGCCCGCCACCGCACCCGCGATCGTAGTGACGACGCCGACCGGACAAGCGCACGAACTCGGCGCGCTGATCGTCGCGTTGGTGGCCCGGCATCACGGCTGGAACGCCATCTACCTGGGGCCCAATCTGCCTGCGGAAGAAATTGCCGCAGCCGCGGAAGTGAGCCAAGCGCGCGTGGTTGCGCTCAGTATCATTTATCCGGCGGATGACCCGGCTTTGCCGCTCGAATTGCAGCGGCTGCGAAACTATATGCGTGCGGAAGTCGCGCTTATTGTGGGGGGAAGGTCGGCTGGTGGGTATGCCAAAGTTCTCAACGAAATCGGCGCCATAACCTTGCATGATGCCGCCGAATTTCGCCGCACGCTGGATGCTTTGCGCGTTTACGCGAAGCCGGCTGCGGTCTCGTCACAAGCATTGCGCGAACCGAGCGTGGCTGCTTCCGGTTAAGCGGTACGGCGTGAAGTTGCGCAGCTTTCGTTGTGGCCGCCTCGTTGCGCCTGGTCTCAAATGGATGCTTTACCGGCGAAGACTGCGCCCCAAGTCCCTCCGCAAATCACAGAATTCAATCTTCAACTTTGCATCCCGCGTATCCGCCTGAGGGCAAAGGCAGCAAATATAGCCGGAGCTCGCGCACGAGCAGCGAGGCGCATTGCGACTGCGCGGCACGGCTCTTCCGTTTCTTACCGAGGCAAAGCTGGTTGCGCGCTGCGGAAATCTGCTTGTGAAAATGCCGCGAGAGATTTAGATTCCTGCCGCGTTTTAACGCTTGCGGCGCAAACGAGGTTGGCGGGTTTCAGCGGGGTTTGAGTGCACTGAAAAGGAGTCAAACGTGGAAAAACTTCAGCACTTTCGCCGTCTGTTCCAATATGAGGCGTGGGCCAATCACGCGGTGCTCACGAATTTGAAACAGCAGCAAAGTCCGCCGCCGCGCGCGATAAAATTTCTGGCGCATATCATCGCAGCGGAAACCGTGTGGTTGGAAAGAATCAAAGGCGAGCAGCAAAGTGTGGCGGTGTGGCCCGAATTTACGCTGGCGCAATGCGAAACGCATCTCACCAACATTGCGCAGCTTTGGATAGATTACCTCGCCGCGCTAGCGCCGGAGCGGCTTGCGCAAACCATCGCTTACACCAACACGAAAGGCGAAACCTTTCGCAGTTCACTGGAAGATATTTTAACGCACGTCGCGATGCACGGCGCCTATCATCGCGGGCAAATTGCGACGGACACGCGCGCCGCAGGCCTTACCCCCGTTCTGACGGATTTCATTCACGCGGCACGTTCGGGTTTCATCGAATAAGACAAAGGATACCGCCATGACCGACGCCAATGTTGTCGCAACAAATGCAGAACGCTCTCAACCTTCGCGCGCCTTTCGCTGGCTCGTGCTGCTCTTCATCAGCCTCGCGATGTTCGGCAATTATTATATCTATGACAGCATCAGCCCGCTTGCCGACGTTTTGAAAGAGCAGCTCGGTTTTTCCAATTCTAATGTCGGTTTGCTGAACGCGATCTACAGCATTCCGAACATTTTCATGGTGCTTATCGGCGGCTTGATCATCGATCGCATCGGCACGAAGAAATCAACTTTGCTCTTTGCCGTAATTTGCCTGCTTGGCGCCGCCATCACGGCCGCAGCCGGGAAAGTTGCAGTCATGGCTACGGGCCGTTTGGTTTTCGGTTTGGGCGCGGAATCATTGATCGTCGCAGTGACCACCGCCCTGGCAAAATGGTTTCGCGGCAAGGAATTGAGTTTTGCGTTCGGCGTGAATCTCACGCTGGCCCGGCTGGGCTCGTTCGCGGCGCTCAATTCGCCCACGTGGGCGAAGCCCGCGTACGAGAACTGGCAACTGCCTTTGTTGCTCGCCGTCGGCTTCGGCGTCATCAGCGTGGCCGGCGCCGTTTTGAATTGGATTCTCGAAAGCCGTGCGGAAAGGAGCTATGAGCTTGGGCAAGGAGGTACGATTGACAAGGTCGTGTTCAGCGACATCTTCAAATTTGGAAAGTCGTATTGGTTCGTGGTGGCGCTGTGCATCACGTTTTATTCCGGCATTTTCCCCTTCCAAACATTTGCCGTGGATTTTTTCATCAATGCGCATGGCGTGAGCCGCGAGACCGGCGGTTTTCTTTCCAGCATGCTCACGCTCTTCGCCATGATTTGCACGCCGCTTTTTGGCTTGTGGGTGGATCGCGTGGGCAATCGCGCGCTCTTCATGATGTTCGGCTCGTTGTTGCTCATTCCGGTTTATCTCCTCATGGCGCACACCAAACTCACGCTGTATGTTCCCATGGCCATGATGGGTATCGCGTTCTCGTTGATTCCCGCGGTGATGTGGCCCGCAGTCGCTTATCTGGTCGATCAAAGCAAGCTCGGCACGGCATACGGCTTGATGACCATGATTCAAAACATCGGACTGGCCGGGTTCAACTTAATGATTGGCTGGGCGAATGATTATTCCGGCGCGAGCGCGGAAAATCCGGGAGGTTATGCGTTGGGCATGTGGATCTTTTCAATTCTCGGTTTTTTCGGACTGCTCTTCGCGTACCTGCTGCGCCGCAGCGAAACCGGCCCGCACGCGCACGGCTTGGAGACGATCAAGGCGACGTGAGGGAGACCTTCCAGATTGATCAACCTGGAAGGATTGTTTCAATCTCACCGAAACACCTCCGGAAACGCGTCGCGAACTCCGTTGATCACGAACTGCACGGCCATCACCGCGAGAATCAAGCCGAGCAAGCGCGTCATAATGTTGATGCCGGTTTCGCCGATGCGCATGAGCCAGTTGCTCGCATAGCGATAGATGAGATACGAAAGCATGCCGGAGCACATAATTGCGAGCATGACGATGCCGGTGCCGTAAAAATTTTCGGCCTGCGTTTCCAGCGTCATCACCGTCGCAATCGCGCCCGGGCCGCTGATGAGCGGTATCGCGAGCGGCACGATGGCGATGTCGCCTTTGTGATGCGCTTCCACCTCTTCATTCGGCGTGATGCGCGTGCGCGATTTCTGCGCGGCGAGCATGTTCATGGCGATGCCGAACATGATAATGCCGCCGGCAATCCGAAACGCGCCGATGGTGATGCCGAACATCTCGAAAATAAATCTCCCCATCAACGTGAAGGTCGCCAAAATCGCCACGGCCGCAACGCTTGCGCGACGAATCAGTGCGTGACGTTCTTCCACGTTATACTCATTCAGTAGGCTCGCGAAAATGGGCACGTTGCCGAGCGGATCCATAATGACCAGCACCGCAACGAACGCGTTCAAAGCGAATGTCAGCATGGTCCAACCGCCTCATGAGAAGAAAACTTCGACGAGTTTTGTGCTGCGCTTCGTCTTCAGTTTGAATGCATGGGAAGTAAATTGCCGTTCGGAATTTAATGCAAAGGACGATTTCATGACGAAGAAAAGTTGCACACAGATCGTTGCGCTCATCGCCATAATGATGTGGCTGGCAAGTTGCAAAAGCAAGCCCTTTCCACCCGCAAATGCAAAGCCGATAGCCCCGCGTTTTGTGAGCGCGCGCGTGCAAGTCGACTCTGACGATCCCGCGATCTGGCTGCACCCCACGGATTGCAGCCAAAGTTTGATTTTGGGAACGGATAAAGGTGATCCCGAACCGGGCGCGCTTTACGTTTTCGATCTACATGGCCGTATCATCGCGGACAAAGTCGTGCATGGCTTGAATCGCCCCAACAACGTCGATGTCGAATACGGGCTTTCATTGCAAGGCGTTACCACGGACATTGCCGTGACCACGCAAAAATACGAAAACAAAGTGCGCGTACACGCTCTGCCCGAGATGCGCGCGATCGACAACGGCGGCGTGGAAGTTTTTGCTGGCGTCGCGAAAGTCGAACCCATGGGCATTGCACTGTACAAACGCGCGCGTGATGGCGCGATCTTCATGATCGTCGGCAGAAAAAAAGGCCCGAAAGACGGCGGCTATCTTTGGCAATATCGCCTGGAAGACGACGGCACCGGCAGCGTGCGCGCCCTCAAAGTGCGAGAGTTCGGCCAATGGAGCGGCAAAGGCGAGATCGAAGCCATTGCCGTTGATGATGCGTTGGGTTATGTGTATTACGCCGACGAATGGGCGGGCATTCGCAAATATCACGCGGACCCGGACGCGCGTGATGCGAACACGGAGCTGGCTTTCTTCGGGACCACCGGCTTCAAAAATGATCGCGAGGGCATCTCTATTTATCCTGTGAACGACGGCACCGGTTACATTATCGTCTCCGATCAACAAGCAAACACGTTTCACTTTTATAAACGCGAAGGCGAACCGGACGCGCCGCATGATCATCGTTTGGTCAAAGTGCTAAGGCTTTCGACCGAAGGCAGCGACGGCTCGGAAGTTACGAACGTCGGGCTGAGCGCGCCATTCGAAAACGGGCTGTTCGTTGCGATGTCCGAAAAGGGCGTTTTTCAAATCTACGCGTGGTCCGATCTCGCTGGCGAGGGATTGCTGATTGCGCCAAACGGCGTGCGTGGCGCGAATGCGAACGCCATAGAAAGAACCAATTAGGCGAATAGCTTTTCAAGCTCAGATGAAATTCTAACGGCTTTATGGCAAAATAATTTGCCGGAAAATCAGTTGAAATAATATTGCCCATAAATCATCCTCCCAAAGCTTTTTTCGGCGACACGCGATGGCTTCGCGCGTGACGCCCGGATAAAGCTTTTCCGCGTGCGCTTTTGATCCGTGTGCTGTCCCAAAAGGCTTTGTTTTTTACTGGGCTTGAAAATCCGCAATGCCAACTTACTCATCCGCCGCTTGAAACGCAACCAAACCATTTGCAGATTTGCTTCGTATTTGATATGTCATTTTTGACCAACGCTTCGCACGTGCATTTTAGGCCGTATTTTTTTGATTGCTGAAAAGCACAAGCGCACTGTTTCATCTCAATCAACTCAGCAAGGAGCATCGTCATGAAAAGGGTTTCGGCGTTGTTGTTGGCATTGCTTGCACTTTCTTTTCAATTCTTCTGTCCTTCACAAGCTTTTGCACAATCTTTTGGAATGATCAAGGGCAGAGTGCTCGACGCCGAAACCGGCCAAGGCTTGCCGGGCGTCAACGTTGTTTTAAGCGGCACCGGCTTGGGCACGATGACGGGAGAAAACGGCAACTTTGAAATCATCAAACTCAGGCCGCGCAGCTATGAATTGGTCGCGAGCATGATCGGGTACAAAGTCTTCACGCGAGCCGTAACGCTCGAACCCGGCCGCCAAACGACGCTTGAAATCAAGCTGGAAGCCAAGCCCGTGACGCTCGGCGACATTCTCGTGCAAGCCGATCGTCCCATTTCCGCAGCCTCTTCGCGCGCCGTGCGCGATTTTGATTTGCAAATCCGCCCGACGCGGTCCGCACAAGACATTTTGCAGCTCGCACCCGGGTTAATCATCGCACAGCACGCGGGCGGCGGCAAGGCGGAACAAATTTATCTGCGCGGCTTCGATGCCGATCACGGCACTGATGTCAATATCTCGGTCGATGGCATTCCCGTGAACATGGTTTCGCATGGCCACGGGCAAGGCTACGCCGACGCACACTTCATCATTCCCGACGTCATCGAGGGCCTCGACGTTTACAAAGGTCCGTACTTCGCGGAGTTCGGCAATCTCGCGACCGCGGGCGCGATTGCGTTTCGTTCGCGCGATCACATCGACAACAATCTCGTGCGCGTCGAGGGCGGTGAGTTTGGCACATATCGCCTCACTACTTTGTTTCAAGTTCCCACCCAAAGCGAGCACAACAACGCGTATCTCGCGGGACAATTTTATAAAACCGACGGACCGGTCGCAAGTCCGCAAGACTTTCGCCGTTTGAATCTCTTCGGAAAATTTCACACCCACCTTTCGGAAAACTCCAAGCTCGCGTTCGACGTGAGCAGCTTCAGTTCGGCGTGGAATGCTTCGGGGCAAATTCCGGAGCGCGCGCTGGCGCAGGGCTTGATCAATCGCTTCGGCGCGCTTGACGATCTCGAGGGCGGAACCACCGGCCGGCAAAACCTCAACATGATTTATTCGAGTCACGGCGCGGGCAATAGTGATTTTCAAATTCAAACCTACACCACACAATACAACTTCAAGCTGTTCTCCAACTTCACTTTTTTCCTCGACGATCAAATTAACGGCGACATGATCGAGCAGACCGACAGCCGCCGGATCTTGGGCTTGAACGGCAAGTATCGTTTCTATCACAACCTCGGACTCGGCGTTGCGAGCGCCACGCTTGGCGCGGGTTATCGTGCGGATGACATCGAAGTATCATTATGGAAGAGTCCGGAGCGCGTGCGCCTTTCACCGTTGGTTGACACGGAAATCTTCGAAAGAAATCTTTTCATGTGGGCGCAGGAAGATTTGACCTTCAGTTCGATGGTGCGTTTGCAACTCGGCGTGCGCGCGGATTATTTCACGTTCAACGTCGAAGATCGCCTCGAAGGCGTTCCGGGCGCAACGCTGCCGCACGCTTCCGGTTATTCGCAAGAGACCATCGTCAGCCCGAAAGCAAATCTTGTAATCAGCCCGAACCGCGCCCTCGATTTGTTCGTGAATTTCGGCACGGGCTTTCATTCCAACGATGCGCGCGACGTGGTGATCAATCAACGCGTGGCAGATTTAAGCCGTCGTTTCGCGCGCAACGGTTTGAACGAGGCGGAGATTGCGGATACGCTCGCGGCGCTGAAGTTCGATCCTTCGCAACGCGGCGCCGAAGTTTTGCCGCGCGCCGTTGGCGGCGAAGTCGGTTTCCGCACGCGCTTCTCCGACCGTTTGCACTTTGGCGCAGCCGCTTGGGGGCTTGATCTCGAACGCGAGTTTGTGTACGTCGGCGATGCCGGCACGACCGAGTTAAGCGGCAGAACGCGGCGTGTGGGTGTGGATTTGGAAACGCGCCTCGGCCTCGCTTCATGGCTGTGGGCCGATGCCGACGTTACGATTTCCACCGGCGAAGCGCGCGACGAACCCGAAGACGCGAACGAGATTCCGCTTGCGCCGCGTTTCACTTCCACCGGCGGCTTGACCGCGCGTTCGCGCAACGGCTTTGATGCGAGTTTGCGTTATCGCCACGTGGGCGAGCGGCCCGCGAACGAAACCAACACTGTGCGCGCAAAGGGCTACACCGTGTTCGACCTCAGCGGCGATTATCAAATCGGCAAATACAAATTCAACCTCGTGCTCGAAAATCTTTTTGATGTGGATTGGAACGAAGCGCAATTCGACACCGAGTCGCGCTTGCGCAATGAGGCGGAGCCGGTTTCGGAGTTGCACTTCACGCCGGGCAATCCGAGGAATGTGCGCGTGGGGGTGAGTTATTTGTTTTAGGCGATTAGCTTTTCCAACGCAGAATAAAATTATTGGGGCCATACACGGATCAAAAACGCACCCGGAAAAAACAAAAACTTTTTCCAACAGATAGAAAAACCCAACGGTTGAGGTTTATCGGCTGGGTTCTTCTATCTGTTGGAGATTATCTTTTGAGTTGCGGCTCGCCCGTGTTTTGGATGGGTATTTTTCTCTTGTCATTCAAATGGAATCTTTTTAAACATAACCGTTCTGTTCATCCTTAAAAAGGCTCTTACTGAAGGATAATCTCGCGACGGATTTATGACCCACCTACTCTTCCAACTCGATTCCTACCTTAAACAATTCGACGCCAGCGTGATCGCAATCGAAGGCAACGCCGTGGCGCTCGATCGCACCGCGTTTTATCCCAGCGGCGGCGGGCAGCCGCATGACATAGGCACGCTCGCGAGCGCGAATAACACGTGGGAAGTCACGCAAGTGCGCAAAGGTAAAACCGATGCGCTTGTGTGGCATGAAGTGATCGGCGAGCCGCCGGCGGTGGGCATGCAAGTTCATGGCACGATCAATTGGGAGCGGCGTTATCAACTCATGCGCACGCACACGGCCATGCACATTCTCTGCGGCGTGATCTTTCGCGATTACGGCGCGCAAGTGACCGGCGGCAACATGGAGCCGCGGCAAGGCCGTTTGGATTTTGAGTTCGAAACCATGCGCAGCGAGTTGATCAAAGAGATTGAAGAGAAGATCAATCTCGAGGTGGCGGCCGCGCGGCCGGTGCGCGTGAAAATTTTGCCGCGCGAGGAGGCGTTCAAAATCCCCGACCTCATCCGCACGAAGATTAATTTGCTCCCCGAAGGGATTGCCGAAGTGCGCACGGTCGAAATTCTCGGCCTCGATTTACAAGCCGACGGCGGCACGCACGTGGCAAACACTTCCGAAGTCGGCCGCTTGCGCATTGTGGACTACAAGAGCAAGGGGAAGAGCAACAAGCGCATCGTGGTGGCGGTGGAGTGATCTCATGCGTTGTCATTCCGGAGGAATCTTTTGAGCTCCGGGTATCGCGCCGAGTGCATAAAAGATTCCTCCGCAATGACAAATTGAGGAGCAGCGCGAGTAGTCATTTGTGAAGAGAAGCTTGTTTATCTAACAAAAGCGCCTTCACCAATCCCCTCACCGCATTGCACACCCACACTTCCTCCGCAGCTTCAACCTCTTCGCGAAACAAAATTTTCTCTCGCAACGGCAATCGTTGCGAAGCTAATAAGCGCGAACGATATGTTCCCGGCAGCACCCCGCAAGCGAGCGGCGGGGTGACATAGTCTGCGCCTGTTTTGATAATAATATTGCTCCGCGCGCCTTCCGTTACTTCGCCGCGCTCATTCAAAAAGACCATGTCAAACCAGCCGAGCGCTTTTGCTTCTTCCAAAGCATGGTCATAAACTGGCCGCTGCGTGGTTTTGTGAAAAAGAAAACGGTCTTTGGAGTTCGTGCGTTCTTGCGCGAACCCGATATAAACCACGCCGGGCAGCGGCTCCAGCGGCGCGTGCTCGACTTTGCACTTTCCGGCGCGATTCATAGCCAAACGAACGCGAAAAGTCTTTGCGTCGTTGCTCTCATGCCGCATCTCTTGTGCGCTCTTTTGCAAAGCGCTTCGAACAACGGCTTCATCATAGTGAAAATCAAAATACGCCGCCGAGCTTTGCAGGCGCTGCAAGTGTTCGCGCAGCAGAGCATAATCCTGCACACGATCCCAACGCAAAGTTTCGAGCAACTCAAAATCCAACGGGGCCTCCGTGAGAAAGCGCGCTTTCAGCAGGCATTCGCGATACTCGGCCTCCGCTTCCGAATCCCACACGACGCCGCTGCCGACGCCCATCTCTCCCATGCCAGTTTTTCTGTCCAAGACCACGGTGCGAATCGCGACATTGAACACGGCTTTGCGCTGCGGAGTGAAGTATCCGATCGCGCCGGTATAAACGCCGCGCACTTCCTTTTCCAACTCATGAATGATTTGCATTGTGCGAATTTTTGGCGCGCCGGTGATCGAGCCGCACGGAAAGAGGCTGCGCAACAAATCCGCAATCTCAGTCTTCGCTCGTAAGCTTGCAGTGATCGTTGAGGTAGCTTGCAATACGGTTTCGTATTGCTCTATGTCGAAAAAGCGCGGCGCTTGCACGCCGCCGGTTTCCGCAATGCGGCCCGCATCGTTGCGCAACAAATCCACGATCATCAAATTCTCCGCACGGTCTTTTTCGGAATGAAGCAGCGCGAGTTTTTGCTGCTCGTCTTCTTGCAATGTGCGCCCGCGGCGCGCCGTGCCTTTCATGGGCTTGAGCGTGAGCTGCCGATCTTCCCAACGAAAGAACAGCTCCGGCGAGAGCGACATTATGCAGTGTTCCGGAAATGAAAGAAAAGCGGAATAACTCACGCGTTGCGCGCGCCGCAAACGATGATAGAGCGCCGCAACCCCGCCTTGCAATAGCAAGCGTAGTTTGAAGGTGAAGTTCACTTGATACGTGTCGCCCTTGGCAATGTATGACTTGATGGCCGCAATCGCTTCACGATATTCCGCCTCCGTCATGGACGGTTGCAAGGCAAGCTCACAGGTTTCTTCAAATTTTATTTCGACAAGTTGCTCCGCTAAGCGCTCAGCATGCAGCCGGCCGCACTCAAAGCTGTGCGTGAGATGATTGTAGATGACCGGTTCTGCGTAAACGCCGAACCAAAGCAACGGCCTTGCGCTATCGCATGGAAAAGCGAGAGTGTTTTCGAAAGCATAACCCGCTTCATATGCGAGAAACCCTGCAACATAATATCCTTCGCGCAACGCTTGCGCGATTTCCTGCAAGCCTGCACTCACCTCTTCGAGACGCCAGCAAGCAATGATATTTTGCGGTTGCGCGAAAAGCAAGTTGCGCTCTTCCGGGCCTGCAACGCGCGTGGTTTCCAATAGCACGGTATTGGGTGCGCGCTCGACCCAGTGCAACACGCTTCTGCTGAACATGCCCTCGCTGTTCAGAAGCGGGGCGAGTGTCGGTGTGCTCGTCACGATCATGATGCCACAATATAATGCCTGGATCGACAAATTCGCGCAAAAAACTTCGAGCATATTGTCCTTTGCACCTTACACGAGACCATGACAAAATACTAATCATGTGTTTGTGGCCGCTATGTGAAGCTTGCAACTCGCGCTTCAGTTGTTTATCATCGCTCGTGAAATTATAACCAAACACGAGGACAGTGTGCGAATTTTAAGATTCGAAGATCCACAGGATCGCAAAGCGTTGTTGGAATTGTTTACGGTCGATCATTTTCAAGTCGATCGCGTCGCGCGCACGGTGCGCAGCATACTCGAAGAAGTGCGCAACGGCGGCGATGCGGCCGTGCTCGGATTCATTCACAAATACGACGGCATGATTCTCACCAAAGAGGATTTGCCCGTGCCGCCCCACGTTTGGCAGGAAGCGCGCGCGCACGTGAACGAAGATTTTGTGCGCGCTTTGGCTGCGGCAAGCCGTCACATTATAAGCTTTCATGAACGGCAGTGCAAAAGCTCATGGGCGTTTGAGCGCGAAGGCGTGAAGTTGCGGCAGAAAATCGTTCCGCTTTCAGCCGTTGGCATCTACGTGCCCGGCGGTCGCGCGCTCTATCCTTCCACCGTGCTCATGCTCGCGTTGCCCGCGCGTTTGGCGGGCGTGAAGCGCATCGTCATGGTCACACCGCCGCATGCAAACGGTGTGAATCAACACTTGCTCGTGGCCGCGCAGGAAGCGGGCGTCACGGAAATTTATCAAGTCGGCGGCGTACATGCGATTGCCGCGCTGGCGTTCGGCACGGAAACGATTGCAAAGGTGGATAAGATCGTGGGGCCGGGCAACACGTATGTTACCGCAGCGAAGCGGCAGGTTTACGGCATGGTCGACATCGACAACCTCGCTGGCCCGGCGGAGATTGCGATTCTCGCAGACGAGAGCGCGAATGAAGAATGGATCGCGCGCGATCTCATTGCGCAATTGGAACATGACAATGCGGCGAAGGGCGTGTTGATCACGACCTCTACGGCGTTGGCGCAGCGCGTGGTCACGCGCGTGAAGGCATTGGTTGAAAAAGCCGCGCGCGCGGAGATTGTCGATGCGGCTTTGCAAGAAGGCGGCGCCGCGGTGTTGGTGCAATCACTCGAAGAAGGCGTGGCCGTGGCAAATGCGATTGCGCCGCAGCATTTGCAGATTATGACCGGCGCGCCGCACGAGTTGGCGGAACGCGTGACCAATGCAGGCTGCGTTTATTTGGGCGATCATTCTCCCGCAGTGCTCGGCGATTACATCGCCGGCACGAACCATACGCTGCCCGCCGGGCATACCGCGCGCTTCGGCTCGCCGCTCGGAGTCATGGATTTTTGCAAACGTTTGAGTTTGGTGGAATATTCGCGCGAGGCGTTTCATCGCGAGAGCGAATATGCGGAATTGCTGGCGGAGATTGAGGATTTGCGGAACCACGCGGAAGCGCTGCGGGCGAGGAGAGAAAAGAAGATTTTAGCCACGGAATGACACGCAAGCACACGGAAAGAGTGCCTCGTCATATCCACTTTTAGAATGAAGCAATTCCGTGATCTTCTGTAATACAAGCCGGCGACATTGTGCTTTTTCAGCAAAATTTTAAAACCGAGTTTTAAATAAGCGTTGCCGCCAAGCACGCAAAGAGGTTGCGGCGAACGCGAAGAAAAAGCTTGGCGGTCCTTGCGTGAACTTCGCGGCCTTTGCGTCTTTGCTCTTGCTTTGGTTTATAGCTCGGTTGCGTCGTGTGATTTGGTGGTGAAATTTTGCTGTGGGTGCGTCCTGCTATAAAATTTCGGTGTGCGCGGACAACCACTTCTCAATTTCACGCAGCACCTTCTTTAAATCCTGCAATGGCCTTCCTGAAAGCGGCGAAGCTTGAACTTCTCCCTCTTCGTTGTGCATATGATGCGGGGCAGATGAGATGTTGGGATAATGCGGCGAATTGTCCCAACGCAGAATGGGGTGGTCTGTGAACAACTGATAGGCGTAATCCCGAAAATTCGTCTCCTCGTGCAGCCAGATTTGCAGCTTACAACTTTTGATGAGACGACAACGAATTTTTAATTCCAGTTTACCCGCCGGTGTCTCGTCGTAGTTGACGATTCGCACACTCTTCACCAACGAGTTCTTCTGCAAAAGATCGAGCAAGTCATTGACGAGAGCGGCCATTGTGCAAGTCTCGATACGCCTGTTGCCAATCGGCGAGCATGCGCCGGGCTGACCGCCATGCGAGCCAGTCGTCTTCTTCGGCGGGAATCGCTCGGCCCTGCAAATGCGCCGTGAAAGCCTCGAAGTTCATGTCGTACTTGTGCTCCAGCTTCCGAATGCGCCGGCGGTAGTACACGGTTTTGCTCCGCACGGCCGCAAGCGCAAGCTCGCGCAAGGCCTCTTCGAGGCTTGCGTATTTCTCCTTTGCAACGAGAGTTCCGGCGACGGTGGTCAAAATCTGTGTCGGTGAAGCAGTGTGCGGCATGACGCTTTTCCTTGTAAATTACGAATCTCAAACTTGCGAACTCGCTCCAATATAGCATGAAAACGGAATAATGCAAAAACTGTTTTGTGACAAAGGGGCGCCCGCCGGACATACCGCGCGGTTCGGTTCCCCGCTCGGGGTGATGGATTTTTGCAAACGTTTGAGTTTGGTGGAATATTCGCGCGAGGCGTTTCATCGCGAGAGCGAATATGCGGAATTGCTCGCGGAGATTGAAGATTTGCGGAACCACGCGGAGGCGCTGCGGGCGAGGAGAGAGCAGAAGATTTCAGCCGCAGAATGACACGAAAACACGCAGAAAAGTATTTCAGTCATACCCGCGTTTAGATTGAAGCAATTCCGTGATCTGCTGTGTGGTTCTGTGGCAAAATTGTGCTGGGTGTGCGTTATGGCTTGGGATTTTTATGGTTTGTCGCTGCCCCACCGAGGGTTCATCTTTGCTTGTTTATCTCACCTGTATTTCTTCGCGCGAGGTGACTTAAAGCCGAGCGAGTCTTTTGCTGCCAAGCAGAGGTTTTCGAAAAAGCCGCGGGTTAACACAAGCGTCCGCACAACGAATGTTAGCCTACGAGTATTTGCGCAAGGGATCGCTTGCTATCGTTGATGCAGGCCTTAGCCAACGATGCGTTCTGAAAAAAGCACTTCCGAAATAAACTCCTGAATCGTACTTCGTGACGCGGTTGTCTGTGCTCATCTTTCATAATTTGTTCAACGCAGCATCAAGTGTTGCCTTGACTCTCTTCTTTTCAATTTCAGGATCAACTCTCTGGAGATATTCGACGGCCGCTAAGTCATCCCCTCTTTTGCGGTTTTGACGAGGCTCAAGTGCTTCAATCAGAATAGATTCAAGCGCAGGAATCAATTTCGCCGCATCGTAAGTGGAAGGAAGAGGACTAAGTGAACCATCTTCAGAAACGGGTAAAAGGCCAAACCAGGAAAATCTATCCCACCTTGCGGACATTCGATCTATTGTGTGCTCATACAACCTTTTTCCAAGGGGCCTGTCTGTGGTGCGGCCAACGTAAATAACTTCTCTACCATCATAAAGAAGGTATATTCCAAGTTGTCTGCAAAAATCTACTGGAGTTGCACCTATTTGTTGCATTCCGAGCAATTTAGGCATTGGTGTCCATTCCACTCCGTCCTTTCTCCAGAACATTCCAAAAGAAGAAACAATTTCGTATTGTTCTTCTTCCTCAGACTCAATAACATCTGGGGTAAGCTTCTTAGGAACGATTTCATCGGAGGAATAACTTCGATTTTTCAGTGTGAATGTGCCCTTTGCAACCCTGACATACGGTGAATTATCGCCATCATGTTTAATCGATGCGGAAATCTGCGCATTTACTGTTGCTGCAGGCGTTGCTCCAACAGTTGTTCGAAGCCCATCTGAGATAATCAGTTCCGTGATTTCATTGTAGTGAAGTGGTGTTGGTGATGAGGCAAGAACCTTATCGATCGCTTTCCGCCAAGTTAGTTCTTTGGGCATGACTGCTTCCTTATTCATAATGACCTTCAGTGTTCAATTCACTCTTAGAGCACACTCGAGAGTCACTTTTCGCTCGAACTCCATAACGGCTAACTGGGATTGGTCGATCAAGTTCATTATGCTTTTCTCCATTCGCGTATTTTGGACGACGCAATTCCGTAATCTTTTGTGTGATTCCGTGGGGACTTTTTATCGTTTCCCCTCCAACGCCCGCTTCACATCCGGCAGGAGGCCTTCGTTTTGAATGATGCTCTGCCTCACCTCGGGCAGCGGGCGTGCCGAGATAGAGTTTGCCGTTTAGCTTCACCACGCCCTCGGCGAAATTCACTTCGAGGCTATCGCCGTCGCGCACGGCGTTGTAAAACTCTTCTTCAGAACAAATCGTTCTATCGCTACTCCGCCATTCAAAGATTAAAGTCTCTGTCTCTTTTACACTGCCAACCCCACCGGCACGGCCACGATCTGCTCATCCACGCGCGCGAGGTGTTCTCCGCGATAGAGGATGATGCCAAGCCTTGCCGCGTCGGCATAATCTTCGAGAAATTGCCGCGGCCCGCGCAAGTCCGCGGACTGAATCGAGCTCGTCATTTTGATTTCAACGGGAAAGAGCCGCGTGCCGTTTTCCAAAATCAAATCCACTTCTGCGCCTGCACTGGTGCGCCAAAAATGATATTGCAACGGCGTGTCGAGCAGTCGCGCTTGCGCTTCAATTTGAGCAATGATCCAGCCTTCCCAACTCGCGCCGCACATGGGCGAGACTTCCAAATCTTCCAAACGCGTCAAAGCGAGCAGCGCATGCAGGAGCCCTGCATCATGCAAATAAGCTTTCGGCGTTTTCACCAAGCGCTTGCCGAGGTTGCGATGATATGGCGGCAAGCGCCGCCAGAGAAATGCTCCCTCCAAAAGATCCAAATAAGATTTGAGCGTGTTCGCCGCAATGCCCATTTCATTCGCCAACGCGGAGAGATTTAAAGCTTGACCGTGGCGCGCGGCGAGCATGCGCAGCAAACGATGAAAAGCCGCGGGGTGCAGGCCCGTCGCCAGCTCGCGCAGATCGCGTTCGCTGATCAAACGAACATAGGCCTCGAACCATCGTTGCCGCTGCGTGGCATCGGCGAGTTGATGCACTTCGGGATAACCGCCGAGCAGCCAGCAGCGGCGCAACTCCGCGTCCGGCGCGCGCGCCTCGTTCTGCACGCGTTCGAAAAAATCTTGCGCCACTTTAGCCGCGAGCAAATGGCGCAAAAAGTTTGAAGGATTTCGTCGCGTTGCTTCCGCGGCGGAATAGGGCGAGAGATCAAGTATGCCCGCTCTGCCCGCGAGCGATTCGGAAACGTGTTTAATGATCGCAGGACTCGCCGAGCCGGAAATCACATAACGCCCGGGCCGGCGCTCGCGATCAATTGCCACGCGCAGTGCGGCAAACAACTCCGGCACACGTTGCACCTCGTCGAACCAAACACGCTCGGGATGATCGCGCAGATAAAGCTCCGGATCGCGCGCGACGAGTTGCAGCGTCGAAGCCTGCTCGAGATCGAGATGTTGCCATGCGGCCAAATGCTGTTTGAGCAAAGTGGATTTTCCAACTTGCCGCGCGCCTTGCACGAGCACAATCGGAAACTGCGCGAGAAACTCGTCGAGGCGAGGGGACAAGTGCCGCGGCACGTATTGGTGTTGAGTCATGATCTCGGTACTGCGTTTTAAAAGCCAAACTATCTTTTCAGGCAAGCTGAACCGCGCCGTGAAAGCGAAGCACCAACGGAGAGATTAAGCGATAAGCTTTTCAAACTTAGAAAGAAATTCTAACTTTTCTCCAACTGATAGAAGAACCCAACTGATAAGCATGCTCCATCAGTTGGGTTCTTCCATCGGCTGGAAAATTCTTGTGCTGCCCGAAGGGCCGCGGCTTTCAGCTTGTCTGAAAATCCGCTGTAGGCGATTAGGCGCACGAAGTTAGAATAAGATTCTAAAAGTTTTGGGGTCACACACAGATCAACAACACACGCGGAAAAAGCTTCGGTTTTTCAGTGTGTGCTTTTGATCCGTGTGCTGCCGCGAAGCGGCCAAGTTTCAGTTTGCCCGAGAAACTTGCGTAGTCTCTAAAAAGTGAAATCGTTGCTTTAAAAGCAAAAAATTTTCCCAACGAATAGAAACAACCCAACCGATAAAAGCTTTTCATCTGTTGGGTTGTTTCTATCCGTTGGAGGCTTTCTTTTTGGTTGCGGCTCGTCCGCTTTGCGTCCTACGGATGAAAAGGCGGAAGCTTTATCCGTTGGAGAAAAAAGTTAGAATTTGCTTCTGAGTTTTACTCTTTAATCCGCGTTATCTTTCCGACAACGCCCTTTTCACATCCGGCACGAGGCCTTCGTGTTGAATGATGCTCTGCATCACCTCGGGCAGCGGCGTGCCGAGGTAGAGTTTGTTGTTCAACTTCACCACGCCCTCGGCTAAATTCACTTCGAGCTCGTCGCCGTCGCGCACGGTGTTGTAAAACTCTTCTTCGCGTACGATGAGAAAGGGCATGGCTTCGTTCACAAGATTGCGTTTGTGAATATACGCAAAGCTCTTCGCAATCACCGCGGCCACGCCCGCGCCTTTGAGCGCCCACACCGCATGCTCGCGGCTCGAGCCGCAGCCCCACCCTTCGCCCGCGACAATGATATTCTCGCCGCTGCTCACGCGCTTGCCGAACTCGGGCCGCACATGATAAAACGCCTTCGCGCCGATTTCTTTCAAATCCGACAAATGGCAAAACTCGCCGGGGATCATCGCGTCGGTATCGACGTTTTCGCCGAAAAGCTGCGCGCGGCCGGTAATGCGCGGCGCCGGCGCCGCTTGCGTCGCGGCGGTTTGCTTTGCAACGCCGTTCGCGCGTTGCGCCTGCGGCTCGATGTGAATAACGGGCGGAAGATCGTTCCGCGCCGCGAGCATTTTCTGAAAACGTTCGCGGTCGAGTTTTTCAATGAACGGACGCGGATCGGCAATTTGCATGTCAAACGCGGAAGCCGCGACCGTCGCCGCGGACGCGAGCCACGCAATGCTGCCTTTGCCCATGCGATTATGAAAATTTCTATTCTGCGAAGAGAGCCACACCTCACCCGGCTGCGCGCGGTCGCTGGCAATGCCGAGGCACATGCTGCACCCCGGCTCGCTCACGCGAAAACCCGCGGCGCGATAAATCTCTAACAAGCCGGCGCGCTGCAAATTTTCTGCGACCTCCATGCTGCCCGGCACCACGATGCGATTGTTGGTGGCTTGCAACTCGCAACCTTCGGCCAGCGCTCGTTCCAAAATCAAACCCGCCAACATCAACTCTTCTTGCGTGGTTGTGCATGCGCCGATGAAGCAACCGTCGAGTTTCTGCCCGGTCGTCTCCGCAATGCTCCACACATTGTCGGGCGAGAAAGGTTTGGCAACTTGCGGCGGGAGCCGGTCAAGATTGATCACGAAATTTTCCACGTAATGCGCGTCTTCATCCGCTTGCAGCCACCAACCGCCCTCACGAAATTGCGCGTCGCGGCGTTGTAAAAGCGTGCGCAACACTTGTTCATCCGCGGGGAAGATGCCATTCAAGCCGCCGAACTCTGCAGTCATGTTTGCAATGGTGAAGCGAAAGTCCGTGGAAAAATCTTCCATGTGATCGCCGGTAAATTCCACGGTGCGCTCCATCGCCACGGTGTTGCGGCCGAGTTGGCCGAGCGTTTTGAGAATCACGTCTTTGCCGGTGAGGCCGAAGGGGAGCTTGCCGGCATAATGCACGCGAATGGCTTCGGGCACTTGCAGCCACGTGCGACCGAGCACCATCGCGGCCACGATGTCCGCGCCACCGAGGCCGATGGCGAGCGCCGCCATGCCGCCATGCGAGCTGGTATGCGAATCCGCGCCGAGCACGATTTCGCCGGGCCGCACGAGCTGGCGAAAGAACTCGGTGTGCATGATGGTTTGATTCGCGTCGTAAAAATATTTGAGCCGCGCCTCTTGCGCGAATGAACGCGAAAGCTGCACGAGGCCTTGCGTGCGTTTGTCGTTCGCCAAAGTGTTGCGATCGACGGTGTGATCGAGCGCGAGATAAAAACGGTCTTTGTTGAAGAGCGGCGGACGGCCGAGTGCGTCGTAGGTCATGTTCATGCCGTTCCACGCCAACTCGCTCGCAATGGTCCAGTCCACCGCGATGGTGAGAATATCGCCGGCTTGCACATAATCTTTTGGCCAGCCCAAAGCATGTTGTAACAGAATTTTTTCGGTGAGGGTCATTCCTGGCGTTTTATTCATGCATGCTACCCGAGGTTGGTTTCCAACGAGAGTAATTTTGCTCATCCCAATTTTAGAGCGTCGCCCACGAAACACAGGAAATCTCCCAAAAGTTTTCCTTCGCGTCTCTTGTGTGTTTCGTGGGCAAGAGGTTGAGGTTCAAACTAAATTGTGGGCCGTTGCTTTTGTCGCAGTGTCGAAGCGCTACGGCTTTTCCCACTACTTCTTCGCGGCCTTGGTCAACGCTTCCACGCCGGGCAAATCTTTGCCGCCGAGAAATTCCAGTGAGGCGCCGCCGCCGGTGGAGACGTGTGAAATCTTCGCCGCCAATCCCGAACGGCCGAGCGCGGCCACGGAATCGCCGCCGCCGACCACGCTGAACGCGCCTTTGGAAGTAGCTTCGGCAACTGCTTCGGCAATCTTCATTGTGCCCGTGGCAAAGGCTTCTTTTTCGAAAATGCCCATCGGTCCATTCCACAAAATGGTTTTGGCTTGCAGAATAAGATTGCGAAAATGCTCGACCGTCTTCGGGCCGATGTCGCCCGCAAGTTTGCCCGCAGGGATGGCCACTTGCTTGTGCGGCATTGCATCCGCGCCTTCCACGCTGCTTGCGATCACATGATCGACCGGCAGCTCCAATTTCACCGGCTTGCGCGGGTTGGAAAACTCCGCGACCTTCATCACGTTCAACGCAATGTCAAGCTTCTCTATTTCGACGAGCGAATTGCCGACTTCATGACCTTGGGCTTTGAGAAAAGTATAAGCCATGCCGCCGCCAATGAGCAGGTGCGAAATCTTTGTGATGAGGTTGTGAATCACGTCGATCTTATCCGAAACTTTCGCGCCGCCGAGGATGACGACGTATGGCCTCGGCGCATCGCTAATGAGCTTGCCCAAAGCCGAAAGCTCGGCTTTCATCAAATAACCCGCGGCCGCAACGTCTTTGAGCACTTTAGCCACGCCATGCGTCGAAGCATGCGCGCGATGCGCTGCGCCGAAAGCATCGTTCACGTACACCTCGCCGAGCGCGGCTAGCTTTTTGGAAAACTCCGCATCATTTTTTTCTTCTTCCGCGTGAAAGCGCACATTCTCCAACAACACGATTTCGCCGGGGGCCATGGCATTGACCAGCGCCTCGATTTCGCTGCCCACGCAATCCGGCGCCATTTTCACCGGGCGGCCAATCAACTCCGACAGACGCTTGGCCACCGGCGCGAGCGAATACTTCGCCTCCGGTTTGCCTTTGGGCCGGCCGAAGTGCGACATCAAAATCAACTTGCCGTTGTCTTTGAGTATTTTCTGCATCGTGGGCAGCGCCGCGCGAATACGCGTGTCGTCCGTCACCACGCCATTTTCCAGCGGAACATTGAAATCCACACGCGTGAGCACACGTTTCTCTTGCAATGCGACATCGTCAATCGTCAGCTTATCCATTTTTACCATCTCCTGATTTATGAGTTGCAATGAGAATTTCTAACATGGCAAAAGATAACTTTTTTGCGACGAAAGTCAACTTGCAACTTCACACTTGGCGCTCCAGGCTTGCGTCTAAACCTGGAAAATTTATATTAGCTTCCTGATGGATATTCACGTGATGCATGTCAATTGATCGCGAGGTCTTTTCATCAGCCTGGGGAACATGCCATGCCTGCGCCTGCGAAGCGTCGCGATCGGCAGGAGCAATATTCACTTGTTGTGTTTATAATTCTCGACAATGCCTTCTCTTCATTCTACTTTGCAACACTTGATGCACCGTATCCTGCCGCGCTGCGGTTTTTTGTCTACGCAGATTGCTGAAGCAGCGCTGTGGCGCATGCGCCTTTACCTGCGGCTTCTCGTCAAGCGTTTTAATCTGCCGCAATATACCGAATTTGTGATCTCCGCCGTGCTCGTCGGCGCGATCGCGGGTCTGGCCGCCGTGCTGTTTCACAACGCCATTGAATTTTTTCGTACGTTGTTTTTCAGCCGTACCCAGCAAGTCATCGGCTTTCTCGGCAGCCTGCGTATCATTCTGCTGCCCGCACTCGGTATGTTGCTGCAAAGCGCCATGATTTCGTTGTGGCCGGAGCTTGCGAAGCAAAAGGGTGTGATCGAAGTCATCAAAGCCGTGGCGTTGCGCGGCGGGTACATTCCTTTGCGCGTCACACTTTTTCAAATGATCGCCCCCGCCATTTGCATGGGATCCGGCGGCACCGTGGGGCCGGAAGGGCCGGCGGCGCAAATCGGCGCGGGCGTGGCTTCGCGCATGGGTCATGCGTTGCGGCTAGCGGACCATGCGCGCCGTATTTTCACTGCGGCCGGTTCGGGCGCGGCGATTGCCGCTTTGTTCAACACACCGTTGGGCGGCGTGTTCTTCGCGATCGAAATTGCGCTTTTGAATGATCTTCAAGCCGGCACGTTCAGTGCGTTGTTGCTTGCTTCGGTCACGGCGAGCACAATTTCGCGCGTGCTGGTCGGCAACGACGTGGCCTTCGTTGTCGAGCAGATTGCGATCGGTTCCTATCGCCACATTTTTCTTTACGGACTATTGGGGTTATGCGCCGGCGTTTTGTCGGTTGCTTACTTGCGCTATGCAGAAAGTCTGCACAGGCCGCTGCAAAAAATGCTCAAGCGTTTTCCGCGCTGGGCGGTGATGTCGTGCGTCGGTCTGCTGGTTGGGCTTTGCGGATTTTTCTTTTATGATATCATCGGCATCGGCTACGCCGGCGTCAACAATGTTTTGCGCGGCTATACGGTATGGTATCTTGCGGCCATCCTGCTCGCGCTGAAATTTCTGCTCGTGCCGTTGACACTGGAAGCCGGCGGCTTCGGCGGCACATTCGCGCCTTCGTTGTTTCTCGGCGCAATGTTGGGCTTCTTGTTTGCCGCGTGCGTAAACGTGCTCGCGCCGGTGACCGGCGTTGCCGCGCACGCGGGGACCTTTACGTTGGTCGGCATGGGGGCGGTGCTCGCGGCGTTGAACAGCGTACCGCTCGCGGCGATTATGATCATTTTCGAAATGACCAATGATTACAGCTTCATTCTTCCGCTCATGCTGGGCGTGGTGTGCAGCACACTCGTGACCCATGCCACTTTCCGCGAGAGCCTGCATTCGCGCAAGCTGCGCAAAGCCGGATACATGCTCAAAGCCGGCCACGAGGTTTCATTGTTGCAACGGTTGCAGGTCCGTGACGTGATGCGCCGCGGTGACATTGTGCGCATAAAAGAAAGCTCGCCTTATCATGAAGTCATCAAAACCTGCATTGAGAGCACACACGAAGCATTCTACACCATTGATGCCAACGGCAAAATCAACGGCACGATCGCGCTTTCCGATTTGCGCAAAGCGTTCGCGGAATACGAGGATTTCAAAGAGAGCCCGCTGTTGCTGGCGCGCGACATTGCCGCGCCTCGGGTCACCGTGGTTTCCGAAAACGATCATCTCGATGATGTCATCGGGCTTTTTTGCGATGAAACTCCGGATGAATTTCCGGTGATTTCGGCGCGCGAACCGGACAAGATCCTGGGCAGCATTCGCAAGCAAGATATCGTGCGAGCTTACAATGAGGAAAGCTTGAAGCAGAATCTGACCAAGGGGGTTGCACGCGGGCTGCGTACGCTGGAAAAATTTCGCAGAGTGGCGGTTGCAGAAGGCTACTCGGTCATCGAGCTGGAAGTGCCAGACGCCTTCGTCGGCAAGACCCTCGCAGCCTTGAAGCTGCGCAACCGTTTCAAGGTAGAGGTTGTTTTGATTCTCCCTGCCGCGCATGCCTTCGCGCATGAAACCTCTCGCCAGCCAATCATGCCCGGGGCGGGTTATACTTTGCGCAAAGGCGAAGTGATGATCTTGTTTGGCAACAATCGCATGCTGGATGTCATGGAGAAGATCGCAGGCGAATGACCGACTCCGGTCCAGTACTGCCGCAAAATGATACCCACGCGGCGGCTCGGGTCTCGCACAAGTCCTCTTGGCGCGCATTCATAATTGCAGGACCGCGCGCTACGGCCGGACGGCATCCAATGGAGCAATCGTCTTGCGCAGCAAAATCTCGTCGTGCCCGGCCACGACATAATCCTTCAGCACGCCCACCACTTCATATCCCAATCTCGCATACAATCTCTGCGCACCAATATTGAAGGAAGAGACGCACATGAACACGTTGGGATGCTCGCGAAAGATGCGCTCCTCCGCGAAGGCGATCAAACGGCTGCCGAGGCCATGACTGCGCCACTGCGGCATGACGCAAACAGTTTGGAGATAGCCTTGGAACGCGCCGTTGAGATCGAGAATCAAAAAACCTGCGATTTCATTTTCCTGCAACGCAACATACACTTCTTTGGCGGGATTGGAGAGCAATTGCAGCGCTTTCGCCTCATCACGGCGCAGCGTCAGCCACGGCTCCGAGCTTGCCATCGTGCGCGCACAGAGCTGAAGCTCCGCCGCGCTCTGCGGTTTTCTAATTGCAGGTGGTGTCATGAATGGTTCTCCCTATTGATTACGCAGACCGCCGCTCACGTGCGCAATACTTCGATAATATGCGGCACATCATCACTCTCCCGCAGCTTCATGAGAAACGCCAAGCTGCTCAGCAACCAGCCGGGAGATAAAATCTTCTGCGCGAGTCTCGCCACTTTGCCGTCGAGCACGGCGATCGCTTGCGCGTGCTCTTCGGACGGCGATGCCGCGAAACGCTCTGCAACGTGCCAGGCTTCGCCGCGCGCAATTTTCAAGCTGAAATTGAACACGGCCTCATCAATCCCCTTGCCCACGAAATCCAGCCAAGCCAGCCACGGCGAGAGTTTGCCGATTTTGGCTTGCACTTCATCCAACAAACTGGCGAGAATTTTGTTGATCTCTTTGAAATCGTTTTTCAATGCAGGCAAAGCCGCGCCGGGTGCAGTGCGCGCCGCAGCAATGCCGAGATCGAGATTGATGTGCGCATTCATGCCGAGCAAGAGGTGCTGCAAAATGAGCGGGCGCCACGCCGGCGCGGCCTTGAACGCCGCTTCCCAACATGCGCTCGCCGGCAAGCCTTTCTGAAAATTTTCATAAGCCTCGAGATAACGATTCGCAAAGACCACGTCCAATCGTTCCATGCGTGCGCCGTCTTCAAAGCGATGGCTCGCGATGCCGGCTTGCACTTGCGCCGTCACTTCGCGATAGAGCACGGCGAAAAACCCCAAACGGCTGCGCTGGGCGATGGCGTCTGCGATGATCGCATCCAACGCAGCGATGACTTCAGCAATAGTTTGTGCGGGCATGTTGCTCCGATTCCGATTTGATTGGCAGCACAAGGGGATGCTTCACAGCATCGAAGTGTCTACAGCGGATTTTCAGACAGACTGAAAACCGCAGCCCTTCGCGCGGCACACACAGATCAAAAACGCACACGGCAAGGCCTCTTCGTCCGTGTGTGCTTTTCATCCGTGTGTAGTTCAAAAAAACTTTCAGAATTTCATTCTGACTTTGGTTCTCTAGTTCGCCTACCTCATCAGCACGATTCGCCGCGTCGCCACAGTGCGTTCATCATATTGCACACGATAAAAATAAATGCCGCTCGGCTGCAACTGGCCGCGTGCGTTTTCACCGTTCCAAATCACGTTATAGTTGCCGGGCGTTTGCATTTGATCCGTCAAAGTAAACACGAGTTGGCCGAGCAAGTTGTAGATCGAGATTTGAACTCGCGCGGGCCGCTCGACCACGTAATTGATCGTCGTGCTTTGCTGAAAAGGGTTCGGATGGTTGTGCGCGATTTCAAAATTTTGCGGCGGATGCGGATTTTCTGCCACACGCAATGCCGGGCCGGGGAAAAAATATTCCAACGCATTGTCAAGGTGCGCGCGCCAATTGCCCCAGCTATGGCCTTCGTGCCATTCCAAATATTGATACGTGTAGCCCTTCGCGCTCAGAATGGGCCGCAGGGCATTGATGCGCGTGATCAACGTCGCAATATCATACGTGCCCATGTCGAGATACAGCTTCAAATTCAAGCGCGGACTATTTTGATAGCCGGCAAACACGTTGCTCTCTGCGTTGCTCGAAAGCGCGGCCACGTTGCCGAATATTTCGGAGTGGGAATAGCCGAGCCACAAAGAAATATTGCCGCCATCGGAAGCGCCGAGCACCGCGCGACTCGCCGGATCGGTGCGCGTACGATAACGCCGATCGACCCACGGCATCACCTCCTGTGCAATGAATGCCGTAAATTGATTTTGCAAAGTGGTGGCATACTCTTGATGTCGCACGTTCGGACTGTAGGGCGGCACGAACACCGCAATTACCGGTTCGAGGCGTTGTTGCGCGATGAGATAGTCAAGCACATTGTTCGCTTTCGCCAATGAAATAAATTCCAACCCATCGTGAAAGAGCACCACGGGATAGCGCGTCGCCGTCGTATTGTACAACGGCGGCGTGTACACGCGAAGCGTGCGCGTGTTATTGAGATGCGCACTAAAGAAAGAAGTGTCGCGCAATGCGCCGTGCGGAATGTTGGAATAACTCGCGATCTCCGGAGGAGGCGCGTAGTCCGGCATGCGCAACTCAGAGTTCGGCCCAAACCCGCCGGAAACCTGTAATGGATTGCGCGGATCGAGAATCCAAGTGCCGCCGTTCAAAACGTACTTGTAGTCGAGACGGGCCTCGGCCTCAAACGTGTGCGTGTGATAAAAAAAATCAGAAGTGGCGAGCCGTGCCATGGGGAAGGCATTGGCGTCCCAACCGTTCGCATCACCGGGGACGTTCACGCGATTGACGTTGCCGCGATAAATGAAATGGCACAGCGTATCCTGTTCGAGATACGGAAAAGCGCCAGCGGCGTTCATGAAGCTGTCAATGATTGCGCTGCGCTGCTGCGCCGGCGCATTGTTCACACGGGTGAGGAAGGTTTGGAAGGTTTGCGCGTAAAGGGATGCGGCGAAAGGCAAAAAACAAACAGCAAGCTTGATCTTCATTCTATTGCTCTGTTCTGGAGGAATTTTTTTCACGCCTTTGGGGTTTTATGATACAAAATCGTCTGCAGCATTAGAGCGCAGCCCGTTGCTACTACTTCTCGTCTTCGGGGCTTCGGAATTCGCCCTTTGCAACTGCACAATAAAGCAGATTTGCGCAAAAGCGCAAAGCAAAATTCGCGGCGCATGTGTGATGAGTGATGAAAGAAACTTTTCCGGGTTTGGATGAAAGAAAATTCTCTGCACCCCGGATTGCATCTTGACTTTAATCGCCTCGTCGTTTATTTTTCGCCGTTCAAAAAAAAAGAAACGATCATGATTCTTCTACTTCAAAATTCCACGCAAAAGCTTTCCTGTACGCGATGCTTGTGTCGCAAGCGGGGAGGCTCATGCGAGATATATCCTCAACGCTGACCCCGCGCTCGAACCTGTGCCTGGCTTTTAGGCACGTGCCTCCTCGCTACTTCACTCTTTTCAATTTCCAAAATCAAAAGCATATCAAATTTTAAATTGGAAATTTGCAATTTAAAATTTGCAATGCCATGCTCCATTCGTTCACTGAACTTCAATTATACTCAGAGAGTGAATTTGACTTACTCCATTGCGCCTCCTGTTCGTCGCCATAAAATGCAAACCGGGGTGCGTTCCGTGTTTGCGCTCGTTGGAAATACGCCGCTGTTGGATTTGTCTTTTGCTTCCCCGAATCGCCGCGTGAAAATTTTTGCAAAAGCCGAATGGCAAAATCCCGGGCGGTCGATTAAAGATCGCGCGGCAAGCCGCATGTTGCGCGCTGCTTTGCATCGCGGCCAACTCGACCACAACAAAATTCTGTTGGATTCCACTTCGGGCAACACCGGCGTTGCGTATGCGTTGTTCGGCGCGGCGCTGGGCATTCGCGTGCGCCTTGTCGTGCCGGAAAACGTGAGCGCGTATCAAAAAAATTTGCTCGCGGCCTACGGCGCGGACGTGATTTGGACGCCGGCCAGCGAAAGTTCGGACGGCGCGATACGCACGGCGCGCGCGATGTTGGAAGAATCTCCGGCGCGCTACTTTTATGCGAACCAATACGGCAACGCGGAAAATTGGCGCGCGCATTACTTGGGCACCGCGCGTGAAATTTGGCAACAAACGCGCGGCCAGCTCACGCACTTCGTTGCGGGTTTGGGCACGAGCGGCACGTTCATCGGCGCGGGCCGCAAGCTGCGCGAATTGAATCCGAACATTCGCTTGATTTCCATGCAGCCGGATTCGCCCTTGCATGGCTTGGAAGGATTGAAGCACATGCCCACCGCCATCGTGCCTGCAATTTACGATGCGAATCTTGCGGATGAAAATCTCGGCATTGAGACCGAAGCCGCGCAAGAGTGGGTGCGTTATTTAGCGCGGCGCAAAGGGTGGCTCATCGGTTTGTCGAGCGGCGCGGCGTTGGAGGCCGCGCGCCGTGTGGCTGCAAAGATCGCATCGGGATTCATCGTCACGATTTTTCCCGATGGCGGCCACCGCTATTTGGAGGAGAGATTTTGGAATGAAAACTGAACGCGCGACGTTATCATCGGAACTACTCGCTGCCGTTGTTCGCGAAGCCGAGGCGGCATGTCCGCACGAATGTTGCGGCTTGTTGCTCGGCCAACGCACCGCCGAAGGCTGGCAAATCGCGCGAACTTATGCGATGCGCAACGTAAGCGCAAAACCGGAATTGGGTTTCGAGTTTGATACACGCGAGCAATTGCATGCCTATCGCGAGGCCGAGGCTGCGGGTTTGGAAATTGTGGGGCATTATCATTCGCACCCCAATGCGCGCGCCGGCCCTTCACCCACGGATTTGCAAATCGCGCGCGAACGTTATGATCGCGGGCTCTGGCTCATCCTTGCGATTGCACACGGCAAGATTATCGACGCGAGCCTCTGGCGATTGCGCGGCGAGCCGGGCGAGTTCGTGCGTGTGCAGTTGGACGCTTAATGTCTTGTCGGCAACGTTACACGTTACACGAAATCGTGCAACGTGTAAGGTGTAACGTGTGCTTCAATCACTTGCATTTAATGAAACAGGAGAATAACCATGGCACAAATCATCATTCCATCTGCATTGCGGGCTTTTACTCATCAACAAGCAAAGCTCGAAGCCGCAGGCAACACTGTCGGGGAGTTGCTCAACGATCTTGCCAAACGCTTTCCCGAGCTGCGCCGCCATTTGTTCGACGAGCAAGGTCGCCTCCGAAAATTCGTGAACGTGTTTGTGGGTGATGAAGAGATTCGCTCCCTGCAAAACGAGGACACGCCCGTGCGCACGAGCGATGCAGTCAGCATCGTGCCCTCAGTTGCGGGAGGATGAAGCGAAGAACAATCAAATTCGCGTTTCTTTTCGATTGTCATTCTGAAAGAACCTTCCCTCGTGCTCGGCACAAACTTCAAAATAGGAGGCCGTACCAGAGCTAGAGAAGATTCTTCCAGAATGATAATCAAGAGAGGTGGGATCGTAGTTTGTAATGTTTCGTTCAATCTCAAAAAGAAACATCATCATTGAAAATAACCAATGAAGGGCGATATGAATAATCACTCTCCCGTCAATCTCAGCTCGGAAGAAATTCAGCGCTACAGCCGGCATTTGATATTGCCGGAGGTCGCGATGTCCGGGCAAAAAAAATTGAAAGCTGCCAGTGTTTTGTTGATCGGCACTGGCGGGCTTGGCTCGCCGCTGGCGATGTATCTCGCGGCCGCAGGTATCGGGCGTTTGGGTTTGGTGGATTTCGACGTCGTTGATTCTTCCAATTTGCAGCGCCAAGTGATTCATTCCACGCGCAGTGTGGGCAAATCGAAATTAGAAAGCGCGAAGAGTTATATCGAAGGCCTCAACCCGCACGTCATCGTAGAAACTTACGAAACGCGTTTGAGTTCAGAAAATGCGCTGGCGATTGCGCAGGATTACGACCTCATCATTGACGGCACGGACAATTTCCCCACGCGCTATTTGGTGAATGACGTGTGCGTGCTGCTCAACAAGCCGAACGTGTATGGCAGCATCTTTCGTTTCGAGGGACAGGCGAGCGTGTTTTGGGCGGAGAAGGGGCCGTGCTATCGCTGCTTGTATCCCGAACCGCCGCCGCCCGGACTTGTGCCGAGCTGCGCGGAAGGCGGCGTGCTCGGCGTGCTGCCCGGCATTATCGGCACCATTCAAGCGAACGAAGCGATTAAACTCATTCTCGGCGCGGGCGAGCCGTTGATTGGCAGGCTGCTGCTCTTCGATGCGCTAGGCATGCGCTTCCGCGAAATGAAGCTGCGCAAAGATCCCGATTGCCCGATTTGCGGCGAGCATCCGAGCATGGACGCATTGATTGATTACGAACAATTTTGCGGCATGCCGGTGATCGAAGACGATGGCAGCAAAACGAGTCACAGCTTCGATATTTCGGCATCTGCAGCAGCAAAGAAGTTGAAAGCGGAGCCGATTTATTTGCTCGACGTGCGCGAGCCGGAGGAATATGAAATCTGCGCGCTCCCGGGCGCAACGTTGATTCCACTCGGCAAATTGCCGGAGCGCCTCGCTGAAGTCGACGGCTCGAAGGAGATCATCGCATACTGCCGCACCGGCAAGCGCAGCGCCAAAGCCGTGAACTTGCTGCGGCAGGCTGGCTACACTTCCGCGAAAAATTTGGCCGGCGGGATTCATGCGTGGTCGGATGAGGTCGATTCGAGTGTGCCGAAATACTGAAGCGGAATAATTCTCTGCATGTTTACACGCGGCTCAAAAACACACGCGAAAGAGGCTTTGCAGTGTGTTCTTGATCCGCGTGCTAATCATGGTTTCGGATTTACGATCTACGATCTACCCTCCACAATCAACAATCCTCATTCTCCAATAATCTTCACGACTACTCTCTTCTTCCTTCGTCCGTCAAATTCGCCGTAGAAGATTTGTTCCCACGGGCCGAAGTCGAGTTTGCCTTTGGTGATGGGAACAACGACTTCGCGACCCATAATTTGGCGTTTGAGATGCGCGTCGGCATTGTCTTCGCCCGTGCGATTGTGGCGATAATGCGAAGTCGGCTCGTGCGGCGCGAGGCCTTCGAGCCAATCCTCGAAGTCTTGTATCAAGCCGGATTCGTTGTCGTTGATGAACACCGAAGCGGTGATGTGCTGCGCGGCCACGAGCACGAGGCCTTCTTGCACGCCGCTTTTTTGCACAAGCGCTTCGATTTGCGAGGTGATGTTGATATAGTCGCGCCGCTTGGGCGTGTTGAACCAGAGGTATTCAGAGAGGGATTTCATGGCTGGATCCTTGATGTTGGTTGCTGGATGCTGGTTGCCCGTCAAAGCAAGGAGCAGCCAGTCTATCTCATCCACAACAGAGAAGAGAGCGGGATCGGAACGATGCGCGGATCGGGCACAACAACGTCATCATTCAAAGTGACGAGCAGCCCGAACGGTGCGTTATAAACGGTTTTTTCTAAAAAGGCGCGCAAGCCGCGCGTGTCTTCGTGCGGATCGATGCGTTTGCGATATTTGACTTCAAGGGGTATTCGCTTTACGCCAACGGTTAAAATAAAATCGACTTCGGGTTCGGCGCCGCGCGCAGGAAAATGGGTGACATCCAAATTCGGAATACCGGCAAGAAAATAGCCGAGCACACTTTCGGCCAGATGACCGGCCAAATCTGAAAGATGCGGATGGGTTTGCAATTCTTGCGGAGCGAGCGGCACGAGCTCTTGCAGCCAGCTTGCGCGCAGAGCATGATCACACAAACAAATTTTGGCAAGCGACCTTCCTTTTTTCTTAAGACGGATTTCGAGCGGCGGAATCAAACGCAAAAGCAAGGTGCCGTCGAGAAAGCGGAGATAATTCAAGATGCGATTCCAGCCAATGGTGCCGGCCAGAGCTTGACGAATCTCCGACTCGAAAACCTCGCGTCCGGGCGTTTGCCCGGCATAGCGACAACACAAACGAAACACTTCTTCGAGCAATTTTTCATCGCGCTTTTGCCCGCGCGAACCAAGACGCAAATCATGTTGGAGGGCGCGACGAATGACCGTATCGGTCAAATAGTCCGATAGTTCCCCCCACGACCGATCTTCGCCTTCATGCGAAATCGGATAAGCGCCGCGCGCCGAAAACGCTTCAAAGGCTTCTTCCCGAACGGAGCGACATTTTAGACCATGTTGTACTGCGCCACGCCAAAAGTCCATGTGCGTAATGGCTTCCAATCCATTGTCCGGCCAGTAGGCGCTTTCATCATATTGTGACCGCAGGCTCGCAATTTCGCGCAAAAGCATTGGCCCGAGATCAAGCGTGGTGATACGCCCGGCAAGGCTATCACGACCGGCCTCGATGCGCAACGAAGAACTGCCTGTAATTAGGACGCGCACGTCGTGATTATCGACCAGGTGTTTGATTTGTGGATCCCAAGCCGGCAGATTTTGAACTTCATCGAAAAAGAGATAAGCCGTTTCACCGGCGCGCGCGCTTTCATTGAAAGTTTTTTCCAGAATATATGTTTCGAACCACCGCGCGATCGCGAGCACGGAATCTTGCAAGTCGCGCAGGCTTTCAATGTCATCAAAGGAAACATAAAGAATTCTCTTTGAAGCAACACCACTATCAATTAAAGTCTCGATGAGTTGCCTCGTTAAAACGGTTTTTCCGACTCGCCGCGGACCTCTCAAAACCACAGCTTTCGTCAACCCGTTGATTAATTGATGGCGCAATTTTGGAAAAAGCCAGCGACGAAAATCAGGGTTTTGAGGCCCGGGTTTGTTTCTCCACCAGGGATTGAGGCTCTCCAGGTCTTGAACCAACGATTCCGGCAATGAGCCGTACAAAATGCTTGTTTGAGTTATCATTATGAGCTCCAATGCATCTTTGCTTGCTCAGTTTTTTCGGTCGTATAGAAGACACTCTCTTCACCGGCGGAATTTCACCCTTCCAATTCCGCCCATTTGCCTTCGCCTTCCCACACGCGCACGGTGAAAGGGAACGCCCACTTTTCACGAAAACGTTTTTGCAGCAGCTCACAAATATTTTCCACAGAAGGATATTCTAAAAAGTCATTAAGCGATTTGTGATCGTATTCGGCGAGCACGTTACGAATGATCGTCTTCATGTCGCCAAAGTCGAGAATCATGCCGGTTTTGTTTTCGCCGGTGATCATGACTTCGACTTTGTATGTATGGCCATGAATCGTGCCGCACTTCGGGTGATTGGGAAGAAAGTGCGCGCAGTCCATATATTCGATATAACCGAGCTTCATGCGTTCTCCGTTGGGTAGTTTTGTTTGCGAAACACACGGAGGACGTGCTCACACTCATATATTGTCATTCGGAAGGAATCCGTTTCAGTGCTCGGCACGAACGCTGTCGCCAGTGCTCAAAAGGATTCCTCCTGAATGACAATATTGAGGGGCATCCGTGTCATGGTGAAAATGCCGATATTTTCAGCGAAATGCAAGGTCGCGGTCGGTTTGAAAATCTTCTTGCTTGCTGGAAAAATTATTGCCAAGCTTGGCGGCGAAATCACGAAAGGAGAAAGCATGCTCAATTACGTTTGGCTGGTATTGATCGTCATCGCCATTATTATGGGCGCGTGGAACGGCAATGTCGATGCAGTTACCAAAAGCGCGTTCGATTCGGCGGAAACTGCGGTGAAAATTGCGCTCGGCTTGATCAGCATTATGACGCTCTGGCTCGGCATCATGAAAGTGGCGGAAGCCGCGGGTTTGATTCGCATGCTCGCGCGCGCCATGTCGCCGATCATGCGAAGATTGTTTCCGGAAGTACCGGCGGACCATCCGGCCATGGGTTCGATGTTGCTCAACATCGCGGCGAACTGGCTGGGTCTGTCAAACGCGGCCACGCCGTTCGGCTTGAAAGCGATCGAAGAGCTGCAACAGCTCAATCCGAAAAAAGACACGGCCACCAACGCGATGGTGATGTTTTTGGGCATGAATACTTCCAGCATCACGCTGATCCCGGCGACGATCATTGGCGTGCGCGTGTCGCTTAGTTCGAGCAACCCGTTCGAGATCATCGGCACCACGATTTTTGCGAGTGTGTGTGCGACGATTGTGGCAATCATCACGGCAAAGCTGCTCGGCCGCTTGCATATATTCCGCAAAGACGATCCGAATCTCGCGCTTGAAGCCGGAAAGGAGGCGTGAGATGGGCGAGGCCTTTCGTCAAAGCATACAATTCATTTCGCTGTGGGCGATTCCCACTTTGTTGTTTATCATTCCGGTCGTCGGCATTTTTCGCAAAGTGAAAGTGTATGAGTGTTTTGTGGAGGGCGCGAAAGAAGGATTCAATGTTGCGATTCGCATCATTCCGTTCCTCGTGGCGATTTTATTCGCCATCGGCATGTTCCGCGCTTCGGGCGCGATGGATTTGTTCATCGGTTTGATCTCACCGCTCACGAATCTCATCGGCATGCCTGCGGAAGCATTGCCCGTGGGGTTGATGCGTCCGCTTACCGGCAGCGGCACGATGGCGTTGGTCACAGAGTTGATGAAAACGCACGGCCCTGATTCTTTTATTGGCCGCCTCGTTTCGACGATGTATGGCAGCACCGAAACGACGTTCTACGTTTTGGCCGTGTATTACGGCTCGGTTGGCATTCAGAAAATCCGCCATTCACTCGCAGTCGGGTTGATTGCGGATGCCGCGGGATTAGTCGCCGCGCTGTTTATTTGCAGGCTGGTTTTTGGATGAGCACGCGCAAAAAATCTTTTGGTATCTTTTGCGATTTGTGCTATACTTTCAGAGCGCGGCAAACCGCAATCAAAGGCCTACGGTAAGCGGAATGAACGGATAAAACCACCGCCCCTATCAGTTTTATCAGCCAAATCCGCTTGCAGATTTTTTTTTGATCAAAAGATGACTGTACTTCAAACCGTAAGCAGCGTCGTTTTATTTTTCATGAAGGAAATGACTTTGAGAAACATACTTCTTTTATTTCAAGAGCGTAGAGCGCTAGCGCCTCTTATCGCCGTCTTCATGCTCTTCGCCTGTGGCTGTGCCTCAAAAACCCAAGTCGAAAAAAGGACGCCGGAGATAACGCGCAAGCCGGCACCGACAACGCCCGCCAAGCAGCAGCCAAATGAATACGATGAATCCTTTGATCCCACGTCCGTCAAGGAGGTCGCGTTTACGATTCCGCACAAGACTGAAAAGAAGATGGTGCAATCGCAAACCGCAGTGCCGATTCCCGCGGATACGGCGGCGACGGATACTTCGTGGGTGACAGTGCAGGGCTATCAGCTACAATTGCTGCAGACCGAAAACGGCTCACTAGCCCGTGAGACTTTGCGCAACGCTATACTCGATTTGAATATCGACGCCGAGATTGTGTACGATGCGCCCTATTACAAACTTCGTGCGGGCCGGTTTCTCAATCGCTATGATGCCGAGCGTCTGCAAAGTCTGGCAGATGAAAAAGGCTACGCCAATTCTTGGGTGGTGCGCACGCCCGTAAGAGTACGAGCCTATGAGTTGCAAGATCAACGTTAGCCGCGTTTGCTGCCAGAGCATGAGAACATAATCCCACTCTCTCATGCTCTATTTTTCCCTTCCCCGAGCGATTCCGAGCCTACAAAATAACCAAATAAATTTCAACGGCTTCATTGGCCGTGCGGCGGAAAAATCCCTTTGGAAAACGAAGGCTTTTGTATTAAATTAGCCCGTAATTTTTCGGAGGATTGTAATGTCTGGCCATAATAAATGGGCAAAAGTCAAGCACGTCAAAGCGAAGCAAGACGCAATTCGTGGGCGTGTGTTCACTAGGATTATCAAAGAAATTACCATCGCGGCGCGAAATGGCGGTGGTGATGAGGCCGCGAATCCACGGTTGCGCAAAGCGATTCAAGATGCCAAAGCTGCGAACATGCCGGCGAACAACATTGAGCGCGCAGTCAAAAAGGGCACGGGCGAACTGGAAGGTGTGAGCTACGACGAGGCCACTTACGAAGGTTATGCTCCCGGCGGCGCCGCGCTCATCGTTGATGTGGTCACCGATAACAAGAATCGCACGGTTGCAGATATTCGCCATATTTTTTCCAAGCACGGCGGCAACATGGCGGAAAGCGGCGCGGTCTCATGGATGTTCGAGAAGAAGGGCATCTTGACCATTACGACCGAAGGCAAGAGTGAAGATGAGTTGCTTGAAATCGCTTTGGAGTGCGGCGCGGAAGATTTGAAATACGATCCCGAGTCTGCGGATATCCTTTCAGCACCGGCGGATTTCGATGCGGTCAAGGCGGCATTGGAGAAAAAAGGCCTGAAAATCGAAAAGGCTGAGATTGGCATGTATCCCAAGAATACGATCAAGATCGAAGCCAAAGATGCCGCACAATTGCTGCGTTTCATGGACGCCATCGAAGAACATGACGATGTGCAGCATGTGTACTCGAACTTCGATATCGACGACGAAGTGTTGAATCAATTGCAGTAATTCAGTCTCTTGAAGGCGCAGGCACGAAGTTATATTCTGGGCGTCGATCCCGGACTTCAAATGACCGGACTCGGGTTGGTGCAAGCCCGCGACGGTCATTGTTTTTATGTCGCCTCGCAAGCGATTGCTCCACCGACGAATGACTCATTGGCGCGGCGCTTGGAGCAAATTTTTTCCGAAACTGCCGAATTTCTTCGCGTGCACCAGCCTGCGATCATGGTCGTAGAGAAGCTTATCTTCGCGCGTAACACCCAGATCGCGCTAAAGCTCGGGCACGCACGCGGCGTTCTGCTCTTGGCCGCGGCGCAAGCGGGCGTCGAAATTGTGGATTATACGCCGCGCGAAGTGAAAATGGCGGTGGCAGGAAATGGCGCGGCTTCCAAACAACAAATGCAGCGCATGGTGCAAGCGGTTTTGGAAATGGCCAGCTTGCCCGAGCCGCACGACGTCGCAGATGCGTTGGCGCTCGCAATTTGCCATGCACATCGACACATGAAAGAACGATACTAGCGCGCAAATAAAAAGTCATTGTAGGATGTATAAAATAAATTTTAGATGAACACCAAGGAGTCTTGCTGCGCGGGATTGTGGCATTTCGGATAACGGGCTTGCCGGCTTCTGCACAACTTCGGCAAGCGCCAATCCAGAACTCCCGTGCTCCATAGTCGGCGCATGATCGGTCAACTGCAGGGACGATTGCTTGACAAATCTCCCACCCGCGTATTACTCGACGTAAGCGGCGTCGGGTACGAAGTCATGATTCCACTCTCCACCTTTGAGCAGCTCGGGTCGGTCGGTGAAAACGCAACCTTGCTCACTCATCTCCACGTCCGCGAAGACGCGCTCCAACTCTTCGGCTTTGCCACTCCGAATGAAAAGCACCTCTTTCAAATTCTGCTCACGGTGAATGGCGTCGGCCCCAAGCTCGCACAAGGTATCTTAAGCGGTTGCAGTGTGGAAACGTTTTGCAAGCACGTCGCGCAAAACGCGACCGCTGCGCTCACGAAGATTCCCGGCATCGGCAAGAAAACCGCAGAACGCTTGGTGATGGAGTTGCGCGATCGCATCACGCATTTGGATTTATCACAAGAGAAAAAAAGCGCGCCCAGCGGGCCGGCGGCACTGGCCGAAGAAGCATTGCTCGCATTGGTCACATTAGGCTATCCGCGTAACGATGCGGAAAAAGCGATTCGTCAAGCCCTCGCCGAGAACGGCGAACTGGCGGTCGAAGAATTGATCAAGCTCGCGCTGCGGAACATGTGAACTCGCAACCAATGAAGCCGCAACAAATAGAAAGCAAATCCTGAAAAATCGCTATCGCAAATGCAGCTTACTATTCGTTGCCGCCGTATTCGTTGCAGTTTTAGCCGTTGCGACTTTTTCCAAGATAAGAACCCTCGTTGCCATGAACGAAAACCTGCAATCCGCCCATAAGCTGCGCGCGACGGCGCCCGAAGCGCTCGACGGCGAGCTCGATTTCGACGTGCGCTTGCGGCCCGCTCGGCTCGCGGATTTCATTGGGCAGGATAAGCTGAAAGACAATTTGCAGGTTTTCATTCAAGCAGCGCGTGCGCGCGCCGAGGCGCTAGATCACGTCTTGCTGTACGGCCCGCCCGGGCTTGGGAAAACCACGCTGGCCAACATCATCGCGAGCGAGATGGGCAAGAAGATCAAAGCCACTTCGGGCCCGGTGTTGGAGAAAGCCGGAGATCTCGCCGGCATTCTCACCAATCTCGGCGAAGGCGACGTGCTCTTCATTGACGAAATTCATCGCCTCAATCACGTGGTGGAAGAATACCTCTACCCGGCGATGGAAGATTTCAAGCTTGACATCATCATTGACAAGGGCGCAAACGCTCGTTCCATTCAATTGAAACTGCCGAAATTCACGCTCGTCGGCGCGACCACCCGCGCGGGCTTACTGACCAGCCCCATGCGCGCGCGTTTCGGCGTCATCGCGCGCTTGGATTATTACAATGCCGAGCACCTGCGCACGATCGCAGCGCGTTCTGCAAAAATTTTGCAGATTGAAATCAAACTCGATGCCGCTTTGGAAATCGCGCGCCGTTCGCGCGGCACGCCGCGCGTGGCCAATCGCCTGCTGCGCCGCGTGCGCGACTTTGCGCAAATCAGCGGCAACGGCGTGGTGGATTTGGAAACCGCCAAAACTTCGCTCGCGCGTTTGGATGTTGACGAGCTGGGCCTCGATGAAATGGACAAGCGCCTGCTGCATAGCTTGATTGAAAAATTCAGCGGCGGCCCGGTGGGCGTCAACACGCTCGCCATCGCCGTCGGAGAAGAAGCCGGAACCCTGGAGGAAATTTATGAGCCTTACTTGATTCAAGAAGGCTTTCTTACACGCACACCGCGCGGCCGCATGGCGACGCCGCGCGCCTATCAACATCTTGGCCTCGCGCGCCGCAACAGCGCGGCAACCGAGCAACAAGAGCTGTGGTAATCACAATTCCTCATCCCTTCGCAACGGGATGTGCCATTGAACACTTAATCAAAGTGTGGAACGATGAAGCTATCAGATTTCAAAATCAACATACCCGAAAAGCTCATTGCGCAATATCCTGAAAAGAAGCGCGAGAAATCGAAACTCATGGTCCTGGATCGCCAGAAGCAAACGATTGAAGAGCGGGTATTCTCCGATATTGTCGACTATCTCGGGCCGGATGATTGTCTCGTGCTCAACGAGACCAAAGTTTTTCCCGCGCGCTTGATGGGCACCAAAGATAAAACCGAAGCGCAGGTGGAAATCTTTTTGTTGCGCCAGCTTGAAAATGGGTTGTGGGAAGTACTGGTGCGCCCGGCGCGCAAAGTGCGCGTCGGCAACCGGCTTTCCGTGGGCCGTGATTTGGCTTGTGACGTGATTGACAACACCGTTTCCGGCGGTCGTGTGGTGCGCTTCAA
The DNA here is from genome assembly GCA_037444905.1 of bacterium. GTDB lineage: Bacteria > Zhuqueibacterota > Zhuqueibacteria > Zhuqueibacterales > Zhuqueibacteraceae > JABWAN01. The sequence continues at coordinate 84,049 of JBBILN010000012.1, read as the reverse complement.
CTACAATGGCGATTTCTTCGAGATCGTCGAGAAGCTGGGGCAATCCCCGCTGCCGCCTTATGTGCGTCGTGATCCGGAAACGATGGACAAAGAGCGTTATCAGACGGTGTATGCGCGCGTGCGTGGTGCCGTGGCCGCGCCCACCGCGGGACTGCATTTCTCCAAAGACTTGTTGAAGAAGATTGAAAAGAAGGGCGTGAAGATAGTCCCCGTGGTTTTACACCTCGGGCTGGGCAGCTTCCGTCCGGTCATCGTGGAGGACTTGAGCCGCCACAAAATGGATTCGGAATATTTTGAGATCAGCCCGGAGTCCGCGCAAGCGATCAACGAAACCATGAAAAAAGGCGGCAACGTGGTCGCGGTCGGAACCAGCGCGGTGCGTACCCTCGAAACTGAAGTAACGAGTGAAGGCTGGGTGAAGCCCGGCAAAGGCTGGACCGACAAATTCATTTTTCCTCCTTACGACTTTAAAATCGTTGATCGCCTGGTTACGAATTTCCATATGCCATGCTCGACCATGTTGATGCTCGTCACCGCTTTTGCCGGACGCGATTTCGTGTTTAAAGCGTACCGTCGCGCCATTAAAGAAAAGTGGCGGTTTTTCAGTTATGGCGATGCGATGATTATCATTTGAAGCAATGAAGCCCTCATGGCAAACTCTGCAATAGTCGTTGCTGCCGGACAAGGAACGCGCTTTGGCGGCGAAATGCCCAAGCAGTTTTTGCTGCTGCAAGATCGCCCGATTCTGGCGCATACGCTGCAACGCTTCGAAACGGCGACCGCAATTGCGCACGTCGTCGTGGTCGCAGCGCAGCAGTGGCACAACTATATCAGCCGTGAAATCATCGAGCGCTTTCAATACAAAAAGTGCCGCGAAATCGTGGCCGGCGGCGAACGGCGCCAAGACTCGGTGTGGGCCGGGCTGCAGGCACTCAAGCTGGCGAATACGAACATTGTGATAGTGCACGATGCCGTGCGCCCACTCTTTTCGCACGCCTTGCTCGAAAAAGTGATCGCCGGTTGCGAAAATTTTGACGGCTGCATTCCGGCCTTGCCTTTGCGTGATACCGTCAAGCAAATCTCCGGGCAAGCGGTGTTGGGCACGATCGCGCGCGAAACCTTGCGCTTGGCGCAAACCCCGCAAGCCTTTCGCAGCAAGGCTCTGCAGCGCGCTTTTATGCAAGCTCAACAGGAGCAATTTTACGGCACCGACGAGGCCGCACTCATCGAAAAAAGCGGCGGCCAGGTTTGTTGGATAGAAGGCGAAGAATCCAATTTAAAAATTACGACGCCCGGAGACTTGAAAATCGCTGAAGTCTTCGCGCGGGAGCTGCAGTAGAATGCGCATCGGTATTGGTTATGACGTACATCCGCTCGTGCGCGAACGCCGGCTTATCCTCGGCGGCGTTCACATTGAGCACGACTTCGGCCTCGCCGGGCATTCCGATGCGGACGTTCTCTGTCACGCCATTGGAGACGCGTTGCTCGGCGCCGCGAATCTCGGCGATCTCGGCCAGCATTTTCCCGATAGCAGCCAACGCTACGCGAACATTTCGAGCTTGCTGCTGCTAAAAGAAATTGCTCGCCTGCTGGCGCGACACAACTTTAAAGTCGTTAATATCGACTCCGTCTTGATTCTCGAAGCGCCAAAAGTAATGCGTTTCGCCACGCAGATGAGGGAAAACATCGCCCAGGCTTTGAGCATTGCCCCGCAACAAATCTCCATCAAAGCCACAACCTCCGAGAAGCTGGGATTCGTCGGCAGAAAAGAAGGCGCCGCGGCGCAGGCCGTGGCGTTGATTGACCTGGCAAGTTAGAAACCGGCACGTTTTGTTTAGATCATATTGCAGGGGAGCCAAGGGTGCCCACTGTGTTGCAAGCCGGCAAGTATCGTTTTCATTTCTTCAGCAACGAAGGAAACGAACCAGCGCACATTCATGTCAAAGCCGCTAGCGCTCAGGCAAAGTTCTGGCTATCACCAATCACTCTCGCTGTAAACTACGGCTTCACAAAGCGCAGGAGTTGAACGAGATCAAGCGAACTATCATGCAACACCAAAACAAATTGCTCGAGGCCTGGAATGAATACCCTCGCAAGTGAGCCTAATCTCGCTTTTCGCCGAGCCTATATTCCCAAAACTGCCCTTGCAAAAGCGTTGGAATTTGACAACGGCACGATGTACGTTTATTTTGCGGAGGCCGTGCTTTCAGCGTGCCTTTAATTTGGTTTCCCATTTTAAATGATGCCACGCCCGAGCAGCGCGCAAAGTATGAAATCGGCGGGGGCGGCGTGAGCCTGCACTGGCGGGAAATTGACGAAGATTTGTCCATTGCCAACCTACTCGTCGGCGCGGATTGGGAATCGACGTGAGATTTTGATTTGATACAATGACGCCTTTTATGGAGGATGGCTGTGGGGCAGCAAAGCGAGGTTTATTACAAAGCGGCAGTGGAAAGGATTCAAGAAGCTCTCCATTTGCACACGACGGGATATTACGTGCTCGCGATGTACGTCTCTGGCTTGGCCGTCGAGTGCATGCTGCGCGGCTATCGGCTACTGAAAGATTCGGCCTTCGACGAACGCCACGATCTTTGGCTATTTTGGAAAAGCAAGATACTCGCCAATCCTCAAAGCGGTTTTTACGATCCCCAATTTCACTCAGCAATGAATACGGTAAGGCTGTTGTGGCGTAATGATTATCGTTTCATGTCCGAAGATCGTCTTCGCTCATACCTGAAGAAAATCGGAAAAGATCGCGGGATCAAAGGCGACTTTGTCAAGTATAACAGCCAATGGCTTTACGATGCGGCAGCGGAAATCGTTCATTTGGGAAGGCAAAAATGGACCATGTTGAGCAAAAAGTAAAAAAACTTCTCATGGAATACTTTAGTGGGAATGAGATCAAGTTTGAAAACAATCCGGACGGGCGTGTCAGCGCCATTATCGTCTCGGATAAGTTTTTAGATGTTGACGACCAGAAACGACAACAAATAATTTGGAATCTGTTGCGCAAAGGGCTAAACAAAGATGAGCGAATGCGGGTGATAGGCTTTTTAGCTTTTACATCGGCTGAGTACGAGGGTTATCTTGAACCGGATTCTTGATCAGTTGGCGTTCGTGCAATAGCGCCCGCCCATAAAACAAACGATAATCGTGGCGCTTGAATGATTGTGCCTGGTTCTGCTTGGAGTCAAAATCATGAGTTCTTTCGAAGAAAAAATCATGGCTATTATGGCGGAGCATTTCCAGCCGACAGTGCTCGAATTGGAACAACACGATGAGTTCCGCATTCATGGGGTTGTAGCCTCAGCAAAGTTTGAAAATCAAGGCCATCTTGACCGTCAAATCCGGATTTGGAAAGTGCTCCGAAAAAATTTGACCAAAGCCGAGCAAAAAAAAATTTTGGGATTCCTGGCTTACACTCCGGCCGAATACGATGCCTATAACGAACCGATTTCAACTTCCACATAAAGAGTTTTCATGAACAACCCCGTTCGCGTCCGCTTTGCTCCGAGTCCCACGGGGCATTTGCATATTGGCAACGTTCGCACCGCCATTTTGAACTGGCTCTTTGCGCGTCACTCCGGCGGCGCTTTCATTCTGCGCATCGAAGACACCGATGTCGAACGCTCAACGAAAGCCTCCGAAGAGTCAATTCTCGAAGACCTGCGCTGGCTGACATTGGATTGGGATGAAGGCCCCGAGAAAGGCGGAGCCTTCGGGCCATATCGCCAATCTGAGCGGCTCGCTTTGTATCAACAATACGCGCAGCAACTCATTGCGAGCCGGAAAGCCTACTATTGCTTCTGCACCGAGTCCGAGTTGGAGGCGGCGCGCGATAACGCCATGGCGCAGGGTGGCGGACAAGTGCATTATAGCGGCAAGTGCCGTTCACTCACGCCCGCGCAACAAGCCGAAGCGCGCGCCAAGGGCATCGCGCCCGCGATTCGATTTCACGTTCCCGAGCAAGCCGTCAGCTTCGCCGACCTCGTGAAAGGCGAGCTGACTTTTCCCGAAAACACCTTCGGCGACTTTGTCATCATACGCTCCGGCGGGTTGCCGACGTATAACTTCGCCGCGGTGGTCGATGACCATCTCATGAAGATCTCGCACGTCATTCGCGGCGACGATCACGTTTCCAACACGCCCAAACAGAAACTGCTGTATGAGGCGTTCGGCTGGGAGGTGCCCGTGTTCTGTCACATTCCAATGATTTTGGGCGAAGATCGCAGCCGCCTCTCGAAACGGCACGGCGCAACTTCGCTCGATCAATTTGCCGAGAAAGGTTATTTGCCCGAGGCGATTATTAACTTTTTGAGTCTGCTCAGTTGGTCTTCCGAGAGCGGCGAAGAAATCCTCCCGATCGCGCGTTTGATTCAAGAATTTTCTTTTGCGCGCATCAACAATTCCGCCGCGGTGTTTGATACCACGAAGCTCAACTGGATGAACGGCGTTTACATTCGCAAACTCGACCCCGAACAGCTTGTGCATCGTACCGCGCCTTTTCTGCGGCACGCCGGCTACACGCTGCCCGACAGCGGCGCGCTCAAAGCGTTGCTCGTGCTCTTGCAGGAGAGCGTCGAGTATCTTGAACAATTCGTCGAGAAGACTGCTTTCTTTTTTGCCGAGCGCATTCATCTCACCGACGGCGCGGCGATCGCCATGAGCCAATCGGAAGCCTCGGAAAAAGTCTATTGGTCCTTTCTGCGGCAATTGGAAAATATCGAAGATTTCACGCCTGAAGTCTTTCGGGAGATCATGAAGACTGTGAATAAAGAAACCGGCGTCATGGGCAAAGAATTGTGGATGCCCATTCGCATTGCGCTCACCGGCGCCATGCACGGACCGGACTTGCCCAAACTCGCGGCGCTGCTCGGTAAAGAGCGCGTGCACAAAATGATACTGCACATCGTCGAATAATGGCGCGCTCGGATTTCAAAACGCTCCTGGCGCACAAGCCTGCGCTCATCGGCATGGTGCATCTGCCGGCTTTGCCCGGCAGCCCAAAGTATCGCGGCGATTTCGAAGCGATCATTCGCTTTGCCGAGAGGGAAGCAAAGACAATTTACAAAGCCGGTTTTGCCGGTATCATGCTCGAGAACCTCGGCGATGTTCCTTATTTCCCCGAGCACGTTCCGAACGAAACCATTGCCGCGCTGGCCATCATCGCAGACCGTATCAAAAGCAACACGAAGCTGCCGGTCGGCGTGAACGTGCTCCGCAACGATGCCCACGCGGCATTGGCTATCGCAGTCGCGGCGCAGCTCGCTTTTATTCGCGTAAATGTGCTCACCGGCGCGGCGGTTACGGACCAAGGCTTGATTCAAGGGCGGGCCTATGCGCTTCTGCGCGAGCGGCAGCGGCTGCAAGGCGAACATATCGCGATTCTCGCCGATATTCGCGTGAAACACGCGGAGCCGCTCGTGCAGCGCGATCTCGCGCAAGAAGTGGAAGAGTTCTTCGAGCGGGCGCTGTGCAGCGCGATCATCGTGACCGGCGCGGGCAGCGGCAAGGAAGTGGATCGCGACTTTTTGATACAAGTGCAAGCTGCAGCGCATGGCCGGCCGGTGTTGATCGGCAGCGGCCTGCGCGCTGAAAACGCCGCGGCGCTGCTCGCCATTGCCGACGGCGCCATCGTCGGCAGCTCGATCAAAGAAGACGGGCTTATTCACAATCCGATCGATCGTCGTCGCGCCGAGGAGTTGTTTAAGGCGATTCGAGTAGTGAAATAATCACGTGTGGCTTGACGGTTTTCACTTCGGGCGCACACGGTTGAAACTTCGACAAGGACAACGAAATGGCTTTGAAAATCTACAACACGCTCACGCGGCAAAAAGAAGAATTCGTGCCGCTGGAAGCCGGCAAGGTGGGCATGTACGTTTGCGGCCCGACGGTGTATGATTATTTCCACATCGGCAATGCGCGGCCCTTTGTGATGTTCGACGTGCTGCGGCGCTATTTGCAATATCGCGGCTATCAGGTGCGCTTCGTGATGAATTTGACGGACATCGACGACCGCATCATTCAGCGCGCCAACGAGCTGGGCGTGGAAGCGCGCGCTGTTGCGTTAAAGTACACGCACGCGTTCTTTGAAGACATTCAAAAATTGGGCGTGTATCCCGCGGATGTCTATCCCAAAGCCACCGAGCACATTCCGCAGATCATTCAATTGATTTCGACGCTCCTCGCCAAAGGCCTGGCGTATGAGGCGGAGGGCGACGTCATGTTTGATATTGCCAAGTTCCACGGCTATGCCAAACTCTCCGGCAAGAAGTTGGACGAGTTGGATGCCGGGCATCGCATTGCCGTCGGAGAAAGCAAACACAATCCGCTCGACTTTGTCTTGTGGAAAGGGATGAAGCCAGGCGAGCCGTGGTGGGAAAGTCCGTGGGGCAAAGGCCGGCCGGGGTGGCATATCGAATGCTCGGCCATGTCCATGACCTATCTCGGCGAAAGCTTCGATATCCATGCCGGCGGTTTGGATTTGATCTTTCCGCATCATGAGAATGAGATTGCGCAAAGCGAAGCCGCAACTGGCAAGCCGTTCGTGAAGTATTGGATGCACAACGGCTTCATCGACATCGATGGCGAAAAGATGTCCAAGTCACTGGGCAATTTCAAAACCGCGCGCGCGATTCTGCAAAAAATCCCCGTCACCGCGATTCGGCTGTTCTTCTTGCTGAAGCATTATCGCGGCCCGATTGATTTTTCCGATGAAGCTCTGCAAAATGCCTTGAAAGCGCGCGAACGCTTGAGCCTGGCCTATCGACAATTGCAACGCCGCCTCGAAGGCGTCGAAACAACGGCATTGCCCGCAAGCCTTGCGCGCGAAGAGCTTAGAAATTTCTCCAATGCCGTCTCCACCGCGCGCCAAGATTTCATCAATGCTCTTGACGATGATTTCAACACGGCCCAAGGCATGGCTGTAGTCTTTGACCTCGTGCGCGAAGTCAATCGTTGGACCGAGCGCGCGAAACTGAATGATGAAGAAATTGCCGTGCTCGCCGAAGCGAAAAAGTTATTTGACGAATGGAACAACGTTCTGGGAATTGTCGAGTCCGGCGGGGTCGAGGTCGATCACGATCGTTTCGATGCAGTGCTGAACATCATGCTTGACTTGCGCCAGTCTCTGCGGGCGGAAAAGAATTTCAAATTGGCGGATCAAATTCGCGACCGTTTGAAAGCCGCGGGAATCATTATCGAAGACGGCGCGGATGGAAGCCGCTGGCGGGTGGAATAAAGCTATCGTAATGCGGATGATCTACAACTAAGACTTGCCGCAAAGGCACAAAGGACACAAAGAGAGCTCGTTTTTCTTTGTGTCCTTAGTGGTTTAAAATGCTCGAGGTTTATGCGACGAGATTTTTTCTCTCACGCATATCGAATCCATTTCAAAATCTCCGGCAGCGTGGGGCGCTTGCCATACATCAACACACCGACGCGATAAATTCTGCCCACCACCCAAATCAATCCAACAATCGTTCCGACCATCAGCACGAGACACAACGCAATCTGCCACACCGGCGGCGTTTCCACCACGATGCGCGCGAGCATCAGAATCGGCGCAAAGAACGGCACGAGCGAAAGAATGACGGAAGCTTGGCTGCTGGGATTGCCAATGACGTACATGATCAACAAAATCGGCGCGATGATGAACATGCTGATCGGCAGCATGAGCTGCTGCGCTTCCTGCTCGGAATTGACCATCGCGCCCACGCCGGCATAGATGGTGGCGTACAAAAAATAGCCGAGCACGAAAAACAGGACGAAGAAAGTCAAAACGCCCAGCGAGACCGTGGGCATGTGGAAGCCTTGGGCCGCACCGGCTTTCGGCGCGAAGATGCTCGCGGCTTGCACGCCATAGAGCGAGAGCAGCCCGATCGCAATCGCCCAAATCATAAATTGCGTCAAACCCACCGCGCCCACGCCCAAAATTTTCGCGGCCATCAATTGAAACGGCTTGATCGAGGAAATCACGGATTCGATGACGCGCGAAGTTTTCTCTTCGATCACGCTGCGTTGCACGAGCGCGCCATAGATGAACATCGCCATGTAAATGAAAAAGCCGAGAAAATAGGCGATGCCGAACGTCATGCCTTCGTCTTTCTCCTCCTTGCCGCCCGGGCCGACGCGAAACGTTTGCAAGTCCACGCCGCGCACCATTTGCCGCACCTTTTCCGATTCCAAGCCGCTGCGCTGAATGCGTTTCTCCGTTACGGCGCGGGTAATGGCATTTTGGAAGCTGCGATTCTCTTGGAAATTCGTCACGCTTTTGCCGTAATACTCCGCCACGCCCTCTTCATAAATCGTGGCTGGAATAATAATGTAGCCGTCCAAACCGCCCGCTTCGACACTCACGGAGAGCGTATTTTTCGCTGCCTCCAAATCCTCCGCATCGTGCGGAATCAAGTTGTAAAGCAAGTCGCCCGCTTCGTTTTTGTCACTCAAAGAGACGCGCAATGAATCCAAAATCTCGCCGGTTTGATCGATCACTGCAATCTGTTTGGGCTTGTCGGATTTGATCAACATCATCAACGTCGGCACCACGAACATCACCGCCAAGAACACCGGGAACAAGATCGTGCCGATAATAAAGCCTTTGGTTTTCACGCGCGAGAGATACTCGCGCCGCAAAGCCGTCCACATTTTATTCATGGGCTATTTCCTTCGCGTCAGTTTTCTTTTACGGTGGCAATGAAAATTTCATGCAACGAGGGCTCGACCACTTCGAAACGCAACACTGCGACGTGTTGCATCGCGGCCGCCAACAGTTTTTGCGGGCTGGCTGCGTTCCGCAAATGAATCTCAACGTGATTGCCGGAATCGTTATAGCTCTCGACCAGGCCATTATTTTTGAGCTCAACGAGGAAATCGGGCTTGCCGTCATACTCAAGCGCGACATGATTGCGGCCGAAATTGCGTTTGACGCTGCGCACTTCCCCGTCCAATACTTTTTTGCCTTTGTTAATCAAACAAATCGCATCGCACAGCTTCTCCGCGGATTCCATGAGGTGCGTGGAAAACACGATGGCAGCGCCGCGCGCCTTTTGCTCCAGAATAACCTCTTTCACTAAATCAGCATTGAGCGGATCGAGACCCATGAACGGCTCATCGAGAATGATGAGGTCCGGCTCGTGAATGACGGTGGTGAGAAACTGAATCTTCTGTTGATTGCCCTTGGAAAGCTCTTCGAGTTTTTTGTCGCGCACCGCGGTCATTTCGAAACGTTCCATCCACGCATCGATCTTGGGGCCGTGCACGCGGCGCTTCATCCCCTTCAATTCTGCGAAGAATTCGAGCGCTTCCCGCACTTTCATCTTGCGATACACGCCGCGCTCTTCGGGCAAATAGCCGACGCGATCAAGCGCGTCCGCCGAGGTATTGCGCTGGCCGTTGATGACGATCTGCCCGCTGTCCGGAAGAATGATCTCCATGATCATACGGATCGTGGTGGTTTTGCCCGCGCCGTTCGGACCGAGAAAACCATACACCGTGCCCGGCGGCACCGCGAGACTCAAGTCTTTCACTGCCTCAAGAGCGCCGAAGCTCTTGTTCACATTTTCCACACGTAATGTTTCCATCCAATTGCCCTCGCAAAAATTTTAAAATTACTTCGGGGTTGATCTGCAAAGCTATTCATAGCTGCCATTCCGATGAGTTTTGTGTCCACATTCGGCAAGAGCACTTCCTAAACCTGTCATTCAGAAGGAAACTCTTGAAATTCTGGGCATCAACTTCAGTACTCTAAAGGTTGCCTCCTGACAAACCGGGAACCGTCGTCACAACCTTTCCACTTCCACACGCGCGTCATTAAAGCATGCGCCGCCTACCGCGCAGAGAGTATCCGGCGCGAGCGCATTCGCAGTTCGACCGTTCAATGATGCCTTGCGCCACGCACCTTTGGGCATGAGCACGACGCCCGTTCGTATCTCCGCGCTGATTTGCAGACGGCAATGCACTTCGCCGTATTGATTAAAAACTCGCACGCTCTCTCCGTTTTCAATTTTGCGCGCCGCCGCGTCAGCCGGATGCATGAGCAGATAAAGCTCCGGCAGATTGTATTCCGCCATCGTGCTGTTGATAGACTTGTCCGTGGCGGGACTGATGAGCGCGAGCGGGTAGGCCGGATTCCCATCAATGCCATCGAGATATTCATACGCATGCGCGCGCAAATTGTCCGGCGCGAGATTGGCTTTGCGATCGGACGTGCGCGGGAATACGGTTTGAAATTGAATGGGCGCTGCGCCGGGGAAATCGAAGAACGCAATTTTGTTTCGTTGCAATTCCGGCCAAGAAATTTCCCTGCCCATGCCGCGCACGGCCTGCGCCGCGCGTGGCAGCAAATCTTTCGTGCTCACCGCAAAGGCCGCGTCATTCCAACCCATCGCACGGCCCAACCTCGCAAAGACTTCCTCGTTTGGCTTAGCTTCGCCGAGGGCGGGAATGACGGGGGCGCTGTATTGCAGCGCATAGCTGCCGTAGGCTTTTTTGATTTCTTCCTGCTCAAGAAAAGTGACGGCAGGCAGAACCACATCCGCATAAACCGCCGTGTCCGTCATGACTTGCTCAAAAACAATTGTGAAGAGATCTTCACGCGCCAACCCCGCGAGCACGGCGTTTTGGTTGGGCGTGATCGCAACGGGGTTGCAATTATACACGAAGAGCATTTTGATCGGCGGATTCTTTTCTTCCAATAAAACTTTGCCGAGCAGATTCATATTGATCACGCGCGTATTCCACGCTTCGGAGGCGACCATCGCGGCCTCGTTAAGACGATACGCGCCGCTGTTGCTCAAAGTGTAACCGCCCCCGCGCTTGCCAAACTTGCCGAGCAACGCGGGCATTGCCAAAACCGCGGCAATCGCTTGCGCGCCGTTGCGATTGCGTTCCATGCCCCAGCCCACACGAATGAGCGCCGGATCGGCCTCGGCATACATAACTGCCAACCGCTCGATCAAACCGGCGTCGATACGGGCAAGCGTAGCCGCATGTTGCAGCGTGTAGGGTTGAGCTTTCTCCAGCAACACTTCCACGTGCGAGGTGTGCTGCGCAATGAAATTCCAATCGAGCAAATCGTGCTCGTGCCAATAATGAATCATTGCGAGCGCAACGGCGAGATCGGCGCCAGGGAAGATGGGCACGTGCAAATCGATCTCACGTTTCGAAAAATTGCACATGGGATCGATGACCGCGATTTTTGCGCCCGCGGCTTTAGCCTGTTTGAGATACGGCACGAGGTGAATGTTGGAAGCCTTGGGGTTCGCGCCCCAAATGAGGAGGCCGCGCGCGTGTACGTAATCTTCGAATGCCACACCCGCCATCTTGCCATACACGCCGATCGCCGCGGCGCTCGCGGGCACGGCACAAACCGCGCGCTCCAAACGTGAGGCGCCGAGCTTCGCAAAGAAAGCTTTGTCGGTGGTATCTTGGCCGAGCACGCCGTTTGAGCCGCCATAGCTATACGGCAGAATCGCTTCGCCGCCCCATTGCGTGCGAATGGCTTGCGCCTGCTCGCAAATCAAATTGAGCGCCTGCTCCCATGAAATCCGTTCGAAGCGGCCTTCGCCTTTTTTGCCGACGCGGCGCATGGGAGAGAGCAAGCGGTCTTTGCTATAAACGCGCTTGGCATATTGCGCCACCTTCGAGCAGATGAAATCATCCGTCACGGGATTGCGCGAAGCGCCCTTAATGTTCACAACACGGCCCTCCGTCACTTCAACCTCGAGACTGCAAGTGTCGGGGCAATCCATGGTACAAACGGAAGGGAAGACTTGTGTGGGCATCGAATACTCCGAAGGTGAAATCCAAACAGCAAAAAAGAAATTCCAAAAGACAAACACACTCAGATTGAAAACCGGCTTTTGTTTTTTGGAATTTGCGTTTTGAGTTCTGGAACCGCACCAAGATGCACATTCGTCGCCGCAAAGTCAAGCGCGCGGTGCTTTGGAAACTGAGGTCTCCGGCAATGGCGGAGAATGTAACGCAGTCATTTCGGACAAACCCCGAGCTTCTTGCACAATGCGAGCGCTGTCTCTTTTTGTTTTGTCGCTGCTGCACCGAGGGATCTTCTCTTATTGTTTACCCAGGTGGTCTCTGCGCGCGAAAGAATCTTTCATACTATTAAAAGTGAAATCTGTGCAGAGCAAGCAAAGACTTCAAATGGCAGAGTGATTCCTCGGCAGAATAATGACGTAATCATGCTGCCCAAAAATTATTCTGCCTGTTTGGTTGCGGCTTATCCACGTTGGGTCAGCGCCGTGAATGAGCCACCTCGGTAAGCAAACGGAGAAGATTCGCAAGAACGAGCAGCGACAAAATAAAAAGAAAAGCGTGGCGGAAAGCCATGCCGCATCTTTCGGAAAGACGAGCCACTCTGCACGGCGGAGGGACGGCGTTGAAATTTGTGGATTGACAAGGCAAAAGAAAGAAAGAGAGTATATTTTTAGGCATGAGTTGCCAGCTTGAAACTTCCTCCCTGCGCTGCCTCTCGCCTTTGTTTCAAGCGGCTCAATTTATTCACGCGGTTGGTTTTCATCCCCAAATGAGTAGGGAGTTATGAATTGGTCCAAAGCTGTGATTGCTGGTGCGGTGGGTGGTGTGGTCATGGCCGTGTACGAAGCCCTTGTGCACGGTTTGGTCATGAGCAAGACTTATGAAGGACTTGCTTTCTTTCGCCAGGACGTGAACCCGATTTGGTATACGGTGGTCGCCATTCTGGTCGGCATCGTAGGCGGAATTATTTTCGCAAAAACACGCGCGTCGTGGGGCGCCGGGCCCAAAGGCGGAATGTCGTTTGGTTTATGGCTCGGCATTTTATTCTTTGCCATGGGCTTCGGCTTTCCGCTCATGATCCAAGGTTTCCCGTATTATCTGACTTGGTGCTGGGGCGGTATCTCGATCATCGAGTGCATTTTGTATGGCGCGGTCCTCGGTGCAATGAATAAGGGATGATTTATTTTGTCACACTATTCTGGGCGCCTTCGTGTCGCGCCCAGAATAATTCTCCTGCCCGCTTCACTCTCCTAACGCAAAACCGTTCTGCAAAATCTTTCCACCCGCTTAAATCCGATTTCTCCCTCGCTTCGTATTGCTAACGTGAAGACGAAAAAAAGTTGCCTTCACACGCGCGCGTTTTGGAAGATTAGATTTCAACATCCCGTTTTTTTATCAACCCCCTAAGGAGAGTTGTTATGCGTAAACTGTTTCTAGTCGGAGCGATGGCGTTGGCAGTATTTGCGCTGTTGCTGGCGACGCAATCTCCGGATTTGGACGCTTCCAGCCACCGTGAAGCGCCATTGATCAGCAATGATCCACTGGCCGATAACACGGATCTGTACGCGTTTCGTTCGCCGGATAAACCCAATACCGTGACCATTGTGGCGGGTTATGTTCCGCTCGAATTGCCCGAAGGCGGACCGAATTATTCCACGTTCGGCGAAAACATCCGATATGAAATTCACATCAAAAACAAAACTTCGCAAGGCGCGCTCGGCACGGCGACGGACGATATCACTTACCGCTTCACTTTCAACCAAACGAATGAAGACCCCAACACGTTTTTCAACATTCGTCTGGGCCAAAATCTCAAGACCACTTATACTTGCGAAAAGAGCACGGACGGCGGCTATAGTTGGTCGACGATCGTGTCGAACGGCATCGTGCCACCGAACAACATCGGCCCGCGCTCTACGACGTTTGCGGGCGGCGCCGGCGGCAATTACGAAGCTTTGGTAACGCCGGCGATTACCACTGCCAGCACGGGTGAAACGATCTTCTGCGGCCCGCGTGATGATCCGTTCTTCGTCGATCTCGGTGGCGTGTTCGATCTCGGCCAAACGCGCAGCACCTATGGCAGTGATCCGAACAATCCGAACAATACTCGCGATGCGGTTGCGGGTTTCAATTGCCATGCAATCTGCTTGCAAATTCCGATCAACTCGCTGCAAAAAGACGGCATGAATCCCGAGCAGGCCAGCAGCATTCTCGATCCCAATTTTGTGATCGGTGTGTGGGCTTCGGCGAGCCGTCAACAAGTCACTACGTTGTCACCGGTGGGTGCGAAGCCGGCGTATAGCGGCAATTGGGTGCAAGTCTCTCGTCTCGGCATGCCGCTTACCAACGAAGCCGTGATTCCGATCAAAGACAAAGATTATTGGAACGCGGTCACGCCGTATAGCCAGGACGAACAATACTTCGTGCAGTATTTGGCAAATCTCGAGTTGTCGCTTTACATGCAAGATGGCGGCGATCCCGCGAACGCCACTGTGGGCTTGGGCGATCTCGTGCCCGCATTGGCGCCGTTGCGCGTGCAATCCATGTCGTATCCTGCGCTCGCCATTCCGGGTTATCCCACACCGGGCTTGGATTTTCGCTTCGGCAAAGACGGCGCATTTGCAGTAACGAAAGTTGTTTCGGATTTCAGCGGGACCGCTTTTGCAGTGCCCACGCGTCCCGCGCAAAGTGGTTTGCCCACGGCTCTGGTTGGCGCTGGTGAACCACGCCGCGTCGATATTTTCCCGATCTTCTATTTCGGCGTGCCCAACGCGATTCCATATCAATTGCTCACCAAGAAAACCGGCCCGCTCGATTCCGGCAAGCCTTTCATCCACAACTTTTTGCCAATCACACAAACGCCGGACGGCGGTTTGTACGGCGGCGACATGTTGCGCTTGAATATGGCCACGCCGGTGACTGATCGCAACACCTCGGAGTTCCGGCAAAATGCTCATCAAGGTTTGGTGCGCGCAGCCGCCATCGGTTTGACGGCCGCGCCGTACAATACCACCAAGAATCTCGAGTTCATTCCGCACATGGACGGTTTTCCGAATGGCCGTCGCCTCGAAGACGACGTCACGACGATTGAGTTGCAAGCGGTTGGTGGATTGGTGCTCGCTGCAGTCGGGTTGCCGTTTGACGACGCAGTGGCCGCTGATTACTCAGATGTGCTTTCTGCCAAGCTGGTTGCAGAATTGACGTACAGCGCCGGCCCGAATCAAAACGATATTCCGCTGTTGCCACAGTTCCCATATCTGGCCTCACCGCATCGCGGCTTTGACTACGTGAAACAGCTCACTGCGAGCAATGTGCAAACCGGCGTGGCTGGTGGTAATCTCGGCGCCTCCGTGCCGCGCGGATTTCTTCTCGAACAAAACTACCCGAACCCCTTCAATCCGACGACGGAAATCAAGTATGCCGTGACCAAAGACGCTGCGGTGAAATTGCGCGTCTTCAATTCACTCGGCCAGGAAGTCGCTACGTTGGTGGATAAAAAGCTCGCGCCCGGAACGTATACTGCGAACTGGGATGCGAGAGCGTTTTCCACCGGCACATACTTCTATCGCTTGGAAGTAGACGGAAAAGCTTTGCCCGCGAAAAAAGCGGTGTTGGTAAAGTAAGGCTCTTTGGTATGAACGTTACACTTTACACGCTACACCGTGTAAAGTGTAACGTGTAAAGTTATGAAGCTGATTCTTATGAAACCGAAACGTTGGTGTCTTAAAAGAGAAAACTTTTCTGTAAGCGGATTTAACGGGTGAAGCGGATACTTGATCAAGCTCATCCGCTTGATCCGTTAAATCCGTTTACAAATTTTTTTTGGCTGCGGCTTGTCCGCCTTATGTATTGAGGTATACGTCATGAGTAGAAATCAAAAAACGTTTTTGTTGCTTGCGAGCTTTGTCGTGATTTGGGTGGGTGCATACTTGATGCTGCAAAAACCGCAGGCCGGCCGCGCGATTCCGGATTTGAGCAATCGCACCGGCAGCGGCAGCGCCTCCGCGGAGTTCCTCAACACAAAGCACGCGTTCGAATACTACCGCGATGAAATCCGCAAAAAGCCGGAGACCGTGAAGAATTACGTGCAGCTTGCGCAACTGTTCTTGCAAGAAGCGCGCATCACCGGGCGCCATCACGAATATATTCCCAAAGTGCAATCCTTGTTGAGCGAAGCATTAAAGCGTTCTCCGCAAGATTTCGAGGCGCTCATCACCAAAGCCTCCGTGCTCATGACGCTGCACAAGTTTGAAGAGGCCAAAACGCTAGCCGAGCAAGCCGTGGCCATGTCTCCCTATAGTGCGATGGCTTATGGCGTGCTCGCCGATGCGCTAGTGGAATTGGGCGACTACGAACAGGCCGTAATAACGTGCGACAAAATGTTGAGCATACGCCCGGATCTGCGCTCCTATTCGCGCGCGGCATATTTGCGCGAGTTGCACGGTGATCTCATGGGCGCGCAACAGGTGATGAAATTGGCGTGCGATGCCGGCGTCAGTGGTCATGAGAATCGAGCGTGGACGCTGTATCAACTCGGCAAGCTCTATTTTGCCGAAGGCCGCCTTGACACTGCCGCATTCATCTTCACCGGCATTCTCGCCGAACGACCGGATTATGCCTATGCGCACAGCGGCATGGCGCAAATCAATATCGCGCGCAAGAATTACGCGGAAGCCATTGCCACGCTGAAACAGATTTACAGAGACACGCCGGATCACGCCTTTCTCGAACAACTGGTGGAAGCATATCATGTGGCGGGAGAAACCGCGGAAGCGGAAAAGATGACGAAGCTCGCGCTGGAGGCCTATGCACAACACGAGCGCGATGGGTGGGAAGTAAATTTGGAATATGCGCGTTTCTGCACGAGCTACGATCTCAATTTGGAAGAAGCGCTGCAACGTGCGCAACGAGAACACGAACGCCGTCCCAACAATATTGATGTGCTCGAAGTTTACGCGACCGCGCTTTACAAAAACGGCCAGCCCGAAAAAGCCGAACCGTTTATCAAACAAGCGCTCCGTTTGCAAACAGAGCGCCCGTCTTTGTACTTTCATGCGGGAATGATCGCCTATCAGCTCGGCAAGCGTGAAGAAGCACAAGCGCATTTGCAGCATGCCCTGTCCATGGGGTTGGGCTTTTCCGCCCGCGAAGTGCAAATCGCACGCGCGACTTTGGCCGGCCTGCTTCGCGCAGCACAAGCGAGTTGAGCAAATAGGCAGTGCATGGCGCTTTACCTCAAGCCTGATGAGAAATCATCGGGCTTTTTTATTTGAAGTTTTATTTTTGCGTTCAACACAGTAAACGCTGCACTGGCATGTTCCAAATCTTTGTCTCAGCGTCAAGCAGCTCAAGGGCTTTACTGCGCGTGACCACCAATCCGCCCAACCATTCTGAGCCTAAAGCTTTCGCAACTTCGCGCAGCGAACGATAGTCTTTCGACGCAATCTCTTGGCTGGATTTGACCTCGATACCCCAAATTCCCTTTGACGTTTGCATGAGCAGATCGACCTCCAATCCCGAACGCGTGCGATAAAAATATAATTGCACGTTCTCTCCGGCCGTGCGCACCCACTTATAAATCTCTCCGACAACGAAAGTTTCAAATAGAGCCCCCGTAGCGGCGCCCCGATAGCCCTGCAATTGGCGCATAATGCCGATATCGGTCCAATACAGCTTGGGGGTTTTGATCACGGCGCTTGTAAGATTTTTGCGATACGGCGGCAACACGAAAGTCTGGTAGGAAAGTTTGAGGTATTCGAGATAACGGCGGCTGGTCGCAATTGCAACGCCGGTATCGCGCGCCAGCTCGGAATAAGAAAGAATTTGTCCGCTCCGCAACGCCGCAAGCCGCTGAAACTCGCGAAAGGGACCGAGGTCATCCAGGCGCGCCAAATCGCCGAGGTCTCTTTCGAGATAAGTGTGGCCGTAATCACGCAGCCACTGCCGGCGATCGGTTTCATTGAGCGGCAGAAGAGCGGGCATGCCTCCCCACTGTAGCATGTAATCAACTGAGGAGAGTATGGTTTCTTCTTTCGTAGGCATGAGCAACGCGGGCAAATCATGAAGCAACGCGGCGTCGGAGGCGGAGAGCAACCTGGCCAAAAGCGGAAGTGTCTGTTGCGAAGAGTTGACAAGCTCGATGAGCATCAAAGGATAAAGCTCATAAAAGAACGCCCGGCCCGCCAGCGTTTCGCGAATACGTTTGAGCAACAGAATCTGCGAAGAGCCCAGCAACACCGTAAACGAAAGCGCGCCGTCATCGTAGCTGAACTTGACTTTGTCGAAAACTGTCGGTTCCTTTTGCGCTTCGTCGAGGATGGCGGCGCCGAGGCTTTTTCCCCATGCCATTGAGCGCAAGGCACGCACATACTCGCGATTCTCCGGCGCATCAAGATTGAGATAGTGCAGGTCCGGAAACATCGCTCGGGCCAGAGTAGTTTTGCCGGTTTGCCGGGCTCCGGTGATGACCACGATTCGGCGAGTTGAACTTTTCGGCAGACGCTGACCGAGCCACCGCGTTTTCTGTAAATCTGTTCTCGTCATGATCAGATTTACAGCAAAATTACAAAACACGCAAGTATTATGTTCACCCTCCCAGAGAATCCAAATTAAAAGAGTCGTTGCAACGCCTGCGGCAAAATCAACGAAACGACTAGCACTCCGAGTATCGCCCATCTGGCCCAACTTCGCGCCGCAGCCGAATTTTTCCATTGGCGATCATAAAGCCGCCAGCACGAGAACACGATAAACGTCTCGAACACGAGCTCGGCAAATGGAAAGAGCTCGCCAAGCCCCAATCCGAATTTGAGCCTCGGACCGAAATTGGCAAACGGCAAAATTGGTGGGAGCATGAGCCAGTTCAAAACCCAATGTGAGAATACGGCGAGGCTCAAAGGCACGGCCCAGTGACGTTGGTTATCTGCACGAACAAAAAGCAAGAAGACGACGAGCGCATAAAACGCGGACCAAAACAAGGCATGCGAATAGGGCACGTCGTACAAGTCAAGCTGCATTGCGCCTTGCGAAGTGAAGAACAAACGGAAGTGCTCGACCTGCAAGAAAGATAGAATAATCCAAATCCAATCGCACAACTGCACCGCAACGAGCAATGCCCACGTGGGCGTTTGGCGATATCGCGCTTTGAGCGCGAGTCCAATGGCAAAATGGCCGGCAAACATCAATCGCGCTCGCGTTGGTTGAGAAAATGATCGAGGCACGTCAAAATCACGCTGGCCAGCCCGAGGCCGGCGGCAAAGAAAATGAGAAGTTTTGTTTCGGGCATATGCGTTCTCGTTAAAATTCGAAGCGCCGCGCGAGTCCCACGCTTCCTCCCCATGCGCCCTCGTTCGCGGTGAGACCGTGTGCGAGTGCGGCTTCCAAATTGAAGGCGCCGAGCCGCCACGAAAATCCCGCGCGGGTGACGCCGCGGGCTTCGGCGCCGAGCGGAATGATATTGCGCGTGGTGAGATAGCCATTGATCTCGGCCGCAACTTTTAGGTTTCGGCTCAAATCAAAGCTGCCGCCCAAGCCATAACTCAAGACATCATTCTGCTCGTCTAGATTGCGCGGCGCAGTGAGTATGCCGATGCCGAGATTGCCGAACACGAGGCCACTTGCAATTTTTCGCGAAGCCAATACCGACAGATAAATGTCGGTCGTATTCGGGCCAATGCCCTTGCTTTGCGTGGTGTTCGGCAGTTTGGTTTCGATATGAAAGCCGAATGCGGTCTTTTGCTCTTTGTCAGCCAGAAGACGAATGAGGGTCGCGACTGAAAAATCTCCGGCATCGCGCGTGGTCCCGGAAACCGGAAAGCTTGCGGTGGGTTGTGAGGCGGCTGCGTCGATAGCGAGTTGTTGTTGCACGGCGCCGCGAACTTGCAGCGTGACATTGTTTGCAACGCCGAAATCAACACGAAGATAAGCGAGGCGACGCAGCGTGCCTTCCAAACCCGAAAGCGGCGCGCGCCACTGTGCGCGCGTTTCGAAACTCACACTCGTGTTTATGGTTCGCAATGAAGTCAGCCAAAGATGAGGCGTGGATAAAAATTGGGGCGTGAAAGTTTGCCCGATATTCGAACCTTGAAGTGCCTGTCCTCCCGTTGCGGCACGCTTTTCAAACGAAGCAAAGCGTGTCTGCTCCTGCCCGCGCGCATTTGCCAGAAGCGGCAAGAGCAATCCCACTGATAAAAGGATATTTTGAAATGAGCGACGCGCCGAACGCGGAGAAAGGTTCTTCCAGAATGACATCGCAAGAAGGGGCGAGCTTAAGTTTGAATGCTACGTGGATTGGCTAGACGGGGTTCGGACTTCGTGTGCGGGTTGCAACACCATGGCTTTGCCGTCGGCAGCTTCGTGCGCAGAAACCTTCTGCTCTTTTGCAGAAGCCTTTTGCTCTTTTTTCGAAAGCGGTATCTCTTCGCCGTTCATCAGCGCCATCAGCTCATCCCATTCCACGACTTCTTTTTCAAGCAAAAGCTGCGCTAGCGCTTCGAGCTTGGGCCGGTTGCGTTTGAGCAGGCGGAGCACTTCGTCATAGGCGTCTTCGACGATATTGCGCACTTCTTCGTCGATTTCGCTCGCGATCTTTTCGCTATGTTGTTCGCCGCCAAATTCCGCTTCGAGAAAGAGCCCGCGTTTTTCATGGGCGTAATAGAGCGGGCCGAGTTTCGAGCTCATTCCATAAGCCGTGACCATGCTGCGCGCGATAGCCGTGCCGCGCTCCAAATCATTCTGCGCGCCGGTGGAAACTTCTTCGAAGATGATTTGCTCCGCGACGCGCCCGCCCAACAAGACTTTTAGGCGATTGAGCAACTCCGTGCGCGTCATCAAATAGCGATCTTCCGTGGGCAATTGCAGCGTGTAGCCGAGCGCCGCGATGCCGCGCGGAATGATGCTGACGCGATGCACGCGATCGACGCCGGGCAACACGGCCGCCACAATCGCATGGCCGGCCTCGTGATACGCCACTATCTCTTTTTCCTTTTTATTGAGCACGCGGCTCTTCTTTTCCAAACCGGCAATCACGCGATCGATCGCCTCCTCCAAATCGGTGCGCTCGATATGCGGCTTATTCGCGCGCGCGGCGAGCAACGCGGCTTCATTGATGGCGTTCGCCAAATCGGCGCCCACGAAACCCGGTGTACGGGCCGCGATGACGCGCAGGTCAACGTCTGGCGCGAGCCGCACCTTTTGCGCATGCACTTTGAGAATCGCTTCGCGGCCATTGATATCGGGGCGGTCCACCACGATTTGGCGGTCGAAACGGCCGGGCCGCAACAGCGCAATATCGAGAATCTCCGGGCGATTCGTGGCGGCCATGATGATCACGCCATTGTTCGCATCGAAGCCGTCCATCTCCACTAAAAGTTGATTCAGCGTTTGCTCGCGCTCATCATTGCTGGAAAACGGGCTCATGCCGCGCGCTTTGCCGAGGGCATCCAATTCATCAATGAACACAATCGCCGGCGCGC
Organism: bacterium; assembly: GCA_037444905.1. Taxonomy (GTDB): domain Bacteria; phylum Zhuqueibacterota; class Zhuqueibacteria; order Zhuqueibacterales; family Zhuqueibacteraceae; genus JABWAN01. The sequence continues at coordinate 62,807 of JBBILN010000012.1, read as the reverse complement.
GTTGTTGCGCTTGATCGAACAAATCGCGCACCCGTGCCGCGCCCACGCCCACGAACATTTCCACGAATTCCGAGCCGCTCAATGAAAAGAAAGGCACCCCCGCCTCCCCTGCAACTGCGCGCGCCAGCAACGTCTTGCCCGTGCCCGGCGGCCCGACGAGCAGCACGCCTTTTGGAATTCGTCCGCCCAAACTGCGAAACTTCTCCGGCTGTTTGAGAAACTCCACGACCTCACGCACTTCTTCCACGGCTTCGTCGAGACCGGCAACATCTTTAAAGGTGACTCTGGTTTTGCCTTCGACATAAATCTTGGCTTTACTCTTGCCGATCGACATCAACCCGCCCTGCGGATTCATGCGCCGCGCGGCAAAGCTCCACAGCAACAGCAATAGGAAGAACGAAAACATGCCAATGAAGAAGAGACTCTGCTGCCACCACCCGCCATTCGACTCACCCGAGTAAGGAACACGCGCGGCTTCAAGCTCTTTCACCAATTCGGGATCATAAACGCGCACGCTCGTGAACGCCAAGCTCGCTTGTGTTGAATCCTTCCCATGAGCTTGGGTCGAATCACTCCGCATGCGTCCCCGAATTTCCTCCAACGTCAACACGCAAGAAATGATTTTGCCTTCGCGCAGCATTGCTTTGAATGCGCTATATGGAATTGGCTGCACCTGCTCTTGGCCAAAGTAACTGTGCAGTGCGTAGAAGATGAACAATGCCGCAGCGACATACCAGAGCGAAACATTGAAACGCTTCGGCGAGAGTGGAGAGGCTTTGCGCGGTTTGGGGTTGTCCATGCTCATCGGGAATCGTTGTAGTGATTGGCTCAATTAAAAGGCGCGGCAATATAGTGGCGCACTCAAGTAAAGTCAAGCGAAAAGCCGGAATTAACGCTTGACAAAGTGAGCGACATTTCTATATTTGGAGCCACGCGCGAATCAATATCATTTCCATTCCGACCTTTGGTTCCTTCCTTCATTTGCCAGCGTTTTCCAGGCCGGATTGTTTACGTTTCCTAGGGAGAGTGGATGCGGAAAGTGTGGAAGGTGATGCCCCACCTTGTGGGCACTCTCATTGCTTTGTTAATCAGCGCCGCCATCGGACAAAATCGGTCTCTTCAACCCCTCACAACGTCCCGACTACAATCTCCACCGCCGAACTTGCGCCGTGGCAATGAGGTGCTGGCCGTGCTGGTCAATGCCAATGGCTTGTTCAATGTCGGCACGGCAGATAATAAGCCGCTGCTTTATGATTTCCCCAACGCGGATTTTCGCTCGCACGTGAACGTTTGGCTCGATGGGCGCATTTTCACCAACGACTCCTCGCGCTCAAGATTGCCATTGTTCACGCTGCTGCGCCCGCCCGAACCGCTTGCCGACAGCACCATCGTGTGCCAATACGGTTTTGAGAACATGCTGCTCGAGCAGCGCCTTCGGCTCGAGCAATACAGCGACTCCACCGGCGCGCTCTTCATCCAATACGTGCTCACCAATCCCACGAACGTGCCGCACGAAATGGGCTTGTTGTTGGAGCTTGACACGAAGGTGAATGGCAACGACAAGACCCCGTTTCTTTCGAATTTCGGTTTTCGCGACGACGAGGTGATTTTCCGCGGCGGCGGCGTTCCCGATTTCTTGCAAGCGTTCGAAGCGTTGCCGCCGGAGAAGGGGCTCGTGGCAAAATTCACGCTCACCGGCGTGGAAGGCACGCGCCCCGATTTCATCGCCATTGGTGATTGGATCAATCTCAGCAAAGTCACGTGGGATTATGCGACCAGTCCGTTCAAGTATAATGACAGCGCCGTGTTGCTGCGCTGGGAGCCGATCGTTATTGCGCCGGGCGCGAGTCGCACGATCGGAACGTACTACGGCGTCGGTGAAGTTTCGAGCCAAACCGACACTCTCACGCTCTCAGTCATTGCGCCGGAACGTTTGAGCGTGCAGGGCGATACGCTTGCGCCGAATCCATTTAGCGTGAGTGTGCTCGTGACTAACACTGGCTTTACCACAGCGCACGACGTGCAAGCGCGGCTCGTGCTGCCCGAAGATTTGAAATTTGCAGCGGGAGAGTCGGCGCTCAAAGATATTTCCCCGCGCGATCTGCTTTCGCAAACGAGCGGCACGGCCACGTGGAAAATTCATGCGCGCTGCTTGCCGGCCGATTCTTCGTTTCGCATGCGCGTCGAGGTGACTGCTTCGGATGCGCCCGGCAATGCCGTCACGCGCGTGTTGCAGGTGCCCTCGTGTTTCGGGCCGGGCTTCGAGCTGGCTTTGCAGCCGAAGCGCCAAAACCTGGTGGCCGGGGAAACCGCGCACGTGCTCGTGCACAGCATTCGCCGTGGAAATTATGATGAAGAAATCAGCTTGGATTTGTGGCCCACGATTCCCGGCATTGACTTCACGTTTTCGCCCGCCCGCATTTCGCCGGGGGCAAGCGCGCAACTCACTTTCACCACAAGCAAGATTCTGGTGCCGGGCCAGTACAGCTTCGTGGTCAATGGCCGCAGCGCGGCGATGACCAAATCCGACACGGTCGCTTTGCACATTGCCGCCGCGATCATTGATGTCACACCGCCGTTCACGCGCAATCACAATCCCGCACAGAATGCGCGCAACGTTTTGCCGGAAACCGCAATCTCGTTCGAAGTACACGATGCGGGCATGGGCGTGGACAGTTCCGCGCTCGCGCTGCTCGTGAATGATGTGCGCGTGCAGCCAAAGCTTTTTCGTTTGGATGAAAGAAGCTTTCGCGTGGAATATCGGCCCTCGCCGTTTCAATATAATGAAGCGGTGCGCGTGACCATTCGCGCGCAAGATTTGGCCAGCCCGCCGAATGCCATGACGGAAGAGAGTTATTCGTTTGCAATTGTTGAAGACTTGCAGCCGCCTTTTCTCACCGACTTGCACCCGCCGCGCGAATCCTCCGCGGTCGCAGCGAATACTGAAATCTCTTTTCATGTGCGCGACGAGCTTGCTGGTGTGGATTCGAGCTCGATCATACTCAGGATCAATGGCCTCGCCGTGACGCCGAGCATAAGCGGAACCTCACGTGATCTGCTCGTGGGCTACCGTCCTCCCCAGCCGTTCCACTACAACGAACAAGTGCAAGTAAGTATTCGCGCAAAAGACTTGGCCCGACCGGCGAATGAACTGCCGGAAGAAAGCTATGCTTTCACGGTCGTGCAGGATGTGACTCCGCCGTTTATCACCGACCTGCAACCGCCGCGCGAGGCAACGCGGGTTGCGCCGGAGGCGGAGATTTCTTTTCATCTGCGCGATGATCTCGCGGGCGTGGATTCGACTTCATTGCGGCTCGTGGTGGACGGCGCCGCAGTTCGACCCAAACTGAGCGGAACGACGCAAGATTTGCTCGCGCGCTATCGTCCTTCGCAGCCATTTGCGAAAGGGCAAATCGTGCGCGTGAGTATTGCCGCGGGCGATCTGTCTTCCCCGCCGAATGTGATGCCCACGGAACAATACACGTTTCGCGTGGAAGAGCCGGTTTATGATTTGATCGCGGCCAGCCTGCAACCATTGGGCGAGCTGCGCGCCGGCGTTTTCGTGAACATCGCCGGGGAAGTGCGCAATGCTTTGGATGCTGTGATAGAGCCTTTTCGTGTGCAGTTTCAAGTGGATGGCGCAACCGTGAAGGACACGCTGCTCACCGCTCTCGCGGCCGGCCAACAAGCAAGCCTCATCGTGCCGGTGCGCTTCGTCACACCGGGCAAACATGCGATCGAGATGCGCGTGGATGACGTGGACAATATCCCCGAGCTTTCCGAGAGCAACAATCTGCAAAATTTGTTTGTGGAAATTTTGCCGCCGCTCGCGCGCGAGTTCACCGTGCGGCCCAATCCCTTCACGCCCAATCACGACGGCTTCAATGACGCGGTGGAATTTAATTTCGCCACATTGGGCTTGGACGCGCCGGCTTTGCGCATCTTCGACGTGGATGGCGTCGCGGTGTTGAGCGAAGACAATCTGCGCGCCGGCCTCTTCGTATGGAACGGCCGCGATCGCCACGGCCGCGAGCTGCCCCCGGGAATTTATCTATACTCGTTGCAAGAGCGCGGCAAGAACGTGGCGAATGGGTACATTGTGCTCGCGCGGTGAGTTGAGACGCATAATCATTTCGACTTGGTTTTTAACATCACCTCAATGTTGTCATTCTGGAAGAACCTTCCCTAGCACTCGAGACACAGCCCGTTTTAAGAGATGTACGCAGCGCCAGGAAGCTTCTTACAGGAGGACATTTCAAAGGGAATTCAAATCCCGCGCTGAAAAGGTTGCCTTCTGACTTTGCCAAGGCTTTTGCATTCAAATCAAATCTCATGCTCATCATAAAACACAAAACTTCTTTTCAAGCCGCCCTCGTTGTGCTGCTCGGCCTGCTGCCAGCTTGGGCACTCGCCCAAATCTCCGGCGCGATCAACCCAGCGCTCTCGCAAGATGCGCGCGTATTGTTCTTCAATCCTGCGAGCGCCGCGATCTTGCCCGGGCAATCTTATCTCGGCTTGAAATTGACTTACCCCGGCGCGATTGCAGACAACACGTTCGCACTGCGCAACTCGCTGTTCGCGGCAAGTTGGCCGCAGCTTTTCAATTCGAATTTGGGTGTGGGCGCGCACGTGCGCTGGCTCAATTCGCCGTGGTATAAAGACGGCCGCTTCGGACTCGCGCTCGCATATCAATGCTTCGAGCAAATCGCCGTCGGAGCCGATCTCGGTTTTCTCTCGCGCAGTTATGAAAGCGACAAACTCGATCTCGTGGATCAAGCCGATCCGGTTTTCTTGCGCGGCAATTCGCGCACGGTCTTCGATCCGGCGTTCGGTGTGTTGGGCAATCTTACCGAGAACTTCACGCTCGCGGCTTCGTGGTTTCATCCCAATCGCCCCAATCTCGCGCTGGCCGAACAGGCGTATCGTTTGCCGAGCGAGGCGCTGTTCGGCGCAAGCTATGCCTTTCGCTTTGTGCGCGCCGATGCCGGACTTGCATATCGCCGCCAAGATTGGCGCCCCACGTTCGGGCTGGAAGTGTCTTCAGCGCGGCTCGGAAGATTGCGCGCCGGATATGGTTTTGAGAATGCCGTATTTGAAGGCCAATTGCGCGTGCACGACCATGCGGCGCTGTTTTATAGTTTCAACGCCGCGACGAACGATCTCAGTTTGTTAAGCGCCGGCTCGCACGAAGTGGGCATGATTTTTTCTTTCCCCTGGCTCAAACCGCAAGCGCGCACCGAGCGGCCCGATTTTATCATGCAAGCCATGCCGCCCTCGCGCGTGGTGCTGCCCAATGACACGCCGATCTATCATCTCACGCTTTTGCGGCGCGATGATTTCAAAGCGCCGATCACGCTCGCCACGCTGGAATTGCCGCCGCATTTGCGCCCGCGTTTTTCACAAACGGAAGTGCGCGAGAATGCGGAAATCGTTTTGGCTTTGCACTCCGAAGGCGGTTTGCTGCCGGGCGATTATCCCTTCATCGTCACCGCGGCCGGCGGAGAGCACGTGCAGCATTTGCCGTTGCACGTGCGCGTCAATCCCATGCCCAAGCTTGCGCCGGAAATTTTCACCACGGTCGATAGCGTGGATATCATCGAAGTGCGCAACGTTGTGGACGAGCTGCCCATCATTCCGCGCATTTTCTTCCCGACGAATGAGAGCGATCTCGCGGGCAGCCGCTATGATATTCTCAGCCCGCAGCAAAGCGTGTTCGTGCCGGAAAACGCGCGCGAGATCAATTCCGTTTATCGCAATGCGCTGAACTTGATTGCTACACGCTTGAAAATGTATCCGCAAGCCGGCATTACGCTCACGGGCTATAGCTCCGGCGCAAGCCATGAGAGCAATTGGCACGCACTCGCGCAAGCCCGGGCCGCGGCCGTCAAGAATTATCTTGTCGACAGCCTCGGGGTTGCGGCGGAGCAAATTCTCATCGCAAATCCGAAACGTCCCGAAGCGGGCGCGGTGTTGCGCAATGCTTCCGTGCAAGAAGAGTGGCAGCGCGTCGGCATTGCCGCGAATGCGCCGTTCGGGAATGAAATACTGATGCCACTGCTCGTGGAAAAAAAGGAAGTAGAGGCGCAACCGCAATACTGCGGCTTTGTGACGAAGTATTCGGTCGCCGAGGCGGGCGTGGCCGCGTGGCGCATTGCCATTTTGAACAGCAGCCGCGATACCGTGGAAGTACTTGCCGGAGAAAAATCTTTGCCCGACACCGTGTCGTGGGCGTGGCCGCATGCTTTGGTGAAGAAAGCTGCGACCAACGGCAGCAATGGCAACGGCACATCGATAGAGAACTCCGCGTTTGCCACGGAGCAAAACGGCTATTACTCTTTATGGCTGCGAGATGCGCTAGGCCAAACGGCGACGACCGCGCTGCGGCCAATCGGCATTCGGCACCGCCGCCGCCTCAACGAAGTGGGCGTGGAGCGCATCCCCATTTTTCTGTTCGGCTTCGGCGAGCATCAGCTTGGCAGCTTTTCGCGCGAGCTGCGTTTGAAGCTGCACAGCATCGCCGAGAAGCTGGAATCCGATCCGTTTGCAACGTGCGTGATCAAAGGCCATACCGATGATATCGGCGAGGCGCGCACCAACAAGTGGCTCTCGTTGCAGCGCGCTAAAACCGTGTATGAAATTCTCGCCTCGTATGGCATTGCGAAAAGCCGCATAACCTACGGCGGTGTGGGCGAAGAAGAGCCGCTGGCCGACAACCGCCTGCCCGAGGGCCGCAATATGAACCGCCGCGTCGAAGTTTACATCCGCCACTCGGCGCAATGGCCGGATTTTAGCGCGAGCCGGCACTGATTCGCATTGCCACAACCCGGACCAGCCGATACTAAAATTTTTCTCCCACGAAAATAGCTCGACAATGTTATCACTCCAAGCGAAATATGGGTTACACTTGCTTTCCTCGCTCTGTTATTCAGGAGGAATCTTTTTTAGCTTAACCCCGATGGTTTGACTGAAAAAGATTCCTCCTGAATGACAACACTAGCTTTTCGAAGTGTAACCTATTTTGTGCTCCGATTAGTACCTGAATTTTGCACGGGTGTTGTTCATTGGAATGCGGACAGCGCGCCGCACGCCGCTCCGTTAGGAGTGGAATGTTTCTAGCACAAGGTTGTGTTTTGCGTGTCTTCAACTCCAAAGGAGTGACATGTAGAATTCATCGAATGGACGAAGGTTTTATCGTAAAAATTAGACATGCCACTCCTACGGAGTTCGGGAACCCCACGAGCCTCGCTTTCTATAAACATTTCACTCCTATCGGAGTTGTGCAAAGCACGCCATTGATTTCGAGCCGATAGCTACCTGCGCGCAAAATTCAAGTACCAAACTTTTCAAGTTTAGTAAAGTTTTTGCTTTTTGTGCGCGGATTACACTTCAAAGAGACTAAAACTCTTGTGAGGTTTTTGACCTTTCACCAAAGCCCTGGGCACCGGTCCCGCCGCAATCCACGCTTGCTTGGCGAAGTTATTTTGCTAAATTCTGCGCATGAAAAATCTTCTTGTGATTTTCGGCGTCATCCTCGCCATGCTGGCGGTGGAAGGGATTGTCGTCTTTGCCCATCACATGCAACGCCGCTTCGGCACGATGTTGCTCGGCGCCTTTGGCGCGCTCAGTGTGTTTAGCATTTCTTTCTTTGCCGCCGTGGTTCCTCTTGTTCGGCTCACGCCGACGCTCACCATTCCGCTTCTGTCCGTCATTTTCTACCTCAACATACTGGTTGCGCTGCTCATCGTTTACGTTTGCGACGGCACGAATTACGCCCGGCGCTTTTTATCGGTCTTGTTGGGAGGATATGCGTTGGCGCTGCTCCTGCAAGAAATCATTCGCCTGGTTTCTCCGGCCGAGGCTTTTTTTGCAATCAATCCTTTGCCGCAAAGACTGTTCGAACAAAACTGGCGGATTTATTTCGCCGCTATCTTGACGCTGCTCTTTGCTTTTGCGCTGGTGCTTTTCTTCTATCAATTGTTGGCCAATCAGCGCCCGTCGTGGCCGCGCGGGGTTCGCATTATGCTGGTGTTGGGCGTCGTGTTTCTATTGGACGGCTTGTTCTTTACGGTCGTCGCCTTCAGCGGCCATGCGCGCTTGCAAGAATTCCTTTTGAGCCAACTGCTCACCAAGTCCGCCGCCACTCTCATTCTCGCCCCCGGTGCTGCGTTTTATATCACGCGCGTGCTGCGCGCGCAAAGCGCTCCCGGCGAAGAAAGGCGCCCCGTGTTCGACGTGGTGCGACGCGTCACGGAAATGGATCGGGAAATGAGCTCGCTGCTCGCCACAATGGTCGATGGCTTGATCATATATAATCGCGACGGCCTGATCACGCGCTATAATCCCGCCGCGGAAAGATTATTAGGGCGCACGCTGCAAGGTTTGCGTTTGGATGATCCCTCCTTTCGGCTGACTTTGCCCGACGGCGAGCGCATGCCGCATTCCGACTCCCCGCTGCTCAATGCCCTACGCTTCAAGCAGCCGGTTGAAAACGTCGAGTTGGGCGTGCGGCAGGACAACGGCAAGCTCCGGATCTTGTCCGTGAACACCTCGCCGATTTTCGATTCACAAAACCGGTTGCGCGGCGCGCTCGCCACCTTCCGCGACATTACCCAGCGCAAAGAAGTGGATGAATCTTTGGCGGCCTCGCAAGATTTCTTGAGCCGGCTCATCGAGCAAGCGCCGACCGGGATCGCCGTGTTCGACCGGCAGGGCATGGCCGAACGTTTCAACAAAGTTTTTTTGAACATGCTCGGCGCCGCTTCCTCCACCGAGCTGATGGGGCAGCTCAATCTCTTCAAAGAAAAAATGTACATGGAGAGTGATCTGCTGCGCTACTTCGTCAAAGCTTATAAAGGCACCGCGGTCGAGATTCCTCCGAAAGTCATCGACTTGGAGAGAAAAAAAATCCTCGATCTGGCGGCGTATGATTGGTCTGAAAACGGCAATACGGGCGCCGTGAAAGTCGTGTCGCACTTCATTTATCCCATGTACGATCGTGACGGCAAAGTCGACCGCGTGGTCGCTCTCATCAACGATCTCACCGAGCATACCCGCGCCGAGCAGCAGCGCCAACAAATCGCCGAGCGTTATCAAAACATGGTGGCGCACATTTCAGATTTTCTCTTCAGCGCCAAAGTCGTGCAGAGCAGCTTGCAATATGAATTCTGCACCGCGGCGGTGGAAAAAATCACGGGCTTTGCGGAAGAATACTTTCTGAACGACAATTGGTTTTGGTTTACCATCATCGATACGGACGACAAGCAGCGTGTGCAGGAAGAGTTGGGCCGGCTCATCCGCAAACGTGAAATCCAGGAAGGCAACATCGAGTATCGCATTCGCGCGCGCGGCGGAGAAACTCGCTGGGTGCAAACCCGCTTCACGTTTCTACGCGATGCCGCCGGCGAAGTCGAGCGTTTGCTCGGCGCGGTTTCGGACATCACCCGCAGCAAAGAGGCCGAAGACGCCCTGCGCAAAACCGTCACGCGTTTTCGCTCGTTGGTCGATAGCCTGAATGATTTCGTGCTTTCCGTGGATTTGGAAGGCAAGATCACTTTCGCTAATCAAGCCTTCAACAAGATTTTCGACCAACGCAGCCGCACGATGATCGGCAAAGATTTGTATCGCTACATCAACAGCGAAGACCGCGAGCCGATTATCAAGCATATGCAGGACTTGATCAAAACGAACAAGCCGATTCGGCAACACGAGCTGCGTTTGCACAAGCCGCAAGGCGATTATCTGTGGCTGCGCGTCAACGCCGAGCCTTTGTTTGACGACGCGGGCGTGATGAATAACGTTATGGTCGTCGCCACCGACGTCACCGAAAGCAAGCGCGTCGAGCGCACCCTGCAACAACAAAACGGCGCACTGACATTGCTGGAGGAAGTAACAGAAAAGGTCGCCGCACGCATGCCGGAACAGGAGATCTGCGAAAGAATTGGCAGCCAAATCCCCGCCATTCTCGGTTGTGATGCGGTATTTCTGGGCCGCTGGGAAGCTGCGCGCCAAAGCTTCACGGTAGTGGCGGGCGTAGAACCTGCCGATCTTCGCGCAGCGCAACAGTGTTGTGAAAGCGGACAACCTTTGCTTTGGAATGAAGAAGCCGCGCCCGGCAACGTGGACGTGAATACTGCGCGCATCAAAGCGCTCGCGGCGGTGCCGATTATGAATCCAACGCGCGTTCTCGGCGTGTTACAGGTCAGCTCCAGCCATGAGACCCGCATCTTCAATGCGGATACCGTTCGTTACCTCGCCATACTCGCGCGCAAATTGGCAGAGGTTTGCGAGCACTAAATTTGAGTGAGCGCCTAGAAAAGTTATGCAAGTAGGGCTGAAGTGAAGCATAAGTGAAGGGAGATTGGCGAGCGTTGTGCAAATTGAAATGGAAGCTTTAGTATCCAAAAAGTTCAATATAGGCAAAAAAGTCGGTAAGCGGATTTCATCGTAAGCGGATACAGCTTCTGCTTTATCCGCTTACAGAAAAATCCGCTTACAAAGAGCTTTTGGGTTGCGGCTCGCGTTGCGGTTAGAACGAATACATTACCAGCCCAACAAGAAAAAATATGAAAAGTTCGTCGAGCAACTCCACGTGGGAAGCACAGCAGAAGCGTATTCGCGCCGTGATCAAGATGGCAAAGACCGCAAATGATATTGAGATCATGAAGACGTGGGGTGAATATTTGCAGCAAATGCTCCAATTCCCATTCGAGGCCATCGTCGAGGCCTATTATGAAAAGGGTCCGCTAGAGTATGGCGACAGGCTGAAAGTGTTTCGTGTTGAGATGGCCGACGATCATTACGGAGTGATCGTTGCGTGCCGGAAAGTGCGCAGACGTTACGACCATCCTCTGGCAGGTCTGGATGTTGTTGATGAGACTTCAAAAAATGCCCAGCTTGTTGATGATTATCGCTTGTGGTTCGCCAATCGCTGAGTTGATGAACTTCAATTACTGAGAAAAATGACGACCTCCTCCTATTCCTCCCCCGTTGACAAACTGTTAACCTTCGGCGATTGCAGCAAATTTCGCGAATGGCCGAATTATCTCGAACTGGGATTCGGTCAAGAGCACGTTGCCGAGCTCATTGGTATGATGACGGACGAAGCATTGAATACGGCTTCGGATAGTCTGGCAGTGTGGGCGCCGATTCATGCGATGCGAGCGCTCGGCCAACTGCGCGCGGAAGCCGCAATCCAGCCGCTCATTGGATTATTCAATCATACCGATGCCGGCGACAACTATGCTGTTCTCAGTTTTCCCAAAGTCATGGGGATGATCGGCCCGGTTGCTGTGCCGGCGCTGGCGGCGTTCATCTCCAATCCCGCGCACAAAATGTATCCGCGCAGTTATGCGGGCGATTGTTTGGCAGAAATCGGCACACAGTATCCCGTTGCCCGTGAAGAGTGTATTCGAAGCATCGTTGCCGCTCTAGAAAATTTTGAAAAGAATGATCCCGGTCTCAATGGTTTTCTGGTAGCGAACCTGCTCGATCTCAAAGCCATCGAAGCCGCGCCGGTCATGGAGCGCGCCTTTGCCGCGGACGGTGTAGATGAAACGATTACCGGCGATTGGGAAGACGTGCAAGTCAATTTGGGTTTGCTTGAGGCGCGAACCACCAAACGCCAGTATTCGATTTGGGACAGCATTATTCCGAAGCATAACGAGAGCGAAGAGCGCGCGGCGCGGACAAGCAATTCTCACAGCCTTGCGAAGCAACGCAACCAGACAGCGAAACAAAGATCAAAAAACAAACGGGCTATGGCCGCCAAGTCGCGACGTTTGAATCGAAAAAAGAAAAAATGAACGCGCGATTGCCTCGCGTGCTTTCGGAAGACATGCAACATGGAAATCAAGCTTTCCCACTTGCTTCTTCGCCCGTGGCAGCGCGGCGATGAAGCCGCACTCGTGCAGCATGCGAACAACCGCAACGTGTGGCGCAATCTGCGCGATGCGTTCCCGCATCCTTATACAATGAATGATGCCGAGGAGTGGATTCAAAACGCGAGCACGGCGGATCCCGTCGTGAATTTCGCCCTCGTTGTAGATGGTGCGGCCGTGGGAGGCATCGGATTGCTTCCCCGCGCTGACGTGCATCGTCACACCGTGGGCTTGGGTTACTGGCTCGGCGAAGCATTTTGGGGCCGCGGCCTCATGACCGAAGCCGTGCGCGCCATCACGAGTTACGCATTCCAGAAGGCCGAAACGCATCGCATCTATGCCTGCGTTTACGCGTGGAATCCCGCTTCCGCGCGTGTGCTCGAAAAAGCGGGATACCAATTGGAAGGCCGCTTACGCAAACATGCGCACAAAGACGGTATGTTTGTGGATGAGTTCATTTATGGCATCCTGCGGGAAGAATGGCAACGCACGCATGACCGGCAATCGTTTTGTGCAAAAATTCCACTTTGAAGAGATTAAGGAGACCGCCTCTGTGAAAAGCACCGTTATCGTCATCTTTGGCGCGTCGGGAGATTTGACCGCGCGCAAACTTGTGCCTGCGTTTTTCAACAACTTTCGCAAAGGGCGCTTGCCGGCCAACACGAAAATCGTCGGCATCGCACGCAGCCCGTTTACAGACGAGAGCTTCCGCGAGAAGATGCGCGAAGGCATGCAGCAATTCGCGCCCAAAGATTTTAATGCCGAAAAATGGCGACAGTTTGCGCCCGCACTTTTTTATCAACCGGGCGATATGACAAAAGCCGAAGCGTACAGTGGCCTCGAAGAGAAAATCTCGAGCCTCGCGCCCGAGGGCGGCAATCGCCTTTATTATCTTTCCACCGCGCCGGAGTTTTATGCCACGGGCGCCACGCTGCTCGGCGAGAGCGGCATGTCGCAGGAAAGCGAGAGCACGGGCTTTCGCCGCATCATTATTGAAAAGCCCTTTGGCCGCGATCTCGCTTCGGCCATGGAATTGAATCGCACCGTGCACAGAGCTTTTCGCGAGCACCAAGTTTATCGCATCGATCACTATCTCGGCAAAGAGACCGTGCAAAATATTTTAGTTTTCCGTTTTGCGAACGCGATCTTCGAGCCGTTGTGGAATCGCAATTATATCGACCATGTGCAAATCACGGTTTCGGAAACCGTAGGCGTGGGTCATCGCGCGGGCTATTACGACAAGGCCGGCGTGCTGCGTGATATGTTTCAAAATCACATTCTGCAATTGCTCACGCTCATTGCCATGGAGCCCCCGCACAAATACGAAGCCGATGCTCTGCGCAACAAGAAAGTCGAAGTGTTGAGCGCGCTGCGCCCGATCGCAGAGAAAGAAGTGGCGGAATACACCGTGCGCGCGCAATACGAAGGCTACATGCACGAGCCGGGCGTCGAGCAATTTTCCACGACGCCGACGTATGCCGCGCTCAAACTCTTCGTCGATAATTGGCGCTGGCAAGGGGTGCCGTTTTATCTGCGCTCCGGCAAATTCCTGCCCGACAAAACCTCCGAGATCACGATTCAATTTCGCCAACCGCCGCAGCAGCTTTTTCATTTCAACGGCGAGCCTGACAGCTCGTTTACCAATCGTCTCAGCATTTGCGTGCAGCCGCACGAAGGCTTTCATCTGCTCTTCACCACCAAAGTGCCGGATAAAGGCATGCAAGTGCAGCCCGTGGACATGGACTTTCACTATCAGGAATCCTTTGGCGAAGGCGCAATTCCCGAGGCCTATGAACGATTGCTGCTGGATGCGCTGAACGGCGACGCTTCGCTCTTCACGCGCAGCGATGAAATCGAGTTGGCGTGGAAACTGGTGGATTGCATTCACGCCGGCTGGGCCAGCAAATTCGCGCCGCCCATGGCAAGCTACAAGCCCAACACTTGGGGACCCAAGGCTGCAGAGCTTTTGTTGGCGCGTGATGAAAAGCATTGGGTACATGGCTGCGGCAGCCAGAACGAGTGAAACGCAAAGCGGAGCTTCAAGCAAACCATTTCCTCTCCGGCGCTCATTTTTCTTGAGAGTTCCACACTTCTCTTGGGGTCACTGCTATAGTAACAATCCCAAGTGAGGAATGGTATCGTTTAACCCAAAGGAGAGAAACATGTTGAAGCTCACCGGTCTCGTTCTGCTCATTTACGGAATTCTGGGAGTGCTCGGCGCCGTGTTCGCATATTTGGCATTGCGAGGCCCGGCCCAGCGGCTGCGCGAGCTGTTCGCGCTCTTGGCGCAGCAGTTCGAACAGAGCAGCACTGCCGTTAAAAGAGTGAGTGATTGGGTTTTCAAAGAAAGCCCGCTCTTGCAAAAGATCGCGGAGTTCACTGGGCAAATCGACAAAGTGATGCACGAAACCGGCAAACGCTTCGGCGAAGCCGCACAATCGCTCAAGAATCTCGAAGCCGGGTTGGATGCCGTCAAAGTGCCCACGCTGAATTTTCAAACACAGTCGTTGGATTTAGATTTCGGCGCGACGGTGGTCGAGTCTGTCTCACTCAAAGAATATAAGATCGACCTTGTGCCCGGCCCGGGCGGCGAGATGACTCTGTATGGTCCGCCCTTGACGGTTGAAACCACCACCGTGGGGCTTGACCTCGGGCAAGTGACCGTCGTGACCGGCGTGAACGTGACGGACGGCTATCCGCTGCAGCCGATAGGCGATGCGTTTCGCTTTGTCGGCGACAAATTCGAGGACGCGAAGCAGCAAATCACACAAGCGGCCGATCGTTTCAATGATGTGAAGACGCGCACGTTGGAGATGAAAGAGAACCTCGAAAAGAGCATCGAGGGCTTGAAAGATTTCATCGAGAGGCTGAAAGGGGTCGGGGTACACCTGCAAGAAGTGAGTAGTGTTAAGCTGATCTCGCTCTTGCCGCTGGTGGCCGCAGGATTCTTTGTCTTCATTCACGTCGCATTTGCGTTGGCGGGCTATGCGCTGTTGACGATGTGAGTTTGATAGCTCGGTTAAACCCGCGCGCAATTGCAGGGCAATGTTCTTTTGTCTTGAAGCACCGCAACCTTGTGTTGCGAGGCAATCGTGCGCGCGACATAAACGTCGCGGTGCTATTTTGTCCGCAATGCGCCTAAAACAAAAACTCCCTAGCGATAACCTTGCTAGGGAGTTTTTTTGTTTTAGGCCAGCGGCTAAAAGCTGAATGCTACAAACTACCGGCTTCGCTCAATTGAAGAAATACCGCAACCCAATTTGCGCTTGCCAACGCGAGCCGAGATTGGGATCGTCGATGAACGTCTTGTCCGGGCCGATGAAATTGAATACGGGCGCGCCGGCTTGGTTGAACTCCACCAATTGCAGCGGCGAGGTCGCTGCGGCGCTTGCTGCCTTGCGCACACCCCAATCCGAATTGATCAAATTTCCGACGTTCAAAATGTCGAAGTTCAGTTGGAACGTGTGCTTCTGCCCGCCGGCATTGATCGCGAAATCCTGCAGGATTCTCAAATCAATATTGCTGAACCACGGATTCACTGCGCCAAAACGTTCTGCAATCTGTCCGCGATGCGAGCTGAGATATTTGTCCTGTTTAATGAAGGCTTCGAGCGCAGTTCGTTGCTGTTCCACCGTAATCGTGTTGCCTTTGCTGTCGACGTAAGCTGCGAGGTTGATGTCATTGCGGTCGCGCGGAATATAGATGAGATCATTGCCGCCCTGGCCGTCGCCGTTCACATCGCCGGCATAAATGAACGAGTAACGATTGCCGCCTGCGCCCGCGAAGCGATTGCCGTCCGCCACTTCTAAAAACAAGCCGAAGTGCGTGGCCAAGCTGCTGGACCAATTCTTCGTGTACGTCGCGCCGCCCACGATGCGATGGCGATTGCCGAATTCCGAGAAGCTCAGCTCCGGCTTATTGGGATCGCCTTGCACGGGCTGATTCTGCCAAAGCACGCTCGCGATTTCCGTAGACTTCAGATTGTTCTTCGCTTGCGTGAAACTGTAAGACAGACTGGTGTTGAGGCCATTGTCAAAACTCTTACGCAATTGCGCCGTGACATTCACGTTGTAGCCTTCGTCGGTGTTATCGATGACGTAAATGCCGGCGCCGCCATCCGGGTTCAGCTCATTGTTGCCCGACCCGCCAAAATATGGCCGTCCGTCCGGAAGAAAACGAACCGGCTTCACCAGGTCCGCGTTCCTCACATAAACCGAATTTAGGTCTTTGCCGTAGATGAACTCGAGTGTGCCCAGCATATCCCAAAAGAGTTTCTTGTCAAATGCGAGATTGCTCGTCCACACTTGCGGCCATTTGAAATCGGGCGACATAGCATTGAGGTCGAACGACTGCTGCAGAATCGCGTCTTCGGAGGTTTTAATTTGCTGCGCGCCCGCCGCAGGATAGAGATTGGGATTTGCACCGGGATTCGAAACGTTATTGCCGATCCACACGAACGGCACGCGGCCCGTAAAAATGCCCGTGCCACCGCGCACTTGCAACGAGCGATCACCGCTCACATCCCAATTGAAGCCGACGCGCGGCGAGAAAAGCAGCTTCGTGTCCGGCAATTTGCTTTGATCCACGGTTTCTTTTTGATCGTTCTCATCCAACGCATTCAGCCCGCGCGAAAAAGGATTGTCCACGAGATCAGTAAAATACATCGGCAAATCCACGCGCAAGCCGTAAGTCAAGCTGAACTTTTTGGAAAGCAGGTATTCATCCTGCGCATAGAACGCGAGTTGGCCGACGTCAATGGTTTCACCTTTGAACGGCCCTCGGCCCACCATGCTTCGCAGGGGAAGTGCGCTGTCGGGATCGGTTTCAGCAAAGAAATCTTCCAATCTGAAAAACGTGCTTCCGTTTGGAACGCCGTCGCCTTCGAAATCGAGAAAGTAAGGCAGGAAGAAAACACCGTGGCGGAAAATGTTGAAGGAGTTAAAGAACGAGTAGCTCTCATACGTCGCGCCCAGCGTGAAGACGTGCTTGCCGGAAAAAATGCTGAAATTGTTGGTGATCTGCAGCACGTCTTGGTCGAGAATATTGTGAATGGAGAACGGCTCGTGCCCGACCGTGGTGTAAGTCTTGCCTTCCTCGCCGATCTCGATCGTGGGAAACGGCTCGCTGAACGGCGCGCGCGAATCACGGAAGCGGTTGTAGCTGGCAAAGAAACGGTTGGCGAACTTGTTGGTTTGGCTGTTTAATTCCAGCGCGAAAGAATGCAAGTCGTTGTTGATTTGATAGCCGGAATTTTGAAACGGCAGGCTGCTCTCGTTCGGGCCGCGACCGGTGTTGTTGATGCTGAGCACAAACGGATGCGGCGGCAAATCGCGGCGCGCATCTAGCAGGTTGTAGCGAAACGTGAGGTTGTTTTTGTCGTTGATGTTCCAATCCAGCTTCACCAACAGCTTTTCGTTGTTGGTCTCGTGAATATAACCTTCGTACGGGCCGGTTTCGTAGTTATAAACTTGCTTCATGCGCTGGCGGATTGGTCCATCACCGAAGCGCGCACGCGCGACTCGCCGAATTTCACGTTGCCGTCGCGGTCGGCCACGAAATTCGAGCCCGGATCGTCGCGACGTTCCAATTCCGCATTGACAAAGAAGAAGAGTTTGTTTTTCACCAACGGGCCGCTGGCCGTAATGCCGGATTGATTGAACGACAAATCCGGATTGGCAATCACGTCTTGCCCCCGCACGGAGTTGCCCAGCAAGCTTTCGTTGCGCAAAAAGCTATATGCAGAAAGCTTGAATTGATTCGTGCCGCTCTTCGTCACGGTGTTGATGCCTGCGCCCGTGAACCCGCCTTGTCGCACATCAAACGGCGCCACGGAAACTTGCACTTGCTCCACTGCATCGAATGGCACCGGTTCGGCTCCGGTTTGGCCGCCGGGCGCGGGATCATCCAAGCCGAACGGATTGTTGAAATACGAGCCGTCAAGCGAGATGTTGTTGTACAGCCAGTTTCTGCCGCCGAAGCTGAAGTTGCCGTCGCTGCGCGGATCCAACCGCGTCAAATCGCGCGTGCTGCGTTTCACCGAGGGCAACTCCGCGACTTGTGTGGGAGTGATATAAGTCGCAGCGCCGGTGCGTCCGCTATTGAGCACGGCATCTTGCTCCGCAGTCACTTCGATAACCCCAGTCGTAAGAATTTCTTCGATCAGCTTGAAATCGAGCCGCAGATTCTGGCCCAAGCCGATGAACACCTCCTCCTGGGTTTGCGTCTTATACCCCACATGGCTAACAGTGACGGTGTATGGCCCACCGATCTTCAAGTTTGGAAGATTGAACGCGCCACCGGCGCGTACTGCGGTGCCATACTTCGTTCCGCTCGGTTGATGCACCGCCACCACATTCGCGCCGAGCAACGCGTCTCCTTTACTGTCGGTGACGATGCCGTTCATGGCTCCCGTAGTCACGCCTTGTGCAAACAAGCCCGAAGAGAGCAGAAACAAACTTAAACCGCTGAGCACCAGCTTGCGCGCCGCCTTGGCGCCGTGTGCTGAAGCTGTGTTCATGGAATCCTCCTTTTCTCCGTTTAATAATTGGAACAACGGGGGGATTTGGGGTGCGAATAATTTGGAGAGGGTAACACAAATTGTCAAGCCATTTATTTGCGGCACGGTAATGCCTCAGTTACGTGTGGTAGCGCAGGCATCCTTGCCTGCAGACAAGATGTCTGCGCTACGTTCTTCACCAATAACTGAGGCAATACGCGGCACGGCAAGAACTCGGTTACTCGCGGCGGTCATGTCAAGTGAGGCATCGTCATGTGGCGTTCGTTGGAGAGGAACACTTCTTTGCCGGAGCGGTCTTTTTTGCAAAACGCCTCGTCACCTCGCACTCCGCGGTCATGTATCTCATTCATGATTTTCTGCTTCGCGGAAGAAGGCCTTGCATCTCTGCGAAATGTTTTCAACATTTCCGCCCACTAAAAAAATAATCAAGCGCCACACAAAATTTGCGCAGGCCATGACGGTCTATCCTCTTACGCTCCACACCGAGCTACTGAACAAAACCGAGCGGAACGAAACGGAAAATTGGACGTTGTGCTCCGGCTGCACGGCCTGTTGCGAGTATATCAGCTTGGAGATTGATCCTCCGACGGGCTTGCAAGACCTCGACAATATTATATGGTATTTGATTCACAAAAACGTTTGGGTGTGGGTGGATGAAGAAGACAAGTGGTACGTGCAATTCAATACGCCGTGCGAAAAATTGGGCGCGTCCGGCCGTTGTGATTGGTATGCGCACCGCCCCAAGATTTGTCAAGATTACAAGCAATCCGAATGTCCGCGCTATGCGCACGGCGTTGCAGAAAAATTTCTTTTCAAAGACGAGCGTGCATTTATAGATTGGCTGGCGCGCCACCGCAGCAAGAAGCTGCGCGTCTTATTGCAGCGTTATCTCGTGCGGCGCGCGCAACGTTGGACGAAAGCGCGGCCCCAAGTTTCGGTTTCTGCACAGTGATTCCGCGGTGCAGATTTTTTGTCCGGCGCAATCAAGAGTCACGTTTGTGGATTGTGCAGACAAAGCAAGCGGCTTGAGCTGCTCGAATTGCCGATAGAAATGATTCATGAATAACTAAAAAATCTCCAATTGAATTCCATCAACACGAATGAAAGGGAAATGCCAATGGCCAATCCACCGGAACCAAAGAAGACCGATCCCAATGCTCCCAATTTGTTGATCGTTGAAATCAAATCGCCCGATGGCCGCGTGTGGGGCACGTTGACCGCAACGGGCAAACATTTTTCCTCCGGCTCGGTCGGGTTTTATGCGAACGGCAAGATCGAGAATCCGGATTCGCACGAAAAATATCAGGTGGGCGCCAATATCACTTTGGTGGGCAGCAAGCCGTAATCACAACCACCTTGCGAAGGCTCAAGGCCTTCGCAAGGTTTCAACATATTCGCGAAAGGCCTTTTGCAATCTCCGCGTGATCTCTCCCGGCTTCCCATTTCCAACCATTTTGCCATCGACTTTGACCACCGGTGTGACCTCTCCCGAAGTGAGCGTCAAAAATATTTCGCGCGCGTCGTGCAATCGTTCCGCAGCTAGCGGCGTCTCCTCGACCTTGAGTTGAAGTTGCGCACACAGCTCGAGCACGACTCGTCGCGTAATGCCGGGCAGAATCGCCGGGCCAAGCGGGTGCGTAAAAAGCGTGTCGTTCCAAACTGCGAAGCAATTGCTGTGGCTGCCTTCGGTCACCACGCCGTTACGAAGAAAGAGCGCCTCAAACGCACCGGCTTCCTGCGCCTGTTGATTCGCCAGCACGTTCGCGAGCAGGTTGGTGGTTTTCAGATCGCAGCGGCTCCAACGCACGTCCGGCAAAGTAATCACCGTCACGCCACTTTCAGAATACGCTGAATTGAACGTCAGCTTGTTCGCCGCAACATAAACCGTGGCCGGAGTATCCGGTGGCGGAAATGCGTGCTTGCGCAGGAGCGCCGTGCCGCGTGTGATTTGGAAATAGAGTGTCGCATCTGATGCCAGCAAATCATTCTCTGCGAGTAAACGCTGCGCAATCACGCCGAGTTGATCGAACTCTGCAACGTGGATACGCAACGCTTGCAGGCCGTTTTGCAATCTTTGTAAATGTGCTGCTTGCTCAAAAAGATGGCCGTGATAACTGCGAATCACCTCATACAAACTATCGCCGAACAAGAAGCCGCGATCGTCAACCGAAACCATCGCCTGTTCGCGCGGAAGAAACTTGCCATTGAGATAGACGAGCATAGAATCCTTTTTGGATTGTTGGAGTAAGCGATCGTTGGATTGATGGAGCGTTGGAGCAATGTCACTTTCCCACCAATTCCAACACCGCGGCGCTCATCGCTTGCACGCCGGTTTTAATGCTTGGCTCCGGCAGCGGCGCAAATCGGCTGGAGTGCAGTGACGGCAACGCCACGCCGTTTGCGCGACTCGCAGCGATCTGCGCCGGTTCTACAACTCCCAACCAAAAAATGAATATCGGCACTTTAGGATTGGTGCGTCCGTACTCGCCAAAATCTTCGCCGCCCATTACCGGCTCGGTGGCCACCACGTTTTCCTTGCCGAGCATTTGTTCGAACGCCGGCACCACACGCTGCACGAGTTGCGGGTCGTTATAAGTCGATGGTGTAAACTCATCGCTTACGGCGACGATGGGCATGCGATCTTCGGGCACGTCAGCGGCTTGCGCAATGCCTTTGACGATGCGACGAATTGCGGCAATCGTATGTTCGCGCACCTCATCGGAATACGAACGTAGCGTGAGCTCCATCTTCACTTCATCGGAAATGATATTGTGCTTGGTGCCGCCGTGAATCGAGCCGACGGTTATCACTGCGGGTTCAATCGGCTTGGTTTCGCGACTCACGATGGTTTGCAATGCGAGAATCACTTGCGCGGCGATAACGATGGGATCCTTGGTTGTATGCGGATATGCGCCGTGCCCGCCCACGCCGCGAATGGTGAGATCGACCGAGTTCACGTTCGCGAGCGCATAGCCGGAACAATGCCCCACTTTGCCGGCTTCGAGCGAGGCGCTCGTGTGCAATGCCAGCGCATAATCCGGCGTTGGAAAGCGTGAGTATAATCCGTTTGCGAGCATTCGGCGCGCGCCGCCGCCCCTTTCTTCCGCGGGTTGTCCTATAAAGACGAGTGTGCCTTGCCATTGTGCTTGCATTTGGCTGAGCACTCGTGCGGTTCCAGCGAACACGGTCATGTGAACATCATGGCCGCACGCGTGCATCACACCCACCTCTTTACCTGCATCGTCATGCACGCGTACTTTGCTCGCATAAGGCAAGCCGGTGTTCTCTTCGACAGGCAGGGCATCCATGTCTGCGCGCACCATGACTGTAGGCCCGTTGCCGTTTTTTAGCACGCCAACAACGCCGTGACCGCCCACGCCTGTGGCGACTTCGAAGCCGCATGACCTCAGCTCTTCCGCCATCCGCGCCGCACTTTGTTGCTCATGAAAGGAAAGCTCCGGGGTTTGATGCAAGTGCACATAGAGTTTTTCCAACTCGGGATAGAGCTTTGCGGTTTGCGCGCGAATCGACTCATGGGATTTTTTGAGCGAGGCACGCGTTTGAGAAAGAAGCGAAGAAACAACAGTGAGGCAAACGGATGTTACTACCGCGCAAATAACACGCAAAGTGAGACGTGAGTGCACCATTCCTTCTCCTTGATCAAAATTCAAGCAGCAGTGTTGAGTTACAGAAAATGTTCAAAATCTCGCAGCGGTGCAAGAGGGAATTTGTTGTGCGGCTACGCCTCTGCGAAGATGTCCAACAAATTTATTGACAAAATTGCAAATTTTTTTTAGTTTCACCAGCTTTTTAAAAAACCTCATTGATTTGAGACTCAACACCCAAAATTTAAGGAGGGCGCGTGGCGAGACTCACGGGAGGTAACCGTGCTAAAACCGACCAGTCGCTAGAAAGGTACCTCCAAGAAATTAGTGAGGTGCCGCTGCTTTCTCCTTCCCAGGAAATTGAACTTGCCAAGCGTATCAAACGGGGTGATGAAGACGCCCTGGAAAGACTCACCAAAGCCAATCTCCGTTTCGTCGTTAGTGTTGCTAAACAGTACCAGAATCAGGGTCTCTCGTTAGGCGATTTGATCAACGAAGGTAATCTCGGATTGATCAAAGCCGCCAGCCGTTTTGATGAGACCCGCGGGTTCAAGTTCATTTCTTATGCGGTCTGGTGGATTCGACAATCCATATTGCAGGCATTGGCAGAACAATCCCGAGTTGTTCGTCTGCCGCTTAATCGTGTAGGTGCGCTCAACAAAATTGGCAAGGCACTCAGCGCATTAGAACAAGAATTTGAACGCGAGCCTTCCGCTTTTGAAATCGCCGACAAGGTTGAGATGACAGCGTTTGAGGTAACGGATACGCTGAAAATATCGGGTAAACATGTGTCGCTGGATGCCCCATTTAACCAAGATGAAGAGAGTCGGTTGCTCGATGTTCTAGAAAACGACGAAATGCCCTCGCCCGACAATTTTTTAATGAATGAGTCTCTCAAAATCGAAGTCGAGCGTGCGTTGGAAACTTTGACCGAACGTGAAGCAGAAGTGATCAAATTATATTTTGGGCTTGGCCGGGAGCACCCAATGACATTGGAAGAGATCGGTGAGATGTTCAAGTTGACACGGGAGCGTGTCCGTCAGATAAAAGAAAAAGCCATTAAGAGGCTGCGCCATGCTTCGCGTAGCAGACCGCTGCGCAGCTATTTGGGATGAAGATGAGAAGCGATGCGGCTCTTTCATTTTTTTATGTGCACAGTTAAGACTCTCAATAAAATTAGTACAAATTTTCGCCGTGGTTTACGCATGTGGCCTTCTCCGCTTTTAAAGATTTAGTTAGATAATGTGATGTTCGATGCTAAGGCGGTGTTGGTGTGGCAGTATAGTCACCATTGAAATATTTCTGCTTGACATAGCATTATGATGGGGCTATATTTCGGCCACTAATTGATAACGATGTTGTTGAATAAACGATGAGAAGCGATTCCAGACAAGATATGACTAGGATGGTATTCAGAGCTCTCTGGAGGCAGAACCCAGGACAGTCAGGAGGGCGGGGCGCAAGTGCTTTCCTCTTCAACCTACTTTTTGCAGTGCGATGCAACGCTGGAGGTAGACACCCAAAAGGTCACGACAACCGAGTATTCAAGGAGGAAGGAAAATATGCGTGATAAGAAGATCAAGCTGATTCTCTTTTCGCTACAGGGGTCAGAGGTAAAAACTGTAAATTTGTCTTGGAAGAGGATTCTCTCAATCATGTTCTCATCATTTGTCGTCATGTTGCTCATGGTCGGTTCTTCGATTGCGCTATTTACCGATTTTTACAAGGATCAGCGCATTACGAAGCTGCTGCGCTCGAACCAGGCGCTTTCAAATCAGCTCCACCACATGAGCAATAAAGTCACACAAATCGAAGGCCGGATGCAGGCTATCGAGCACAGTGACGATAGCTTGCGGATTATCGCAGAATTGCCTCGCATGGAACCAGATGTACGCAAGGTCGGTACCGGTGGGCCATATGGAGAACTTGTGGATGTCGATTTGAACGCGCTCCCGGAAAATCTCCGCGGGGAAACTCAAAAAGTAAATTCTCTGCTCTCAGAGATTGAAGGTCGCATTGATATTCACAACCACAATGCCAACCAAGTGGAGCAAAAGATTCAGCGGAATGTGGCACAATTGAAGCACACGCCTTCTATCCGCCCGGTGCTGCGCGAGCTTAGCCGCATAACGGACAGTTATGGTATGCGTGTCCATCCGCTAGTGGAGCGCAAGAAACATCATGATGGCCTCGATATCGCCGCGGAAGTCGGCACGGAAGTATATTCTGCCGCGGCAGGTGTGGTCACTCGCGCAGAAGGAAACTATAAGCCGGGTTCGGGTTATGGCAAAGTCGTCGTTATTGATCACGGCTATGGCTACAAAACTCTGTACGGCCATCTTTCGAAAGTTTTGGTGCAAGAAGGCGCGCGTGTTGACCGGTGGCACCTCATCGGTCTCGTGGGCAAAACCGGATTGACCACCGGTCCACATCTTCACTTTGAAGTTCATGTCAATGACACCCCGGTTAATCCCATTGATTACATCCTAGATTGAATTATGTTTCGCTTGAAAAAGCGCTACTCCCAAATCGGGAGAGCGCTTTTTTTTTGCCGATAAGTTTCCGCATAATGCTTCAGTGATGAGAGAGGAAGCCCGAATTGCGTTTTCATTATGCCCGGACGTCGGCTTTTGCTTTTTGAAGTCCGCACAGCGCTTTATTTCACCTCGGTGAATTAGCCCCCTCGGCAAACAAGCGAAGATGGCTCTCAAAAACGAGCAGCGACGAAACAAAAAAGAAAACGCAGTGCCGTGTTGCCTTGAAAGCCGGCGGGTACCATATGTATCTGCGAAGGAAACGTTTCTGCCGGTACTGCGCTTGACACACGCACACATTTATCGTATATTCGCGCGTCGCATTTCAACACCAAGTGCGAAGCTTAATTCCCTGAATATTCCTCGCGTCTTTTTTTTATACGACTGGATCTCAATTGCAAAGGGGGAGCGTTGCTTTCCCCTGTGAGACTTAGGCCGATCGCATGTCACAGCTTTCCTTCCGGCTGGCGCTGCCAGAAAATTTTTCCATTGCAGGCATCGTCGCGCACCTAAATGCGAGCCAGCGTGAAGCCGTAGAGTTTTCCGGCAAGCCGCTTGCGATCATCGCCGGCGCCGGAACCGGCAAAACACGCGTGATTACGCATCGCATCGCCTATCTCATTGCGGCCCAAAGTTCCCGCCCACAGGAAATTCTCGCGCTCACGTTTACCGACAAAGCCGCCGCGGAAATGGAAGAGCGCGTCGATCGTTTGCTCCCCTACGGGTTTGCAGAAGTCTCCATTTCTACCTTTCATGCTTTTGGCGATAGCCTCGTGCGCGAGTTTGCAGTCGATCTCGGACTCGATCCGGATTTTCGTTTGTTGACCGTGCCCGAGCTAGCGCTTTTCCTCCGCGAGCACCTCTTCGAATTGCCTCTGCATTATTATCGCCCGCTCGGCAACCCCACCAGATTTTTGCAGGAGATGCTCCGCCATTTCAGCCGTCTCAAAGATGAGGACGTCTCTCCGGAAGAATATCTCGCCTATGCCGAGCAAATGTCGGCGCAGAAGCTCGACAATCCGGCGCAACGCCGTGAGTGCGAGAAGCAGCTTGAGTTGGCGCGCTGTTATCAGGCTTATCAAGCATTGATGGCGAAAAACGGCTTTGTGGATTTCGGCGATCAAATCGCGCTCAGCACGCGCTTGCTGCGCGAGCATCCCGACGTGCGCCGTAAGCTGCAAGAACGTTTTCGCTACGTGCTCGTCGATGAGTTTCAAGACACCAACTATGCGCAGTTTCAGTTGGTGAAGGAGCTAGTCGCGACGCACGGCAATCTCACCGTGGTCGCGGATGATGACCAATCCATCTACAAGTTTCGTGGCGCCGCCATTAGCAACATTCTCAATTTCGATGCAACCTATCCGCATGCACATTACGTTGTGCTCACGCAGAACTATCGTTCCACCCAGCCGATCCTCGACGCCGCATATCGCCTGATTCGCCACAACGATCCCGATCGCCTCGAAGTTAAGCAACAAATCGACAAAAGGCTCACGACGCTCAAGCCCGCGGGGGAAGAGGTCGAGCATTTGCATTTTGACAGTATAACCGCAGAAGCGGAAGCCGTTGCGCGCATGATTACTGAAAGAGTGCAAAACGGCACGCGTAGCTATCACGACTTTTGTGTGCTCGTGCGCGCGAATCATGCGGCCGATCCTTTTCTGCGGGCCTTCGAATCCGCGCGTCTTCCCTATCGCTTTTCCGGTAATCGCGGTTTGTTCCAGCGCGAGGAAATTCGCTTGTTGCTCGCGTTCATGCGCAGCCTTGCCAATCCTTACGACGATCAAAGCTTCTATCAACTCGCGCAGTCCGAAATCTACCGTGTGCCCATGGCGGATTTGCAGCGCTGTTTGGTGGTGAATCTCGCTTCGCATCGCGCGCTTCTGCACATCTTTAAAAATCCCGAGGCGAGCGAATGGGAAGAGCCGCTCTCGCCCGAAGGTCGCGCCACGCTCGCCAAGCTCGTTGCGGATCATGAAAAGTATCTCGAGCTTTCACGCAATACCCCCGCGTATGCGTTGCTCTACGCTTTTCTAAAAGAATCGGGTTATCTCGCTCAACTCACCAGCGATGACGCTCTCGATGGCGATCAAAAAATTCGAAATCTCGCGAAGTTCTTCACCACCGTCCGTAATTATGCGCACTTCACCGAGCACGGCGATCTCGCCTTTTTCGTGCGCCATTTGGATTTGCTCCGTGACTATGGCGATGATCCCGGCACGGCCGACGCGGATCTGGACGCTGACGCCGTGCAAGTGATGACCATTCACAAAGCA
Source organism: bacterium (assembly GCA_037444905.1). GTDB lineage: Bacteria > Zhuqueibacterota > Zhuqueibacteria > Zhuqueibacterales > Zhuqueibacteraceae > JABWAN01. Next base: position 35,999 of record JBBILN010000012.1, on the reverse strand, counting down.
AAAGGTTTGGAATTTCCCATCGTGTTCGTGGTTGGATTGGTCGAGCAGCAATTCCCGACACGCAGCCGCAGCACGACCATCTCATTGCCGGAAGCGCTCATTAAAGACAAACTGCCCGAAGGCGATTTTCATCTGCAAGAAGAGCGGCGGCTGTTTTATGTCGCAATGACACGTGCACAAGAAAAACTCTATCTCACCAGCTCGTATGACTATGGCGGCGCGCGGCGCAAACACGTGAGCCGCTTCGTTTATGAAGCGCTGGAGCACGCGCACCCGGATGAAGACTATGCGAAGACTTCACCATTGGTCGCGCTGGCGCGCTTTGACACTGGTGCAACTAAGAGTGCTGAGAGTCGCGCCACGATTCCGGAGGAGCAAACGCTCGCGCTCAATCCGCACAAGATTGACGACTATCTTTCTTGTCCCCTGAAATACAAATTTGTGCACGTGCTGCACGTGCCCTTCCCGCCGCAGCATGCGATCATCTACGGCCAAGCCATACATGCCGCCATCAAAGAATATCATCAGCGCAAACGCAAACATGTGCCGGTGACCAGCGAAGATTTGCTGCGCACCTTTCGCTCCAATTGGCGTAGCCTCGGTTTTCTCTCGCGCGAACACGAAGAACAGCGTTTGGCGCGTGGAGAAGAAGCTTTGCAAAGATTTTTTGAAGAACAAGAGCGCGAGAACCTGGCGCCCACTTATGTCGAAGAGCCGTTCCGCGTAGCCCTCGAGAATGTCGAGATTACGGGACGTTGGGATCGCGTGGATGAATTGGCGGATGGGCGTGTTTTCATCACCGACTACAAATCTTCGGAAGTTGAAGATGAAGAGAAAGCCGAGAAGCGTGCGCGCGAGCATCGCCAGCTTCGCCTTTATGCGTGGGCCTATGAAGAACGTTTTGGCCGGCCGGTCACGGGTTGGCGCTTGCATTTTGTGGAATCGGGGCTGGTGGGTGAGACTTTGCGCAAAGAACGTTTTCTCGAAAAAATTCGCGACGACGTTCGCGAGGTCGCGCGCGGCATTCGCCAGCATGATTTTCAGCCTACGCCCGGTCCCGGCGTGTGCCCGTATTGCCCATATCAAGAAATTTGTCCGGCGGTGAAGCTGAACTGAAAGGTTGATGTTGGATACTTGCTCGTTGCAGCAGAATGCTAAGGCGGAGCGCTCGTCACTGATTACTGAACACTGGCCTCTGTAGGAGTCGCCCTTGTCATTTTCCATACTCCATTTTTCTGATCTCCACCTCGAAGCGGCATTCGCGACGAGCCGGTTGCCTGCGAAAGTGGCGCGGCGTTGCCGCGAGCAATTGCGCCAAACGCTACGCCGCATCATGGAAATCGCGAACTATCGCAAAGCGGATGCGGTGACGATTGCCGGCGATCTGTTCGAGCGCGAGCATCTGACGCCGGACACGGCCACTTTTCTGGCGCAAGAATTTGCCGCGCTCGCGCCCACACCGGTGTTCATCGCGCCCGGCAACCACGACGCGGCGGACGCAGCTTCGCTTTATCAACGCGGGCATTGGCCGGAAAATGTGAACATCGCTATCAAACCGGGGCTTACGGAATGGCGCCTTTCCAAAGAGTATTCGCTTTGGATGGCGGCGCACCTCGGGCCGAGTGAACGGCAAAATTTTTTGAACAACTTTCACCTGCCGGAAGCAGCCGCACGGCCGTTTCCGATTTTGCTCTTGCACGCGAGCGCAGTCCCCAATCATTTCGAAGACAGCCGTGCGCACGCGCCGCTCACACTTGAAGAAATCCGCAAAGCCGGCTTCACGCTTGCGCTGTTGGGGCATTATCATACCGCGCGTGTTATGCGTCATGAAAACGTCGTCGCAGTTTATCCCGGCAGCCCGGAGCCTTTGGGCTTCAATGAAAACGCCAAGCATGGCGTGGCGTGGCTCGAATTAACTCCCGGCCAAGCGCCGAAGATTGAAATGCTGCCGCTGGCCGCATTGCATTTCGATTCATTGGAAATCAACGTCGAAGGCTGCGCGCAGCGCGAGCAGTTGCTCGACAAGATCATGGCGCAAGCTACCGCGCAGGATTTGAGCACACACTTCGTGCGCATCAAATTGACCGGACAAGCGGCCGCCACTTTGCATTTGGATCTCGATCTCCTGGCCGAGCGCGTGGAAAAAAACTTTGGTTATGTGAGCCTTGAGAATCACACGCGCCCGGCGTTTGACTTGACCAAACTCGCGGAGGAGCCGACGGTGCGCGGAGAGTTCGTGCGCAATATGCGCGCGGCGTTGGAGCGCGAAACCGAGAAAGAATCCCTTTACCGCGAAGCTTTGCAATATGGCTTGCAAGCTTTCGAACAGGAAGAAATCACGTTGCGATGAAATTACTCGAGCTCGAAGTGCAGGCCTTTGGCTGCCTACACCACCGCAAATTCGCTTTTCATCCGCAGATCAACGTCTTTTTCGGGCGTAATGAGGCGGGGAAATCGACGCTGCAACAAGCCGTGCTCGCGTTGTTGTACGGTTTTTATGATGGCGGCCGCGCGTTGCAACGCGAGCTGCATGCGCATGAAAAGTACCGCCCGTGGAGCGCGGAAGCCTATGCCGGCAGTTTGAAGTTTCAGCTCGACGACGGCGCGACGTTGTTGGTGCAACGGGATTTTTCCAAAGAAGAAGTGCGTACGCAATTGTTGGACGCGGTCACCGGCGAGGATTTGTCACACCGCTACAGTCGTGGCCGGCACGGGAAGATTGACTTCATTGAAAAACAACTCGGCATGTCGCGCCAGGTTTTTCTCGCCACGGCCTTCGTGCAACAGGGCGAGTTGCGCAGTTACGGCGCACGCGAAGCCTCAGTGGTGGCGGACGCCATTCTCAGCTTGTTGGATTCTGCGGCCACGGAAACTTCTTCCGAGCGCGCGCTGGAGCGCTTGGAGCGCGCCCTGCGCGAGCTTGCAAGTGAGCGCTCGCCGCACGCCTTGCTCGCGCAAGCCCGTGCGCGTCTCGATGAGCTGCACGAAAAACACGCCTGGTGCCAGGCGGCGCACCGCATGATTCAGAATGATCTCATGAAAGTGGAAACGCTGGAATTGGAGATCGAAGAACGCGCAGCGCAATTGGAAACGTTGGAGCGGCAATTGCGCGAGGCGCAGCTTGAAATTCTGCGCAACCGTTTGCAGCGTTGGCGCGAAAATGAAGCGCGCCGCGAGACCATGCAGAATGATATGGCTGCGCTGCAAAAACTTGAAAACTTTCCCACGGAGCTCAAAGAGCAGTTCTTTCAGTGGCGCGACGAGTATTTGCACCTCGAACGCCTGCAGCGCGTACAAGCCGAAGAACGCAGCGGTCTCGAGCGGCGTTTGATGGGTTTGTCGCAACAGAGCAAAAATTTGCAAATGCTCGAACCTTTATGGCAAACCGGAAAATTCGAAGATTTTCTCACCAAGCGCAATCGCTGGCAGGCGGCATACGATGAATTGGTCAAGATCGAAGAAGAGCACCATGATGCCAGCGAAGAAGTGAAAAAGTTCGGGCTGGGTGAAGCGGAACGCGCCGTACTCAAAAAACTTGATCTGACGCAGCTCGAACAGTTCAATGCCATCGAGGCGAAATACACCGACGCGGAAATCAAAGTCAACCAATTGCGCGCGGACAACAAGAATTATGCGCACCGCATCACGGAGCGAAACCGCATTTTCAATTTCTGCGCGGGCGTGGCGATCATCGCGCTCATCTATGCCGGTTCACGATTTCTAACGGCAGAGACGGCGGCCTCGAAAGTCGGCGACGCGCTGCTCCTCGGCTTGAGCTTTGGCGGCTTGTTGTTGTTGCTCAATCTCAAAAATTTGTGGGAAAATCAAGAGAAGGAATTGAAGCATCAGCTTGAATTGGCTGAGAGCGAGCTTTTGGACAGCAAACGCGAGCGCCGCGACGTGCTCAATCAATACAAAGTCGAATCCGTGGGCGACCTTGTGCAGCGCCACACCATCTATCTCAAAGTCGATGCCGTGTTGGACAAGAATCACGCGCTCAAAGAAGAGTTGAAAACGCTCGAAAAAGATTTGCTTGCATGGGTGGCGCCGTTGGGCATTCCTTATATCGGCCTAGATACTTTGCCAGAAGCGGAAAAACGATTGCGCGAAAGCCATCAAAACTATTCCACGAGCCAAACGCTGCGGCAGCGTGCGGCCGAGCTGCAAACGCAGGAGCAGGAGATTCAGGCAAAACTACAGGGCTACGCGCAACAACTCGAAGGCGTGTTGCAGCGCGCGGAAATTCACGAGCCCGTGGGCGAAAAAGCTTTTCAAGCTTTCCAGTCGGCCTGCAAAGACCGCGAGTATCTCGACAGCTTGCGCGCGCAAAAACAGCAAGTCGAAGCCATGAGCATCGAGATTTTAGAAGGTGAAACGCTTGCCAGTCTCGCGGCGCGCATCAAGCAATTGGAAACCGAGCTTGCCAATCTGCCGCCGGCCTCGCCTTCGCACGTGACGCCGATACGGGAATACTCCGAAGCCACGCTCGCTGCTTTCCGCACGCAACGCGAAGCCGTGTTGCACGAGGTCAATCAGCGGCAACAATCGCTCACCGCATTGAAAGAGCGCGTGGCCACGCGGCTGCAGGATTTGCCTTCACTCGCAGAAGTGGAAGAAGAAATGGCGCTGGAAACCGGCGCCATTGAACGCTACGAACGCGCGCGCGCGGCCCTTGAAATCGCGCGTGAAGGCATTGCGCAAGCGGCGCAGCGCTTGCATCGCGACTTCGTGCCGAAGCTCAACGAGTTTGTCGGCCGCCATTTGGAGAAGCTCACCGCGGGGCGCTACACCGCCGCGTTGCTCGATCCCAAAACTTTTAGCCTGCGTGTGCAGAGCAACGATCAGCTTGCGCCCGTGGATTTGGAGCGCCTGAGTTTCGGCACGCGCGAGCAGGTGTATTTGCTCATGCGCGCCGCGGTCGTCGATATCTTCACGCAGTCCGGCGAATCCATTCCGCTGTTTTGCGACGACCCGCTCGCGCATGCCGATGCAGAGCGCCTCGCCAACGCGTTGGAAGTCTTTCGCCTGCTCGCGGAAACGCAGCAGATTTTCTATTTCACCAAAGATCAAAACGTTGCTAAATATTTTAGCGCGCGTTACGGGCCCGCCTGCGTCCTCTCGCTGTCGTGAGCACATCACCTCGCAGTTTTTGCAAGCACTCTTAATTGGTCTTTTCGAAGGAATCTTCCGCGCTCGGGACAATATCTAAACGAGCATCATCTCGGCGCATAAAAATTCTTTCCGAATGACACTCTCATCATTTTACTCGTTTCCTTATGCGTTCTTATTTCCCACAACTCCTTTTTACCGCCCTGTTTGCCGCCCTCACTTTAGCCTCGCGCCAAGTATTGCGCGCATTCCTCCGCGCTTGGTGGGAAAAGCCGCTCGTGCAGCGTGCGCACAAATGGCTTCCCCTCTTGGGCTTGTTCTGCGTGCTGCTTTGGACCCTCGGCACTGCGCTGCAAAACTATGCGCTCATCATGCTCGGCGCCGCGCCGGTCGTGGTGTTGTTGATCTCCGCGCTGATGTATGCCCTCGCGTTGCCGTTTGCAGTTGCAGTGCACGCGTTGCACATTCGAAATCGCAAAGCGCCGCTAGTGCTGCGACGTGAGGCCACGACTGCTCCGCGCATGAAGCGCCGCGAGTTTTTGCAGCACAGCGCCGCCGCATTGCCGGCCTTTTCCGTGTTGAGTGGATGGGCCGGCGTGGCAGAGTCATTCGAAACCGTGCGCATTCGGAACTTCAATTTCAAGTTTCCCGAACTGCCCTCCGCTTTGCACGGCTTGAAAATTTGCCAGCTCTCTGACATGCACCTCGGCTACTTTCGCGGCCTGCGGGATATGGAACTATTGTTCGAGAAAGTTGTCGCGCAACAACCCGACCTCGTGCTCGTCACCGGCGACATTGCGGATGATCTCGCATTGCTGCCCGATATTTTGCGCATGCTTGCCGCGCTGAATCCGCCGCACGGCGTTTACGCTGCGCTCGGCAATCATGAATACTATCGCGGCATCAAAACCGTGCGCAAGCATTTCGAAGCGAGCACGATTCCGCTGTTATGCGACACGGGTGTGGCCGTGCCGGTGCATGAGGCGACTCTATTCATTGGCGGCATTGATGATCCGAGTCGTTCGCGGCGCACGGATTTCAGTATATTCTTTCCACAATCGGTTGAAACGGCTCTGTTCCACGCGCCGCATGGGGCGTTCAAAATTTTGATGAGCCACCGTCCCACGGCTTTTTATCCCGCAACGGAACTAGGCGTGCAATTAACGCTCGCCGGCCACACGCACGGCGCACAGCTCGGGTACAACGGCCGCAGTCTTTTTGAGCTGGGCGGCAGCGAAAAACTTCTATGGGGGCATTATCAGCGCGGCGCAGCGCAGCTTTACACCACCTGCGGCGTGGGCCACTGGTTTCCCTTCCGCCTCGGCTGCCCGCCGGAAGCGCCGATGATCGTGTTGGAGAAAGCGTGATCATTCTATTCACCTGATTCCAGACTGGAGTTTGGGAACAATATAAAACACGGGTTGCCGTGCTTTATGGAATGCGCCGCGAGCAAGAATTTACTTGTGAGAATCTTTGTAACGATGAGAGCCTTACCTTATCAATGCTGATTATCTATGGCAGAACCCAAAATCAAAAAGTTCGACCGCACGCTCACCGAAGGCCCGATACTCAAAGCCGTGTGGAAATTGGCGTGGCCCACGATGCTGCAAAACGTCATCGCGGGCTTGCAGGGCATCGTCGATCACACTATGGTCGGCCATCTCGTGGGCTTCACCGCGAACGCGGCCATCGGCGTGAGCTGGCAAATTTTTCTCGTGGTGGTCGTGTTCATCAGTTCGCTCTATTCCGGCATGGGCGTGATGGTCGCGCGCTTTGCGGGCGCGGGCGAGCCGGAGAAAGTGAACCGCGTGGTGTATCAAGCGTTTCTCACTTCGGTGTTGCTCGCGTTGGGGATTTTAGCGCCGCTCGGCTATGTGTTCGCGCCGCAATTGTTGGATCTCGTCAACGCCGCGCCCGAAGTGAAAGCCGAAGCGTTGCCCTATCTGCGCGTGATGTTCGGCTGCAGCCTCGGCATGCTCGTCTTCTTTCTGCTCGGCGGCGCATTGCGCGCCGCGGGCGACGCGAAAACACCGCTGCGCCTCGGCATTATCATGACCGTGCTCAATCTCGTTTTCAATATCATTCTCATTCGCGGCTTCGGCCCGATTCCGCCGCTCGGCACATTGGGCGCTGCGCTCGGCACCGTGATCGCTTCGGGGCTCGCCGCGGCAGCCGGGTTATATCTGCTCTTCTCCGGCAAGCTCGCGGTGCATTTCCAAAAGGGCATGTCGTATCGCCCGGATTTCAAAGTCATCGCTTCGCTCTTTCGTTTCGGCTTGCCCACCGGCTTTCAAGGCATCGCGATGAACCTCGGCGGCGTGCTGTTGCTGCGCTTCATCGGCTCGTTGCCGCACAGCGCCGAAGCGCAAGCGGCATACGCCGTGGGCTACACAGAATTGTTCTCACTGATCACGTGGACTTCGGTGGGACTGATGGGCGCAACCGCGGCGCTCGTCGGGCAAAACTTGGGCGCGGGCAAACCCGAGCGCAGCAAACAAGCCGTGCGTACCGCCTCGATGATCGGCCTCGGCCTCGCCACGACGATCGGTTTGCTGTTTCTCATTATGCCGCGATTGTTGCTCGCCGCGTTCGGCATGGAAGGGGAAATCGTGCTGGGCATCGGCGTGTTGCTGCTGCGCTTCTTGAGCCTTTCGGGATTGTTCATCACCGTGGCGCTGGTTCACACCGGCGGCTTGCAGGGCAGCGGCGACACGCGCAGCCCGCTTTACATCACGCTCGTTTCACAACTCGTGGTGCCGTTGGGCGTGTGTGCGGTGATACAAGCTCTGCGCGGTTTGCAAGCGAGCGACGTGTGGTTGGCGATTGTTCTGGGTCACGCGATGCGCTGCACGCTTTCCGTGGCGCGTTTTCGGCAGGAGAAATGGAAGCACATCAAAGTGGAACTTGAACCGGCGCGGGTGTGAGCGCGTCTCTATAAGTTCGTCATTCAGGAAGAATCCTTTTCAGTGTAACCTTCGCGGTTTGGCTTAAAAGGATTCCTTCTGAATGACACGATATCGGTTTTGCGTCAAGCACTGTGACGAATGTTCAAAATATCTCCGTCCTTCACCACGTACTCTTTGCCCTCCAAACGCAGCATGCCTTTTTCTTTGCAGGCATGCAAACTCCCCAATGCGATGAGATCGTCATAATGCACGGTCTCCGCGCGAATGAAGCCGCGCTCCAAATCGGAATGAATCGCGCCCGCGGCCTGCGGCGCTTTTGTGCCGCCGCGAATCGTCCATGAGCGGCACTCGTCTTCGCCCACGGTGAAGAATGAAATCAAACCGAGCAATTCATACGACACGCGAATGAGCTTGTGCAGCGCGGGTTCGGCGATGCCGAGGTCTTGCATGAACACCTGCGCGTCCTCCTCGCTCAATTCCGAAATTTCCTTTTCGATTTCCGCGCTCAAGGAAGCGATCGCGCACTTGGGCGTGAGATATTTTTCAAAATTTTTCTCAAGCTGCGCGGCTTGCGCGATTTTGTTTTCGGCGATATTGAGCACGTAGAGCAGCGGCTTGGCGGTGATGAACTGATACGTGCGCAGCAGCTTTTCCTCTTCCGTCGACAACTCCATCTCACGCAACGGCCGCTCCTGTTCGAGATGCGCTCGGCACCGCGAAATCAATTCCAATTCGCGTTTCTCCGCGTCGAGTTGTGCTTTCTTGATCGACTTTTCCAATCTCTCAATGCGTGTTTCAATGATCGCCATGTCGCTCAACCAAAACTCGGCGTTGATGAACTCGATATCCTTCGCGGGGTCGATGCGCCCGAGCGGATGCGGGTACATATCGTTCTCGAACGCGCGCACCACGAGCAGAATGGCGTCGACGGTTTTGATATTCGCGATAAACTGCGGCGGCAAGCCTTGCGGCTTTTCCGCGCCGCTGTCGAAGCCTTGCACTTTGAGATACTCAATCGTCGCATTGACTTTGCGTTTGGGATTGAACATCGCAGTCAAGCGCTCCAGCCGTTCGTCGGGCACTTTCACGATGCCGCGCTCGGCTTCGATTTTGTGATGGCCGCCGTCGCTGCTCTTGTGTTTCAGCAGCGTGGAAAAAATCGTGGTCTTGCCGGAATAAGGCAGACCGACTATGCCGATTTGCATTACCTCTCCTCATCTAAATCTCAATGCCTCCTCTTCATGTCATTCTGTAAGAATCTTCCTTAGTGCCGGGCACGACACTAGTTTTGAGATCTAGAGCAAGTACGAGGGAAGGTTCTTCCAGATGACAATTTGAAAAAGGGGCATTCAAGTAAACAGCCGATTGATTTCAAACCTTCGCCATCGAGGTCGACACGCTGAACGTGCCGTCCGCCAATTCTTTTATCTGATAATCGCCGAACAGCAGCGGCTCAATCATGCGCAGGCAAAGAAAGATGCGCACGGCGAGCGCGCGTATTTCAACCTCGGAATGCTCGCTCGCGCGCATTTCGATGAAGTGCCGCCACGCGCGCACGTTGCCGGTGGCGACGAGTATGGTTTCGGTTTCATTGGGCAGCACCGCACGCGCGGCTTGATTGACTTTTTTGCGGAGATCGGTTTTGGCTTCCGCGCTGAGAATCGCCGCGCCTGCGGCCTGCTCTTGCAACAACTTGTCCGCAATGCGATGATACTCGGCATAAGCCCGGTCAATGCGCTGCAAAAAGTTTTCGTGCAGTTCGCCGTGGTCTTGAAATTCGGGGCGTTCGACGAAGCGCAGCACGCGGCCCGAAACGTAACGCTGCGAAAGTTGTGAATAGCCGAAGCCCGCACGGTGCCGAATCATTTCGTGCGTGAGACTGCGCGAGACGCCGTAGAGAAAAAACGAATAATTGGCGTGCTCCAATACCGAGCCGTGCCCGCTGCTCATGATGTTGTTGAAATAACGGTCGGCGTTCGCGTTCATCGTGCGCTTGGGCGAGAAGCTCGCGTAACAGGTTTGCCCCGCGATCTTGCAAAGCTGCGCGCCGGAAGTGAGCGGCGTGGGGTCGTTCAAATAATTTGAAAAATCCAAGGCCGGGTCGAAACCGCCGAGGAATTTTTGTAACCCTTCGATTTGAATCTGTGGTCGCGCAATCAAAACAACGCCGGGCTGTGTGAGATAGGGCGTGCCTTCACTCGATTTGAGCACTGCTGCGTGCATGGCGGGCGCGTCGTTGACGATTTCGCCGCGGAGTTGATGGAAAAAATTTTCTGGGTTCATCTTGTGCGATCGGGTCCGCGGTTAGTTTGAAGAGGCGTCCGCTTGCAGCTTCAAAATGTCCTCCTCGGTCAGCGAAGTATATTGCTTGATTTTGGCGATCGGCTCGCCGCTTGCCAACATTACGCGCGCAAATTCAAAGAGTTTTTCGCGCCGGCCTTCCGCCTTGCCTTCCGCTTTGCCTTCCGCTTTGCCTGTTTCTCTACCCTCTCCCCAACCCTTTTCATAAAGCTGCTTTCTTTCTTTTTCGATGCTGTTGATCAACATAGTGACCTCCTTCGTGTCTTGATAAACTCGATCCAAGGCTTCGTAATCGGACGGTTCGATTCTTCCATGCACGGCCAACTGCTTAAACCAATTCAGAAACAACGACACGGCGTGTTTGTTGGGTGATTTTTCGAACAGCTTGACAAGCTCTTGTTTGAGCAGTTCCACGTCGTAATACGCTTCGGCGAAAAACAACGTCGAGACGATGTTTCCGATCTGCAGCAGGTGCTCCCGCTCATAGGCATTCTCGATGATCGGAAGATACTTGAAGTGCAGGGCATATTTGCCCAGGGCTTCGCCGCCTTGAATCAACTCGGAAATGTCTGCCGGGGCATTCCACGTTTGCTCGCCGTTATACAGCAATATTGCAAAGACCGGCGGCAGCCTGCGCACTTTCTCTCCGGCGTCGAGCAGGTTGCGATAGAAGTCGAGGACGTACCCGAGAATCTGCACAGCCACGAAGTGCTCGGGTGCGGATTTGAATTCCAGCAATACGACGAGATAGAGCTCCTCCTCGCGCCACTTGATTTTATAGATCAAATCGCCAAACGAAGCTTTATACTCCTTCGAGACGAAGTCGTCTTTCACCAACTCACAGGCGGAAAAGTCAAGTTCTTTCACCCACGGCTCCATCACGAAAGTCGTAACGAGTTGCTGAAAGATTTCGAGATTCGAAAAGAGCTTTTTGTAGCCGCGATCGTGAAGGTCTTGCATGGTGAACCCCGCATGAAAGTCATTCTCTCACCACTTTTACCAAGCTCCCGGTTTGCACGCGCTCTTCCAGCTTCAGCCCGTTGAGGATGGAAAGCTCGTCGAGCATTTCTTCCTTCATTTTGAAACTGCGCAACACGGTCGCGAGATCGCCGCCCTGACGCACGCGTTCGAGGCGCAGGCGCTCCGGCTTCTTCGTGAGCGCGGCCTGGTTGCGCAATTGATCGAAGCCGATCATGATCGATTCAAACGCGGCCGCGTGATTTCTGAACAAAGCCGTGGTGGTGTAGCCGTGAAAAGCGTAAATGTATTGCTCCTTTTGAATGAAGTACGAGAGCACTTGCAATACGCTGTTCTGACTTTGCACGTTCGATTCCACCAGCACTGCGGCCATGCCGTTGACGCGTTTGTTCTCGCGGCGCAACACCGTGGCTTGCGCGCCGGAGATGAATTTATCCGCCGCGGCTGCCGGGGTCGCGCCTTCTCCCAAACTCAGTTGCACGCCCGCGTTTTTCTCGGGGCTGATGATTTGCACCTGCTGCGCGGAATTGACCACGGCCCACTTCGCCGATATGGGAAATTGAAAGCGCAGATCAGGATGATAGAACATGTTGTTCTCGACAAAACCGTGGCGCGGGTCATCTCCATATACGATGCCGTCAATGCGGCGCAAATAATCGCTGGGGTCGAGTTTCTTCGGCGTGTACGGCCCTCGCGCTTGAAATTCATCGGCGAGTTGACCGACGCGAATTTCGCGCTGACCGGGATCGGGATGCGTCGAAAGAAAAGTCGGAATCTGTTGGCCGCTGCCTTCGCTCAAACGCGCAATCGTGCGAAAGAAGCCGGCCATCTTGTGCGCATCATAGCCCAGGCGTGTGGAATACTCCGCGCCGAGTTTGTCGGATTCAGATTCCTGGCCGCGGCCGTATTTGAGAAAGAGCAGGCTCACGCCGGTTTGCAACGCGCCACTGATTTTTTGAAAATCCTCGGAGAGGATCGAGCCGAGGCCCAAGCCCAGCGTTGCGAGCTGCACGCGCGTTTGTTGCTCCGCGCCGTGACGCGCAACGACGTGGCCAATCTCGTGGCCCATTACACCTGCAAGCTCATCTTCCGAATTGAAGTGTGCGAGAATGCCGCGCGTGAAATAAACATAGCCGCCGGGCAATGCAAAAGCATTCACCACCGGGCTATCGACGACGCGAAAGGTGTACGCCAAATTCGGGCGATGACAAACGCGCGCGATTTCCTGGCCGATACCGGAGACATAAGCCGTGAGCGCAGCATCATCATATGCGCCGTATTCGGCGACGATTTGCGGATCCGCTTCGCGACCGAGCGCGACTTCTTGTGATTCGCTCATCAAGCTAAAAGTGGACTTGCCCGTCACATAATCGCGTGCGCACGACCAAAGTAGAGGCACGCAGATAATGGCGAGCAGTGCGAGCAAAAGTTTGCGTTTCATTTTTCCATCCTTAAAAAATTAAAAACAATTTTTGTAAACTGATGAAGCGGATGCGTCTTGGTATTAGCTGCTCCATTCGTTTCATCCGCTCAAAAGAACTTTCCTGGTTACGAAGTAATCGCGTTGCGCTTAAAGCGCTTGACGGTGTTCATTGGCTTCCGCCAAACTCTTGAAACGAAAAATTCCTCGTGTAATCCTTTTGTGAGGCTTCAACACGGAAACCAGATCGGCGACTGCGGCGAAGCGGACTAAAGGATCCTTCGGAAGCAATTCGCGCAGGTGGCGCTCCGCTTCTTCGAGGCTGCGATATTTGTACACGGGCATTATCGTTTCTCCGCCAATTTCTCCTTCAACATCACAACGTCGGCCTGATCCACCATGCGCATAGTCTTTTCCTTCAACTTGATGAGCGTTTCTTTGGTTGCAACGCGAATGGGCAAGCCGTAGCCGTAAATGATTTCATATTCCAGATCGGCATAGCTGAATGCTTCACCGATGCGATCCATAATATCGATATAATAGTCGTCCGGCGTGCCGTAACGTATGACCGGGTATTGCGCCATTTCGCTAAACGTGATTTCTTCGACGCTTTCGTCCTCAAAGACTTCGCGAAGCGCGCGGCGCAGTTTTGCGACGTTCGCGTCCTCGCGTTTAACGAAGATATCCAAATCTTCCGTGACGCGCGGGATGCCATGCAGAATCAACGCCAAGCCGCCGACAAGGATATATTCCACTTCGTTGGCGTTGAGAGCCTTCAGCACGGCCACAAAGCTTTCGACTCTGTCGTTCATACGAACCCAATATAAATTTCCGGTTTGATCAAAGCAAGCCGCAACTCAAAACAGCACCAGCTTGCGCATTTGCACGAAACTGCCGGCGCGCAGGCGATAGAAATATACGCCGTTGTGAACGGGCAAACCCGCGTCGTTGTTGCCGTCCCAGCGCGCGGAGTAAACGCCCGGGCCGTGCTTCGCCTCGAGCAGCGTGCGCAGTTTTCTGCCGAGCACGTCGAAAATTTCCAATTGCACGAATTCGGCGTGCGGCAATTGAAAATTGATGCTCGTGCTCGCCACCCCTTTGGGTGAAAAGGGGTTGGGAAAATTTTGCTCCAACGCGAACGTGCGCGGTAAAGCAGTGGCGGGCGGCGCGGCCACCGCGGTGCTGAATAGCTCATTCCACAATTTTTTTGCGTTGTCGGCATTGAGCTGCAAGTCTTGCAAGTTGTCGCCGGCGAGTAGCGCGAACGCGAGCTCGAGTTTGCCCTTGGAAGGAATTGCAAAAGGCCCCACGGCCAGCACAAATGAAATGTCCGCTGCGCCGGCTTTGATGAAGCCCGCGCCTTCGCTCATCGCTTTCCATTTCTCCTCATCCGTAAAGCCGTCGTGCAACCCCCAACCAGTCGGATTGTTCGGCGCGTTCGGGTCGTTGTAAATGGCGCGATAATGCGTGTTCGCATCGGAGATCACCGACATGCCAACATACGTTTTCGGCCCGGCGCCGCCGTCGTAAGCATAGCCCAGCCGGCGTTGCGTGTCATACTCCGTGAAATTGGTGGCGTATGAGCTGCCATCGATATCCCAATCATAAAAGAACCCGAAGTGGAAATTGTTGAGCGTATTGTTGCCCTGATTTTCGATTGTATAGCGCATGAGAATGAAATCATCGTAGGGCGCGCTGCTCTTTGCAAAAGTTTCTTGCGTGATGCGAATATTCATGGGATTGTTCGCGGCTTTGTCTTCAAAGCTGCCCGTGCTCTCTTCGTCCGCCAATGCTCCCGGCCGAATTACGCGCAGATCTCCGTCGCTCGCAATGGTAAAATCTTGATCCGTGCGTTGTGCGTTCCCCGCCAATATGCCGCGTGCGGCATTGGAAACCTGCCCTACGCCCGTGCCCGCCATGATCGCGCCTTCGAAGAGCAAGCTTGCGCCGTTCTTATAGTGAAAGCCAACGCCACCGCTGGAATTGCTGGGATCCGCATAGCCGATGCGGCCAAGATTGGTGGCCGTGGTTTGAATGTTATTCACGTGCACGGTTCCAAAAGTGGGTAGGATGGTGACAGTGAAACGGTCCACGTCGGAATAGCCCGGTGCGCTGATTTGCAGCACGAAATCCACGGGGTGCCCGCTCGGTGCATTCGCTGCAATCGTGCATCGAAATGTGCTCGGCGTCACTTCCTGCAATGTGCCGATGCTCGCAATCGCCGCATTCGCGCTCGTTACGGCGGCGAAGTTATCTGCCTCCGATAGTGTCAGAGTCACATTCGTTGCGGTCGCGAGATAGTTGATCATTTTGACCGTAATCGTCACAGTTTCGCCCGGCTCGATCACGCCGTCGCCGTCCGTCTCCGTAAAGCTGAAATTAGACAAACGTATGGCCGGCACGCTTTCCGTGGCTGCGCGCAAAGCATTCACGCGGCCTTTGCCGAGCAAGCCGATATATGAAGGATTCGCAGCGTCGATATTATCCGAAGTGAGGCGCACTTGCTCACCGGCTTGAATGCCGGTCCACGTAGGATGCTGTGTGCGCACCAAAGCGGCCAATCCCGCAACGAGCGGGCACGACATCGAAGTGCCGCTGAGGAAGCCGTACTGACCATTATTAATAGTGCTGTAGATGTTTGTGCCGGGCGCGGAGACGTCGACCCACGTGCCGTAATTCGAACCGCCATTTCTGGTATCGCTGTTGGTCGTGTTTGCGACTGCTAAAACGTTGCGATACGCTGAAGGAAAATGCAAAGCGGAGGTATTGTCGTTGCCCGCGGCTGCCACCACCAGGCTGCCTAAGTCTGTGGCGAAGTCAATCACATCTTGTTCGAACGCCGAACTGCTTCCCAGTCTTCCCCAGCTCAGGCTAATCACGTCCGCGCCGTTGTTAGCCGCATACAGAATTCCGTCCGCGCCAAACGCAAGGAACCCATCGGAATTGCGATCACTAACGCAAATCGCCATGAGTTTTGCATTCCAGCTCATGCCCGCGATACCAGTACTGTTGTTGGTAACTGCGCAAGCGATGCCGGCCGTATGTGTGCCGTGATTCGCATTGCCCGGCGTATTGGCAAGGCCGGTGGGATCATTGCTATTGTTGGAAAAATTCCAACCATTCACGTCATCGACGAAGCCGTTACCATCGTCGTCGATACCGTTGCCGGGAAGCTCGTCGTTATTGACCCAGAAATTGGCGGCAAGATCGGGGTGATCGCGATCGGTGCCGCCGTCAACAATCGCAACAACGACATCGCTTTGTTCGCCTTTCACCACGTCCCATGCTTCCGTTGCTTTCACTTTGCTGTAAAAACCTTGCTGTGAGAATTGCGGATCATTCGGTGCTGCGTCGAGACTATGAATGTACTTGGGCTCGGCATATTCGAGATGCGCATCCTGCCGCAAAACTTCTGCAACTGCTGCCGGCGAGGCATTGCCGGAAAAGTGAGCATAGTAGATGCCGGCGATGTTCACGCGTGAAACCACCTCGCGACGCAAGCTGTGCTCCGGCAAAACTTGCTCGAGTTGATAAATGTTTTGCTGCTGCATGATCGCATTGAGCGAAGCGAAAGCCGTGCTGGCGGTTTGCGCGCCCACGTTTATGCCGGCTTTAAATTTGACCACGACGACGTTGGGAACGTAACGCTCTTGCGGTGCAAGTGCGAGGGTAGAGGAAACAGCTTTGACTCCGCTCTCCCTGGCTGAAAGCGCGCCAGCCACTACGAGTGGCAACAGAAAGCTCAAGCTCCGCCTTAGAAAAAATGGTCTCATGCCGCAATCTCCTTCTTGGGTTGAAAAGAATGTGAAGACTTCACCGTGAATTCGAGAAAGTAAAGCAGAGGATAGCCGTTCGACCGCCGAAATGCAAGCAGATTTCGGCAGCCGGCATGCTACGCGTTACGATTTGCTTGCCGCATAAATCTTAAGCGCATGAAGTGAAGGCAAATAACTTGCTGAAATAAACTCTGAAGGATTTGTAGTGGGTGTTCCCTTTGCGTCATGCGGTCATTACGCAATCTTTGGACTGGGAATTTACTGCCTGCCCCATGATTTGCAGCCGCACGGCACTGGAATATTTGAAGCCCGATTAGTTCTACATAGGCAGATTTAAATTTTTGCCCGCGAAACACTCGAATAACGCGAAAAAAGTTTTTCGTATGAATCGCGTGTTTCGTGGGCAGAAATGGAGTCTGTTGAAGTGGAATTAGCTTATCGTCAAGTGTGATAGGCGAATTAAAATACCAAACTCAGAATAAAATTCTGAAAGTTTTCTTGAACCACACACGGATCAAAAACACAGGCGAAAAAATCTTTTCAGAGGGCGTTTTGGATCTGTGCGCTGCCCACAGGGCCTTGGTTTGCAGCTTGTCTGAAAATCCGGGTTAGATCATGAGGGCCGGTTTATGACTTCTCCGCGTGACGGTGGGAGCCGCAAACAACGGTTGGCAAAGGCTCGCCAAACGCCCCGCCTCATCACTACGACCTGCATAGTTTTGCTCCAATTGCTTCGCTCGGAAACTGCGCGGACCTGTGGGCTTCGGCAATTTGAAATGCCATTTCCAAACTCTGCGCATAGTTTAGCCGTGGGTCGCAATAGGTGCCATAATTCTTGGAGAGATCCTGCTCCGCGATTTTTTGCGCACCGCCCGTGCACTCGGTCACGTTCTCTCCCGTCAACTCAAAGTGTACGCCACCGAGCCACGAGCCGTGATTGCGGTGCAACTCAAAACAAAGCCGCAGCTCGCGCAGGATGTCTTCGAAATTGCGCGTCTTGAAGGCGTTTTCCGTCGTGGTGGTATTGCCATGCATCGGATCGCAACACCATAAGACACGCGCACCTTGCTTTTGTACGGCTTGAATTAAAGGCGGCAACAAACGCGAAATATATTCCTGGCCGAGCCGCGTGATCAACGTAATGCGCCCCCATTCATTGAGCGGATTCAGAATGTGGAGCAATCGCACCAACTCCTCCGGCGTGCATGAGGGTCCGATTTTGATGCCGATCGGATTGGCGAGTCCGCGAAAATACTCCACGTGTGCGCCCTCCAACGCACGCGTGCGGTCGCCGATCCACAACGTGTGTGCGCCGAGATTATAATACTTGTCGCTTTCCACATCATGGCGCGTCAAAGCCTCTTCATAACACAACAACAAGCCTTCGTGTGAAGTGAAGAAGTTCACTTTGCCAAGCACGCTGCTACGCACGCCGCCCAGCGCTTCCATGAAGTGAATCGCGTCGGTCAAACGTTCGAGGAGCTGCACGTAGTCGTGGCGATGCTCGCTGGCGGAAATGAATTCCAAGTTCCAATGCTCGGGATGATGCAGGTCCGCGAATCCGCCTTCGATGAGTGCACGCACGTAATTCATAGTCACGGAAGAATGATAATAGCTCTGCAAGAGCCGGCGGGGATCAGGAATGCGCGTGACAGAATCCGGCTCGAAAGAATTGATCAGGTCGCCGCGATACACCGGCAACCTTTGGCCATTTACGGTCTCAAATTCTGCGGAGCGCGGCTTGGCAAATTGCCCGGCAATGCGCCCGATGCGCACGACGGGCTTGCGCAATCCATAAATGAGCACGAGACTCATTTGCAGCAAGATTTTCAGCTTGTCGATGATCGCTTGATTCGTGCAATCGCGAAAACGTTCGGCGCAATCACCGCCTTGCAGCACAAAACGCTTGCCTTGCGCGGCTTCGGCGAGCAGGCTTTTTAGGTATTCCACTTCACCGGTATAAACCAAAGGCGGGTACTCACGCAATTGCGCGAGCGTGGCTTGCAGCAGTTCCTGCTGCGGATAGCGGGGTTGTTGCTGGACCGGATAATTTCTCCAACTGCTCGGAGACCACATTGGCATCGTTTCTTCAGGGGCTTGCTACTGTCGCGATCTAAAAATTGTGCGGATTTTCAATGCATGATTTGCAACAAAATTGTGACCGCATGCAAGATAGAAGCCTGCAAAGAAATATCAAACGAAAACTTTTTGGGAGGGAGATTGCTTGAGCAACGCAGTCGTTTGTATTGAGACGACGAGTTTACCCATAAAAAAAATAAGGCCCGAGTCTTTCGACCCGGACCTCTTGGCTGTGAGGGGGAGCCATATTTTAAAGCAGCGCCGGATAGGCGCGAGCTTGCAGAAGAAAAACGTCCGATCAAAACAACACGGATTTTTGTTGAGCTTCCTGCTCGACAAAATCTCATGAGGCATTTCATGCCTAAGCGAGTCGCACGATTGAGATCGGACGCGCTTGTCATTGCCAACCTTCCTGGCTGCGCTGACTCGTGCCGTCGCTTTCGCTTATATTCTAATGCAACCGTTGTGCCGCGAGCGAAGCACACGATGAAAACTAGGAATGGTTTTGCTACGGGAAGAGTAAGACTATGGCATGAAAAGATTTGCAAGCGCTCGCACGCCGCGATTGCAATTTGGGAAGAAAACCAAAAGTGTCTCAAAAATCTGGGGAAATTCGGAAATGAAATTTCGAGTTGCAATTATGATACAGTCTGAGCGCTGCGGCTCACGGGCGCGCCGACTTCTTCCAATTTAGTAATCCCTGCAAACGTGCTCTCTCTTGATCATAAATTGCCCTGCCCCAACGTGCAGCGAGGATCGCTTCCATGGTTTGATAAAAAGTTAATGCTTCTTGCATTTGTGTTACTGCGCTGCTGCTATCGCTCTGCGCCGCTAATCTGCGCGCCAAACTTTCCACGGCTGCATAATACGTGGCTGAGTCACGTTGCGACGAGACAAAATAGTCTTGCCAAATTTTGAGACGTTCGGTTTGCGATTGTGCCTGCACGGAGGCGCTCAAAGCTTGGGCGAGGCGACTGTCATTCGCAGTGAAATGGGCCGTTTGGGAGAGCCGTTTGCCCTCCGCTACAGGAGTACGAGCTGCGGAAACGGCGTTTGGCTGACGGGCTTTGGACAAAACCGGAGGTGTTTCAGCTTCTTCATACAAAGCTTCGGCTTTGCTTTCCGGATACAAGCGTGCCCGCCCGCCAGGGGGATTGTTTACAAATTGCTGCGCGCCTGCAATCGCGCTTTCTGCGGCTGCGATCGTGTCAGCAAATGCTTCAATACGAGGGGCGGCAGCTTGCAAAAGCATGCGCTCCGAATCCGCGGTCAATTCTACGCGTTGGTGGATGTCACTTTTTTCGGCAGGCGGTGCGGTCGCGGGTAGCGGTTCATCGCGCAAATCCTTTGCGTCAGGCCTTGTGCTGAGATTTTCGAGTGGCGCTGGTCTCTCGCCTCCTGTCGGAGATTGCGCGGCCTCCAAGGGTTGCAAATCTTCGTGTGCCGCCTGTGCCTCCGATGACGGAACGCTTTCCGGCAAGTCGGCGTACTTCCTCTCTCCGAAAACTGTTTCGGGTTGCTTTTGCTCGCGCAAATCTCTCGTGACGAGAAAGACGAGCGTCAGCATGGCCGCGAAAGCGAGAGCGTACTTTCCTTTGCCCCAAATATACGCGCGCAGATTGAAAGAGCGCGGCCGCCAAGTTACAAGACGGGGCTTCTCCTGCGCGGCCTCCGCTTGCTCGATGCGCGCCAATACTTTTTGCGGCAAAGAGTCGAAATAGGCCTCGGGCGCTTCCGTTGCGCGCGCATCCAGTTCGGTGTGCGCAGCCTCGATCGCGCGCAATTCCCGATACGCAGCGCTGCACTGCGCGCACGCTTGCAAATGCCCCAGCAGCCTCTCGTGGTCGGCCAAGGGCAGTTCGTTATCGAGCAGGAGGTGAAGCCATTCCTTCGCCCGGCTGCAGGTGAGGGATGAGGTCGGCGTTTTACTCATGATTCGAAGTTGCGTGTTGGTTCGCTGGAAGCGCATTTGAATCTATTCTGCCACGGCTTCTAAATGCGGCCGCATCCAGGCGCGCAATTTTTCCCGTGCGCGCGCCAGGCGCGACATCACGGTGCCGACTTCGATGCCGAGCGTTTGGCTGAGCTCTTGATAGCTCATGTCTTCGCGGGTGCGGAGCAACAAGATTGTGCGTTGCTCGGCCGGCAGTTTTGCAATCGCGCGCTCCAATGCCACATGAAACTCGCTCGCGGCAATACTTTTTTCCGGGTCCTCCTCTCCACTAGAAAGGAGATCGAGGCTCTCCATCGGCAGTTGCCATTTGCGCCGCCGCATCGAAGAGAGCGCAAGATTCAAAGCGATGCGGTAAAGCCAGGGATAAAACGGGCGGCTCACCTCAAATTCTTCCAAATGCTGAAAGGCACGGAGAAAGCACTCTTGCAGCAAATCATCGGCGTCTTCATGCTGCCGCACCAAGCGCCGCAGCATCGCATAAAGCGGGCGCTGATATTTTTCCACCAGCCGTGCGAAAGCTTGGCGCTCCCCTCGCAGAGTTGCGCGAATCGCTTCGGCATCGCCGCTATCCGCCGGCGCATTTTCGATCCGGCCATTTTTGGAAAAAGAAGGCATTACCGCAAGGCAAGGGCTTTAGCTACTTTAAAATACGATTGAACCGGAGATTTATTCCAGCAAAGAATTCGAGGTGCTGGTATTCGTAGTGAGTTGTTCGGAGGCAAGGGAAAATTCAAGAGCCCGCGTTTCGAATTTGTTTTTCAGTCCATTGCCGCACGGCTTCCACGATTTCTTTGGCGTGCTCGCGATCAAGTGCTTCGGTATCGATGAGATCGTATCGTAATGTAACCGCATAAGGATTCAATTCATCGCGGACTAATTCGCCGCCTCGCACGCACCCAACTCCGATACTTTCGTGTTGGCAAAGCGCCCGAAATCACTCGTCGCGCCCTGTTCGCGCACGATTTGTTGAAATAGTTTTTTCGCCATGCTACAATTGTTGAGGCGCGTATAGCAGGTTGCCGCATCGTAGAGGGCGATGACATCCCAAGGCAGTTTGGAGGGTTTCGAGAAAAATTTGACGCGCAGCAATTCTGCAATCGCAAGCTCGAAGCGGCCCGCGTTCATGTGCGACTTGCCGATGTAGTATTGCACCTCCGGCTCGATGGTCGCATCGACAAATGGCTTGAGGCGTTTGAGGTGCGTGATCGCATCATCGAATTGCAAATGATCGATGAGCAGCAATCCCACTTTAATGCGCAGGTCCAAAGCCCTCGCATCCTCTGGGAAACGCGCGACGTAGTGCCGTGCCAGCGCGAGCGCGCGGTCTTTCAGGCCCATGCGGTCATACACGTCCAGCAAAGAACGAATCGCCAAACGATAATTGCTGTCGAACGTCGAATCCTTTGTGACTTGATTGAACGCCGCAATCGCGTTGTCCCATTGTTGTTGCGCCGAATAAAAATCGCCGAGGCCGAGATAGACCGTGTGCAAGAATGGATGCTTGGGATAACGCTTCGGAATATCGGTGAGCGCCTCTAAGGCTTCTTCCGTTTTGTTTTGAATAAGCAATGCCTTGCCCAAACCGTAATCGCCGAGTATGCCCGAGGGCGTGTCGCGATAATCTTTGCCCAGCTTGCGAAAAATACGCTCCGCGGAAACAAAATCTTTGGCTTCGATGGCAGCTTCTCCCGCGGCATATTGAAATTCAGCCGCGCTCGCGCGCTCATTCTTATTCTGCTCTTCAAATTTCTTCGCTTCCAATTCCGCGCGGCTGAAGTTTTTCGTCTTGTACAAACAGAGTATCCATTTCTTCAATGCAGCTTGCGCAAGCGCTGCGTCCGGCTGCTCGTTGAGCGCTTCGAGATAAAGCGGCTGTGCCGCCTCAAAGGCGCCTTTGTCATAATGAATGTCTGCGAGGCGATACTTAGCTTCGAGACCGTATGCCGTGCCAGGGAAGCGGTGCGCGCATTCTTCATAATAGCCGATTGCCAATCGCTCGGCGCCGGCGCGCAGTGTCAAGCTTGCGACCTGCAACAACACGGCGCCAATCTCCGGCGCATTCGGATGTGCGGCAATGAAGCGCAAATAGGCTTGCACGGCTTGCGCATGCTCGCCGGCAGCCTCATGCAAACGCCCGCGCGTCAAGTCCAGCGCGTCCGCTGCGTTCGCAAACTGCTCCGTTTCCCCCTCGTTCAAGCTCTGCAAAGCTTCGCGAAAGCGGCCAGTGGTGATATAGATGCGCGTCATCATGGCCGCCGCAGAATCTGCAATGGCGCTATAAAAATATTCTTGCTTGACGCGCTCCAGCGTCGCGAGCGCCTCGCCGTATTGTTTCTGCTGCGTGAGCCACTTTGCTTGGCGCAGTTGTCCCTGCGCTTCGAATTCGTCGCGCCATTTCGAAGCGCGCATGTGCTCGAGCGCGCGTGCCGCATTGGTGGAATCGCCGTGTTGCCAATGCCAATCTGCCAGCTCAAACAACGCTTCATTGCGCACAACCGAGTTTTCATCTTGCGCGACACGTTGGAGTGCTGTGACAATGCGATTGCTCGCCGTCGAGTCGTTGGCAGCGCTCAAACTTTTGCGCGTCGTCGCGGCCCAGAGGCGCAAAAAATCGAAATCCGCAGACGCTTCATTCAACGCCAACAGCGAATCTGCGCGGGCCAACATTGCCGCCGTGCGTGGCGTTTCTTTCGTAAACCAAATGCGCGCGAGCAACGCCTCCGCCTTTTGCGTGAATTGATCGCGTTCGCCCGCGCTCAAACTCTGCAACGCAAATCGCGCACTATCTTGCAAAGCAGGATTCCCGCTCTCGCTTTCATACAAGCGCAAATAGCCGGCGCCGAGCAGATAAGCAGCTTCACGAGCAGTCACATTTGCCGCGGCGCTCTCGGCTGCCAATTGCGCGTACCGCAAAGCTGCACGATAATTGTAGCGTTCATAGTTCAAACGCGCGAGCGACACTAAAAAATCTTCCCGCGAGACGCTCTCTTTGGCTTGCAGCAAGGTTTCTGAAAGTTGTGTGAGCGCAGCGGGTGAATCCGCCGGTGCGGCTGCGACGAGCACGTGTAGTTTGCGTCGCGCGGTTGCGGCATATTCGCTCGCAGGATAAGCTTGCAGAAAGCGTTGCCACTGCAACTGCGCCATGCGCAGCTCGCCGAGGGTTTCATAAATTTCCGCCAATGCCAACTGCGCCTCATCCACATAAGCGCTTTTCGGAAAGTCGATCAGTAATTCATCATACAATCGTTGCGCGCTCGCAAGATTGTTCGAAGCTTGTTGCCCGCGGCCTTCCAAATACAAAAGCAGGTCGCGAAACTTGCCGCGCGGATATTCGCGGCGATATTGGCGGCACCATCGTAGGGCAATATCATATTGTTGTAAATCGAAATGCATCTGTGCGCTGCGCCACAAGCAGCGTTGGCGGCGATACTGCGGCGTCGCGCTCGTGCTGTCGCTGGCGGCTTCGGTTGCAAGTGAAAGTTGTGCGCCGCGCTGATAGGCTTCCGCAGCTTCGGCTTTCTTGCCGTTTCGCTCGTGTAAATTGCCGAGCGCATGGTGGTAAACGAGTTGGGCGGCGCTATCGCTTGCAACGATATCGAATTTCTGCAGCGCCGCAAACGCTTCGGTGATTTGCCCGACGTGCAGATGCATTTCAGCCGCGCGCAGTGCCAAGCGATTCTGCTGCAAAGCGGAAGCGGTTTTGGCAGATAACTCCAATGAGGCCGCGGCGGCGGCTATCTCACCGCGTGCAAACTGTAGTTCCGCGAGACGTGCGTTTGCTTGACTCGCCCAGTCGCTCTTGGGAAATTTTTTGACTAGCTCTTGATAGTTTTGTTCCGCCAATTGCAAGTGGCCGACTTGCTCCTGCAGACGCCCGTGCATGAAAAACGCTTGCGCATCAAGCTGATTTTCGGGCAGCGAACGCAACATGCGTTCGGCTTCTTGCAAGGCGCGAGTGTAATCGCCGGCTTCGGAAAAACTTTTCACGAGCAATAAATAGGCGGGCAAACGCTGCGTGCTCTCGTGGTAATTGTCCAACAGCGCATATAGGCCCTCACGCGCCTTTTGATACTCGCGCAATTCCTGCCAGAGCGCACAAGCGTTGTATTGCGCGAGCGGCGCTTTTTCACTGCGCGGATGCAGGGTGACGAAGCGCTGTAAGGTCAAAGCCGCATGTTCGAGATGGCCTTGCGCTTTTTGACTGTCAGCCAAACGCAAACGCACGTCTTCGATGGCTTGATGGAAAGGATATCGAATTTCAAAAGTGCGAAACGCGGTTTCAGCTTCGGCGAAACGCCGCAACGCCATGTTCGCTTCACCGGCGAGCTGCCAGCCTTCGGCAAGCTCCTGTGCATCGGGATAACGCTGCCGAAACGCTTCGAATTGCGCGAGGCACAATTCGTGATAACCCTCCTTGAACAATTTTTGTGTGTAGAGAAAATCATCGGTGGCCGGAGAGTTTTGCGCGAAGACGGTTTGGGTAACGAGGCAAAAGTTGAAGATGGCGAAGCGTGGGATAAAGCTCACGAACACCTGGAGCAATTTCCCCCTTGCAGTGCACTTGGTACAAGCGCCTTTTATACCTGCGGTCTTGCCTGTGCTGAAAAGGATTCCTTCTGAATGACGTGCTGCAGAGGAATATTTCAACACCTCTTTAAATGAGTCTAAGGTTGCCATATTTCACGACGATTTTTTTTTGTCCTTGATCTTCGAAATCAACGGTGACTTTCATTTTTTCGCCTTTGCCTTCGACCGAGATAATGCGGCCGCGGCCGAAGGAGGAGTGCAGCACCCAACGGCCGGCGCGAATCATGCCGACTTCTTGCGATTCATCTTCGTAGACCGGCATGATGGTGTCCGGCTCGGGCATTGGCTCCGGCTCTTGGAAACGCGCACGGCGCACGTGGGCTTGCTCGATAAAATCCGAAGAAAGCTCCTCCAAAAAACGCGAGGGCAAAGCTGCGCTGGCTTCATTACCGAAGCGGGCGCGCTCGCAAGCATAAGCGAGATACAACTTCTCTTTCGCACGCGTGGCGCCGACGTAAAACAGGCGCCGTTCTTCTTCCAAATCGGAATCCGCATCTTCCTGCCGCAGCAGCGGAAAGAGGCCCTCTTCCAGGCCGGTGATGAACACCACCGGAAACTCCAAACCCTTCGCGCTGTGCAGCGTCATCAACGTCACCGCGTTGCCCTTGTCATCCCATTGATCATAATCCGTGATCAGCGCGACCAGCTCAAGGAAGCCCTCGATCGTCGCGCCGGGGTTCTCCCGCGCGAAGTCGCCGATGGCGTCTAGCAATTCGCGAATATTGTCGATGCGCTCTTGCGCCGCTTCTTTTTTGAGCAGTGAAATGATGCCGGTTTCATCGACGAGTGCGTTGCACCACTCCGGCAAGGACAGCGCGCTTTTGAGATGGACGTACTTATTGATGAATGCATGCACGGCCGCCAATTTTTCGCGCAAGCTTGCGGACAGTGCGCCGACGGCGCTCACGCGGCCCAACGCTTCGAACAGTGTGCAATTCTGCTCGCGTGCGTATTGCTCCATCTTTTTTATCGTCACGTCGCCGATGCCGCGCAGCGGATAATTGATAATGCGCAACAAGCTCACACTGTCTGCGGGATTTGCCACTACGCGCAAATACGCGAGAATGTCTTTCACTTCTTTGCGTTCATAAAAACGCAGGCCGCCGACGATAGTATAGGGAATGCCGTTGCGGCGAAAAACTTCTTCCAATAAACGCGATTGCACGTTGGTGCGATAGAGCACCGCAAAATCACGAAAGCTACGGCTGTAATTGCGGCCGTCGCCGTTATAACTGAACTCCGAGCTGATCTTGTCAAAAACGATTTGCGCCTCGTGATAGCCCGAAGCGGCGGCGAGCACTTGCACGCGTTCGCCCGCTTCACGCTCGGTCCACAATTTTTTCTCCATGCGCATTTTATTGTTCACGATCACCGAGTGTGCGGCTTCGAGAATATTGCGGGTCGAGCGATAGTTTTGTTCGAGACGAAATATTTTGCAATCGGGGTAGTCGGCTTCGAACTCCAAAATGTTGCGCAAGTCCGCGCCGCGCCAGCGATAGATGGATTGATCGTCATCGCCCACCACGAAGAGATTGCGGCTGCCGCCGGCGAGCGCTTTCAGCCAATAATACTGCACGCGATTCGTGTCTTGAAACTCGTCCACCAAAAAATATTGAAAGCGATTTTGATAATGCGCCAGCACTTCGGGATGGCGGCGAAACAGCTCGAGCGGATAGAGCAGGAGGTCGTCGAAATCCATGGCGTTATTCTCGGCGAGCTTGCGTTGATAGCGCTCGTAAACTTGTGCGACGATCTCGTGTTTGGGCAGGCTCGCGCCCGAGGCGTATTGCTGCGGAGATTTAAAACTATTCTTCGCGCGCGAGATGCAATAACGCGCATACGCGGGCGCCATTTGCTCGCCGGGGATTTGCATTTCTTCGAGCACGCGCCGCAGCAACGCGAGTTGATCTTCGGCATCATAAATGCTAAACTGACGCGAGAAGCCGAGACGATCCGCGTCGGCGCGCAGGATGCGGGTGCAAATGGAATGAAACGTGCCGACCCACAAGCCCTTCGAAGCGTGCGGATGCGCAAGCGGCAAGCGCAACAACTGGCTCACACGCTCGCGCATTTCTTGCGAGGCTTTGTTGGTGAAGGTGACGGCGAGAATTTTCTCAGGCGCGACTTTGTGATGCTCGATCAAATACGCAATACGATGCGTGAGCACGCGCGTCTTGCCGCTGCCCGCGCCGGCTAGTATGAGTATCGGCCCGTCGCCGCAATCCACCGCGGCGCGTTGCTCCTCGTTGAGCGCGGCTAGAATTTCTTGTGACTTCGTGCTGCTCAGTTTTTTCTCTCCCTCTTGAAACTTGCAGATTTCCTCGCCGCCCCTCGATTTTGTCATTCTGGAAGAATCCTCCCTAGCGCTTGATGCACTTCATAGGACCGGAGGTGTGCCGAGCACTAGGGAAGGTTCTTCCAGAATGACAATCACAGAGGGGGTTCATTCGAATAAAAGGATCACAATAAACGGCTGCGTTACTGCGCCTTCTGCTTTGCGCGCTGCTCTCTGCGCACTTGCGCGCGCACACGGTCGAAATCGCGTTTGGCTTGCAAATGTTGCTCAAGCGTGTAGCTGAAGCGATGCGAGCCGTCGCCGACTGCAACGAAATAAATGTATTCCACCGGCGCCGGGTTCAACACCGCGCGAATCGATTTGATGCCGGGATTATTCACCGGGCCGGGCGGCAGGCCGGCGTAACGATACGTGTTGTACGGCGAAGCGATTTCCAAATCTTTAAACAATAAACGCCGCGGCGGACCGGGCACGGCATATTGAATCGTGGGATCGGCTTGCAGCAAAATCCCTTGCCGCAAACGATTGCGATAAACCGCAGCGATGGTCGCGCGCTCGCTATCGATGACCGCCTCGCCTTCGACGATCGAAGCCAGCGTCAAAACTTGATGCAACGTCATGCCGCTCGTACGCACTTGCGCTTTGAGCGAATCGCCAAGCTGGCGTTGCAACTCTTGCACGAGCACTGTGATCACTTCCGCCGCGGTTGCGCCCCAATAGAAGTGATACGTATTCGGATAAAGATAACCTTCCAAGCGCGGAGCCGCGAGGCCGAGCTTGCGGCTAAAGCTGGAATCTTCCACCAATTCGAGAAACTCGGCTTTGTCGATTTGCAGCGTCTGCCGCAGAAGCTCCGCGTAATCTTCCGCGGTTTTGCCTTCCGGCAAGGTAACGCGCACTTGCGCAACTTTGCCCGAACGGAACAAACGCAACAAGTCCACATGCGTGAGTGCAGGCGTGATTTCATATTTGCCGGCTTTGAGCTGATTGCCCCAGCCCGTGAGTTTGGCGGCGAGCAGAAAATGATTGCGGTTCCGGATGAAAGCTTGTTGTTGGAGGCTGTCAGCGATTTGCGTGACGCTCATGCCGCGATGAATGATAAAATCCGGGCGCGGCGGAGGCGCAGGAACTGCCGGCCCCCAAAGCACGGGATACAAATACCATCCAGTTCCGGCAAGGCCGAGCAGCAACAATGCGGTCAGTGCGAGTAGAATTTTTTTCATTTGCTCTGAAAGACTAAGAACAAATCATAAAAAGCGTGCGTGTATGCCGCGACGCCCAAGCCGCGCCCAAGAAAGATCACACCCAGAATGAGACCGGCATAAAAACGGAAAAAAAATGCGCTCATGGTCATGGCCTCACGGACACCGGTATCGAGAAAGTGATACGCGGAAAAGAGCGCGGCCGAAATCACCAGCGCAAGGAGTTGCCGCACGATCGGCTTGGTGTTGACCAACGTATGCTGAAAAACAAAAAGCAAAGCCGAGAGCAGAAAAAAGCGAAAGAGCAGCTCTTCATAAATGCCGGCACCCAACGCCAGCGCCATTTTGGTTGCAATGCTCCAATCATTGGAAACCTGGCCGAGAAACTTGATGTTGATCACAAAGCCACGCGACATCAGATTTACCATGCTACCCAAAATCAAAGCATAGGTCAAACTTTCGAAGATCGCATAGGGATAGTAGACCGGTTGAATCGCCAGCATTTGTTGCTTGCGCGCCAGCAGGTATGACCAAACCAGCAGTGCGGCATATACGAGCCAGTTCAGAAAATCATAACGAAACCCGAAGAACCAGAACACACGCTTGATCATGACCTCCGCGCTGTTCTTTTTGATCACACCCGCAGCCTCATAATAGATCATCGCACTGCTCGCTTCGTAGATGATCAACAAAACGAGCACGATGAGCAGTCCGAAGAAAGGCGAGCGGCTGTACTTGTGATAAGTCTTTACCGCGCCGGGGACGATATTGCTGATTGCGAAAGCCATGGGGTTTGGTCAAAAGTTCGTTGGCAGTAGCACGTCAAATGTGCGCTCCTGCAGTCATCGGCGCCCGCGGCAATGCACAGGATCGGATTTGAAAGCGGGCAATCGGGAGAGTACGAGCACGTGGAGAGTTGGTCCGCACAAAAAAAATGCCGGCCACATTGCACCAGCTTGTATATGGATGTGAAATGTTATGATCCGCGCTAAGCTTCCTCTCTCCTCAACATACATGCGAAACGCGCGCAATATAGAGAACAGGGTGAGGAATGTCAAGCTTCTCTTTGGCGCCGCATGTGTGACGCAGGCCCACGTCGGTCTCATTGCGAGCGCAAAGAGCAGCTTTGCGCAACGCTTGGCAATCAAAACTTCTCCCTATGCCGTCGCCGGCTTGGGCTTGGACTCAGGCTCCGCAATCGCTGTGTCGCCCGGCGGCTGTTCCAACCATGCAATGCGTTTGGATGCAAAAATTTTTCGCAGTTTGGGTTCCAATTCTGGCGGCACTTCAAGGCGGAATTGGCGCCAAGGATTCGTAGTCTTAACGAGAAACAAGTTTTTTTCCGATATGCGCTGCACTTTTATGATTTCCAGCCAGCCGGCAAGAAAGCCATTGCTCAGCACGCCGCGCTCGCTCACTTTTACGGCTGCAGAAGCGCACAACACATAAAAGCCGAGCAGCAATGGAATGAGATAAACCGGAGGCAGTTGCAGCAGCAGGACGAAAGATGCGGCAAGCAGCAACAGAGCCGCGCTGAGAAAGTAATGCCGCGCTTGCGGCTTTTTCCAAAAAAGATGATGCGGCTTGACTTCATAAATCCACTTGAGGCGAATCAACACAAAGAGGCTCAGCCCGATGATGAGTATCCAAGTCAGATACCCGAACAAATTCATGCCTTTTCTCCTGGTAAAATAACTTTAACCTGCAATACCAAGCCTTGCAAACCTTGCACAACAATTTCATCGCCGATCTGCACGCGTTCTTGACACCGCGCGCGCCACAGTTCGCCGTGCACTTGCACCCAAAGACCCACACCGTTCACACGCTTCACCACGCCCGACTTGCCCACCATGGCCTCCATGCCGGTTTGCGCCTTTTGGGCGCGCGCCCGGAAGACGAACCAGATCAATCCCAGATTGATGAACAGAAAAAGCGAGGTCACGGCAAGCCGCACGGCGAACCCCGGATGAACTTCGAGAAAGCTTTCAATAAAAAAATACAAAATTACATCGTCAACAATGAGCAGCGTTGCCACCAACACCGTTGCCATGAAGAAAAAGATGACGGGCAGATCGCGTTTGCGTTTTCTTTTTCCGTTGGCCAAGTGGTCTTCCTTTGAAAAAGGTCACAACTATAAACCTTTTGACTGTACCCGTGCAACGGTTGTGAAGCGTTTTGAGCGCCTGTGCTTCATACCTAGAAATCGCTGCCGAGAATCGGCGTTTGATATTTTCTATATGCAAAACTGGGGTAATCAGCATGGAGCTGGAAATTTTCAAAAATGCGTGGGCAGCTCTGTTTGTGCGTTAGCCTTTCACGCTGCCTAATGTCAATCCTGAAATCAACCAACGGCTGAGCACGAGAAACAGCGTCATCACCGGAATGCATACCAAAACCGCGCCGGTGGCATACAGTCCCCATTGCGTGTCGAAGTTCGATTGGAACAGCTTCAAGCCCAGCGGCAGCGTGAACAAGCTGCGATCACTGATGATCACGGCGGCAACGAGATACTCGCTCCATGCCGACATGAAGCTGAACAAGGCAGTGATCACCAATGCGGGCGCGGCGAGCGGCAACACGATTTGATAAAACGTTTTGAATTGGCTGCAGCCGTCGATGCGCGCGGCTTCTTCCAAACTAAAAGGAATGGTATCGTAATATCCTTTCATTTGCCAAATCGTGAACGGCAAAGCCGTGGCAGAATATGCGAGCGTAAGGCCGAGAAAGGAATCGAAGATTTGCAGCTTGATGAGCATCAAGAACAACGGCAGCAGTAACATGGTCGCCGGAAACATCTGCGTCGTGATAAGAGCGATTAGGCCCGCATCGCGGCCGATGAACTGATAGCGCGAAAACGCATAGCCCGCGGTACAGGCCAGCGACACGCCAAGAATCGTGACCATTGCGGAAACGATGGAGCTGTTGATCAACCAGAGAATAAACGGCTTCTCGCGCCCGAGCGCGTGGTAGGCCGCCGCGATCCCACCCTGCGCCCACGCTTCGGCCACGTGCCGGCGCACGTTCGCATCGACGCCGATGAGATGACGATAAGAATTGAGCGTGGCATTTTCCGGAATAATGCTCAGCGAAGTCGTATGCAACCTATCTCCCGGCCGCAGTGAGACGCCGATGACTTGAATGATGGGATAAATCGTCAGGAGTGTGACGATCGTGAGCACGGCGTAAATTGCTGCGTAAGTCCAACGCGAAGTAGTTTTTTCAAATTTGGGCATGGGAGCACTTGGATGAGTGGATTGATGGATTGTTGGATTGTTGGAAGCTGAAACCCATCTATCCAACAATCCACAAATCCATCAATCCAAGTGTTAATACACCGCTTTCGTTGCCTGTGTTTGCCGAATGAAGCGAATACCGAAGATTAGCAAGATGCCGAAAATGACAAGCGAGAGCGCCGCGGCATAGCCGTAGCGGTAATAGTTAAACGCCTGGCGATACACGAACGACACGAGAATATGCGTTGAGTCCGCGGGCTTGCCCGCGTCGCTCACCAACCAAATCACGTTGAAGTTGTTGAACGTCCAAATCACGCCGAGCGTGATGGCCGGCACCATCACGGGTTTGAGCAGCGGCGCAGTAATCGTCCAAAACTGTCGCCACGCGCTCGCGCCGTCAACTTCCGCGGCTTCGTATAATTCTTTCGGTATCGACTGCAAGCCACCGAGCGCGATGATCATCATGAACGGAAACCCGAGCCAAATATTCGTAATCGTCGCCGCGGCATACGCGCCGATGGGATCGGAGAGCCATTGCACCGGCGGCAGGTTGAGAATCTGCTGCAGAATGAGATTGATCGAGCCGTATTCATAATTGAACATGCCGCGCCACGTGAGCGCGGTGATGTATTGCGGCATGGCCCACGGCAGAATCAGCAGCGTGCGAAAGATAGCGCGGCCCGGCAAAGGACGATGCAGCAGCAGCGCCAGCGACACGCCGATGCCCACGTGAAAAATGAGATTCACCACCGTCCACACCACGGTCTTCGCGAACAAAACATAGAACACCGGCTCGGTGAAAACTTTGAAGTACTGCTCCAATCCAATGAGCTTCCAATCGCGGAAATGCGTGAGGCTCATATTGGAGAACGAAATGACGAGGTTATAGACGAAAGGATAAATAACGACGAAGCCTAAGAGTACGAAGGAAGGCAGGATGTAGAAATAGGCCAGTTTGTTTTTGCGAAAATTCTCTTTGAGGTCAGCGAAGGTCACAGCGCGCTCCGTCTTGGCTCCCACCTCTCTGCGCTGTCATTCAGAAGAGATTTTTTAAACACTGGAAACATACCCTAGTTCTTGAGATTGTACCAAGTGCTCAAAAAGATTCTTCCAGAATGGCATTACAAGAGGAGGTCGTGCTCACATAACCAAAATCTCACCGTTTTCTCTTCACACCAATCTTCGGGCAACTTTTTTCCAACGAGCACTTTGAACACCACGGGCTTACCGGTTGGCAAAGGTTTTGGCCGAAGGTCACAAGCTGATCGTTGATGTCGATCCAATATCGTTTGGGAAGGCTCTCGCGCAGCGCCATCTCGGTTTGCTCCGGCGTCTTGGTTTTCACCCACCCGAGGCGATTGCTGATGCGATGCACGTGCGTGTCCACGCAAATGCCGGATTTGCCAAAGGCCATCGTCACAACGAGATTCGCGGTTTTGCGGCCCACACCTTTAAGCTTGAGCAACTCGTCGAGTGAATCGGGCACGCGGCCGCCGTGCTCGTCAATCAACTTACACGCAAGCTCGCGCAGCGTGCGCGCTTTGGTGCGATAAAAGCCCGCGGGATAAATCAATTTTTCGATTTCGCGCACGGAGAGTTTGAGCATGGCGCTCGGTGAGTCAGCGCGCGCAAATAGACGCTTGCTCGCAACGTCCGTCACGTCATCCTTCGTGCGCAAACTGATGATGCAGGAAACGAGTACATGAAACGGATCGCGGCCGCGTTGCGCCACTTCGGTCACGGCCGGGGTTTTGAATGCTGCAATCGCGCGTTTGATGCGGTCTATCGTTGTGTCAAAGGGCGTCGTGAGCTTGGGCATATTGACAACTCAGCTTCCCTGCTTCTCATCGCAAGCGCGCGGTTCTCTTCACTTCATCAAGCTTCGTAATGTGCATAGCTGGATACGTGTGCGCGAAAATAATAAAACTTTCTAGACCTGCAAGAAGAATTTCCTCTGCTGATTAATGGGCGGCAATGCAAATTTTCAATTGCAAATTTGCATTGCTTCAAAGCCTCAATGATACAGCCATGCTTCCGGCACGGCCTGCTTCGAGCTGTTCTCGGTTTGATAATAAACTTTCAAATCATCGCCGCCGGTTTTTTCGAAGAAGGTCACGCGAATCGGATGCAGACCCTCGGCGAGCGCAATCACGCCGCGCACTTCGCGCATGCCGTGCAAGCCGTCGTTATCAACTACCATCTCGTCGCCAATATAGAGACGGCTGCCGTCGTCGGAATCGGTGAAGAACGCATACACGCCGGTTGCGGGTACGCGAATATAGCCCGTGTATTCAAAACCGAAACGTTCCACTTCCTTGCGCGGCGAGAGCTCGAAATTCGCGAGCACGCCGCTCTTCACCGGCGTGAGCGTTTTGAAGTCCGGCAAGTTGTTCCATTCGCCTTCGAAATAGGCATAGCGCACGCCGGGCTGCACGTTATCGACTTTTATTGCCGCGCGCGGCGCGACTTTCGTGAAGGTCGCACGCGCGGTCGCGCTCACCGGCTTGCCCTCGCGAAAGCAGCGCGCTGAAATCGTCGCAGTCGCGTTGAGTGTGATCGCGCCTTGCACGAGCGGCGAAGCGTTCGTCGGCTCGCTGCCGTCACTCGTGTAGCGCATCTCGACATTTTCGCGTTCGGATTTCACGGCCACATTGATCGCGTCAATGAAAATATCAAACGCGCCCGCAATCTCCGGCGGGTTATTGATGTCCGGCTTGCCCGCGATTTCAAGCACGACCACGCTGTTGTGCGCATCGGGCGCTTGCTGCGGCACTGTGATGAGCAACGCATCCGCTTCACGATGACAAGCGAGCGCGGCTTTTTCTTTATCACCCAACAAAAAAGCTCTTTGGGGCTGATTAAAAATGCCGGGCACGCGCAACACACCGTCTGCGGGCCAATCGAACACGTGCAAATAAAGCCGAGTGCCGCCGGCGATACTTTTCTGCGTGCATCTTCCCCACGCGAGATGTTTGAACGGGCTGGCGTGCGTCGCATAAATCGCTTCGCCGTTCACGCGCATCCACGCGCCGATTTCGCGCAAGCGTTCGACGCTCGCTTGCGGAAACAAGCCCTCGCCCGTCGGACCGACGTTCAACAAAAGATTGCCGCCTTTGCTCGCAATGTCCGCGAGCATTTGAATCAACGCCGTCGTGCTTTTCCAATTTTGATCATGACTGTTGTAGCCCCAATTGTCGTTCATGGTAATGCACGATTCCCAATCCACGCCGGGGAAACCGGTGGCGGGCACTTGCTGCTCGGGCGTGCCGAAATCGCCCGCGCCTTCGCCTTTGTCAAAACCTTCCATGCCCGCGCGGCTCGCGCCCACGCGATTGTTGATGATGATATTCGGCTGCAAGCGGCGCACGTAATCGTAAAGCTCGCGGCCGTATTTGTTGTTCCACGTGCTCTCCCATTCGCCGTCGAACCAAAGCACGCCGATCTCGCCGTAATTGGTGACGAGCTCTTTGAGTTGCGCTTTCATGTGCGCAATGTAGCGTTCGAAATTCGCGCCTTCACTGGAGCGATTCTTCTCCCACTCGCGCCGCGGCAGATAATCGGGATGGTGCCAATCCATGATGGAATGATACCAGCACATTTTCAAACCGGCTTTGCGACACGCATCGGCAAGCTCTTTGAGAATGTCGCGCTGGAACGGCGTGGACCTCACGTCGAAGTCCGTGTGCTTTGAATCAAACAAACAAAAGCCGTCGTGATGCTTCGAAGTGATGACGATATACTTCATGCCCGCGTCTTTCGCCATTTGCACCCACGCCTCGGCATCGAATTTCACGGGATTGAAGCGCGGCACGAGTTTGTCGTATTCTTCGAGCGGAATTTGCGCGGTGGTGCGAATCCATTCGGCATGATTGGTCGCGCCGTTCCATTCGCCCGCGAGAATGGAGTAAAGTCCCCAATGAATGAACATGCCGAAGCGCGCCTCGCGCCACCATTGCATGCGCGCGTCACGTTGCGCTTGGGTTTCAGTTTGCGCTTGCGCGTGACGGATTGCTCCGCAGCCTACGAGCAGTACAATCAACAGAAAAATGCTTTTGCTTTTCATGGGAGCTCCGGTTTCATACAGAGAAGCCATCGTGCCCGGCATTGTCATTTGTATATTAAAAGTGCCTCTTCTTCCGCTTTACTTCGTGGCGCGCT
>JBBILN010000011.1:0-145627 GCA_037444905.1 bacterium | reverse complement strand
CCCGCGATTTTAAAGCGTTCTTTACGGTTTTTTGATTTTTCAGGAGTCCCTAATTAATCGGCAATCCTAATGGTCTGTGTAGTAGCATCCAATCACAAAATCACACAAGGAGGCTTTGGTGAACAGTCTGCTGAGAATTCTGCTGTGCACGGTGGTTGCGTTGGGTTCCGCGCACGCCGCCCTCAAAACCGAAGAAGTCACGTATTCCGCCGACGGCGTGACGATGAAAGGCTATCTTGCTTATGACGATGCCGTAAAAGGCAAGCGCCCGGGCGTGATCGTCGTGCATGAATGGTGGGGGCACAACGAGTACGCGCGCAAACGTGCACGCATGCTTGCGGAATTAGGATACACGGCGCTCGCGGTCGATATGTACGGCGATGGCAAACAAGCCAACCATCCCAACGACGCAAGCAAGTTTGCCGGTGAAGTGATGCAAAATCTAGAAGGGGCAAAGGCGCGTTTCAATGCGGCGTTGGAATTGCTTAAGCAGCATAAGACCGTTGATGCGACGCGCACCGCAGCTATCGGCTATTGCTTCGGCGGCGGCGTGGTGCTGCACATGGCGCGCTTCGGTGTGGATTTGAAAGGAGTGGCGAGCTTTCACGGCAGCTATGCCACGCAAACACCGGCGGAAAAGGGCAAAGTGAAAGCCGCCGTGTTGGTGTGCCACGGTGCTGCCGACAAATTTGCTACTGCCGAGCAAATTGAAGGCATCAAGAAGGAAATGCAGAATGCCGGCGTCGATTTTCAGTTCAATTCATATGAAGGCGCCGAGCATAGCTTCACCAATCCCGCAGCGGATGAAGCCGGCAAGAAATTTGAACTGCCACTGGCATACAATAAAGCTGCAGATGAAAAATCGTGGGCGGATTTGCAGCAATTCTTCAAAAGGATCTTCGTGAAGTAGTGCGCGATTCAGCCTTCTTCACTTTCAGATTTCAACAAGAGTTCGGAGTAACGATGAATACTCACATGCCGGCGCGCAGCGCTGCCGCCTATGATGACGAGGCGCGCGTGGCGCACTACGACGCAAAGATGAATCTCATGCATCCGAATCGCACGAAGATGGCGGAAATCGTGTGTGCAATGCTGCCGTTTGCCTCAAATGAGGCGGTGACCATTCTCGATCTCGGCGCCGGCACGGGATTCTTGACGGCGTACGTGCTGCAGGCTTTTCCGCACGCACGCATCGTCGCTGTGGATGGCGCGGCGACGATGATGCAACAAGCGCAGGCGCGTTTGCACGAAAAAGCGCAAGCGCTCACGTGGAAGATTTGCACGTTTCAAGAGTTGGCGCGCGATGCCTCTGCGCTGCCGAGTCTTGCTGCGGTCGTGTCTTGTTTTGCATTGCACCATCTTTCTGCGGAACAAAAGCTCGAACTCTATCGTGCGGTGTTCGGAA
Organism: bacterium; assembly: GCA_037444905.1. Classification (GTDB taxonomy): domain Bacteria; phylum Zhuqueibacterota; class Zhuqueibacteria; order Zhuqueibacterales; family Zhuqueibacteraceae; genus JABWAN01. The sequence continues at coordinate 144,222 of JBBILN010000011.1, read as the reverse complement.
AGATTCGCGTGGGCGGCTGGTTCATCAATGCCGATATTGTTGCGTTGCCGAATTCGAAGATCGAAGAACGCTATCAACAATTGCGCGGCTTAGGCATTCAAGAACGCGCTCGCCAACAACTTGGAGAAGAGAGAACGTTGGCGGCCATCGCCGCAGAGTTGGCGCAGCTCGAACGCGAAGACGGCGATCAACCTTTGCCGCTTGATCATGATTTGCAATTGCTGCGCGAAGCTGGTTTTCACGAAGTGGATTGTTTTTGGAAGGAAACCCGCGAAGCAGTGTGGGGAGGAATGAAGTTGGAGTGATGGATTAATGGATTGTTGGAGTATTGGCTTTTGCATGCATTCCAAACTCCAGCAATCCACCAATCCCAATTTACCTCTCCGTTATCGTTGCCACCACCAATTTTTTAATGCCCACCTGACGCGCGACGTCCATGACTTCAATGACTTTTCCGTGCGCGACGTTTTTATCCGCAAACAAATTTAAAGCGCTTTCCGGCGTTTGCGCTAGGCCCGTGCGCAAAGCTTCGGATAGTTGTTCCAAGGTGAGCTTTTGTTCGTTAAGGCTCAGGCTGCCGTCTAGGTACACGTAGAGAATGAGCGACTCGATTTTGGAAGGATCGGAGCTTTGGGCCGCGGGCAAATCGAGCTTCATGCCGGGTTGCTCCACAAACGTGGTGCTCACCATGAAGAAGATGAGCAACATAAAGAGCACGTCAATGAGCGAAGTGACGTTGAGCAACACGCGGCGGCCGGAGCGTGCGCGGCTGTTGCTCGCGAACGAAAGCCCGGAATCACGAAATTGCATGTTCGCCCTCGAATGATCTGAGCTTGATGAGCAACGCTGAAGTGTATTTCTCAATATCCAGAATCAAATTCTCGGCGCGGCTGGTGAGGTAGTTGTAAATCGCGACTGCCGGGATACCGATGGCGAGGCCGGCGATGGTGGTGATCACGGCTTCGGCAATGCCGCCGGAAAGCATGGAGAGTTGCCCCACACCGACCTTGCTAATCACTTCGAATAGTTCAAAAATGCCGAGCACGGTTCCGAACAGGCCCAGCAAGGGAGAAATGGCAGCCACGGTTTCGAGCGCGACCAGGCCTCGTTCGAGCATGCGCACTTCCTGCCGGCCTTGATCGAGAATCAGGTCCTTCATTTCCTCGCGCGGCAAATTACGATTGACCAGCGCGGTGCGAATGATGTTCGGCAGCGGGCCGTTATACTTTTCACACACGGCCAGCACTAACGTGACGTCTTTCGGCGAGGAGATATTCTCCGCCACGGCCACGACTTCGGGAATGAGAATGCGCTTGCGACGCAGCGCAATGAGTTTTTCAATGACGACCGCCAGCCCGACAACGGAACACAGGCCCAGCGGAATCATCGTGATGCCGCCTTTAACTAAGAATTGCCAGATTGCATCCATGAATCAATCTTCAGTTTCGTGAGAATTGAGCAGCGTGTAGTCAAACTGCGCCGTGACTTCCAAATACTCTTTGGGAAAATCCGGCGGAAGCTTTTGCAGCGGCACGGAAAGCTCGATTGCGCGCATACTGGTTTGCATGAGAGTTTTGTGGCCGCGATAATCAATCAATTGGAGATCGCGCAAACTGCCGTCGCGATAGATTTTGAAACGCAACAAAGTTTGGCCGCTGATCACGCCCATGTGCGTAAACGCGGGCGGCGGATAGATATTGCTTTGCACTCGCTTTTTCAGCCACAACATATACGGCGCGAAGTTCCATTCATACGTATCCAGCGAAAAGCTGCCAAGCTGCGGCGCGCGCGAGCTGCGGTGATCGCGCAACGCCAGTTGCGTGGCGGAAGTTTGCGCTGCCGGAGGCCGCTGCCCAGTCAAAAACTCGCGTTGAAACGCCGGGCCGGTGAAGTTGTAGCTTGTTGCAGATTCGGAAGCTGATTTTTTGCTTTCAGGTTGTGGCTCCTCTTGCGAAGAAGAGGCGGCGGTTTTTGTTGTCGCGTCCGCATTGGCAAGATCGCCTGGCGCATAAGCTGCGCCAAGCGGCAAATCCTGCGGCGCTTCGAGGTTTTGCGCTGCGGCGTTTTTATCTGAGACATACTTGGGTTCGGCGGGTGCGTTCTCCCGGCGCGCGGAGTTGGGTGTTTCGACGACTTCGAAGATGAGAGGCGGCTTGGGTTGTTCTTTCGGCGCGGAGGCAAGGGCTGCGGGCAAGACTTGTAGTAAACGCAAAAACGCAATGCCCATGCCCGTGAAGAAATAAAAAAAGACATGAAGTAACAACGACGCCAGTAACGCCCAATGGAAAGGATGTTTTTTGATGCTGTTAATCATCTTAAAGAATAAGACGCTTGAGATCGTGCGATAGTTCGATCTCGCCGGAAAAATATTCACGACATTGGCCGATGGCATCAACTAGCAAAGTTTCGGGATAGAGATGCGAGAGTAGAACGCGTTTGCATTGCGCTTGTGCGGCGATGCGGCCAACTTCACCGGCGGTCAAATGTGTGGGTGTTTCTTTGCCGTTTGCAAAAGAGCATTCGGTGATGAGCAAATCTGCTGCGCGCGCCATTGTGATCACCTCCTCGCATGGGCCGGTGTCGCCGGTATAGGCGAGCACTTTGTCGTGCGTTTCCAAACGATAGCCGTTCGCCGAGACCCCGTGCTCCATACCATACGTTTGAACTTGGCAAGCCCCGGTGCTGAAATGCTCGTGGAAAACTTCTTGCACGACAATCTCGCACGGAATGCGGCGAATCCATTCGCCATATAAACCGATCATGCCTTCGAAAAAATTCCGGAAACCGGGCGGGCCATAGAGATGCAGTGGACGATCGGCGCGCTGCTGGCCTTCGCCGTGCAAAGCCCAGAGCAACGGCGGCAAATCGGCAATGTGATCGAGGTGCAAATGTGAAATGAAAATTGCATCAATGCGCAGCATCGGCACGCCGGCTTCGAGTCCGCGCCGAAGCACGCCGTCGCCGCAATCTAAAAGCAGAATGCTTTCGGGCGTGCGCACGGCATAGCCGGCCATGCTGCGCTCCGCGAGCAGTGCGCGCGTGCCGGAACCGAGAACGAGGACTTCGAGAGGCATGGAAATTTTCAAAAAATATCTTTTGACAATCGTGTTGATTCTTTAAATTGATTGTGTTGATAGAGCTTCTTTTACTCAAACTGCGAGGTATTTATGCCCACGACGACCTTAAAAAAAGCTGCGCATGATTTAGGGGTTTCGCTAAATGCTCCGGTCGTTTATCGGAAACGAGGGAATAAAGCCGTCATCGAGATCGATCTCAATCTTCCTCAAACAAAAAACGGGAAGAAAACGAAATCCGACGTGTTTGACGCGATTCTTGCGATGTCAGAACATGTCGGCATAAAAGACTGGGCATTGAATCACGACTATTATCTTTATGGCAGTCCCAAGCGCAAGACCAGGAAACAATATGCCTGATTTCTCTAGTTTGTTTGTTGACACAACCTATATTCAGGGACTTTACAATCTAGACGACCAACATCATGGAATTTGTGTACAAGGGCTGCCCTGGGCGCAACAGGCAAAAAGGCTTTTTATTACGGATGCTGTTCTGTGCGAAACAGGCAATGCTTTTGCTTCGCGCAAGCGCCGAGCTCGAGGGGCTAGCCTGTTAAGGGAGTTTTTAGTTTCCAAGCGCGTTACCGTAATTCGTCTTTCATCCCGCTATTTTGAGCAAGCGCTGCAGCTTTACGAACAACGGGTTGATAAAGAATGGGGCATGATCGATTGCTTTTCTTTTGTGGTAATGGAGAAATATCATCTCAAAGCCTGTTTGACCGTGGATAATCATTTCGCGCAAGCCGGCTTCAAGATTTTACCATTCTGACTTCAGCAAGTCTTTTTGCGAGTCCCCCAAAATCATCCGCTGAATCTATCCCGCCACCTCTCCGGCAAGAACCTCTGCACGAAGTGCCACATCACATAACATTCCACGGCAAATGCGAGAAAGCCGAGATAGCCGTACAGCGGCATTTCGAAAATTTTCGGTTTGTTGAAATAGGGCACGGTATAAACCCACTTCGCGCCGGCCCAATAGTTCCAAAACTCCCACAGAATGCCGCAAATCAAACCCGCGGCAAAGAGCGAAAGCAGCTTTTGCACACTGCCTTGTTCGAGCGCGCGCAGCAATGAGGGTAGTTGCTTGCGATGGTTGAGCGAATCGAGCAAAAAGAAAAAGCCCACCCAAACGAACACGAAAAGATACTTTGCGATTTCAGCGGGCACGAATAATGGGGCGACGCAGAAAACCAGCCCGACGATGATCAGAACATTATGCACCCAGTGCGGTATCGTGAATACATTGTCATTGCGGCCTTCGTGCCCGTGCTTCCGGCCGAAGGTGGCATTGCGAAACACCCCCAACTCATCGAGCACGGAGCTGGTCATGAGCACGCCGGGATACACCGTGGCAAAGGCCCAAATGAATCCGAGGCTGCGTTTCACCATATTCTCCGGAAGATTGACGTATTCCCAATTGCGCAAATGAAGATTGTAGCCCTCAAACATGAACCAATAAATGTCGGAGACGAGCAGCATCACAAAAAAAGTGCGAGTATGCTCAAAAATAAATGAGACGCCGCGCAGTCTTACCAGCAGCGCATCGAGGAAGAAGATATAACCCGTCCATTGAAACGGCGTGAACCAATTATAGAAAGGATCGATCTTGGCGATCATGAAAAATTCCGAGACCAGCATCGCGCCCAAGCCCGCATAGCCATACCACGGAAAGCTTGCGGCGCGTTTGGAGAGCGCTTCAGTTGCGAGCGCTGGGTCGTTCACGTCCTCTCCTTGTGTCGTTTAGTTGAGCAGACCAGGCGTGCGCTGCATCCGTTCGGCAATGATGCGCGTGAAGCGGCGGCGATACAACAATTCGAACGTGTCTTCTTTGTCCGGAAAAAGCTGCAAGGCCAGCGCTTTCGCCTCGCGCATTAGGCCGCACGCTTCCAAAAATGAAATGTGAGACTGGCTGAGTATTGCACACGTCACATCGATGATGCGGCGAAGCTGTGTGAGCTTTTGTTGCTCAATGAGGAGTTCGCGCTGCCGATCGTCTAAGGGATTTGGGGGGCTTGGCAAGGGCAGTTCCTGTGTTTAATTATTTGTCGCAACGAGTTTAAAGCTTGCTCTACAAAGAAGCAAGTTTTATCTTGGCCGGAGCGCGATTCCGGAGTTGCGCGTGCTTGTCGGTGCCAGCACTGGGCACGAGAATCGAATTTCTTGGCAGCAATGGTCGTGATAATGAAGGTTCCTCGCTGCGTTTGATGACACTACCAAGGTTTGAGGTATTACGCTGGAACAAGATTATGAGCGGCGCGGTTGAATCTGCACGCGGCAAAACGAAACGGGTTTCAGCTTTGGCGAGTTGGATCATGACATCGACAGGTGAAGGTTTTTTTAGACAGACTCTCACTTTTATGATACTGGCAATGGCGTGGTCAACACCTGGCCAGGAAATGCAGCAACTCGCTGCCATTGCGGATTCTCGAATTTCAAGCGATTCACTTGCGCGGGCTAGCGCGATGGATTCCGCGGCCGCGGCTTTGCGTGGTGAAACGGAACAAGAACGCGTATACTGGCTGCGTCGCCGCGCTTTTGTGGAAAGCGTGTTTGAGCAATCTGCTTATAATCTTGCCGATAGCGCTCTCTTCTTTCGTTTTGTGATTAACTCCGAACCGCTCGGGCTGGATCAAAAAGAGCTTTCTAAGCTTTCTCCCCGGCCGGATTATATCGGTGACCGGCTCAGAAATCAGCAAGGCGGTGCGTCCGCGCAGTTCAACCTTGGCGATTTGATTGGGAAGGGCGTGAAATATTTGGCGGGCAAGTTGGGCGCGACGAAAAACGTGGTTTCACCGTGGACGATTTTGCCTTCCGAAACCGAAATCCGTGTGATGAATGCTCTGTGGCGGAAAAACGGGGAAGCGACTTCGGCGGAGATTTATGCCCAATTAGATAGCGCGAGGCTCAATTATAAAGAAGTGAATACGGTACTGGAGAATATGGTGGGACGCGGGTTGGTGGAGCGGCGTCAGGTTTCGCCTCGCAATGAGTTCACCGTGCTCGGCGCGGTCACGATCGAGATGAGCAGTTTGAACGCTAAGAATCGCGAGTATCTCTATCGCCCGCTTGCGAGCCGCGAGCTGATGCTGGCCTATTTGGATGCTTCCGCGTTTTTGCGCCAATGGCCACACACACCAGCGGAAGCCATGCGCCGCGCCCATTTGCGCAAGCTGTTGGCGATCATTGCGCAGGAAACTGGCGAGCTTTAATTCACGCACGCACCTTCCAACAAACACCCGCCCTCAAAACCATCCGCAGGAAAGGACACCGTTATCGAGCCGTATAAGTTTTGCTGCTGCGGTTCGAAAGCGGTGATCTTCAAATTGTGCCTTCCGTGGCGTTTCGGCGAGCAATATTCGAGCAAATAGCGGTTCATCATTCTGCTTTGTATGCGCGTCGCGGTGGTTTCGAAATTTTGCTGCAATTGCCCGATGCCGCCGGCAAAGGCAAAGCCGTTTTTACCGAATGCACGCAAACGTGTGCTGTCGACCTGCTCTCCCAATCCGATGGTATAAACCGCAACGCGGGGGCCGCAAGTATCCACGGCGCTTTGGGCCTCTTGCGCCGTAAAGCGCGCAGCGCTGTCCACGCCGTCCGTAAAGATTGCGAGCGCGCCATGTGGCACCAATCCGGCTTTTGCTTTTTTGACTTCAGCCTTCACAAGCTCGAGACCGCGTATGATTGCGCCGTGGAGATTCGTCGCATGATCCATGCTCATGCCGGGGTGCAATGCCGCGACGGTGCGGTGCAAATGCAATGTGTCGGAAGTGAAATCCACCAGCTTGTGGGGCTGCGCCGCGCCATCGAACCAATAGATGGCCATGCTCAAATTCGAGCGCTTCGTATTTTGAAAAAGATTCCGAATGAAAGAATGCGACGAGATTTTCAGTGAATCGAAATCGGAGCCGGCAATGCTTCCGCTCAAATCGAGCAGCAGCAACGTGCTCAAGTGCAGATCTTGCGGATGGTTTCTTACTCGAAAGGCGCTTTCGTGTGGAGAGATTGGCAGGCTGTCTTCGAGAAGCGCGAAATTGTCGCAAGTGAGATCCGTAATTGGCTCCCCGAAGGTGTCCGTAACGGTAAAGATAACAGAGAGCTTTGCCGGAGAGTAGGCTGCCGCGCTATCGCATGCGAGCAGGAGCCCTCGATTCTCTTTGGCGGTTTCGTAGACTTCGGCCTGCGGCTCCTTAGGGCCATTTACGCGGTCCGGCCAGGAGCAGGAACTCAATAGCCCCAGTAACAATGCAGCGCTTGTGATTGGCGAAGAGAATTGCATCCTCACGATGTTTGCACTCCCTGAACATTGCCTCAATACAAAATGGCCCGAGTCGCGCCCGTATCGAGCCTCCAGGAGTGTATTACATACCGGCGCAGAGGCGAGATGCGGAGCGGATAACGAAGATTACGTTTCAAAATTTAGTCTATTAAAAGTGAAATCTGTGCAGAGAAAGCAAAGACTTCAAATGGCAGAATGATTCATCGGCAGAATAATGACATAATCATTCTGCCGAAAAATTATTCTGCCTGTTTAGTTGCGGCGCGTCGGGCCTCTTAAAAATCTTCCACTCAAAAGTCCATTCCGGTGTGTAGGGCTTGTTCGGGGTTACCAATGCATGCCACGGACGCCGGCTATCGTTGCGGGGATTGTGTCGCTGGAAAATATCGAATTTTGCATGGCAACAATTTCTCCAAGCTTCGTATTGAAAGCATGAAAAAGATTCTCGGACAAGGCCTGCGATTTGCATCAATTTTGTGTCTTGACACGAGTTGGTTGCCGGCAAGTTTCAGCGATACGAGAATCAAAAACTCTCGTTGCGGAACAAGTGAACGCGGCAGAGTGCGCCGGGTCATCCACGGCAGTGGGGAAACCCGCTTACAGAAAGCGTTTGACTCGAGCTCATCCAAGTTGAGTTAACGAAAGGGCGAAGATTGTGTTGGACTTTTCGAAAAGAATTCCGACATTGCGCCGCATTTTTTGAGCTTGCTCGCCCACCTCATGAGCACATTGCCGGAGCGCAACAGCGTGTCTCGTCTTACAAAAACGTGCAGCAATTTTGTTATTGCCTCCTGACACCATCAAACCTTGAGGCCTCATGAACAGCATGCAACAAAGTCCGCAAGTCCCTAAAGTCCTCATTGCCCTCGTGTGCACGGCAGGCTTTCTCTGTTGCCACTCTGCTTCCAGCTTCGCCCAGACCTTTGGCAAAAATCACGTGCAGTATAAAACTTTCGATGCGAAGTACATTCAATCGCCGCACTTCGATATCTACTTCACGACCGGCGGCGCTGCGCTGGCAGAGTTCGTGGCGGAAATTGCGGAAGAAAGCTACGAAGAGCTCAAAGACGATTTTCGCTATGAATTGAGCGATCGCATTACTGTGATTGTTTACAACAGCCACAACGATTTCGAGCAAACCAATCTCAATCTCGCCCCGCCGGAGGAATCCGTCGGCGGCTTCACAGAGTTCTTCAAAAATCGTGTGGTCATTCCTTATGAAGGTGATTGGGAAAAGTTTCGGCATGTCATTCATCACGAGTTGACGCATGCCGTGATGCTGCAAATGGTTTACGGCTCGGGTGTGCAAGCGATCCTCACCGGCTTGGCGCGCTTGCAGTTGCCGCTTTGGTTTGTGGAGGGCATGGCCGAATATCAAAGCCGCGGCTGGGATACGGAAAGTGATATGTTCATGCGCGACGCGGCTCTGAATGGCTACGTGCCCGAGATTCCATATTTGAACGGTTTCCTTGCATACAAAGGCGGCCAATCTGTGCTTTATTATCTCGCGCAAACTTATGGGGGCGAAAAAATCGGCGAGCTGCTCGGCAAGGTTAAAATCAACAAGAGCCTCGAAGCGGGATTGAAGCAATCCATCGGAGTGGGCGTCGAAGACCTCAACGAGCGCTGGCAAAAACATCTCAAAAAAGAATACTGGCCGGATATTGCGGGACGGCAGGAGCCGAGCGAGATCGGCAAGCAGCTCACCGATCACGTCGAGTATCGCAATTTCATCAACAATAGCGCCGCGCTTTCTCCGAACGGCGACAAGATCGCGTTTCTTTCCGACAAATCGGATTACTTCGACATTTATTTGATGAGCGCGATCGACGGCAAGATTCTCGCGAAACTGGTGAGCGGGCAAAAAACCGGCGATTTGGAGGAGCTGCACTGGCTGCGGCCGGGCATCAGTTGGTCGCCGGATAGCAAGCGCATCGTGTTCGCGGCCAAAGCCGGCGCCGAAGATGCATTGCACCTCGTTGATGTGAAAAAACGCAAGATCGTGCGCACCATGAAATTCGGATTGGACGGCGTATTCTCACCGGCTTGGTCGCCGAAGGATGACGAAATCGCGTTTGTCGGCACCAAGCACGGCGTCAGCGATTTGTATGCGGTGAATTTGAAAACTGCGGAATTGCGTCGCATCACCAATGATGTTTTCAGCGATCTAGAGCCTTCATATTCGCCCGACGGCAGCAAGCTGGCGTTTATTAGCGATCGCGGCGCGCATGTGAACACCGACAGCTTGCCCACGGATTTCAAAATCTGGCGAACGGATTTTCGCAATCTCGATGTTTACCTCGTCGAGGCGAAGGGCACACCCGCGGGCGGCCGCGTGGAGCAGATTACGGACACCCCCTTCTTCGAAAAGACGCCGGTGTTCTCGCCGAAGGGCGATAAACTCGCCTTCACTAGTGATCGCTCCGGCATTTATAATGTCTACCTGCACGATCTTGCCACCCACGAAGAGCACCCGATCACCAATGTGCTCACCGGCATTTTTCATCTCTCGTGGGCCGGCGACGGCTCGCGCATGACGTTCGTTTCGTTTTATAACGCGGGCTACGACATTTTTCTATTAAAGAATCCGCTTGATTTCAAGCCCGATCAAATCACTTTAACCAAGACCGCTTTTTTGGCGCGATTGGAAGAGCGTCGCGGGGCGAATAAAAGCCGCGCTGCGATCACAGCCGCAGCAGCGCACGAAGACCGCGGCGCCGACAAGTACCGCCACTACGTTTTCGGCAGCGAGTTTGCGAAAGGCGAAGTGACGCCGCGCAGCGAACGCATCGCGTTTCTCGATACCAACACCTACAAGCTGCCGAACGGCGAGTACAAAGTGAAAAAGTACAAAACCAAGTTCTCGCCCGATATCGTTTATGGCAACGCGGGCTACAGCCAGTTCTTCGGCGTGCAAGGCCAAACCCTCATCTCGCTTTCGGACGTGCTCGGCAATCATCGCATCGATTTGTACACGGATTTGTTTTACGACATCCGCAACTCGAATTATCTCGTGCAATACTTTCATCTTCCCAAACGCACGGATTACGGCCTCGGCGCATTCCATAACGCGTGGATTTTTGCCACGCGCAGCCGCGGCGTTTTGCGCGACCGCTATTACGGCCTGTCGTTGCTGGCCTCGCATCCGTTGAACACGTTCAATCGCCTCGAGGGGAGCGTAAGCTGGCTGGGCATCAATCGCGACTACTTGGAAGTGAATTTGCCGACGGATCGCATTCGGGTATTGATGGGCAGCCTTTCGTATGTGACTGACAATGCCTTGTGGGGTTGGACCGGACCGAATAACGGGAGCCGCCGCGAATTGAACGTCACTTATTCCCCGAAGATTGACGACAAAAACGGCCTCGGGTTTTTCACTGTGCGCGGCGATACGCGGCGCTACTTCAAATTCTTCAAAGAGTATAATTTCGTCGTCCGCCTGTCCGCGGGCATTTCCGAAGGCAGCGAGCCGCAGCAATTTTTTCTCGGCGGCATTGATAATTGGCTCAATCAAAAATTCAACGGCGGCATCCGCATCGACCGGCCCGAGGATATTTACTTCTCCAGCTTCGAAACGCCGTTGCGCGGCACGAATTATTACGAGCAATCCGGCAACCGCTTCGCGCTCATGAATTTGGAATTCCGCTTCCCCATGATCCGCTATTTGATATTGGGCTGGCCGCTGCCGCTCGGCTTTCAAAACGTGCGCGGCGCGATTTTTACGGACATTGGCGGCGCATGGCAAGGCAAGCTCGGCGAATACGAACGTTTCAAGCCGTTTAGAAAATCCGGCGCGTTTCTGCCCGAGTTCGAGGACCTCATGATGGGCTACGGTTTCGGGCCGCGCGCCAATCTCGGCTTTCTACTCTTGCGTTTCGACATTGCGTGGCGCAGCAATCTGCACCGCTCCAGTTCCAAGCCGAGCTATTATTTTTCACTGGGCACGGAGTTGTAACGCAAGATTATTTCCGGCAAAACCATTCAAAAGCTTTTAATGGTCTTGCCGGAAACCGCATGTCTTATAACTGTAGCCCTTCCTTCCGCATTTGCGTGCGCCTGCCGGTATGTTCCAGGCTTATGCAAGGATAGCCTTTCATCTTTCATGCAATTTCTCGGGCAAATTGGTTTTGAATAGAACATTGTTGTGCTGCAGCATTTTTTGCTTGGCTCTGGTCGGCGTGCAAGCCGTTTTGTTTGCCCCCGTGGTGCTTTTTGCGCAGACGCCGGCGCGGCCGGAGCAGAGTGATCTCGCCGAGCGCTTTGGGCAAATCACGAGTGTGCCGGCCTATATTCTGCGCACGTATCAATTCGCCGCGGAAGAAGGCAAGACGCGCGTGCACGTGCGCTTCGGGATTGTGAACGATGTGTTGCAATTCACGCAGGACGACGATGGCCATTATCGCGCGGCTTATGAAGTTAATTTGAGCCTCGTCGATCGCGAACAAAACCTGGCCGCCAGCCGGATTTGGAAACGCAGGCTGGAGGCCGCGGATTTCGCGCGGACCAACGATCGTCAGCAGCTCAATGAAGAGAGCGCAGACTTTACGCTCGCGCCGGGTGTTTATGAGTTGCGCGTGGAGATTTCAGATGTGCATACCCAACGCCGCCTGCGCCGCACTTATCCGCTCGCGCTGCCGGACTATGCCGCGCCACGCTTGCAATTGAGCACGCTCGCTTTCGGAGAGAAATTTGCACCGCCGGATTCGCTGCAATACAATCTCCTCGCCGTGCTCACCGACGCAGACTCGAGCCAAGGCGTGTGCTATGAAATCTATGGCGCGCAACCGGGCGATACGTTGCGCGTGCAATATCTCATCACCGATTGGAAGCAGGAAAAATTGGAAGAGTGGCACACGACGATTGTGGCTGATCGCGCGCGGGTTCGTTGCTTCGAAACGCTGCACGGCAGGCTCAAATATCAAGGCCTGCAAAAATTGCGCGTCACGGTCAGCGCACGACAGCAACAGGCCGAAGCCGAGGCGGATTATCGCGTGCAATTCGCTTTGCCCGCGGAGCAAAATATTGCGCAGCTTTTGCAGGAATATCCCGGCCTGGGTTATTTGCCGTTGCGTTACATTGCCTCCAGTAAAGAATTCAAGCGCATGAGCGAGGCCCCTAATGAAGAACGCGAGCGTCTCGTGGCGAAGTTCTGGCAACAACGCGATCCCAGCCCAAACTCTGCGGAGAACGAATTGCGCGAAGAATTCTATCGGCGCGTGGCGTTTGCGCAAATGCGCTTTGCGCTGCACGGCTTGGGCAAAGCCGGCTGGGAAACCGATCGCGGCCGCATTTATATCGTCTATGGTCCGCCGCAGGAAGTCCATCATCAGATGGGCGAGCTTGATCCCATGCCTTACGAGATTTGGTTTTATCCCAATGCGGAACGGCGGTTTGTGTTTATGGACAAAAAAGGCTCGGGCGAGTACGAATTGGTGAATCGCTAGATCATCGCGAGAATCACATGGCCTTTTTGCTTTTAGAGGGCATTTGAGAAGTCCCCCCTTGAGGGGGCAGGGGGGTGTCTGGCAGGATACGCAGTGCAGAGAGCGTTTTGAAGAGCACAAAGGTGGTATATGACGGATTTGAGCAGTGTTTTCGCCCTGAGCAACACCCCCCTAACCCCCCTCAAGGGGGGAATTGTTGAATGCTCGGGCTTTTCAAATGTCCTCTTAGATCGCATGACGATCGAAAGTTTTTCTCCTCAGAATAGACAACCTTGACAACTCAACTTGGGAGTATGGTATGCAAACCGTCATAGTCGGATTGCTGGCCGGCCTCGTCGTCGGCATTATCTGTGTGGCTTATGTGTTTCTGCGCACGCGCAGATTTCTCGCCGCGGAAAGCGCCGCGCAAGCCGACAACGAAACGCTGCCTTATTCGGAAGAAGTAACCAGCTCCGGCTTGATGCTCATGGCCGTGGTGGGCAGCGGCTCGTTGTTGTGGGGTTTCATCGGCGCCGGACTTTATCACATCATCCAAGATGACGGCAAATTCTTCCTGCTCTCCGCGGCTTTTGCTGCGGTTTTGAACGTGGGAATTTGGCTCAGCAAAACCACGTTTACGTTCGACAAAATGCTGCTCAGCACTTTTATCATTCTCGGCCTCGGCGCGCTCATCCCGTGGCTCATTTGAACTTTTGGCGTGCAGGGGAGATGAAAAAGCGACCTCGCCTCATTCTCGTGCTTGCGGGAATGCTGCTCACATACTTTTCGGGTTGTGGCCCGCAAAGCCGGCCGCTGTCCAAGCCGCGCCTAGTGATCGTGATCGTTATCGATCAATTGCGCTATGACTATCTCGTGCGTTTCGGCGGCCTTTTTTCAGGCGGACTTGCCAAGCTTGCGCGCGAAGGCGCGGTATTTACCAACGCGCAGCATCGTCACGCCCTCACCGAATGTGCGCCCGGCCTCGCGACGCTGCTCACCGGCTGTTATCCTTCCCAACACGGCATCGTCGGCGATCAATGGTACGATCGTGCGCGACGCAGGCTCGTTTCCTCTGTGGAAGATTCTTCCTGCACCATCTTAAACTCTCCGTTCGGCGCGCACGCGTTTGGAAAAAGTCCGCGACAATTGCTGCGCCCCACTTTGGGTGACTGGCTGAAGGCGCAAGACCCTTCTTCGCAAGTTATAAGCCTAGCAAGCAATGACCTAGCGGCCATTCTTATGGGCGGATCGCGCGCCGATGCCGCCTATTGGTTTGATACCACGATCGGAAAATTCAGCAGCTCGACGCACTATTTTCCGGGCCTGCCCGAATGGGTAAAGAAGTGGAACGCCGCCGCACCCGGCGAGCGTTTTTTCAACGTCACTTGGGAAAAATTGCTCACGGAGGCGGATTACTTGCTCTCACGCGAAGACTTGTTCATGGCGGAAGCCGACGGCATTCACTCCACTTTTCCGCATCCGCTCAATGAAGCAGGAGAAAGCTTGGGCGCGAATTTCTATGAACGCCTCGCAGCTTCGCCTTTTGGCGACGAGTTGGTATTGGAATTCGCGCAAGCCGCTCTGCGCGCGCAGCAGCTCGGCAAAGACGAGCATGCAGATTTGCTCTGCCTCGGTTTGGGCGCGACGCACAGCATCGGCAAAATCTATGGCCCGCTCAGTCAAGAGCAGCAAGACAATCTCGTGCGCTTAGATTTGAATCTGGGGAATTTTTTGGAAGAAGTGGAACGCGAGATCGGACGCGAGCATTTGCTGGTGGCGCTGGCTGCGGATCATGGGGTATTGCCGCTGCCCGAAGAATTGCGACGTCGCGGCTTCGAGGCCGCGCGTGTCAGTGCGGAAGAAGCACACGAGGAGATCACCGGCGCATTGCAAGAACTAGCGCATGCCGCGCCGGATAGCGTGCTCCTCGCACACGCGCACAACGGGCTGTACTTGCAAACGCCCGGTTCCGGCAACGGCGCAATGCAAATGCAAACACAAATTGCGGCGCATTTGCGCGCGTTATCTTTTGTCGCCGATGTTTATACCGCCGGAGAATTGCTGTCGCAGACCGCGGAGGCGCGTGAATATAACGATGCGTTTCGCCACGCATATTGCGCGGGCCGCTCGCCGGAAATCTTGTTTCGCCGCAAGCCATACTTTTTGATCGCAGGCCCGCGCGGCACGGCTGCGGGCAGCGTGTATGATTATGACACGCACGTGCCGCTCATCTTCTGGGGCGGAGCGCTTAAGGCCGGTCATTACGAAATGCCATGCAGCACGGTTGATTTCGCGCCGACGCTCGCGCACTGTTTGGGGCTGAGTATTCCCAGCGCAGCGGCGGGACAAAAACTAGCAATGGCATCGGAAGCGCTTGTTCAAAAATAAAAGGAGCCACGGCAAATTTTTCCAATGCTCATCACCTCAGCACAAATTGCGCGTTTAGTAAGCGCAACGCCGCGGCGTTGCGAGCCGAATTTAAAGCTCAAACATTCCGCGGTGATGATGATTCTTTTCGAGCGCGAATGGCGCAATGCCCCGGCTACGCACCTCGTCTTCATCATGAAAACCCATGATGGCTCGCGGCATGCCGGCCAGATCGCGTTTCCCGGTGGCAAGGTCGATCCCACTGATGAATCTGCATTAGCGGCAGCATTGCGCGAAACCCATGAAGAGATCGGCGTCGCGCCCGAGCAGCTCGAAGTGCTCGGGAGCTTGGGATATTTCAGCACGATGACGACCGGCTTCGATGCGGCGGTGTTTATCGCCCGCCCGCGCGCGCCGTTGCACTACTCTCCGCAAACCAGCGAGGTTGCCGCGATCTTCGAGGTTCCACTAGGCGAGATGGCGCGACAATTCAAGCCGGAATTGGAGCTGCGCACGCCGCTCGATATGCTGCAATTGCATTTTCATCTGCCCACTGCGCCGTACTTGCGCACCGCGCGTGAAGCCGTTCCTGCAGCTTTCTCGCAAATTTGCATTTGGGGTTTCACCGCCCGCGTGCTGCAGCATTTTTTCCAATTGCTGGTTGTTTGAGGCTGGGTGCTGGGTATTCAACTGAGATTCGATCAACCAACAACCAGCGACCAGCAACCAGCCTCACTCCTTTCCTCCACCCTCGGGCTTCACCGGCGCGCTCAAGCTCTTTTCCACTTCGCTCTGCACTTTCTCACAAAGCGCTTTTGCTTCCGTGATCATGTTGCCGAGCTTCGCATTCATCTCTGCAATGAAAGCGGCGTCGTGCGTATTCGGCAAGTTGATGCGCACGTTATAAAGCGCGCCCTGCAAGCCCGCGAACGCCATGAGCGCGCCCACGCCGGCGTCGCTCATCACCGCATGATTGCCGAGCCGCGCAGCGTGCAGGCACAATTGCAGCGCGGCGAAACATTGCTCGGCCGTGCGCAACGGCACGCGCGCCGCAGCTTTATAGCCTTCACGCATGGCGAGGCTGCGCGCTTCTTTCTGTTGCGGCGTGTCTTTGGGAAGCCGCATCGCCTGCAATACGGCGTTGAAAGCTTCGGTATCCGCATCGATCGCGAGCACGAGTTCATCTTTCACGTGTTGTGCGCGCTCGGCTAAATTGCACAGCTCGTCGTAGCGCGCATCGTACTCGCCTTTGCCCGCGGAAAGATTCACCACCATTGAGGCGAGCGCGGCGCCGAGCGCCCCGGCCAGCGCAGCAATCGAGCCGCCGCCGGGCGCGGGCGTGTCGCGCGAAACCTCATCTACAAAATCCGTGACCTTTTGATGCGCAAGCGGGCCGTGCGCTTGCGGAATGCCGAGAATCTTTTTGTCGAGCTCAAACTCCGCCACTTCGCGCAAGCCCAGAGATTGCGCCGCGGTTTCCAAAATATCGCGCACCGGAATGCCGGTCGATTTGCGCATGCGCCGCAAAAAATGTTTGCCGGCCATAAGCATGGCCTCGCACGGCACCACGCCCACAATCTCCGAGCCGTTGACCATGATGCCGCGCTCTTCGGCCAAACGCCGCGCTTCCTCGAACACAAGATGCGGCGGCGCTATCTTGTAGTTCGTGAGATTGATCGAAATCTGCGCGCGTTTGTAATTCTCCACCACCCAGCCCACGGCCTTCACGTGCGTGAATTTGCCGTCGGCGTAAACCGGCGCGCCCGCGAGATGACTCACGTCCATGCCGAGCGACTTGTAGCGCGCGTACAAATCGCCGCCGTGCTGCTGTTGATAATGCGCGGCCAGCTCTTCCAAAGTTTTGCCCACGAAGTCGCAATTGCCGCACGGAAATTTTCCCGCCTCGAAATTGACCACCGTACCCTTGTAATAAAACGGAGAAATGTTGCCCGCGCGCTTCCAGCGGCCACGCTCGCGCAGCGCATACGCAATGTCGGTGGCATAACGCCGGTCCGTGGTGTTGAGATTGATGTTGTATGCGATCAAAAAATCGCGCGCGCCCACCACGGTGGCGCCGCTTTTGGCGTTGAATTCTGCCGGCCCGAAATCCGGCCGCCATTGCGGATCGGCCAGTTTGCGCGGCAGCCCCTCGTATTCACCCGCGCGAATCGTGGCGAGATTGCGCCGCTCGGGGCGGAGCGCGGCATACTCATATAAATACACTGGAATGTGCAGCTCTTCGCCGATGCGTTTGCCCACGCGTTGCGCCATCACCACGCATTCTTCCATCATCACGTTTGCCACGGGCACGAAGGGCAACACGTCCGTTGCGCCCATGCGCGCGTGCTCGCCGTGATGCTGTCGCATGTCAATCAGCTCTGCGGCGATTTTCACCGCGCGAAACGCGGCTTCTTGCACCGGCTCGGGCGCGCCGATGAAGGTCACCACCGTGCGATTCGTGCTCTCGCCCGGATCGACGTCCAAAAGCTGCACGCCGCGCACGCCTGCAATCACCTCGGTGATCTTTTTGATCACACTCTGGTCCCGGCCTTCGGAAAAGTTCGGAACGCATTCGACAATTTTGTGCATAAGCATCCTCACCAATGTTCTAACCTTAAGCCAGCCGAAATTGCGCAAAAATTTTTCTGTAAGCGGGCATTTGAAAAGTCCGAGTATTCAACAATTCCCCCCTTGAGGGGGTAGGGGGGTGTCGCTCGGTATCGTGAGCCAAGTGAAAAGCAGTTTGAAAAGCATTAAAACATGTGATGATGTTTGAATAGCATCGTCGCCCCAAAGAACACCCCCCTGGCCCTCCTCAAAGGGGGAACACGTTGTGCGAATCCGCTTAGCTTAACACGTATGGGGCCAGGGGGTGTTTTGAGAACGAGGATGAACTAAAAAATCATCATGTTGCTTTGCAATACCTCTCGAAAACGCTCTTCACTGCTTCATGATACCGAACAACACCCCCCTAACCCCCCTGAAGGGGGGACTTCTCAAATGCCCTGTAATCGGATGAAACAGATAGAGTGCAGGCTCGAATCCGCTTATCAGCTTCCTCCGCTTACGAAATTCTTTTTGATTGCAGCTTATGTGTTGCAACTTTTTGCTTAGGTGTCAGATTAGCACAACGCGAGGAGAAAGGCAAATACATCTTTGCGTAATGCCTCAGTTATTGGTGGAAAACGTAGCGCAGACATCTTGTCTGCAGGCAGGATGCCTGCGCTACTCCACCCGTAACTGAGGCATTACATCTTTGCGTAATGCCTCAGTTATTGGTGGAAAACGTAGCGCAGACATCTTGTCTGCAGGCAGGATGCCTGCGCTACTCCACCCGTAACTGAGGCATTACATCTTTGCCATAAAATGGCTTGACTCACAGGCGCGGAGCGTTTATATTTTCGCCCACTTTCAGTGCGCCTCCGCGAAAGGCCGCACGTCTCTTCCATCCAGCCTTCGAGGAACGGAGTTTCCTCCTTATCATTCCAGGATCGGCCTTCATTCGACAGTGGCACGATATAGCGCAGACCTCCCGTCTGCAAGCTGCGTTGGCATGATCGTTCTTCTAGTGCAACACGAAATGCTCGAAAGGCTCGACTTGAATATCCCGCGTTGTTTGCTCTTTCTGCAATTCCCGCCTTCCACTATCCTTGAATGTTTTGTATCGTTCACGGCAAAAGTTTTATTGCAATCCACCATTCACTCCTCAAACCAACTGGAGGTTATGTGATGAGAAATGTGTTAAAGTGTTTCGGCGCGATGAGTCTTGTGTTATTGTTGCTTGCGATGGACGGAAGCTCTTCTTCCGCGCAAGCGCAATACAATCCCGGCCCGGGTTTTAAAGTTTCGTGGGCGCTCAATCCGCGCGCGGACGGCAATTTCCGTCCGGTCGAATACTTCGGCAGCAGCAAAGTCGAAGTGGGCATGGATTTCGACCGCGACGGCCGCCGCGAGATTCTGTTTGCGACCGATGAAACGCTCGCACCCGGTGGACCTTCCACGGGTTTTCTTGATATCTATTTATACGAAGCCACGGGCAATGATCAATACAGCCACGTATGGCACTACACCACCACGGAACTTTGCAACTCGTTGCCCGCGCTCACCTATGGCGACATTGATAAAGACGGCAAATGGGAAATCTATTTCGGCGCGCCCACCGTTGCGCCCAGCACAAATAAGCTTCTTATTTTTGAACAAGACGCCAGCGGCGGCTTTCCCGCGAACCCGACTTTGATCTATGATTGCGGCCGCGCAGGCGCGCTCGATTTTCGTCCTTCGGGCTTGAAGTTAGACGACGTGGATGGCGACGGCAAGATCGAGCTTGTCATTCAATCGCGCACCGCGAATCGCCGCGAACTAGTTGTGAGTTCTCTTGTAGGCAATGATTTTGATGATTTCGCATCTTTCAACATCGAGTTCGAGGCCGGCAATGACGTGCTCGGCGGCGGCGGCACCTATGATGTCGAAGTCGTCGACTACGATGGCGACGGCAAAAAGGAAATTTGGTACAACACCTGGGATAACTGGAGTATGGCGGTTTTTGAGGCTGCCGACACCAATGCGTACGCCCTGCAAGTCGATCTCAATGAGATTTTTCCGGTGAATGACCCTGGCTCGTTCAATCGCCATAAACTGCTCTTCGCCAACGTGGATGCAGATGCAGGTCTCGAAGCGTGGTTTCCCATGATGGACGGCGTGCTCTATTTTCTCGATGACAATGCCGACGTGGCCACGCTCACAGGCACGAATTTCACGCGGGTCGGCACATATGATCCCAGCGTTGCCGCGCGCGGCGGCGATCTCGGCGACATCGATCGTGATGGCCGCTTCGATATCATCGCCAACGCCGGCAGCGACGAAAAAATTTATCGCATCGAATACCTCGGCATCGGCTCCCCCAAGGATTCGAGCAGCTACGAATGGACGAAAATTTTGGATAGCACAGGCGATCCGCGCGATTGGTGGTATCCGTTGCGCATCTCGCCGGTCGATCTTGACGGCGACGGCCTGCGCGAAGTCGTGATCACCAATCACGACGCCTCGAATGCCGCGCAACCTTTGATTCTCGTGTTGGAATATGATCCCACGACCGCGGATAAACTGGCGGAGGGGTGGGAAATCCAAAACAAAATATCTTATACAGGCGTTGATGCCTTGCTAGCTCGCAGCGGCAATGGCGTCAATGTCAATGCTCGAACGGTTGTCGGCGGAATGGATTTGGATAAAGACGGCAAAAGTGAACTTATTCTTGCGGAGTATGGTTCTGCCGGCGTTCGCGTTTTTGAATATGACGTAGCAAGCGACGTTTTTGAGCAAGTTTGGACGTCTCCACCTGACACAGCCGCGGGTGTCAATCGGCGATATGGCTCGAACCCCCGTTATGTCACAACCGGCGATCTCGACGGAGACGGCAAAAGTGAAATTTATTTCTCTCTCGCCTCGACACCGACCGGGGTGCGCGTTTTTGAATGGGATGGCGTGATCGGCAGCGACAATTATGGAACAACCTATTCTTCGATTGTCAGCGTTGAAATCGACACTTGTTGTGGAACTGCTCCCAATAATCATCGTGCAGACGTTGAAGCCATGAACATTGTAGACGTCGACGGTGACGGCAAGCAAGAGTTATTGCTACCGGTAACACGAGCGACATTTGATCAGCTTCGCGGGTTCATGATCGTCTCTGTTGATGGCGACATCGAGCATAATTCGGGAGGCAGTTTCGAAACCTGGAAGGCCGAGTATCATGTGCGGCGAGTCGGTTATGGCGGCGGTCTGCCGGTCGAGGCTCTACCAGCGGATCTCGACGGTGACGGCACCTATGAAATTGTCTGCAATACCTGGAATTTCTTCAATTTTTTTAATCTTGACGTAACCGGCCCGGATTCGTATCAAGCGCCGGATCCCACTTCGCCGACTCGGAACTTGCAAGCGACGGCGCCGCTCGATCATGTCGCTCTTTTTGGCGGGGATGTTGCCGATATTGACGGTGACGGCGATGATGAAGTGTTTTATCCCAACTTTCAAACCGGAGATTTATGGGTGGTCGATTACAAAAGCGGCGATGACGTGCTATCCATCGATGGAAGTCACGTCGTGAAAATCGGCTCCAACGTCGGCCAATTGCACGCAAGCATCTTTGATGTCGACAAAAACGGACGCCCCAACATTGTTGTGGGCACTTTCCCAACCGGTTATCCTAGAGCGATCACGAGCACGGAATTTATCGGAGCTGATCCTAGAAATCCCGCGGACTATGAAACGCGCGTTATTTATGCCGGTGAACCGGATTTATTTTATTCAATGACGGTGCGCGATTCCGCAGGCGTTATGACCACCACGACAACGCCCAGTTCTGGATATTTTCCCTCCAAGACGCAAGTTCATTTCAATGGCAGCCCGATCGATTTCGACGGCGACGGTGATTATGAATTGCTCGCAAGTTTTCAGGGTTCGCAAGACAGCCTCACAACCACAACGTACAAATGGAACGGCTCCGGTTACGACACTCTGATCACCAAAATTAAGAATCCCAAGGATTGGGCCGTTGTGCGTCTCGAATTCACCGGCACGGGCACCGCGGTTGAACAAAGAGACGTGACGTTCATTACGCCGAATGATTATGTGTTGGAACAAAACTATCCCAACCCATTTAACCCCACTACGACGATTCGATATTCTCTCCCCATCAACAAACGCGTTTCGCTGCGCATCTACGACATGATGGGCCGCGTCGTTCGCACGTTGGTCGATGATCAAGTGCAGAGCGCGGGCAGTTACAAAGTGCAATGGGACGGTCGTAATCAACACGGCACGCGCGTTTCCAGCGGCGTGTATCTCTATTCGTTGGAGTTCGGCAATTTCAAAAAGACGAAGTCGATGACGTTGTTGAAGTAAATCTGGTTGCTGGCCGCTGGTTGTTTGTTGCTGAAGGTGAAGCTTTGTGAAGTCGGGCTTGCGTCGAGGAGTTTTTGCTGCTTCTCAGCTCTTGTGGCGCAAGCCCCGGCTTCTTTTCAAGATGATTAAAGATGGTTTTCTTGTCTCGGGCCGTGTCGTTTTGTATATTGCCGGCGCTCTTCCTCGAGTTTAACCGGAATTTTCTGCAGGGAGTTTTATGAACGCTCATTTCACTTCCATCGTTTTGAACAACGGCACATTACCCATTGCCGCTTCGATTCAAAAACGGCTCGGCCTCAATCCCGGCGATCAAGTGGGAATTCAACTGACCGTTTTAAAGAGTTCCCATGCTCCTCGGCAGAACGCCTCGCGCTACGACGAACTTTTGCAGGAAAAAGACGTTCGTGTTTTGACCCTGCAAGAGCAAGCCGAGCTCATCGCCCTGGCCCATGCCGAATTTGACGCCGCCATTTCCAACACGAAGCAACTCGTGCAAAAAAAATATCCGGAATTGTTTGACGAGCAGGGCAATCTAAAGAAGAAGAAGGCGCTGGCTTCTTTGCACCCTTCCCGGCTAAGGCCCAAACGCGCCCCTCGCCGCCGGCAAGCACAACGGTAGGTTGGAAAGATGCCGGTGGGTTTGTATGAAAACGTGGCTGCGCGCGCGAGGCATCGCTGTGAGTATTGTCATGCCCCGGAAATCTTCTTCAATCATCGGTTCGTTGTCGATCATATCGTGCCTCGCGTGTTTGGCGGCAGCGACGAGTTGGACAACCTCGCGCTCGCTTGCCATGCCTGCAATGGCCACAAGTATCAAAAGCAATTGATTCTTGACCTCGCGAGGAAACGTCACATCCGAATTTATAACCCGCGGCGCGATCGTTGGGGGAATCATTTCCGATGGAATCGCAACAAAACCCGGCTCCTCGGTCGAACTGCGATCGGTCGCGCGACGATCGCAGCTTTGCAAATCAATAGTGAACGCCAAATAGAGGCTCGGATTCTCTGGTTGAAGATCAATAAGTTTTAAGCCAAATATCAAATGGTTGTTCATCAAACGCGGAGGTAGCTGCACATGAAAGTTGTGACGCGTCTTTTCATCATTCTTCTGAGCCTCGGCCTGCTGTCGCACGCGCACGAAGCGCAGGCGAACGTTTACGCCGGCCAGCTCAAAGTCACCAACCCGGACGGCTCGCCGTTCGACGGCAATTTCGGCGACGGCACGGGCGCGCGCTTTTGGTTCACGCTTAATGACAATGCCACGGCGGTGCGTATTGCCGTGAAAGAAATCGGCTCGGACGTGCCCGTGTATCAAGCGGATTTGGGCGCGCTCGGCCGCGGGCAGCAATCCACGACGTGGGACGGCACGGGCGCGGTGGCGGGCAAAAATTATTTCTATGAAATCACCGCGGAGCAGCCGAACCTTTCCACCACGGCGTGGAAAGTATTTTTCGATTCCGGCGGCATCGGCATTTTCACGCGCGGCGCGGACGTGGTGCTCGATCAACACAGCCCGCTCTTCGGCCTCACCTATGCGCCCAACGCCGGCGGCAGTTTGTTGAAGGGAATATTGGTCTTCTCTCCCGACGGCGAAGCCAAAGAGCTTCTGGTTCCGGATATTAGCGCGGGCGGCACGATCGATTGGGGCGCCGGTTCGGCCACGATGATCGACGGCATTCTCGACGAGAACGAGAGCTTCTACGTTTCCGCGATTCCTTTCGGCGAAGTGCGGCGTTTGGATACCAACGGCAAACTCACCGCAGTGGTAAAGGGCTTGACCAATCCCAAAGGTTTGAAACTAGTCGGTGAAGGCACGGACAAAGTGCTTTACATCTGCGACGACAAAAGAGTCGTGCGCGCGCACCTCGGCACTGACAGCGTTTTCACCGGCACGCCCGAAGTGGTGGCGGAGTTTGCCGCGCTTTTCCCGCGTGAAGTGGAGTTGGATGACGACGGTTTTATGTACCTCAGTTTTCGCGCGGACAATAACCTCGCGGGCACGCCGCTCGGTTTATACAAGTTCGATATCTCCGGCACGCTGCCGGTGAATGAAACCGCGGCGCTTTGGAGCTTCGGTGCGGATTTAACCTTTCGCATTGCCGAACTTGAGATTCACCACGGCAATGATCCCTCCGTGGCTTCCGACGATGTGCTCTACTATTCCACACGCGCGGGCTCGGGCAACGGCGGCGACGGCATTTGGCGCGTGGATGACATTAATTCCGCTTTTCCGAGCGTGGTGCAACTCGTGAGCGAAGTCGATCTCTACGGCGGCGACTCGAACATCAACGAGCGCGCGGCCTTTGCGTTCGATCCCGCGGGCAACATCGTGCTCATGGAAAATTCCAACGAGCACGTGTTTTTCATTTCTCCTCCGGGCGTGGGCGCGACGAACAGCTTCACGACCACGAGTTGGGATACGCTGAAAGTCACCGGCGCGGTGAGCGTTGCCGATCGCGGGGTGAATCACCCCGGCTCCTATCGTTTGGAGCAGAACTATCCCAACCCGTTCAATCCCACGACCAACATCAAATACTACGTGGCGCAGCCGGGCTTCACGCGCCTCGCGATTTACAATGCCCTCGGCGCGGAAGTGCGCACGCTCGTCGCGCGCGAGCAAGGCGTGGGCGAATACAATCTCACGTGGGACGGCAAGGATGAGCACGGCAACAGCTTGAGCAGCGGCGTTTATATTTTAACCATGACTTCCGGTGCGTACAAGCAATCGCTGCGCATGACGTTGATGAAGTAGGGCTGGTTACTGGCTGCTGGTTGCTGGAAGTGAATGGTTGCGCGAAGTCGGGCTTGCGTTTGAAGCAGAAACGAATTGAAGGGTGAGACCGCAAGCCCGGCTTCTGCAAGCCGTAATTTGAATGAAGAATACCGTTCTCATCACGTGTGCGACAAGCCTGCCATGACGATTTTCACCTTTGCCATTCCGGAAGAATCTTTTTAAGCCAAACCAAGCCGGTTGCACTTAAAAGGCTTCCTCCTGAATGACAATTGCAATCAAGTGAGGTCGTCGAAATCAGGCTAACAGATGCGAACGAGTGGATAAATTTTACGGAGGTTTTGATTATGAGGCTGATTCCGCAGAGAAGTTGCCGCGGTATGATGGTGTTGTTGTTTGCCTGCGTCTCGCAGGTTTTCGCCGTGGGCGGCAAAATTGCGGGTATGGTGATCGATAAAGAGACCAAGCAGCCGCTGCCCGGCGTGAACGTGCTGATCGAGGGCACGACTTTGGGTGCGGCCACCAATATCCACGGCGAGTACGTCATACTCAATGTGCCCTCGGGCAAATACACGGTGCGCGCCTCGTTGATCGGATACGCCGCGATTCGCGTGGAAAACTTGCGCGTGAGCGTGGATAATACCACGCGCCAGGATTTCGAAATGAGCACGGAGGTGTTGGAAGGGCAGGAAGTGGTCGTGATCGCGGAGCGCCCGCTCGTGCAAAAGGATCTGACCGCCTCGCAGAACATCAAGACCGCGGAGGAGATCAAAGAACTGCCGGTGGAAAGCTTCATCGGCGTGCTCACCACGCAAGCGGGCGTGAACACGGGCGCGGACGGCGCTTTGCACATTCGCGGCGGCCGCTCGAACGAGATCGGCTACTACATCGACGGCATTCCGGTGGTGAATCCGTTTTTCACCAACGGCCTGGCGAACAACGTTTCCAACAAAGCCGTGGAAGAGTTGAAAGTGATCAGCGGCGCGTTCAATGCGGAATACGGGAACGCCATGAGCGGCATCGTGAACATTCAACTCCGCGAAGGCGGCTCGAATTACAGCGGCAGCTTCTCGGCCTATACCGGCGATTACCTCTCCAACGGCAAGGACATTTTTTACAACATCGACGACGTAAATCCTTTTGCGAACTACGTGTTCGAAGGCACGTTCAACGGCCCGGTGCCGCTTTTCGGCAAATCGAACAAATTCACCTTCAATTTTTCCGGCCGCTATGACGACGACGAAGGTTCACGTTACGGCGTGCGCGAGCATTTGCCCGGCGATTCCGCGAATTTTCGCAACGACAACAATTGGTACATCGAGTTGAACGGCGACAGCGCTTTCGTGCCGATGAATCCCAGCCGTGATTATAATTTCATCGGCAAGCTCGCATATCGCCTCAGCCCGAAGATCAAATTGACCTCGCAGTTTCTATTCGACGGCGCGCGCTACAAACTTTATGAGCACGCCTATCGCTTCAATCCCGAGGGCACGTACAACTACGAGGACGACAGCTACAACTACTCGCTCAAATTGAATCACGCCTTCACCAAAAGCTTTTACGAAGCGAATTTCTTTTATGCCACCACGCGCTTTCGCCAATTCGTTTACGAAGACCCGCTCGATCCGCGTTACGTGCCCACCACGCGCATCGTGGGCACGCCCAGTTCCTCGACTTTCGTCTTCGGCGGCACGCAGATGGGCCACGTGTATCGCGATTCGAAAACGTACGGCGGCAAACTGGATTTCACCAGCCAGATCACCACGCAGCACGAGATCAAAACCGGCGTGAGTTTTCGGCAGGATGATTTGAGCGAAGAGAACATCACGATTCTCTACGACAACGAACAATATCGCAAACCCACGGTGTTGCCCGCGAACGAATCGCCGAGCCACACGCTTTACGACAAAACCGCGCTGCAATTCTCCGCTTATTTGCAGGACAAGATCGAATACCACGACATGATCATCAACGCGGGCGTGCGTTATGATCGCTTCGACCCGAACAGCGATTATTTCGTGAACCTTTTGAATCCGCAGGGCGCGCGCGCGGCCGCAGAAGTGAAGGAGCGCGTTTCTCCGCGTCTGGGCGTGGCGTTTCCGATTACGGACAAAGGCATTTTGCACTTTTCCTACGGCCACTTTTATCAGATGCCCGCGTTGCGGCGTTTGTACAGCAGCGAGATTTTCGGTGCGGGCCTTGCGCCTTCCGTGGGCTACGCCAATTTGAAGCCGGAGAAGACGGTGAATTATGAATTCGGTTTGCAGCAACAGCTCGGCGAGGCGCTCGCGATCGAGATGAGTTTGTTCTCAAAAGACATTCGCGACTTGCTCGCGGTGCAGAGCATTCGCTATGAATCCGCGCAATTCGGGCCGAGCAGTTACAACGTTTATCTCAACAAAGATTACGGCGCGGTGAAGGGCTTCACGCTCAGTCTCACCAAACGCTACGATCGCCAAACCAAGCTCTCGGCGTGGGTGGATTATACTTTTCAAACCGCGGACGGCAATGCCGTGCGCGACGGAGCGTTTTTCTTCAGCGCGATTTCCGGCATTGAAGAGGAGAAGCAAATCGTGCCGCTCGATTGGGATCAACGCCACGTGCTGAACACCACGGTCACGTTGAGCGAGCCGAATAATTGGGGCGTGAGCTTTATCGGCAAAGTGAGCAGCGGCTGGCCGCACACGCCCAACATTCCCAACGCCAACTATGTGCCCGAGGACAATAGCGGCAATAAGCCGTGGCAGAATAACGTGGACTTGCGCGTGTTTAAGAACCTCCGCGTGAACAAGCTCGACTTCGTGTTTTTCGCAAAGGTCTTCAACGTCTTCGACACGCGCAACGAGCGCTTTGTGTTCGACGACACCGGCCGCTCGGGTTACACGTTCGTGAATCGCAGCTCGCAGGAAACCGAAGCGCTGATTCGTCACTACGGCGAGCCGGGGGTGCACACGTGGTCGGAGTATCAAATCCGGCCGAACTATTACAGCGCGCCGCGCGCCGTGCAGTTCGGCATGTCGCTGGAGTTTTGAAGCGTTGCTTGTTTCGGCAAAATTCGTTTTCTTCGGAGGGTGAAACTTGCAAGAGCTTGATCACGCGATCAAAACCGTCGCGCAGCGTCACCCGGAATGTTTTCTGGATTTGTTCTTCGGGCGTGAACGCGCGGTGAAATTACAGAGCGTAGAAGATGCGCAAATCCAAACGCCGGAACATCGTGCGGATAAAGTTTGGCGCATTCACGACGGCGTGCAAGAAGGCTGCTTACTGCTCGAAGCCATCGCGCAGCCGGACCGCCGTGACTTCGGCAAGTTTCTCTTGAAGAATGCCGCCTTTCGTGAAGCTTTAGGCGTGCCGGTGATCACCGCGCTCGTGTACTTGCAGCGCGGCAAGTACGTCACGTTTCCCGACGGCTTTGAAGAAGACTTGGGCGGCTTGAAGAACGGGTTCCGCTTCACGCGCGTGCTGCTCTGGGAGCATGCGGGTCGCATTCGCAGCGGCGAGTTGAAAGAGTTGGCGCCGTTTCTCCCGCTCTTCGAGGCGGAGCCGGACCCCAAGATTTTAGAAGAAGTCAACGAAATCGTCGAGACCGTCGCCGACCCGAAAGAGCGGTTGGAGTTGAAAAGCCTCGGCGCGATTATCGCCGCGCGTATATTTGCAGAAGAATTGATCAAACAAGCACTAAGATTGGAGTTTCCCATGGTACGCGAAACCACGATTTTTTCGGAATGGCTGACCCAGGAGCACAACAAAGGATGGGCTGAGGGTAAGATCAAAGGGGAGATCGAAGGCGAGATCAAAGGCAAACACGTGATACTGCAAAAGCTGTTGGAGAAGCGCTTCGGCGAGCTTGCCACTGACGTCAAAATCTCCTTGCAAAAGTTGAGCGGCGAGCAACTCGACGCTCTGACTCTCGCCATTCTCGATTTGCAATCGCTCGACGATTTCAAAGCATGGCTCAGAGCCTGTCAACCGGAATCTGCCGCGCTTTCTCAACCCCAGGCTGCGGCCTGAGTGACGCATGCAAACCAATGCCGCTCAATAGTGATCATTTCATGGCTGAACACGAGATCAACGAAGGGAGCTTCATGAACCCACGAATCAATTGCTCAAAAGCGACAATCTTGTTTTTGACATTCATCCTCCTCGCGTCTAGTCGAGTCTTCCCGCAAAACCAACCCAAACGCGGCTCGTTGGAGTGGTACAAGCAAGGCCCGCAGAAGAATTGGAGCGAGTCGGAGCACCGCGACTATTATCAATGGCGTGAGAAGCTTTATGAACAAGCGTTGCGCAAGGCACAGGCTGCGAACGATAATCTCGCGCCGCGCCAGAAAGCCATCATCAACGGCAACAAGATCACCACGGAGATTTGGAACTATGGTTCGATCTCCAGCCCCGGCAATCGCACCACGGATATTGTGTGGGAAGGTTTGGGCTACGGCTATGAGTTCGCGCCGTTCATCGCCGCGGAAGTCGAAGTGCCGCCGCGCAGCCATCGCGACGCGTACATCAAACGCGATGCGAACAATCGCCCCATCATCAAACCGAACGGCGATACCACTTGGGTTGCGCTCGTCATCAGCGACGGCTTGATTTCGAACGGCGGCGAAGTTTCGCCCGATGGCCGAGAGTTTTGGGGATGGGAGCCTCTGGCTACGAGCGACGACGGCGGCGTGCCTTATGCCAACGTGCTCAGCAATCGCATCCCCACGGTGAACGATCTTGACCGCGACGGCGACGGCAAACCCGATAGCTGGCCGGAAGGTTGGTACAATCCCAATCTCAAACGTTACGTATGGCCGGGCGCGCTGCGCCAAGGCGCGAGCAATGCCGATCTCGAATCGCTCTTTGTGTGTGATGATCGCCGCAATAAGGAATTTCGGTATTATCCTTTCGAGAACGACTCCACGCGTCGCGGCCTCGGGCTTGAAATCGAGTTTCGTTATTATCAATGGTCCAATCCGCTCGCGGAGGACATCATCTTTCTCATATATAAAATCACCAACAAAAGCGACAAGGATTTGGACAACGTCACCTTCGGCATGTGGGGCGATCCCCACGTGGGCGGCCCGAACAATTGGGACGATGATCTCTCCTCTTTCGATCGCAACATCAACATGGTTTATTGTTGGGATGCCGACGGCCGCAGCGACGTGGTCGGGCGCCGGCCGGGTTATTTCGGTTATAAATTTCTTGAGAGCCCCGGCGATCCCACCGACGGTATCGACAATGACGGCGACGGCATGATCGACGAAAGCCAGACCGACGGCCTCGACAATGATCTCGATTGGAACCCGGATAAGGACGACGTGGGCGTGGACGGCGTGCCCAATACCGGCGATCGCGGCGAGGGCGACGGCGTGCCCACGGCCGGCGATCCCTATGATATTCGCGAGCCGGGCGAGCCGAATTTCGAATTCACCGACCTTGATGAGTCCGATCAAATCGGTTTGACGAGTTTTGCTTCGCCGCCGTTCGGCGGGCAGAACGTGATCTCCGCGGACGAATACATCTTTCGCAATTATCTGCAGCCGGGCAAGTTTGATTCGGCCAACGCCACGCAAGCAGGCGACTTTGTTTTTCTCTACGGCTCCGGTCCGCTGAAACTGCCCAAAGGCGCGATTCGACGCTTCTCCATTGCGTTGATCGTGGGCCAGGATCGCGAAGACCTGACACTCAATGCGCTCACCGCGCAGCAGATCTATGAAATCAATTATCAATTCGCGAAGCCGCCGGAGAAACCCACGGTGACCGCGGTGCCCGGCGACCGTAAAGTAACGTTATATTGGGATAATGCGGCGGAAAGCTCGTTCGATCCGATCTCGGAGCGCAACGATTTCGAAGGCTACGTGATTTATCGCAGCACCGATCCGAATTTTCTTGATCAACAAGTCATCACCGACGCCAACGGCACGCGCTTCTTGTTCGAGCCGCTGAAAACGGCGAGCGGCGCCGCGGCGCGTTATGATTTGGCCAATGAGTACAGCGGCCTCAGTGCCGTGCCCTATGCCGGCCGCGGCATTGCATACAATCTGGGCAACAACACCGGCCTGCGTCATGCGTTTGTAGATTCGAACAACGTGGTCAACGGCCAAACGTATTACTACGCCGTGGTCTCGTATGATAATGGCGACGTGCCGCAAAGTATTCCGCCAACCGAGTGCTCGAAGAACATTACCGTCAACCCGGAGACCAACGAAATCATTCTCGACGTCAACACTGTGCGCGTGGTTCCACGCGCGCCCAGCGCCGGATATATCAAGGGCCAGTTGCAGGATAACGGCGAGTCGAATCGCATTACGCACGCCTCCGGTGTTTCGACCGGAACCTTGCAGGTTGAAGTTGTGGACCCGCGCGTGCTCGAAGCGGACAACGAATTCCGCGTGACGTTTGCCGCCAACCCAACGCGTTATTCCGTGGAAGACCGCAAACCGGTCAGCAATAACATTACCGCGCGTGTCGATCAATTCGTGAAACTCGCGCAGCGCAACATCAATGACTCCACTTTCACGCTGGCCAGCGTGGACGGCGCCCGCACATTTACGCGCAATACCGACTACGAATTGCTCGCAAGCGAAGGCCTCGTGCGCGCCATTCCGGGCGGCGCGATTGCCGAAGGCGCGGCCTTGCGCGCGACGTATAACTACTTCGCCGTGAAAGACAGCCGCCTGCTCGCGTTGGAAGAAAGCAATCCGTTTTTTGACGGCATGCGCATCTATGCGAAAGATGTGACATTGGATTTGGATTTGACCCGCACCGGCTGGACTTCGGCGAGCAAATCCAACTATGCGGCGAGCGTCAAGCCGTTTAATGGAGTGGATCGCAACAAGGAAGCGGCGGATTATGAAGTGCGTTTCTTCAATACGCTTGTGGATAGCAGTGCGCGTCCCGGTTTCGGTTACATCAAAGCGAATATCGAAGTATGGGACGTGACCAAGGGCCGCATACCCAAAAAGGTGCGCATGGTCTATTTGGAAACGGTGAAAGCGGACAGCGTATGGACGCCGGATGAGCGCGCGATTTTGCTCAAAGGCGATCAAGGTATCGTGCAAACGTGGGAATTCGTTTTTACCGCGCCGCAGAACAACCCCGTCGCGCCCACCGCGGGCGACGTTTATTTCATCGCCACGAACCGCCCCTTTGACGCATCCGATGTGTATACATTCAAAACGCAGGCTGCAAAGATTGAAGAAGAGCGCGCCGTGAACGAATTGGATAAGATTCGCGTGGTGCCCAATCCCTATGTCGTGACCAATGCCATCGAGCCGCTCGATTTGCAGAACCCGCGTGATCGCGGCCAGCGCCGCCTCTATTTCGATTTGCTCCCGAGGCAGTGTACCATTCGCATTTTCACTGTCACCGGGGAGTTGGTCGACGTCATCGAGCACAATGCCACCATGGATAACGGCCAAGCCTTTTGGGATTTGACCACGCGCGATAATTTTCCGGTGGCGTACGGCGTGTATATCTATCACGTTGATGCCGGCGCACTCGGGCAGAAAATCGGCAGGCTCGCGGTGATCAAATAAACGCTCGGAGTAATGGATTGGTGGAGTGTTGGATTGATGAAGTCGGGGAAGACAAAGAGACGAGGTTGACGATCAAACGAAAAGAGAGCGATAACATGCAAACAAGATTTCCTGTTTTGATAATGCTCCTCGCAGCGCTCCTTCTCTCGTCGCTGCACGCGCAAGTGGACAACACGCAGACTATCACCAAAACCGGCACCACGGTCGCGCAATTTTTGAAGATCGGTGTGGATGCCCGCGGCGCGGCCATGGGTGGTGCATTCGCGGCGATGGAAGGCGATCTTAGCGCCATGCACTGGAACCCGGCCGGGCTGGGGCATCATCGCGGCGTCGGCGCGATGTTCGTGCACAGCGAATGGCTGGCTGATATGAATTTCAACTATGCCGCGGTCGCATTCAATCTCGGCGAAGTCGGCATCATGGGCTTGAATGTCATCAGCCTGAGCACGCCCGACGAAGCGGTGCGCACCGTCGAGCGACCGGAAGGCACCGGCGAGCTTTTCAACGCCAATGATCTCGCGATCGGATTAACTTTCGCGCGCCAATTGACTGATCGCTTTGCCATTGGCGGCTCCGTGAAATTCATTCGGCAAAATATCTGGCACATGAGCGCGGGGGCGGTCGCCATCGACATTGGCGCGCTTTTCACCACGCCGTTTAAAAATGTTCGTCTCGGCGCAAGCATCGTCAACTTTGGCTCGGACATGCGCCTCGATGGCCGTGACATCCAGTTTAGCAACGATCCCGATCCGCTCAATCAGGGCAACGTCGAGTTTGTGAACGCTCTATATGAAACGGAGAGCTTCCCGCTGCCCTTGGCCTTTCGCGTGGGCGTTGCCACCGAGTTGTATAAGAGTGAAAATTTCCGTTTGAGCGTCGGCCTGGATGCCCTGCACCCCAACGACAACACGGAAAGCGTCAATGGCGGCGCGGAATTGGCCTTCGCAGAGACGTTGTTCCTGCGCGGCGGGTATGGCACGCTCTTCCGCAGAGACACGGAAGAAGGTTTGGCGATGGGCGCAGGCCTGCAATATCGCTTGTGGGGCACAAGCACCAAGCTGCGCGTCGATTATGCGTATGCGGATTTCGGCTTGCTGGAGAATGTGCAGCGCTTTTCGCTGGGCGTGGAGTTTTGAGCAGGGGCGCAAAACAATGAAACCGCCCCATTGAGTTGTCATTCTGGAGGAATCTTTTTTCGTGCCCGGCAAAATTCTCAAATGAGCATCTCCCCCGCGGCTCTTAAAAAGATTCCTCCTGAATGACAAGGCTTGGGGGCGTTTGTATTGCCGCTGAAAAGACCTCCTCCGCAATATTCCCTCCCGAAATAATCACCGCGCACTCACGTCCGGCGGCATCGACCTTTCCCTCTAGAATTGCAGCGACGCCAACCGCAGCCGAGCCTTCGACGCGCCAGCCGTGACGAACGTACAATTCGCGCATGGCGCGGCGAATGCTTTCTTCGCGCACCAAAAGCATCGCATCACAATATTGTTGCGCCAAGCGCAAAGTCTTCTCCGTCACGAAGCGGCCGGCAAGACCGTCTGCGATCGTCTCTGCAATCGGCGTTTCGACGACGCGACCTTGCGCGAGCGCGGCGTGCATGGCCGGAGAAGCTTCACTCTGCACGCCGTAGATTTTTGCGGCGGGAGGCAAAGACTTAACCGCCAAACTCAAACCGCCAATCAATCCGCCGCCTCCA
The DNA here is from genome assembly GCA_037444905.1 of bacterium. Taxonomy (GTDB): domain Bacteria; phylum Zhuqueibacterota; class Zhuqueibacteria; order Zhuqueibacterales; family Zhuqueibacteraceae; genus JABWAN01. The sequence goes on along the minus strand of JBBILN010000011.1, from coordinate 110,226 downwards.
ACCGGAACGATAACCGTTCCGGCGTTTGGAAGCTGCGCGTGAATTTCCATTCCCACCGTGCCCTGACCGGCTATTACTTCATCGTCGTCAAATGCGTGGAGGAAGCGCTGCGCATGTGCGTGCGCATAATGTTGTGCGGCGGCCTCGGCTTCATCATAATCTCTGCCCGTGATGATAAGCTCCGCTCCCAGTGCTTGCAGTTTTTGTCTTTTTGCGGAAGCGACGTTCTCCGGCACGAAGATTTTTGCAGCGCAACCGCGCATGCGCGCCGCGGCCGCAACGCCCAAGCCATGATTGCCCGCGGAGGCGGTGACGATCCCTCTCGCCAGTATTTGCGCATCGAGTTGCAACAAGCTGTTCATCGCGCCGCGAAATTTAAAGGAGCCGGTGCGTTGGAGATTTTCCAGCTTGCAAAACACCGGACCGTTTGCCGCTTCTTCCAGCCACGGCGTGCGCACGCACGGCGTCTCGAAACGTAGCGGCCGCAGCCTTTCTAAGGCTTGCTGAATGCGGATAATCTCCAACATATTGCGCTCCTTTGGAGATAGAACTTGCCAACCAAAATTTTTTTGATTAACTTGCGCTGCAAAATTTTAGCACAAGGGCTAAGGAGAGCTCACGCATATGCAAATGAAGGCACAACCGCGTTTCATTCTCTCGCTGGTCGCGGTCATGGTGGGATTCGGCAGCCAGTGGAATTGCACCATTCAGATCGGCGAATCCGGAAAGGGGCAGGGCGATAATCCGCAATCCCCACCTGCCACTCACGGCTGCATGAACCAGCATGCTACGTATACCCTGGGCGAATCTCCCGCACAAAACGAATACACCATCATTGTCAAGGAGTTCAAGGCCGCAGAGAGTGAAGCGGCATATGCGCTTTCTGCTGAACTCAGGGCCAAACGCGTATACAATTCCGTTTGGGAGCAAGTGGATGGTTCCTTCGTTGTCAGCGTCGGGCGCTATTGGACCGAAAAGCAGGCAGAGGACAAATTGCAAGCCATACAAGACCGGGGGTATCCGAAAGCATATATCGCGAAACCGAAAACTGAAAAAGATATCAAAAAGCCGCCCCCGCCTTCCGTTGACGTGGCTGGAATTGTTGCGATGCTGATCGTCGTTACATTGGTGGTGCTCGCAGTTGCTACTCAAGCAAAAAATAAATCGTGAAGATATGAGAATTTCGAATTGGCTGAAAAACGTATTGATGGCGAGCCTTTTTTTTGCAAGCGCATGTACGGAGCAACGCAGCGGCCCGCCGCCGTCGAATCGCGACGGTGTTTCGAACGGTATACAAGAAGAAAAACGCGAAGTTCCGGACGACACGAGGCGCGAAGACGAAACTGTACCGGAGCCGGATCGTAACGATGAAGATTATATCCCGCCCGCGGAGCGCAGCCAGCTCGGCGACAATAAATATACCGTGCTGGTGGGCAGCTTTGATCGCATCGAGCCGGCAGACCAACTTTCGTTCGAGTTGCGCATGCTGCGCATCAACAATTTCGTCGACCGGGCCAATGGCAGGTGGCACGTTTGCGTTGGGCAATATCCCAGCCGCGGCCTTGCGAAGAACGTTTTGAACCGCGTGCGCGACAAAGGTTATTACGGAGCTCATGTCATAGGCCCCGGGCACGCGAGATAAGCATTACTCCCACACGCGCTCCACCTCCTGGCGTGGGCGCGAAATACGATAATCCTTCCCTTCGACAATCACCTCTGCCGGTCGTGGCCGCGCGTTGTAATTCGAGCTGAGCGAATAGCCGTATGCGCCCGCGGTCATGACTGCAAGCAAATCTCCACGCTGCACTCTTTCCAACTCTCTGTCCTTCGCCAAAAAATCACCGGACTCACAAACCGGCCCGACGATTTCACATTTCTCGCTCTCCGTGTTTTTGAAATGCACGGGCACGATTTGATGATGGGCATTGTACAAGCTGGGGCGAATCAAATCCGTCATGCTTGCATCGACCACTACGAAACGTTTTCCGCCGCTGTGTTTGACATAAAGCACGCGGGTAATGAGCACGCCGCTTGTCGCCACAAGCGCGCGCCCCGGCTCGAAGATGAGATCGCACTTCAAATCTGCGAGCGGCGGCAGGAGTTGCGCTGCCACCGCACGCGGCGAGAGCGCCAAGCCCTCGACGGGTGCGGTATCAGCTTGCACTGCGAGCGCGTTTTGATAAATCACGCCGAGGCCGCCGCCGACATCGACATAATCCAGCTCGTGGCCAAGGGCCAGGGCTTCTTGGGCGAGCGCTGCCATGATTTTGCCGACTTCAGTGTAAGGCGCAAGCTCGGTAATGAGCGAGCCGATGTGGCTGTGCAACCCCACCAGCTTGACATTTTTCATTGCATGAATTTCGCGCAACAGCTCGCGGGTGCGCTGCAATTCGATGCCGAATTTGTCCGCGGAGCGCCCGGTGGAGATATAAGGATGGCCGTGAATGTCGATGTTGGGATTCACGCGCAGCGCCACGCGCGCGCTCTCGCCGCGTTGCCGTGCGAGATCGTCAATCACCGCCAGCTCAGCTTCGGATTCCACGTTGAAGCTGCGAATGCCCGCTTGCAAGCCTGCAATGATTTCGTCGTCTCTTTTTCCCACACCGGCGAACACGATGGTGTGCGCCGGAATGCCCGCCCGTAGAGCGAGTTTTAGCTCACCCACTGAAACCACATCCGCGCCCGCGCCCATTGCGGCAAAATCACGCAGCAAGTCGAGATTGGAATTGGCCTTCAGCGCATAGCAAATGCGATGCGGATGCGCGCCGAAAGCCTGATCGATTTGCGCGTAATTTTCGCGATACGTGCGACGGCTGTAGAGATAAAACGGCGTCGCAACCTGCTCGGCGAGCGCAGCGATGGGAACCTCTTCACACAACAAATGCGAGTGGGAGTAGTGAAAGTGCATCATGGACGCGCCACCTGTGGCTTGACATTCGGTGCGGGAAGTTTTATTTTGGTTTAAGAAGAAGGTATAATCAAAACTTTTGAAGCTAACTCAAAGCGAGCAAGAATCATGTCTGTCGCAATCAACCGCAGATACGTTTGCGATGCTTCCGGCAAAGTCGTCGAGGTTGTCTTGCCTCTCGCGGAATTTCAGGCGCTCAGTCGTCTCGCGGGTAAGTATTCATCCGAATGGCGCGAGTTGACGAAGACGAACAGAGATACTGAGGCCGTTGAACTCTCCGCAAGTGAGATGACGCAAATTGCACTGCAAGGAGGAGCATTTGATTGGCTGAAAGATGAACCCGACCTTTACACGGACGAAGATGGGGAGGCTGTATAAACATGGAAAGTCTCCATCGCGGTGATATTGTTACCGTAGCCTTCCCGTATACTGATCTCACCTCGCAAAAACGTCGTCCCGCACTGGTATTGAATGAAAATACCGAAGCGGGAGACGTTATCCTCGCTTTTATTGGTACCCATCTTCCTGCGCAATCAACGGCTGTTTCTGTTATTCTGCAGAGCGCCGATCAAGATTTTTCTGGCACTGGCCTCAAGTCCGACTCTGTGGTACGATTGGAAAAGCTTGCGACAATCGAGCGTCGTCTCATCACACGTCGCATTGGAAAGCTTACTTCTGCACAAATGGCTGGTGTAGACCTTGGGTTGCTCGCTGCTCTTCGAATTGTCGCGAACTGAACTCTTCTTCTCTCACGGCATCTCAAAATCATTGTTCTCGTTCGGCCAGCGCGAGCGCACTTTGATCGTGTCGGGCCAAGCCCAATAGCGTTCCGCCGGAAGAAACGGCAACGCTTTGCCGAAATCAAAAAGCCCATTGCCATTCACATCACGAAACGCTTCGATTTGATAAAGCCCAGGCAGCACTGCTTTGAAGAGATAAGCCTGCGCCGAATCGGTTTGGGCGCGATATTCGGTTTTGCCGCCGGCTTGTTTGGCAGTGAGATGAATGGCGCCTCGCGCCGCCGTGTCTGCGTCAGCAATCTTTCCGCTGATGGAAGCAAACGTGTCGGCATTCACGGTCCAAAAAGTAATCTGTCCGGTGGTATCGAACAGCGCGTTGCCGTTCCAATCAAAAATTTTTTCGCGTTGAATTTTGACGGTGTAGCGCGCGCGGCTCTTCCAATGCGGCTGCGGTTGCAAGCGAAACTGAAATGCGTTCAACCATTGCAGTCCGCCTCCAACCACGGCGCCGCTGGAATCCTGCACGAGCAAGGCTGAGGCCGTGTCGGTGCGCATGATTTCCGAGAAGATCACCTCGATCGGCGCCGCGGGCAAAACATTGCGCGCGCTATCCGCCACCGAAATTTTCACCACGCGCGGACGTGTGGTATCGGGATTCGTCGTTCCCGTGAACTCGCTTGTGCGCGCGAGCGAATCAAGCTCGTTGCCGGCTTCATCAAAGAGAGCCGTGGCCACACCAGCATACTTCGAACTCTGCATGGGCGTGATGATCGTTTGCACGAGGCCACGATCCAAAGGATGTTGCGCGGCGAGCACGATTTGCAGCGAGTCGCCGTTTTCCGCGCGCACGTGTAGATGCCTCGCCCACATCGAATCGCGCGGCGCAACGGCTTCATCGAAACGCCATTCGAGTTGATTGCCCGACAGTACGGTAACGGCGGATAGCGTCGGGCGTAAAGTATCTTCCACGGCGAGACGAAAACTGAGCGGACGAAGATTGGCGCCCGCGGAGGCGAGCGACACATCATGGGTGGGCACACCAAGTGACTCTTCGCCGCGTGTATAGAGCCGGTCGCCGTCGCGATCTCCCAAAACGAATACGCGATAGTTCCCCGGCGCCAGCGCAGACAAAGTGAACTCGCCGGACTCCCCGAGTTGCGTGAAGTAATCCGCATAATCTGTGGAGGGATTCGGCTCGCGCTCTTTGTCGAGAATATAGGCCATAATCAAAGCGCCCGCGGGCTTATCGGCAAACACGCGGCCTTTAATCGCGCCGCGATCCAAACTATCTCCGGTCGAGAACGCGAATGTAAAAGCATTCGCCATGCGATTGTTGCGCAGATCGCGCAACTCGGTGCCGACGGTGACGACATAGGTGCGTTGCGCGCGCAAACTGTCCGGAAAGCTTACCTCCACTTGCCGCCCGCGCCATTTGAAACGGAACTCTGCTGCGTTGGGATTGGCAAGGCTGGGACTTGGCGAAACGAAGATGGCATCTTCAAAACTTTTGTGATCGACTTTTTCACTGAAGGAAAAAATCAATTTGGTGTCGCGGCTCACGTGAGTGGAATCGGGCTGGGGCGAGACTTTGAGAACGCGCGGCGCAGTTTTGTCTTCCGGGCCGCCGGGAGGAGCGGCTTGCCGCGCGCAGTTCCAAAGGAAGAGGAGAAACAAGAGCGCGAGTAGAAAGAATTCGTCATAGTGCTTGCAAACAAGACTCATCAAGAGGGTTCGAAAAACTCCTCCCTTGACGGTGGTGTTGTTATTGACCATAATTTCGTGCAGTTCATCCCTGCGCGGTGCGATTTTATTTTTCGTATTGCAAAAGGGATGCGCAAGCGACACCCCCCTCAAGGGGGGAATAATACGAAAGCAAAAGGTTTTCATCTCGAAAACAATGTGCGCGCTTCGTCGACAACCATCGGCACCACATCCGGCATGGCGCCTTCGATCACTGCGCCTGCGGCAAAGGGATGTCCGCCGCCGCCAAAACGACTGGCCAAGCCGTTGATGACGTGCTTGCCTTTCGAGCGAAAGCTTATTTTCACCTTGCCGTCTTTGGTTTCGAGAAACATCAAGCAGAGCTGCACGCCGTCGATGGTGCGCGGGAAATCCGCGAAGCCCTCGGTGTCATGCGGCTGCGTGCCGGTGGCGTTCAGCATGTCGCGCGTGACGATGAACCAGACGATTTGCCCCTTCTCTTCGAAGTGCAAATCCGCGAGAATTTGCGCGAGCAGCTTCATGCGTTGCGGCGGCTGGGTTTCAAAGACTTTTTGGTAGATGAGATGCGGTTGCACGCCGCCGTTGCCGATGAGCGCGGCGGACACGTGATGCGCATTCGGCGTGGTATTCGAAAAGCGAAAGCCGCCGGTATCGGTCATGATCGCGGTATAAAGCGCTTGCGCGATGCGGCCTTCGATTTTCGCGCCGAGGCGCGTGAGCAATTCGTAAATCATTTCGCCGGTCGAAGAAGCGCGCGGATAGATGACGTCCAAATCCGCAAAGGGTTCGTTGAGGGGATGATGATCGATGCAAATTTTGGGAATGCGCAAAGGGCGTATGAGTGTGCCGAGATCGCGCAGCCGTTTCCAATCGCTGATGTCCAAAATGAACACGGCGTCGCCGTCTTCCACGGCCTGGCTGTCGCGCGCCGTATCGAAGATTTGGATGTCGCCGAGCGGATCGAGAAATTCGTAATTCGGCGGCGTGAGGCTGTGATTGAAAATCTGTGCGCGCTTGCCGAGCTGGCGGAGATAATGCGCGAGCGCGATTTCCGAGCCGAGGCCGTCGCCGTCGGGATTGACGTGCGTGGTGAGAATGAAATTTTTGCCGCTATTGATCTGTGCCTGAATCTGTGCGAGTGCCGCCTCTGAAAATATCATTTGCGCTGCCTCATAGCGTAACTTTGATTTTGTGAAAACCGGGATTGCCATTAACATCCACCACTTTCAGCGCGAGCACTTGATTGCGGCTGTTCTCCGGAAGCACCAACCGGAAGCTTTCATTTTTTTGATCGGCTACGCCATCCGCGGGATAAAGCAGTTCCCACGCGCCCGCATTGACGGAATAGCGCGCCTCTTTCAAACGCGAGTATTTGTCCTTCGCCTCGAATTCCGCGACCAGCTTTTGATTTTCATTTTTAAAGCGAACCTCGCTTATTTCTGGGGAAGAATTATCGATGACAAAAATCTCGCTCGTCTTTTCTGCCTGCAAAGCCATGGCGCTCGGATTGCCCAAACGATCGGAACCCGAAATGCGAAATTGATATTCGCCGTCCGGCAAGGTTTGACTGTCGAAGGTGAAAACCTGGCCGCGATATTCTTTCGCCAGCTCGCGCCAGGCCTCTTCTCCCGCAGCGCGAATTTCCACGCGAAATTCCAACGCATCGTTGTTGTCATCGCGCGCGGCCCAACCCACGGACTGTGCGCCTTTTTGCGTCACCTTGCTGCCGGCGGGCGCGGCTTGGCCCGGAATACCAACCATGCCTTCTTCGCCCTCGCCGGTGTGATTCGCCGAATTGTTTTTGGCTTCGGGGAAGGCTTCATTCGGCTCATAGATTTTTATTTGCAAGATCTCCGGCGCGACGTTCTTTTGGAGATAAGAAAGCTGAATGCGCTTGGCGAGCGGCGCCGCCTCGCGCTTGCCTTCGAGCCTTACTTTCCATTGCAGAAAACGCGCGGCCGGGCTGGTGATCGCGCCATTTGTGGTTGCAGTTTGGACTGCAGCCCACTGGCTCCACGTTTTGTCGGGTTTGCCGGTGTTGCCGCTGCGCGTGAAAAATTGCGCGCTGCCTTTCGCTTCCCAGCTCATGGCGCCCCATTGCGAAGGCACGCTCGCGTCGATCACTTCGGATTCGTATTCGCCGCTCGTGCGTTCCGTTGCGCCCAGTCTTTTGATCGTTCCCGGATTCGCCGTGGTAATGATCAACTGGCCGGAAGCTGCCGGTGTGAGTGAGGTGATTTGGCTCGGCTCGGATTGCAGCACCAATGTCGGCGTGTTATCGGGTTCTATGCGATAGATTTTGCCTTGATCGCCGGTGCCGATCAACAGCGCGACCTTGTCGGTGTTGGCGCTGCCGGGTGCGAGCGTGAAAGCATGCACGCGTTCATTGCGCGAATTCCAAATCGTTCTCGCCAAGCCCGGCGCGGTGATTTTGTAAATCGCGCCCACGCCTCCGGAAGCGGCTTGCTGCGGCAATTGTTCTTCGCCGGGGACATTTTGTTCGTCTTCCGCGGAGATGGCGATTGCACCCTCTTCTTCCTCCGGCGCCATCGCTTCGGCAGTGTGAGGCCCTGCTCCCGGCATGGGCAAGCCGGGAATGAAAAAGCCCGTGCTCGCTGCGGCGATATAAACCGCGTCATTATGAATGGCGATGCGATGAATCTCGTCCATCGGCGCATCGTAAATGACCTCCACGGTACCGTCGAGCTTGAGGCGATAAAGATAACCGCTGCCGCTGGAGCCGGCGTAGAGCCAGCCGTTGCGCTCATCCCAACACAAAGCGCGCAGGTGCGCCTCTTCACTTTCAAACAGCACGCGCGCCTCACCGGTGGATTTCACCACGAAAATTTTTGCCGGCTCGCCCGTGGCTACGAATAACGAACCATCCTTCTGCGGCTCAATCGCCCACACATATTTCGCCTCGGGCTTGAAGATGGACTTGGCCTTGCCCTGTTTGTCGAGCTGATAAACTTGTCCCTGCGGAGAAGTGGCAATATAGAGATTGCCTTGGGCGTGCGCCATGGCGAACACGGCGACTTCTGCACTCGTGTAGATGGTATCGAGGCTGCTTTTGTTGGTTATGCGCACCACCAACGCCGGATTGCCTCCGCCCGCGTAAATCACGCCTTGCGCGTCAACCGTGGCGCACCAAAAATATGGCAGCGTCGCGCGATACGCCTCTTCGATAGCCGGCGCCAGTTTGAGCTGGCCAAGCCCGTCAATGGAGACGCCGAGCGCTTTGCCTTTTTCTAATTGCTCTTGCGTGAAAAAGAATTTGAACTGCGGCGAGGCTGCAATAAGGGTGAAGGCCAGAATGATGAGTAGAGATGACGATAAAAGTTTTTTGTGCATAGGTTGTCCAATAGTCCATTACAAGTGAAGGCTTCGTATAAAATCATTGCCCACGAAACTGGAACTCCCACGAAAAATTTTCGCTTTCGTGGGAGTTCCAGTATCATGGGAGAAAATCATCTGTCCGCATCTCATCTTGCCCCGCCGAGTTTCGCTTTGTATTCGAAGCGACATTAACGCAAGCGTAGCCGAATGGTTTTTGAGCCCGTGAGTGCGTATGGCAGGTGCTCCTGGCCTCGCTCCGCTGATGCGAGGGGCGCGCTCGGTAGCATGATCTTGTGCTGCAGTTCCAAAAGCGTTCGCTCTCTGGCAAAAGTGGCATTGCCTTTTAAGTTTTGCGCCTGCAAAACGGCAAAGGCAGTGGGCGGAAGGGAAGATAATTCTTCTCCCTCAATGACTAAACCACGATCGGGCGCGCGTAATTGATAATACAAAAAGTCGTTGCGACGGCGTGCATTGAGCAGTGTGGTGAGCTGCTCAAAATTCTGCACGGCAAAGCGTCCGGGGGCCGTGCGTTGTTCGAGCAAAGTCATGTCGCGGCCGCTGCCGACCACGACGTTCAGAAATGCGCCGGAAGCGGTCTTGGGGATGACCAGGGTTTTGCGCACCAACACTTCCGCGCCGCGATGAATTTTGACGCGCGTGAAGACATTGATGCTGTCGCCCGGTTCGGCCTCGTTGCGATCCAACCAAACATGATCAACACTCGCACTGCGCCGTCCCGGCAAAGAAGTGAAACTCAAATCAACTGCGGCGACGTTCGCCGGCTGAAAATTGTTGGCCATGACTGCGCCGAGCACGCCGGCAACTTCGCCGGTGGATTGCAGAATGCCGTTGAGCGAGCCGAAGCCGGGAATCGCAGTCAAGCCCGGATAAAAATTATCAAGCGAAACTTTTTGTCCGTCCAGCAAGCGCACTTCGCCGCTTAGTTGTAGACTGTTCTCTCCGATTGCGAGGCGGCCGGATTGCAGCGTGTTGACCAGCACGAAACGCAGAATGAGCGGCATGAGTGTGCTAAGCGAACGCTCGTCTGTAAATTGGAATTGATAGCTTGAAGCTTTGCCGGTCTCATCAACATAGCGCACGTTCATAGGAAGCAAGCGTGGCACCTTGCCAAGCTCACCATAGATGCCGGTCGTGCGGTCTTGCCGGAGTGCGCCGAGCATTTGCGCGCTCACGCCGATTTTGAATGCGCTCAATTCGCTGGGCACCACGGTCAAAACTTTGGCTAATGCGATGGGCAACTCCACCGGGCCGCTGTTGAAAAAAGGATGGCCAAAGGCGAGCATCTTGTTGCCGTCACGATAGGTCACCGTGCCGATGGCTTCGACGTCGGTGGCGCCGGTTACCAACACCGCACTGACCGCGGCGCCGGGCACGAAGTCATCTTTGTCAACTGCCTCATCGGACGCTGTGCCGCCGCTCATGGCCAAGAAGCCGGCAGGCTGCAAAAGCTCCGTCGCTTGCGCCAGCAAATCAGGTTGGAAGCCGGAAAAATTCAGAGGCACGAGCAGAGGTTGAAACGGTTGCGCCGCGGTGGCGCGTTGTTGCAAGAGATTGGTGGGTGTGAAATTTTCCCATGTGGGCGCAACGAGTCCGAGCGCCATTTCGAGAAACTTGTTCTCTCCGCTTTCGCGCGCCGCGGCCAGCTCGCTATTGCGGCTGGCTTCGCGCTCGATAATCTCGAGCATTTCGCTGATCGGCGTGACGCCGGCGAGCGGTTCTTTCACAAACGCGGCGATGGAATAGGAGAGCGCGCCCGCGAGCTTGCCTTCGAAATAAATCGGGCTGCCGCTCATGCCCGCGGCCACGCCGGTGAACTCGGCTTTCTGCCCATGCAAACGCACGAGAATGAGATTGCGATTCGGATGGAAGTTGCGCAGCACCTCCACGACTTCCACTTGAAATTCTTCGGGCTGATAACCGCTGAAAACGGTAAGGCCGGCGCCCCGCATGCCGGGTTTGATTTGCTCAAGCGGGAAGAAATTTTGTGCGGCGAGCGGTGCAGCGAGCAGCAGCACCGTGCTGAAAATACCACGGAGTTTCATTCGCATCTTTCAATTTTAATGGCGAGCAAAGTAAGCCATTCCCCAAAGAATTGCAACGGAAATGTTCTCTCAAGGGTAATGCCTCAGTTATTGGTGGAAAACGTAGCGCAGACATCCTTGTCTGCAGGCGGGGACGCCTGCGCTACTCCACCGGTAACTGAGGCATTACTCTCAAGGCGATCGAGGTTGAATTTTGGAGTTCACTGATTATGCGAGCATTGAAGCCACGCTTCAAAGTCCAAGTTCACTTCGGAGTTGAGCTGAAAATAAAAATGGCGCGGTGCCTTCCATGGGCCGCCGCGCCAAATCCGATGCAGTGCAAAGATGCAGTTCTTCAAAAGCGCGTGCCTGCGCTTTCGGGTCATCCCTGGCCCGGTGCTCTTGCCTGAGCTTTTTTCGCATATGCACGCCGGGCTGAAGTCGAGCTTCACTCGTGTCGTCGAATCGGCGCCGTCCTCTAGCACCGTGAGCATGGCGAATCCGTTCTGCTCAATCCCTGGCTGCCTGCTTGCAGCCCGTCACTCTGTTACTCGAATAAAACACAACTTCAGTTGTGGTCGATCAAACAAAAACGTTTCTTCCTGAATCCATTCAGCCCGAAAGCCTTTGCCAATATTACGATCCGCTTCCTCATGAAGCGGCGCATCGTGCACTTCCTGTGCGAGTTGCTTCCGACATCCGTGATACGATTTAGTAATGCCGGCAAAGTTTGTCATTCTATTTTGTAACTCAGATGATCGCTTCGGGCATAAACGGCTCGTTTTTGTATCATCTGGTCTTATACTTTGCAGGGATCGTGCCGCGCGAGTTTTAAAACCTATGCAAGTGATTAAGAGTTTGAAAGATTTTGGGAAGGGGGGATTGCGGGGATGGTTGTGTCTTACGGGTTTTGATAAAGCACGCGCACTACCAATTGGCTAACACTTGGCTCCTCAAAGTGGGCATTCGAGAGCCGATCGACCTCACTTCCCGGAAGTCAAAAGATTTCCGCCTAGACGCTCACGATACATGTGGTCAGGCATGCGACAGGGCAGACCGCCTTCTTGCAGCTCGCAGTTCTGCCAGAGCGGGCATTCTTGCGAACAGATGCGGCCTTCTTTTTTTTCGGAAGGCTGCTGATCGACGATCGGCAAAATCGTGCGTGTGCCGACCGAGCGATAGTGCACGTTTTGGCCGAGTATGTATTGTTGCACCATTTTCAAAAAACGGTCGCGGTTCTCAGAATCGCCCGCGAGAATTTCACCGGGCCGCATCGCGCGCACGGCTTTGGCTATGTAGGGATCGTAGCTCATGTAGCCCCAAAAATCCAAACGCAGGCGCAGCAGGTCCTGCGTGGCGATTTGCAAAGCCAAGCCTTCGAGCGTTTCGCGGTAGTCGTGAACGCGATTCAAAATCAGTTTGGGCGTGAAGGCATTGATGAGGCGGAAGAAACGCACGCCTTCGCGCAAATCCACTTGCTTGACTTGCTCGCCGATCTCGGTGAGCAAGCGGCGATCATGCACGTGCGAAGGATCTTTGGAACGATCGAGCACCTCCAAAACTTCTTTGGCATCTGCAAACTCACGCCGCAAGCGGCGAAAAATGGCGACCTTGATGAAGTTGTAGCACTCTTGAATCGAAGTCGGCTCGGGATTGGCGACGACGATTTGAATATCGCCGGCATTAAACAAATCCACTTCATTGAGCGACATGCCTGCGCCAATATCGACGATAACAAATTCCGCGAGCAAACGCCGGAAATGGCGAATGAGCTTCAGCTTGTCGGCGTACTCCATGTTCGCCATGCCGATGCTGCCCGCCGCGCCACAGATGAGCTGGAGGCCGTGAATCGGGGAGGGGATAATGACGTCTGCCAGCGCTTTGACTTTGCGGCTGATGAAATCGTGCAGCGTTTTTTCCGGTGTGTGAATGCCCATGACGGTGTGCACATTCGCACCGCCCAAATCCGCATCCACCAAAACCACGCGCGTGCCGGCCTCGGCGAGCGCAATAGCAAGGCTGGAGCTGACCAGGGTTTTGCCAATACCGCCTTTGCCGCCGCCAACCGTGATTATTTTGATGGAACGCGCCGGCTCTGATGAAGAAAGTTCGTCTTCAGTGGGGAGTGATTTCGCCATGCGTCAATCCATCCTTGGCAATGACTTCTTTGCAAGCACAACGTGAATTTCTCATGAACTTTTAGTTACCTGCAATGCGCCTCGATTGCGCACTACGTTACAGGCGCGCGATATTTATCAAAACACCACATGCTCTTGTTAAATATTTTCGCCAGGAGAGAATTGCTGCGCGTGATGAAATTTTTTTTGGAGAAGCTTGGGAGGTTTCTGTCACGGAGTAAGAAGCACGAGGAGGATAGTTGCAGGAAAGAAGGGCTTGCGCTCTCGCTGCAAGATTGCACAATACAATATCACGCAGCGAGGAGCAAATCAGGAGGTCTATTTAAAGAGCACGAGCGAAAGCAACGTGCCTGCGGCGATAATCGCAATGGCAATCCACCGATCCGCGTTCGCGTTATCGCGCAAATAGATCACGGTGCAAAACAACGCAGCCATGGACAAGCGCATCAGCCATTGCTCGAGATGGCTATTGAAGATGAGAGCAATCAACAGCAGAATAACAACGAGCCCGACCGCAGGGCCGCTGAGGGAAGGCCATTTCCAGTTTCTCATGCAAAGCTCGGATGGAGGTGATAAAGACCAACATGACGCGCCGCGGCTAAAAGCTTTGGACGCAGATCAAGGCAGATTCCCACTGATCTTATCTGTGCAGAGCAATAGGAATCTGCGTCCCAAATGCTTGCTTCATTTTCACACGTAACCGAGATTGCGCAGCTCGCTTTCCCGATCACGCCATTTTTCTTTGACGGTGACAAACAGCTCCAGATAGACGGGCCGTTCGATCAAAGCTTCCAATTCTTCACGGGCCATTTTGCCCACTTGCTTGAGCGCGGACCCGCCTTTGCCGATCAAAATGCCCTTTTGTGATTCGCGTTCGACGTAGATCACGGCGCGCACGTAGTCTTTGTGTCCGGGGCGCTCGATGAATTCCTCCACGCGCACGCTGGTCGAATAGGGAATCTCCTCACCGTAGCGCAGAAACACTTTCTCCCGCACGATCTCTGCGGCCAAAAATCTTTCGGGATGATCCGTGATTTGATCTTCCGGATAGAACCGCTCGTGCTCCGGAAGATAATTCTCCAGCGCCTGCGCGAGTTCGGCTACGCCTTCGCCATGCAACGCAGAAACGGGCACGATCTCTTTGACGCCCGGCTTGTCTTTGAGTTGAGCGATCAACGGGAGCAAGATGCTCTTTTCAAACTTATCGATTTTGTTGATCGCGACCACGATCGGGCGCTGCGTATCCGCCAAGCGATGCAGAATTTCATGGTCCATCGCCCGCGTCGATGACTCCGGCTCGAGCAAGAAAAGCTGCACGTCGGCCTGCTTCATGGCGGCATGCGCGGCGCGCACAAAAGTGTGCTGCAAACGATAGCTTGGCTCCAAAATGCCCGGCGTGTCGAAAAAAATCATTTGGCTGTGCAGGCGATTGACGATGCCGAGAATCTGGCGGCGAGTGGTTTGCGGCTTGGGTGAAACGATGGAAAGTTTGTATTGCAAGAGCGTGTTGAGTAATGTCGATTTGCCGACATTGGGTTGCCCTACAATGGCAACGTAGCCTGCGCGAAAAGGTGTGAAATTTTGGCCGTCGGAACTTTCCACATCAATACTGGGATTGGATGGATTCTGAGAAACAGAACGATTGACTCTTTTTCTTTGCCAGGTATTCGATCTTCTTTCACTCACGGCTCGGGTACCGGTTACGAGTTGAACGTCCCTGCAATGCCATGACCCGCCGACCCTGGCCGGTCTACCAACAAAAAACGGTCATTTTGCCGCCTCGCCGACCTGACTTCGCCGAGCGAGTACTCAAATGACCGAGGCAAATACTACAACTTTGTACCGGCAGAGCTTGAATTCGCCGAGAGTGTTTAAGATTTTTTTGAATTGTTGCGTCAATAAAACTCGTCTTCCCAAGCCTTGCGCAGGCTCAAAACCTAGGCAAGGCCCGGGAAGAAATCCGAGGAAGGCGCTGGGGAGTGCGATGATCAAAAAATGCCACTGCTGGTGTTTTATCACAAGCAGGGATTGGGCTTTTTACCATTGCCTGCCAAGACAATAGTGATCACTGTCGCGCTGTGACCGTCGCTTCGGCTTGCTCTGCCTGTAGCGTAGCATTGGTATCGACAATGGGCGTTTGATGCGTAGCCGCCAGAAACAAAATCCATAAAACTCCACATAGGATCGTCATAAGCACAGTCACAAAAAGCGAACGTTTCACATTTCCTCCATGAGTGAGTTTGGAGCCGTAACTCGCGCAATGATCAACAATGCGCAAATTTTTGATCAATAAGCTTTGGCAATGAGCACACGTTGCGAAGACGGCTTGCCGGTGAGCATGCACTTGCCCGCTTCCGGCTTGCCCTCTAATGGGAGACAGCGAATCGTTGCTTTGGTCTCTTCTTGCAAACGATCCTCGGCCTCGCGCTCGCCGCACCAATGCGCCCAGAAAAACCCTCCTGGCTCCTCAATCTCCTTCTTAAATTGTTCGTAATCGTCGATGATCTTCGTATTCTGCTCGCGGAACGCCAACGCGCGCCGAAAGAGATTTGCTTGAATATCGTCAAGCGTGCGCGTGATCTCGACCAACAAATTCGGCTGCGGAAGAACTTTCTTCTCTCCTGTATCGCGGCGCGCTAACACGGCATTGCCGCTTTGCACGTCTTTCGGACCAAGCTCGACACGAATCGGCACGCCGCGTTTTTCCCATTCGTTGAACTTCCAACCCGGCCGGTAATTGTCGCGATCATCCAATTTGAATGACAACTTGCCCTTCCATTCCGACACGATTTGGTTGGCGCGTTCGAGCACTTGCGATTTTTCGTCATCACCCTTCCAAATCGGCACGAGCACCACTGAAGTGGGCGCAAGCTTCGGCGGAACCACGAGGCCGTTGTCATCACTGTGCGTCATAATCAACGCGCCGACCAAACGGGTCGACACGCCCCAACTGGTAGCCCAAACATACTCGAGCTTGCCTTGTTCGTTGAGATAGCGCACATCGAAGGCCTTTGCAAAATTCTGGCCGAGATGATGTGAAGTTCCGGCTTGCAAGGCTTTGCGATCCTGCATCATGGCTTCGATGCAATACGTGTGCAGCGCGCCTGCGAATTTTTCCTTCTCCGTCTTCTTGCCCGGAATCACCGGAATCGCCATGTACTCTTCCGCGAAAGTGCGATAGACTTCGAGCATCTGTCGCGTTTCTTTTTCCGCCTCGGCATTTGTGGCGTGCGCAGTATGCCCTTCTTGCCAAAGAAACTCGGTTGTGCGCAGAAACAAACGCGTGCGCATTTCCCACCGGACCACATTCGCCCATTGATTGATCAAAATGGGCAGATCGCGATAGGATTGGATCCAATTGCGGTACATCGACCAGATAATGGTCTCCGAAGTCGGGCGCACCACCAGCGGCTCTTCGAGTTTCTTGCCGCCGCCGTGCGTGACCACGGCGCATTCCGGAGCGAAGCCTTCCACGTGCTCGGCCTCTTTGTGCATGAAATTTTCCGGAATGAACAGTGGAAAGTAGGCATTCACATGGCCGGTCTCTTTGAACAAACGATCAAGCCCGGCTTGAATCTTTTCCCAAATGGCGTAGCCGTTTGGCCGAATGACCATGCAGCCTTTGACCGGCGCGTAATCCGCAAGCTCGGCCGCGGCGATGACGTCGCCATACCACTTCGAATAATCTTCGGAGCGCTTCGTGATTTTTTGAGAACGTCCTGTGCTCTCGTTCTGCTTCCTGTTTGATTCTTCCATAACTCGGACTTTAGGGGTACACAAAAAATATGGACAGAGCTGCAACCTCCTGCTGCCTGTCCATTTTGATTTCGAACAACGGGCGTAAATATAGGGCACGAACCCTGGATTGTCAAGGCGATTTTCCCGTTGGAAAGTGCTTGGGAGAGAGTACGTTTACCCCGGCGGGCGCTATTTAAAACTAAACCCCACCCACACGCGCCGGCCATAAAATTCTTCAAAGCGCAAATCCGGCTGGCTCAAATCGAGGCCGTCTGTTCGAGGGTCGGAATATCTCACATCGAGGAGGTTGCGGACTTCCAAGAAGGGTTCTAATTTCAAGCCGAAACTGCGAAAGGGCGCAACGATTCGCGCGTCGAGAAAATGGCGCCAGCCGAGTGCAATGGTTTTGTTGCTCAACCATTCCGAGCTCGTGGCCGGTCCATTTAGTTTTGAAAACAAACTCACCGCGTAGCCTTTGCTGTGCTGATACGCGAGATTCAAAGTAAAAGTATGGCGTTGATCCCACGCCAGGGGTTTGGTCAGTGAATAGCCTGTGCCCGGCTCCGCGTGGCCGATACTGATGAACTCGCTTTCCGGCCAGGAGGCCGTGCCGCTACTTTCCAAATAAGTGTAGCTCGCGGAGCCCGTGAAGGTTTTGCCGATTTGCCGTTGGTACGCCAACTCCAAACCATTCATGCTGGCGGTAACGTTGTTCTCATAACGGAAAACTTGCATGGGCTTGTCCGAAATTCCCGGCGTGGGGGATGTCGTGATCAAATGCGAGACCGTGCCGATAAGATTGCTATACCTGCGCCCAAAACCTGTGATCGTGAGCACGATGCGATCGGACAAAGCCCGCCGATACGTGATCTCCCACGCGCGCGCGCGGATCGGCTGCAATTCCGGATTGCCGAGCAGCGGCCAAAATGCAGAACGTTCATCGTTCGCGTTGAAATAAAGATAATAGAATGACGGCAATTCATGAAACCAGCCGTAATTGAAAGACAGATGCTCGACTTCTCCGATCGGGAATGCGATCCCGAGGCGCGGCGCTATGGTATGATGAAGAATGGTCGGCAGAATGGAAGACGTTGAATCGTTTTGCATTTCCTCCGCACGAGGCACGAGCGGAATCGGATCGGTGTTCGGGGAAAAGGCTTCATAACGCAAGCCCATGGTCAAGAGAAATTCCGGCAACTCGATTTTGTGGTATAGGTACGCCGCCAGATTGAAAGGCCGGCGTTTGTATCGATCATCATATCGGCTGTAAACGTTGCCCCCTCCGGCATTGTCGCCGTCCGGCCAGAGCAAATACCGATTGCGATCCACGGCAATGGACCAAAGGTTCGCTTGCACCCCGCCGCTGATTTGATGATGCGGATTGAGTTGGCGCACCAAGCTCAAACGCGTAGTCCATTGGCGCTCTTCCGAGTCTTCCAGCCAGGGTTCAATGGCACCCGGCCAAAGATTGGGCAACGTTTGGTCGGCGGAGAGCATGAGATTACGCGCGGCCGTTGCGGACAACTCGCCGTTTACTCTGCGGCGCAGATGCAAAGCGCTCAATTCGGCTTTGTAGTACATCTGCGGGCTGACCGTGTGCGTGATCGAAAGACTCATGCGTTGATTGTCATTGCTACGCTTGGGCAAAGCGGAACTGCGTTCGGCCCACAAGGGGTCGTAACGCCGCCAATCCCATTTCGAAAACAAGCCTTGCCAGCGCACGAAAATATTCTTCGTCACGCGCATCATGACTTTGGTATTCAAATCGTAGTTGAAGAGCAGGGGAGAGGAAAAGTGTTGGCGCAGCTCGTTGTGAAAAGGCGTGTTCGTGAGGTGCGTCGAGCCGGCGATCATATAATTGGCGTCGAACATCGGCCCGCCGAAACCAAACGTCAACGGCCCACCCAACGCAAACTCCGCACGCCGGGCATGATCGGCGCGCAGGTCTTTGCTGGCGGCAATATCGCTGGCGACCTTCAGCGTCAATCCCAAATTATTGCGGCCTTCTTTGGTGATGATGTTCGTTACTGCGGACGTGACGTTGCCGTACTCCGCGCTCAATCCGCCGGTTTGCACGACCATTTCGGCAATGGCGCTTTTTGAAACCGAGAACGCCATCTCGCGCGTCAAGCCGCCGCTCGCAGGCAGGCCGTCGATCAAATACTGCGCGCTCGTGGCGCGGCTGCCGCGAAAATGGTTGGCGACAAATCCCGGGATGGCGGGCACTACGTCTTGATAAGTGAAGCCGGGCAGCATTTTCTCGATGGTGGTGTTGCCGAAATATTGCGTGCTCGAAAGCACATCGCGCAGAATTTGTACGCGCGGCGCCGTGACCACGATCTCGTCCACTACTTCGAGCACGCGGCTTTTCATCTCGAAGCTCGCTTTGGTGTTGAGATCGGTTTTGACCACGGCATTGGTGAGCTTCATCGGCACGTAGCCGATCATGCTCACGCGCAACGCATATTCGCCCACCGGCACGTTGTAGATGATGTAGAAGCCGTGTTTATCTGCCATGGCGCCGAAGTTCGTGCCTTCGATCGTTGCCGCTGCGCCGGGCAAGGGTTTGCCGGTTTCTTGATCTGAAACGAATCCAGAGATCGTGCCGGTCGCGCCCGCGAATGCTGCATTTGGAATAAGGCCGCTAGCGCATATGAGGCAAAGCAGTATTTTGAGGAAAAATTTCTTCATAAGATGTGCTATTTCAAAGCAAGCCATATGCCAGGGTCAAGCGCTTCCCACTAGGTTTTGGAGTTGCATGCCAGCCCCAAAATCCTCATCTTGTCGCGCTTGATTTGTTATAATTACAGCCGGTTGATGGGCAGTGCACCGCACGTTGGTATCGACCCGAAAAGAAAAGTTATGCCCCCAACTAAAATTGTATGCAAATTGCTTCCGGCTGCGGAAAACAGTTGCACAGGGTTTCAGCGTTTCTCATCGGGAAAATTTCATGCTCGATCGCTTGCAAGACCTGAGCGCAGACACGTCGCGCTATCTTGATTCATTGGGGATTTTGGGATGGCAGCTTGGTTTGGAGAGAATCGAAAAGCTGTGTGCATTTTGGGGCAATCCCCATACGCGCTATCCCATCGTTCACCTCGCCGGCACCAATGGCAAAGGCTCGACTGCGGCAATGTTGTCTGCCATTGGGCAAGCTGCCGGGCTGCGCGTCGGCCTTTATACTTCGCCGCATCTTGTGCACCCGCGCGAGCGCATGCAAATCAACAGCATTCCGATTTCAGGGCGAAAATTGGAGCGTGCGCTGCAATCTAGCCGGCAGGTTGCGGACGCTTTGCAAGCGACGTATTTTGAAGTGCTCACGGCCATTGCGTTTCATTGGTTCGCGGAGCAGCGTGTGGATTTGGGGATCATCGAAACCGGCCTCGGAGGAAAGTGGGATGCCACCAATGTTGTTGTGCCGGAAGTTGCGATCATCACTTCCATCGCATTGGAGCACCAACAATATCTCGGCAAAACGCTCGCGCAAATCGCGCAAGAGAAGGCCGGCATTATTAAAACCGGCCGGCCGTGTGTGAGCGGTGTAAGGGCAAAATCGGCGCGCGCCGTGATTGCTGCGGAGTGCGAGGCGAAGAATGCGCCGTTCTTCGATGTGCATGCCGAAGCCCATTGCTCCGCGGTGCGGCTTCTCGAAACAGGGATGAGATTCCGGCTGCACGCGGCGCGGCTTGGTGAAGATTTCCAGGAATATCATCTCAATCTTTTGGGCCGCCATCAGATCGACAATGCCATGCTCGCCATTGGGGCTTCCCATATTTTGCAGGCGCGCGGTTTGCCGATCACTCCAGCCGCGTGCGCCGAGGGCTTGAAGCACGTGCACTGGCCGGGACGCATGCAGTTGCTCGAGACTTCGCCGCGCACGTTGGTGGATGCCGCACACAATGCCGATGGGATGCGCAAACTAACGCGCGGCATTCGCGCGTTCTATCCGCATCGCCATGTAATAGTCGTCATGTCTTTGTTGAAGGACAAAGCGCTCACGCAAGCTTTGCGTGCATGGCAGGCTTTGCAACCGGAATTCTTCTTTGCCACGGCCGCAAACGACCGCGCACTCACGGCGGAGCAAATGCGCGCGGAAGCGCGACGACTAGGATTCGTTGCACACGCTTGCGCCACTCCGCGCGCAGCCTTTGAGTTGGCGCGTGCGCGTTGCGCCGCGGAGGATTTGCTTTGCGTTACTGGTTCGCACTATTTAATCGGGGGGTTGATGGAGCAGCGCTTGCTGCCGTATCCCTACTAAAACTGCTCAGCCACGGTTAGTGCCCTTGCAATAAAATCTTCGTTTTCATAGCAAAAACGGACGCGGAAACGGAACAACACACAGGAGTTTTTTTTTCAGCGTCCTGTTCCGTCTCCGTGCCCCATTTTGGGGGGGGGCGCCTGGCAGAGTTCGGATGGTGCCGTGGTTGAGCAATTTGTCCGCAGCATTTTTGATGAAGATGGATATGTCATTGCAAGGAGCGTAGGGATGGCGAATCGTTTCCAGACTCACGTCGCGCCTCACTCGGAAAGGTATTTGCTTTTTTAGTGGCGCTAAGCAAACCAGCGTCGCCACTTGCGCCGCGAAGCTTTATTCTTGCGCAGCCAAATCGTTGCGCCTAGCCCGATGAGCACGCCCAGCGTGATGCCCAATCCCACGAGCACATCCCGAGTATGCTGATCCATGCGCTTTGCGTTTTCCGGCGTGAATTTTTCGAAAAACTCTTCACTGCCGTCGGACATGGGCTGCTGCCTCTCGGTTTTTTCGCCGTGGCTGTTTCCTTGGTCCTTAGGCGCGCGCGCTTTCTTCCGCAATAGCGCGTAACGACCGAATAAAGTGTGCTGCGACATTATTTGTTCCTCCGTTTCTTGCGCGAAGCTCTTTCTTGCTTGTGCTCTCTCTGCGGTCTCTGCGTTTTTTCTACGTGTCTCTGTTCTCTTGTAACGTGCTGCCGAGGCCGCTCGAGCAATAGAAAATCCAACAGGCGCTCATTGGGATTCACCTTCGCCACACGAATGCGCACCGGATCGCCCAAACGATAAATGCGTCCGGAATTCTGTCCTTTCAGGCGATACAGCTTTTCTTCGAAGATGTAATAATCGTCCGCAAGATCGCTGATATGCACGAGACCTTCGACGAGCAGTTGCGGAATCTCCACAAAGATGCCGAACGCGACCACGCCGGAAATCAAGCCGTCAAATTCCTCGCCGAGGTGTTTGCTCATATACTCCACTTGCTTCATCTTCACCGAGGCGCGTTCCGCTTCGAGCGCCGTAATCTCGCGTTCCGAAGCCTGTTGCGCCGCGCGCTCCAGCTTACGTTCGAACAACTCAAACAGTTCCGGCCTGACGCCCTTCGCATACTCCTTCAAGATGCGATGCCCGATCAAATCGGGATAGCGCCGAATCGGCGAAGTGAAATGCGAATAATGCTTGAACGCCAAACCGAAGTGGCCGCGATTATCCGTCGAATACTTTGCCTTCATCAAAGAACGCAACAAGACCTTTTCAACCATATCGGCCTCGGGGTGTCCTTTGATTTCCCCCAAAAAAGAGCCGAGGAATTTGCCCGTGACCGTTTGCTGGTGATCGAACTTGAAGCCCAGCGCCTTCACAAACAACGCGAACTCTTTCATCTTGAGTTGATCGGGCGGCTCGTGAATGCGATAAATAAACGGCGGTATCTCGCGCTTCACCTTGATTTGCTCGATGTGCTGCGCCACGGTTTGATTCGCGAGCAGCATGAACTCTTCGATCAGTCGATTCGCGTCCTGTCGCACTTTTTTGCGCAACTCGATGGGAAAGCCGGTTTCATCGAGAATCACTTTCACTTCCGGCGTGTCGAAATCCAGGCTGCCGTTGCGCAGGCGGCGTTTGGTGAGAATATGCGCGAGCGCGTTCATCTCGCGCAGCGTCGCATCCAGCTCGGGGCTCGCGGAGCGTTTGCCGTCGAGAATTTCCTGCGCCTCTTCATAATTAAAGCGCCGCTTGCTGTTGATGATCGTCTCCGCAATGCGATGGCTCACCACCTTGCCGCGCGGCGTGACTTCCATAATGCACGAATACGTCAGGCGATCCACATACGGCTTCAAGCTGCACAGATCATTGCTCAAACGTTCGGGCAACATCGGCACGACGCGATCCACGAGATAAATCGACGTGCTGCGCGCGAGCGCCTCACGATCCAATGCCGTGCCTTCGCGCACGAAATGGCTCACGTCCGCGATGTGAACGCCGAGTTCATAGTTGCCGTTGTCGAGTTTGGTGAGACTCACGGCGTCGTCAAAATCCTTCGCGTCTTCGGGATCGATTGTGAACGTCAGCCAATTGCGCAAGTCTTCGCGCTGCGCCACCAACTCCGGCGTGATTTGAAATTCGAGCGTGGCCGCGTCGCGTTCCACTTCCTCGGGAAAGGCCACGGGCAGATCGAACGAGAACGCAACGGACATCACGTCCACGCCCACCTCGCCGGGAAAGCCGAGCACTTTGATCACGCGGCCTTCGGGATTTTGCAGCTCGTCCTCCCAGCTCTCAATCACGAGCACGACTTTTTGACCGGGCTTCGCACCGTGGAGATTTTCATCGGGAATATAAATATCGCGCAGCATCTTCACGTCGTCGGGCTTCACAAAGTAAAAATGTTTGCCCTTCTGCAAAACGCCGACGAGATTTTTGCGGCCGCGTTTGAGGATCTCGATCACGCGGCCTTCCGGCCTTTTGCCCGTGGGTCTGGCGAAGAGTTGCACTTTGACAAAGTCGCCGTTGAGCGCCGTGGCCATATTGCGCTGCGAGATGAAGACGTCGGTTTGATCTTCGCCGATGATGAGAAAGGCATAGCCCTGACTCTTCACGTGCAACGTGCCCATCACGGTGGAGACTTGCTGCGCGTGGCGAAATTGATTCTGCGGCAACTTCGCAAGTTTGCCTTGCTTCGCGAGGCTTTTGAGCAAGTTGCGAAAGCTCGTGTACTTCGCGGGCGGCACGCGCAGCTTGCGTGCCAGATCTTTCGCCTTAAAATGCCGCTGCGGCTCGCGCGCCAACGCTTCGAGCACGCTTTCGATGAGGTGTTCTTCAGTGTGTTTCAGTTTAAAGCCAACTTTCTTTTAAAATTTTTGTGGGGCCTTTGTTAGGTGTCATTCAGAAGGAATCTTTTTAAGCGCCGGAGACGGCTTCCGTTTCGAAAAATATGCTCATGGTGAGCACCAACTCGTTCAACATGAAATTATATCGGGCAGAGGTTTGTTCAAATCCTCATAAGCTTCGATCAATGCCGTCAATGCATCAGCAACATTGGGTATGACCTCGTCCAAAGAATCTGCTTCAGTAATGAGATTAGGAAGCAACGGGCACGTGATCGTGTATCCGCCTTCAGGTTGAGGCTCCAACAATAGCGGCAGCTTGTAGATATTCTCCATAAGTCACCTCATCAATTGCCGTTTTGTGCAGAGGCTTTCTTCTTACGATGTCGCTGTTCCACTGCTTTCCAGAAGTCTTTGCTGGGCAGCACTCGGCCTTCGCGCATACTCTTTCTAGATTTTTCCAACAATGCTTGAAAACGAGGAGAACGAGATAGGACAAGGCGTTCTAAATCATCCTCATCATGCGGAGCTAATAACACAGCAATGGCCTTGCCGTTTCGTGTAATCACGAGCGGGCCTTCCGTTTCGCATTGCTCCAAGTACGTTTTCAGATCCGCTTTGACTTTTGCGACAGATGCGGTTCTCATGGTTTAAACTCCTCTCCGCCGATGAACAGCCGATTGCCTTCTTTTACGCCGACAGCTAGTATCGTTACTTCCTGTTCGAAAGAATTCACGGTATAGAAAACACGAAAGCAGTTCTGCGGGCCAAAGCGCAATTCCCAAGTTGCGCCGTATGGCGCCGGTTGTTCTAGCGGTTTACGATTTCGCGTCTTGATTTCAGGCGTATAGCTCAGTTGCTCTTCGATTTTCTTTTCGATGAAGCGATGATGCTTTTGCGCGATCACGTCAAAGTGTTCGACGGCATCTTCAACAAAGTTGAGCTTGTATCTCGATGCGCCTGACATTGCGAAATTATCCCGTTATTCACAACAGAACTTTTCACGCCTTCATAAAACGCATCAACTCCTCGCACAACCCTTCCGCCTCTTTCATCGTCGCGGCTTCGGACATGATGCGAATGATCGGCTCCGTGTTCGAAGCGCGCACTTGCACCCACGATTTCGCGCGGAGAATTTTCACGCCATCGAGTGTGTCGAGTTTCTCGTTGCCATACTTGTCTTTGATGCGCTCCAGAAGCTTTGCCGTCTGCGCTTGCGTTTCGACTTCCACTTTGCGGCGACACATCAGGTATTGCGGCAAAGACTGATGCAGCGCGCTCAACGAGCCGTTGAAATTCGCGAGATGCTGCAACACGAGCGTGATGCCCACAATCGAATCGCGGCCGAGATGCACGTCCGGCAGAATCACGCCGCCGTTGCCTTCGCCGCCGATCACTGCGCCAATCTCACGCATGCGTTTGGCCACGTTGATTTCGCCCACACGCGTGCGCTCCACTTCACAATCATACTTCGCGGCAATGTCATCGAGCACCATCGAGGTCGAAACATTCGCCGCGATTTTGCCTTTGCGTTCGCGCAACACAAAATCCACCGCGAGCGCGAGCGTGTATTCTTCACCAAGCGGAATACCCTTTTCCGAAACGAGCGCGAGCCGGTCGGCATCGGGATCAACCGCGAGGCCGACATCCGCGCGATGCGCGCGCACGGCCTCGCCGAGTTGCGTTAAATTCTCCGGCGTCGGCTCGGGGTTGCGCGGGAAACGTCCGTGCGGTTCGAGATTGAGAAAGATCGCTTCGCAACCGAGCGCTTCGAGCAATTGCGGCACAATCACACCGCCTGCGCCATGCACGCAATCCGCCACGACTTTGAACTTGCGTTTGCGAATCGCGTCGAGATTGATGAAGCTCAAACCCAAAACTTTTTGGAGATGATCAACAACGGCATTTTTATAAACCGAAGCCGAGCCGAGGCCATCCCACGTTTTCAGCGCGAAGTTGCGTTGCTCGCGAATAGCGAGCACTTGCGCGCCTTGTTCGCCGTCGAGAAACAATCCGTCGGGCGCGAGCAGTTTGAGGCCGTTCCACATCACGGGATTATGGCTCGCGGTGAGAATGATGCCGCCCGCAGCATGCAAATTTTCCGTGGCGAGTTGCACGGTGGGAGTCGGCGCGATGCCGACATCGACAACTTCACACCCCGTTGCGAGCAAGCCCGCAGTGACCACGTTTTGAATCATCGGTCCCGAGACGCGCGAGTCGCGACCGATGACGACTTTGCCGCCGTTACAATAAGTGCCAAATGCCTGCGCGAACGAGAGCGCGACTTCCGGGGTCAAGCCTTGACCAATAATACCGCGCACACCGGAGATGCTGACCATGAGTTGCGACACGTGTGCTCCTTGTCAAAAAAAACTATTCAATTAAATTGATTCTTACATCTTCTCGTTTGCTCCATAAAACTGGAGTCAATTCATAATTCCGCAAAGCTTCCAAGACCGCATTGGCAACGGCGCGCTCCGAGTCATTCAAAAAAGCATATGCACATGAATCGGAAGCGCGAGTCTCCTTCGTGTCAATCCAAGAAAAAGCCAGAGCCTCTGCGGTATCGCGGCTCGGGCGATTGATGGTTTGCAAAATGCGCTCGGGCTGGCGGCGCGATTTCGGAATGACGAAATCAAAGTTGTGATCAAAACCGCTTTTGCCGGTGAATTTCACGCGCGGCGTGTAACGAACCTCGTGCAGATCGAGCCAAGCGACGACATCTTCATAAAACAAACTCGCAACCATCGGCTCTGCCAAATAGAACAGATCATTCACCGCGAGCATCGCTTGCAGCAAGTTATGCTTTCGCAATGCAAAGTTTTCGGGCGAAGCGTGAATCTCTAACCGCTCTGCATTCAGTTGAACGCCAAAGCCGTTCAAAGTTATTTTGAGAAGCTTTTGGCGTTTGGGACTCTCCAGCTTGCATCCACTCTGCTCCAAATCTTCGAGCACGTAACCATCGTCGGTCAGGAGATAGCCGCCGTTTTTCTTTTGCGCATAGATTTGAAAATAGTCATTGTGGCGGTCAAGATATGGCGTCGTGATCTCGACCCAATCATTCACTTCGCGCAAAGTGGTTTTGTCTTTCAACCACCTCTGATACTCAGCGAGCAGAGCTTCGACTTCTTTTATCATGTGAAAAGCCCTCTCTGAATGTTCGGCGGCACAGTTACGTTGCAATATCGCACGTCTGAAAGCTTGTCGCTCGAATATTCTTTCCGCGTGAATCAGGCTTCCTGCTTTACCAAACGCCGCTTTTTGCTTCGTGGAATCTTGCTCATTTGTAGCACCAAACGCAGGGCCTGATTCACGTCTTTGTCATTTGAAAAGGCATTGGCGACATCGGGCTCCAAAAGTACTAAATTGGTGCCCGCACGATAACGCTCCGCATATTTACCGAGCACGCCTTTACTCAAAAGCGGCCGCAGATCATAGTGCGGGCGCAGGTCATCGTCGATAGCGGTTTTAGATTTTCTCTTCATGGGCTTTACTTCAAAAAAACTTTCACGCAAAGGCGCAAAGCCGCAGAGTTCCCGCAAAGAGAAGTGTTTTATGTTCTGCCGAAACGTGTTCTTTCATCACACAAAAAATCTTTTCTTTGCGAGCCCTTTGCATCTCTGCGCCTTTGCGCGCGCCTTTGCTTTTATCCAAAAAAACTCACGCCACCGCAAAATCCTCTTCCGAAAACTTAACCGTCGGATATTCCCGCAGCTTGCTCTTAAAGAGATTCGCAATCTCCGCGAGACGTTCGGAAGTTTTCGCCTCGAAGCGCATCACCAACACCGGCTGCGTGTTCGAAGCGCGCACGAGACCCCAGCCGTCGCCGAAGAGCACGCGCGCGCCGTCGATGTCCACCACTTGATGGCTCTTCTTAAAATACGCCACAAGATCGGCAACGATGTTGAACTTGTCCTCGTCCGTGGCATCGACGCGAATTTCCGGCGTGGAAATAAACGCGGGCACTTCGTCGTGCAGCTCCGCCATGGTCTTGCCGGAATGCGTGAGAATTTGCATCATGCGGCCGCTGCAAAAGATCGCGTCGTCAAAACCGAAATAGCCGTCGCCGATAAAAATATGCCCGCTCATTTCGCCCGCGAGCGGCGCGTGCTCTTCTTTCATCTTCGCTTTGAGCAGCGAATGGCCGGTCTTCCACATGATCGGCACGCCGCCACTTTTCTCGATCATCTCCGGCAATGCCTGGCTGCATTTCACATCGAACACGACCTTCGCTTTCGGATGCCGCGTGAGCGTATCGCGCGCGAAGAGCGCAACGAGTTTGTCAGCGAACACGGGGCGGCCGAGGTTGTCGATCACGCCAATGCGATCCGCGTCGCCGTCATAGCCGATGCCAAGATCGGCTTTCGTCTCCACCACTTTCGCGCGCAGATCTTTGATGTATTTCATCACCGTGGGATCGGGCAAGTGATTCGGAAAACTGCCGTCCGGCTCGCAATAGAGGCGCACGACTTCGCAGCCCATGTCTTCCCAAAATTGCGGGGCGAACAAAGCGCCGCAGCCGTTGCCGGGATCAATGACGACTTTCAATGTCTTTTTCAAAGTGACGCGCTGCTTGATCGCAGCGAGATATTCGGGAACGACATCAACCACCTCAAGCGAACCCTTGCCGCTTGCAAACTTGCCGCTTTGAATGATGTGATAAAGCTGCTGAATCTCTTTGCCGTAAATCGCGCCGACGCTTACGTGGCCGTCTTCGTGTTTCACGCCGGTTGACATTTTGAAACCGTTATACTCGCGCGGATTGTGGCTGCCGGTGATCATCACCCCGCCCTCGGCTTTGAAATGCGTGATCGCAAAATATTGCGTCGGCGTGGGCACGACGCCGATGTCGATAATGTCCGCGCCGCAGCCGAGCATGGCTTCGACGAGCGCGTTGCGCAAACGCTCCGAAGACAGGCGCAGATCGCGGCCCACCACCAAACGCTTGCGGCCCTGCGCGAGCATGTGCGTCGCGAACGCTTTGCCGATGAGCGTGACGTTGTCGCTGGTCAAATCATTTTCCGCGATGCCGCGAATGTCGTATTCCCGAAAGATGTTGTTGCTGATCACCGTCGACTCCTTTTGTGTGTTTAGAAATTCTTCCGCCGAGAAACACCGAAGACACCGAGATTCGCCGAGAAAAGCTTTATTCGGCGAGGCTCGGCGTCTTCGGTGAAGCTCGGCGGGAAGGCTGTGCTGGTTGATTCCGGTTTATACTCTCTGCGCTAGCAAATGTCGCTTATAGCCGGAGTAATCCCGCACGATTTCAATGGAGGTGAAAAATGCGGCACGAAACAACTGCGCAATCGCGGCGCTGCGCTGGCTTGCCATTTCGCATGCGACGTGGCCGCTGTGTTTCAGGTGCTGCTCGCAAAATTTTATGATCGCGCGATAAAATTGCAAGCCGTCGCCTTCGACGTAAAGCGCAGCCGCAGGCTCGTAGTCGCGCACTTCGGGTTGCAACTCTGCGCGCTCGTTTTCTAAAACATAGGGCGGATTTGAAACGACACAATCAAACTGCGGCAACTCGCGCCACGTGCTTGCGTCGCGCATATCGGCTTGCACGAAACGAATGCGTCCCGCGACGCCGTGCGCGATGGCGTTTTGCTCCGCAATTTTCAAAGCTGCGTTCGAAATATCCATCGCCCAAATTTTTGCCGAAGGCAATTGCAACGCGAGCGTGATTGCGATACAACCCGAGCCGGCGCCGAGATCGATAAGCGTCGCTTCTTTTTTTGAATGAAACCACGCAACGACTTTTTCCACGAGCAATTCGGTTTCGGGCCGGGGAATGAGCACCGCGGGTGAAACATGAAACTGATAGCCAAAGAACTCGCACGCGCCGAGAATGTATTGCAACGGCTCGCGCTGCATGCGGCGATAGCAATACTCCGTGAGCGTTTGCCGCTGCGCGCGTGTGAGCTTGCGCGTTGCTTGTTGATAAAGCCCGCTGCGGTTGGTTTGCAAAATCCCGGCGAGCAGCCATTCGGCCTCGACTTGCGGAGCAAAAATACCGGCGGTATGAAATCGGTTCGAGGTGATTCTGATAAGCTGAGGCACGGTCAAACCGGGTGGAAACAGTGCCGGGAGTTTTTCTTTGTTTTCAGCCAATGACTTTGATATCCGTCAAGTGGCGCTCCCCTTTAAGCTGTCATTCAGTGCTAAGACGTTACGTGTTCAAACTCGCGCCACACCCGAGTTTGTCATTCTGTAAGAACCTTCCCTAGTGCTCGCTCCACAGCCTATTATTAGGAGGTGAACCGAGTACGAGGGAAGGTTCTTCCAGAATGACAATGATGTGGGTGCGATCAGCTTAACGTTGCAATACTAAAAAGAATTCCTCCTGAATGACAGCTTTGGGGAAACGCGATGAATCAAATTTCCTCTTTCAACTTCTCCGTGCGATCGGCGAGCGCGAGCTGCTCGACAAACTCGTCGAGGTCGCCGTCCATCACTTCGGTGAGATTATAAACCGTAAGGCCGATGCGATGATCGGTGACGCGATTTTGCGGAAAGTTGTACGTGCGAATTTTGTCGCTGCGGTCGCCGGAGCCGACCATTTGCTTGCGCGCGCTGGAAATTTTCGCCTGCTCTTCGGCTTGTTTACGTTCCAACAAGCGCGAGCGCAGAACGCGAAGGGCTTTATTTTTATTTTTAAGCTGCGACTTCTCGTCTTGACATTGCACCACGAGACCGGTTGGGATATGCGTCAAACGCACCGCTGAATCGGTCGTGTTCACGCTTTGTCCGCCGGGGCCGGAAGAGCGAAAGACGTCATAACGCAGATCGTTCGGGTTGATTTCGATATCAACCTCCTCGGCCTCGGGCAGAACCGCGACGCTCGCCGCGGAAGTGTGAATGCGGCCGTTCTGCTCCGTGGCCGGCACGCGCTGCACGCGATGCACGCCGCCTTCATATTTCAATTTGCCGAACGCGCCCGGCGCGTTGATTTGAAAAATAATTTCTTTGAAGCCGCCAATGCCTTGTTGATGGCTGGAGATGACTTCAAAATTCCAATGTTGGCGTTCGGCATAGCGCGAGTACATGCGAAAGAGATCGCCCGCAAACAAACCCGCCTCGTCGCCGCCCGTGCCCGCGCGAATTTCGACGATGACGTTGCGCTCGTCGTTGGGATCGCGTGGCACGAGCAAGAACTTCAACTCTTCTTCGAGCTTGGCTTGCTGCGGCTGCAACTCTTCCAATTCGAGTGTTGCCATTTCGCGCAACTCGCGGTCGCTGCTCTCGCGCAGAATGGTTTGATCACCCTCAATGCTCGCGAGGACTCTTTTGTACTCGCGAAATTTGAGCACCAACTCTTGCAGCTCGCGATGCTCTTTGGAAAGCTCGCGCAAAAGTTTGGGATTGACCGCCACTTCCGGAGTGGCAAGCTGCGCATTGACTTCTTCAAAACGCTTTTCGAGGTTTTCTAATTTGGCCAGCATTATTTTTTGCGAACAGGTATTTCACGCAACACGAGCGTTGCGGTATCGGGTTCAATGGTGAAGCGATAGTTGTGGAGGAAGTTCATGCCAAGAAGGCCGTCGAGCTTGCTCAAGGCTTCGGGGAAATCCAAAGCCGCAAGCAGAATGTTGTTTTGCTTTTGCGCGCCGACCATGAAATCACGAACAGTCAAGGCGGGAGCAGTTATAAGACTTTTTCCAACCGGAGCAATGGTTATATTCACACCCGCCGGCTCGGCATTGATCACATCTAACTTTCTACGATTGAGCGCAAAATGAGCAGCGCCGCAGTCAACCATAAAGAGGTAGCGATCGGCATTCAATGTCACGGGCACGATGAGCACACCGCCATATGCAAAGAAGCCGGATATGCGATTAGATCGCGACAAGCATTACTCCTATGCCTTCAGGAATGAGATCGCCGGTATAAAAGTAAAAAAGATCCGCCTGGGGATGCGTTTGACGATACTTAGGTCCCTGGCTATAAACTTTTTTTTCATCCTCGCCGTGAAAGAGCACACAGCCGCGCAGAGGGTTGTTGTGTTTGTCCACTTTGGTGACTTCGACGACCACCCATTGATCTTTGTGCCGCTCGCGGATATCAGAGATTTTCAAATCGTCACGCATGGTCATTCTCCTCGTTATGCGGCTTCCACGGCCAATTTCTCTTCTCCCTCCACCACCACATTCGGCAGCGTCTCTACTTCCTCTCCCAACGCGGCGCGCAACGCGACGATGGCGACTTCGAGTTGTGAAAGATCCGGCTCGCGCGTGGTCAAGCGTTGCAGCCATAAACCGGGCGCGATGAAAAAATTCCACACGGGATTGCCAAAGCCCTTGCCGGAGAGACGGATGAACTCGTATGAAATGCCGCCAATGAGCGGAATGAAAGCGAGGCGCAGCAAACGCTCGCTCACGTTTTCCGGCTTGCCGAGAAACATGAATACGATAATGCTCACGAGCATGACGATCAACAAAAAACTCGTGCCGCAGCGCGGATGAAAGCGCGAGAACGTGGCGGAGTTCTGCGGCGTCAAATCCGTTTTCGCTTCGTGATTAAAGATGCTTTTGTGCTCCGCGCCGTGGTATTCGAAGACGCGCCGAATGTCCTTCATTTGGGAAATCAGCGCAATGTAGCCCAAAAAGAATACGAGGCGGATCACGCCGTCAACCAGATTGAACCAAAAGCTTGTGTGCGCGCCAAGCCAATCCGTGAGCAATAATGGGATGTAAAAAAAGATCGCAATGCCGATGCCGAACGCGAAAATCATGGTGAGGGCCATGCGCAGTTTTTGGCCGCGCGTGCGTACCCCCGGCGCCGGTTTGGGCTCTGCGGTCTTGCCGTTGCCCGCCGCGCTTTGATCGTGTTCGAATAAATCTCCAGAATAGGTCAAGGCTTGAATGCCAAGCGCGAGCGCCTCGATCAAAACCACGGCGCCACGAAAGATCGGCAGCGCAAGAATTCTGAAACGTGAGAGCAAAGTGCAGTACGGCTTCTTCCATACATTGATGGTGCCATCGGCGCGGCGGCACGCGACCGCGACCATCTGCGGCGTGCGCATCATGACGCCTTCGATCACTGCTTGGCCGCCAACCATGAGAGTGTTTTCAGACATTGCAACCTATTTTATGTTGAAAGGTAACTTTGTGCAACGCATACCGCGGCACCGAATGAAATTAAAAGCCATTCCATGGCTTGTTTATCAGGGCATGGTGAGTAATTCAGAAAACTTTGCATTTTCATTCGTTGCCGGGTTGTTCGTTGCGCTGAAACAAAAAACGGAACACGCCTCCCCAAAGAGAGAAAGACGTATTCCGTTGAGCGTGAAAAAATTGTGCTAAGCCGCGGTTGCCGCCGCCTTGCCGCCATAAGTTTGGTATTTCTTCATGAATTTTTCAACACGGCCGGCGGAATCGATCAGCTTTTGTTTGCCGGTAAAGAAGGGATGGCATTGCGAGCAAATTTCAATACGCTGATCGCCGATTGTGCTGCGCACCTGGAATACGTTGCCGCACGCGCAGGTTACCGTGCCCATTACGTATTTGGGGTGAATATCTGGCTTCACGACTACCTCCTAAGGTTCAAGTATGGTGTTTATCGGACGGCGAATGTAACGCAGGAGCGCTCGAAAAGCAAGCCTTCTTTTCACAACAAGGATGGCTTGCCGGCGAATAAAGCCGGTCAATTCGGCGCTCGATTTGCCGGCCACAGGCTGATTGCCAAGCTGTTTCACGAATTCATTCTCGTGAGAAAGTCTTCGTTGGATTTCGTGCCCTTCATTCTTTCGAGCAGAAACTCCATGGCTTCGACGGGATTCAACTCGCTAAGAAACTTGCGCAAAATCCACACGCGGTTGATCTCGAAATCCGTGAGCAGCAATTCCTCTTTGCGCGTGCCGGATTTGTTGATGTCGATGGAGGGGAAAATGCGACGGTCGGAGAGGCGACGATCGAGCACGAGTTCCATATTGCCGGTGCCTTTGAACTCTTCGAAGATGACTTCGTCCATGCGGCTGCCGGTGTCGATCAATGCCGTGGCGATGATGGTGAGACTGCCGCCTTCTTCGATATTACGCGCGGCGCCGAAGAAACGTTTGGGGCGTTCGAGCGCGGTCGCATCCAAACCGCCGGAGAGAATTTTTCCGGAGTGCGGCACGACGGCATTATGCGCGCGCGCCAAGCGCGTGATCGAGTCGAGTAGAATCACGACGTCTTGGCTGTATTCCACTAAACGCTTGGCTTTTTCCAAAACCATGTCCGCCACTTGCACGTGGCGCTCCGGCGGCTCATCGAATGTCGAGCTCACGACTTCGGCCTCTACGGAGCGCTCCATATCCGTGACTTCTTCCGGGCGCTCGTCAATCAAGAGCACAATCAATTTTATTTCCGGATGATTGGCCGTTATGGCATTTGCAATTTTTTGCAGAATGGTGGTTTTGCCGGTTTTCGGTTGCGCCACGATCAAACCGCGCTGGCCTTTGCCCAAAGGCGAGAGCAGATTCATAATGCGTGAAGTATAATCGCGCGGATCATGTTCAAGCTTGATGCGTTTGAGCGGATAAAGCGGCGTGAGGTTATCGAAGAGAATTTTGCTTTTGGCGACGTCCGGGTTTTCGAAGTTGACCGCCTCGACTTTTAACAGCGCGAAGAAGCGCTCGTTCTCTTTCGGCGGCCGTATCTGCCCGGAAACCGTGTCGCCCGTGCGCAGGCCGAAACGTTTGATCTGGCTCGGTGAGACGTAAATGTCGTCGGGGCCGGGAAGGTAGTTATAATCCGGCGAGCGCAGGAACCCGTAGCCGTCCGGCAAAACTTCGAGCACGCCGTCCGCGAAAATTAAACCTTCCTTCTTGGTTTGCTCTTCGAGGATGCGAAAGATCAAGTCGGATTTTTTCAAACCGGCAGCGCCTTGCACGTTGAGCTCTTGCGCTACTTTGGTGAGCTCGGCGATTTTCATTGCCTTCAGCTCTGCAATGTCCATGATGAACCCTTTTGGTTAGACATTATGAGGTCAGTGTGGGTGCGTTGCGAGACAGGCAGGCTTCCGCAACGTAGGCAGAACGGCCAAGCGCAACACACGCGACGACACAAAATTGTTATTTCCCTGAACAGGGATTTTAAGGTGACGAATGCGAAAAGGAAAAGCGCGTTAGGAGATGGATGCGGTCGTTGATGGTGATTGCTGGAGTCACAACAGTTCCACGACAAACGCAAACATGACGACAACTTACTCGACTTGAAAGTTTTTCACGAAGACACGAGTGGCCTCATGCATGTTGGGGATAATAGATTCGCGCGACGCGAGATTGACACCGGCAAGATCGAACCAAACAGATACGGGTCAGAAGATGCTAGGCCGCCTTCCTCAAGCTGGCCTCGCTTTGCGCATCGAAGAAATGCGCTTTGTTCATATCCAGCGCCAAGTTCAGACGGCTCCCCCGCGCCGGCTCGGTGCGGGCATTGATGCGAGCCACGAGGTTGTTGGTTCCGGTATTCAGATAAAGATAAATCTCACTACCCATCGGTTCGACAACTTCAACTGTAGCGGACAACTCGGCTTTTTGCGTTAAGCTATTTGCATTTTCCGCCAAATGAATATCCTCCGGGCGAATGCCAAACACGGTATTTTGATCGACATATGACGCTAACGCATTTTCAAATCCGCCCGGAATGCGCAACTTGTTTTCGCCTTCCAGGAAGCACAAGCCGCTCTCGCGCATCACGCGTCCGGTCATGAAATTCATGGACGGCGAGCCGATGAAGCCCGCAACAAATTTGTTTTTGGGATGATTGTAGAGATTCAACGGCGTATCGATCTGTTGCACATTGCCGTCTTTCATCACCACGATGCGGTCGCCCATGGTCATGGCTTCAACTTGATCGTGCGTGACGTAAATCATCGTGGTTTCCAAGCGCGCATGCAGTTTCGAGATTTCGATGCGCATTTGCACGCGCAGCTTCGCGTCGAGATTGGAAAGCGGCTCATCGAACAGAAACACTTTCGGTTTGCGCACGATCGCGCGACCGACCGCAACGCGCTGCCGCTGTCCGCCCGAGAGCGCTTTGGGCTTGCGCTCCAGATAATCTTCAATGCTCAGTATCTTCGCGGCCTCCCGCACACGCTGATCGATTTCGGTTTTGGAATATTTGCGCAGCTTGAGCCCGAACGCCATGTTCTCATACACGGTCATGTGCGGGTAGAGCGCATAATTTTGAAAGACCATGGCGATGTCCCGGTCTTTCGGCTGCACGTCGTTCACGAGGCGGTCGCCGATATAAATCTCCCCGCTCGAAATCTCTTCCAGACCGGCCACCATGCGCAAAGTTGTCGATTTGCCACAGCCCGAGGGCCCGACCAGCACGACAAACTCTTTATCCTGTATGTCGATGTTGGCTTGATTTACCGCAATCACACCTTTGTCGTAGACTTTGCTAACGTCACGTAGTTGTACACGTGCCATAAGGTTGGATGAACCAGTGGTTACGTCTGAATGAGGCAAGTTGGATTGGGTCTAGCAGTCGCAGGATAAAATTTGTGCGGCCAAAATATAAATTCGAGTCCAGATTGTCAAGGCTTTTTTCCCGGAGTTTGGAATTGACATTCAGAGAGGCATTGGCTATTTTCGCCAAGCTTGAAACTCCTAGGCTTGAAAATTAGCATGATTCCTTGATAATGAGTTGAAAGCTTTTGCCGGACTGCATTCCGAAGTTTCTATTCCGACAGATAAAAACCTCTCTTTCCAAGATTTCACGCGTTTCAATATTGCTGTCTCAATTTTATGCGCGCCGGATAATCGCGACAGTAATTTGAGGCCTCTCGTTTCCGAGATTTTATCTATAATGCAGAAAATGAAGGTCAGTCTGATTTAAGTAGCGGCAGTCAATAGACTATTCATGCAGTCAGCGCGTTTCGTTCGACGTCGCTTGTTCCATCCTTCCTGTTGCATTCA
Source organism: bacterium (assembly GCA_037444905.1). GTDB lineage: Bacteria > Zhuqueibacterota > Zhuqueibacteria > Zhuqueibacterales > Zhuqueibacteraceae > JABWAN01. The sequence goes on along the minus strand of JBBILN010000011.1, from coordinate 73,619 downwards.
TCTCCAAAATTTGATCAACTTGGATTCGATTATGCCCGTTGCCCGCAAAACTTCACAGCCTAAAGTCGCAAAGGTTTCTAAAAAAACTTCGTTGCCGAAAACGTTGGCGGCCTCGAATGGCAAACTTGCCAATGCCGAAGAGCTTCCATTGAGCGCCGAGCAAATCATTCGCGACTACCGCATTGCCTATCAAAGCCGGCAAGTGAGCCTCCTCAGCCGCAAGGAAGTCATGGGCGGCAAGGCTAAGTTCGGCATCTTCGGCGACGGCAAAGAAGTCCCGCAAATCGCGCTCGCGCACGCGTTTCGCAAAGGCGATTTCCGCTCGGGCTATTATCGCGATCAAACCCTCATGTTCGCGCTCGGCGCGATCACGATCCAGGAATACTTCGCGCAGTTGTATGCGCACGCGGATGTTGACGCCGAACCCAACTCCGCGGGCCGCGCGATGAACGCCCACTTTGCTACGCGCAGTTTGGACGGCGACGGCGTTTGGAAAAATTTGATGGACATGTACAATTGCTCCGCCGACGTTTCTCCGACCGGCGCGCAAATGCCCCGGCTTGTCGGCTTGGGTTACGCCTCGCGTTTGTATCGCGAGTTGGATGCGCTTAAACACCTCACAAAATTTTCGCACAATGGCGATGAAATCGCGTTCGGCACGATTGGCAACGCCACGTGCGCGGAAGGCATGTTTTGGGAAGCGATCAACGCGATCGGCGTGCTCAAAGCGCCAGTGGTGCTTTCGATTTGGGATGATGCGTATGGCATTTCAGTACACAACGAGCAGCAAATCACCAAGGCCAATCTCTCCGAAGTATTGCAAGGCTTTCAACGTCGCCCAAAAAGTCGGGAGGGCTTTGATCTCTATACCGTCAAAGGCTGGGATTATCCCAGTCTCGTCAAAACGTATTTGCAGGCAGCCGGCGTTGCGCGCGCCGAACACGTGCCGGCGATCATTCACGTCGTTGAGATTACGCAGCCGCAAGGCCATTCCACTTCCGGCAGCCACGAGCGCTATAAATCGAAGCAACGTTTGGAGTGGGAGCAGGAATTTGATGGCCTCAAAAAAATGCGGGAATGGCTGCTCGCCGAAGGTTTTGTAACGACCGCAGAACTTGACGAATTCGAGCAAGCGGATCAAAAGCTCGTGCTGAGCGTTCGTGATCAAGCGTGGCAAGCCTATCTCGCTCCCATTCTCGCTGAGCGCGAACACGCGGCATATTTGCTGGCAGAGCTTTCCGCCGTTTCCGCGCAGCAAAACGAATTGCACAAGATCAAGCACAAATTGCTCGCGCTGCACCATCCCTTGCGGCGGGATATTGCCTCGGCGTTGCACGAAGCATTGTTTGTAGCGCGGGAGGAAGATTCGCCTGCAAGACAAAATCTGATCGCGTGGAAGCGGGAACAAGAGCTGCGCAATAGTGCGCGCTATGGGTCGCATCTCTACAATCAAGCTGCGGATTCGGCATTGAATATCTCTCCGGCGCCTGCCGTTTATTCGAAAGCTTCCCCCATGCTCAACGGTTTTGAGATTTTGAACGCCTGCTTTGATGCCGCACTGGCCCGCGACCCGCGCGTCATCGCTTTTGGAGAAGACGTCGGTCGCCTCGGTGACGTGAATCAAGGGTTCAAGGGCTTGCAGGAAAAGTATGGCGAGCTGCGCGTCGCCGATACCGGCATCCGCGAATGTACGATCGTCGGCCAGGCGATCGGCATGGCCATGCGCGGGTTGCGCCCGCTTGCCGAGATTCAATACTTGGATTACATACTCTATGCGCTGCAAATCATGTCCGATGATCTCGCTACTTTGCAATGGCGCACAAAGGGCGGGCAGAAAGCGCCGGTCATCATTCGCACGCGCGGCCATCGTCTCGAGGGCATTTGGCATTCCGGCTCGCCGATGGCCGGGCTTATTCATCTTGTGCGCGGGCTGCACGTGCTCGTGCCACGCAACATGACGCAGGCCGCGGGTTTCTACAACACATTACTGCAAGCTGAAGATCCGGCCGTCGTTGTCGAAGTGCTCAACGGCTATCGTCTCAAAGAAAAATTGCCGGACAATATCGGCAGCTTCACGTTGCCGCTCGGCGTTCCGGAAATTTTGCGAGAAGGCAGCGACGTGACCATTGTGACCTACGGTGCATGTTGCCGTTTGGTGATGGAAGCCGCGGAAATGTTGCATCAAACGCAAATCGAGACCGAAGTCATCGATGTGCAAACGCTTTTGCCTTTCGATCTACGCGGCGTGATCGTTAATTCATTAAAGAAGACCAATCGTGTTGTGTTTGTGGATGAAGACGTGCCCGGCGGGACCACTGCCTACATGCTGCAAGAAGTGCTCGAAAAGCAAAACGGCTATCGCTGGTTGGATTCGCCGCCGCGCACATTGCCCGGCAAGCCGCATCGGCCCGCGTATGGCTCCGACGGCGACTATTGGTCGAAACCGAATGTCGAGCAAATTTTTGAAACCGTTTATGAGTTGATGCACGAAGCCGCGCCGCAGAAATTCCCCGTGTTCTATTGATGAGACCTTGCCAGGTGGCGGTAGAAAAAAGTGGCATTGAGAAAACTGCAGCACTACATTGCTGCAATCAGAAACTATCGCCGACGGCATACAAGTCGGTGAGCGACTTGCAGTGGCACAGCTTAACGAACGACGTTAATGAGGAAAACTAACTATGAAAGAGCAGCAATTACTTGCGCGAATTACCCTCAACCCCAAAGTCATGGTTGGAAAACCCGTCATCAAAGGCACTCGATTGACCGTGGAATTCATCCTCAATCTGCTCGCGCATGGGACAACCGCCGCTGAGATTTTGGATGAATACCAAGGATTGACCACTGAAGATATTCAGGCGTGTTTGCTCTTTGCCACAAAGTCTTTGGAGAGCACCGCCTTCATGCCGCTCGAAGTGGAGATGGCGTAAATGCGCTTTCTGGTAGATGAATGCACCGGCCCTGGCGTCGCGCAGTGGCTTCGTGATCGCGACCACGAAGTTTTTTCCGTATTTGACGAGGCGCGCGGCATGGACGATGACGACATCATCGCGAAGGCATTTGCCGAGAATTGGATTCTGATCACAAACGATAAAGACTTCGGCGAAAAGGTTTATCGGGAAGGCCGCCCGCATCGCGGGGTTGTCTTTCTGCGTCTGGAAGATGAAAGAACTGCGATTAAAATTGCAACGCTCCGGCGTTTGCTTGAAAGCTACGCGGAGCAATTGGCGGATCGTTTTGTCGTTGTGACGGAGACCAAGATTCGATTTGCGAGAAAATAAGATTGCCGATGGCCCAATAAAATTGTCTCGAAAAAGATTTGCTTAACGAACAGCGCAATCTGTTAGAAGGTCGTTATGTTGCTTCCCAATGTTGTTACCATCGACAAAGAGATCATGAGCGGAGCTCCCGTCTTCAAAGAAACACGGGTGCCGGTCAAAATCTTATCGACTACTTGGAAGGCGGGTATGATATTGAGGTCTTCTTGGATCATTTCCCTGCTGCAAAAGAGAGCAGGTCATCAAATTCCTCGAAGCTTCCGGTCGCGAATACCTTTTGAGTCATTACCATATAAGTTTTGCTTGACGAATGCGTGCCGCGACCGTTGAAGTTTGATTTTATATATTGGTGGAGGACGTGATGCCGACTACGGTCATTGATGGTTACAAATTTCGATTTTACTCATCTGATATTTACGAGCCGCCTCATGTCCATGTGATGCGCGGCGGGAATGAAGCCAAGATTTGGCTGCAACCGGTTGCGCTGGAATATAATCGCGGCTACAATCAGGTCGAGCTTAACCGCATTTTGAAACTGGCCCGTCAAAATCAGAATAAACTTTTGGAGATCTGGAATGATCACTTTAGCAAATAGGCTGACCGAGCAAGTCGGCGCCAAGGCCGTTCGTTTTATTGATAACATTCTCTTTGTCGCTCTGAGCGACGGTCGCGAAGTCAGCTTGCCGATGGAACGAGTGGAATGGTTGGATTGGCTGATGAAAGCCTCGCCGCAGCAACGTTCCAAATGGTCAATAGAACCTGGTGGCTTTGCCATTTATTGGGAGGAATTGGACGACGGTATCGAGGTTCGGCACTTGCTGGAAATGCAGCCCTTGGCTTGATAAAGATTGTCGCGAATATCTCGTGAGTCATTACCATGAAAGCCTTGCTTGACGAATGCAAGCGACGGCCGGTGCAGTATTCGCTTCGACGATTATCTCGCCTTTGACAGAACCAAAACGACTCCTCGTGCTTACCAGCCAACCTTAAGAAAATACCAATGACCGAAGCCGCCAAAGACTTTTCCGGACAAAACCTGCGGGGCCGCTCCTTCAAAGGCCAAGACCTGCGCGGCGCGAAATTCATTGGCGCGGATATTCGCGGCGCGGATTTTAACGGGGCGAATTTAACCGGTACGGACTTTACCCGTGCGCGAGCGGGTTCAAAGCCTCTTACAATGTTTGGGTACCAATTGCTGGCCTTTATATTGTCCGCGTTCATGTCGTCTTTTGTTATGGCGCTAGTTGTAGGCCTTTTTCAAAGACTAGACGGGTTGTGGGATAAAATTGCGTTTCCATCCTTTCTCGTGATATTAATCGTGTTCTACGTGATTAGTTATCGGTCTGGTATGAGGAGAGGACTAATATTTACCTTGCTGGTCGTTGAATTGGTACTCGTATTCGGTCTCATAACCGAGCCCGCACTCGCTGGCACAGTTTTCTTGGGATTCACTTTTGTCTTCGTATTCCAATTTGCATTCGTGGTTGCAGTTCCCGGTGCAGTAGCAGGTTCAATCGTCGCTTTCGTTATGTTCATAGCTCTATTCACAGGGGTAGAATTAATAATGGGCCTTGTCACCGGTGGATTATTTATGCTTGCGAATACTCTTATTATTCTGCAGGCGCTCAGTGGTGATGAAAAGCAAAACTTGATTCTCAAAGCCTTTTTAGCCGTGACAAAATTGGGCGGCACATGCTTTCGGAGTACTATTCTAACCAAAGCCAATTTCAATGAGGCTATACTACAGAGCGCAGATTTGCGTGATGCACAACTCCTCCGCACATGCTGGCAAGGCGCAAAGAAATTGCTCCTCGCCCGCCGTACTGGAACGATCTTAGAAGATTACACCGTCCGCGCCTTGCTTGAGAGCGGCACACTTCCACCAAACAAATCACTCGTTGGCAAAAATCTCAAAGGCGCCTATCTCGCAGGCTTCGATCTCTCGGGCGTAGATTTCACTGAAGCAGATTTGAGCGAGGCCGACTTGCGCGGGGCCAATCTCACCAACGCCAATCTCACGAAAGTACATGCCATCGGCGCGCTCTTCGAAGGCGCTGATCTCACCGGCGCGTGCATTGAAGATTGGAACATTGACCACACTACGCAGCTTGAAGGCGTCGTTTGCCGCTATGTGTACATGCTCAACGGCCAACGCGAGCGGCAACCGAGTGCAGGCGAATTTCAAGAAGGGCAATTCGCGGCGTTGTATGAAAAAGTGTTCGACACCGTAAATTTGATCTTCACGGAAAAGGGCATTGATTGGCAGGCGTTCACGCAGGTGTTTGGGCAAATGCAAGTGGCTTATGGCGAGCACGGGGCCGAACTCGCAGTGCAAGCCATCGAGCGCAAAAGCGACGGCACATTCATCGTCAAAGTCAAAGTCCCGCCGGAGACCGACAAAGCTGCCATTCAACAAGAATTTTTTCGGGAGTATGAAAACCGGCTGGCGTTGCTCGAAGCAAAGTACCAAGCGCAGTTGCAGGCCAAGAACGAAGTCATTGCGGTGTATCGCGAGCAAAACGCGCGCATGGATATTATCGTCAACACACTCGCGCAGACCAACTTGAGCGCAAAGCTCGCGCACAAACCGATCACGATTCTTTTTCTCGCGGCCAATCCCAAAGGCACCGAGCCGCTGCGTTTGGATGAAGAAGTGCGCGCGATCGATCGTGCTCTGCAACAATCCAAGTTTCGCGACAAGTTCGAGCTGGCGCAACATTGGGCCGTGCGCGTTGCAGAGTTGCAGAGCTTGTTGCTGCGCCATGAGCCGGCAATCGTGCATTTCAGCGGACATGGCAGTTCAACCGGCGAGCTGCTGTTCGATGATGGCGAAATGGGAGAGAGCCAAACCGCCTCGCTGCACGCGATCAGCCGCTTGTTTGAAGTCTTGCGCGACAAGATTCGCTGCGTGTTGCTCAATGCGTGTTATACCAAAGCGCAAGCCGCGGAGATCGCGAAGCACGTGCCGTGCGTGATCGGCATGTCCAAAGCCGTGGGCGACGGCGCGGCAATGCAATTTGCCGCGGCGTTTTATGAAGCGCTGGGCTACGGCCAAAACCTGCGCAAAGCGTTCGAGCTCGGCAAAGTGAAAATCAATTTAGTCGGCTTGGAGGAGCAAGACACGCCGCAGCTTTTGACGAGAAGGGCGGGCGAGGATGAAATCGTTTTGGTGAAGGAAGGTTCTTGAATCCGCTTACAGAAAAATTTTCGCATCGTTGAGTTACCCGCCGCCAGCTTTCAACTTGTTTGCCTGCCCTTTTTTGCCTATATTTTCGCCGTCAAAAAATCTGAATTTTTCACGTTAATAGGGACGAAGCATGTTTCATATTGCAGGTCCGGAAGACATTCTCGCGGGAAAAGTCACCGACGTTTATTTCGAGCGCACCAAACACATTCTGAATCGGCTCGGCAAGGATGCCCACGTGTCCGTTGAGTTCGTCGTGAAGAAATTTCCGGCGCCGAACAAGTGGGGCATTTTCGCGGGGCTGGAAGAGGCGATGATGATTCTCTCGCGCTTGCCGCTCACGATCGAAGGCTTGCCGGAAGGCTCGCTGTTTTTCGAAGACGAGCCGGTGCTCACCATTACCGGCAAATATCTTGACTTCGGTCCATATGAAACGGCGCTCCTTGGAATTCTATGTCAAGCTTCGGGCGTGGCCACGAAAGCAGCCCGCTGCAAGAAGGCTGCGGCCGGTCGTCCCGTTGTGAGCTTCGGCGCGCGGCGCATGCACCCCGCGCTCGCGCCCATGATCGAGCGCAATGCTTTCATCGGCGGCTGCGATGGCGTGGCTTCGATTGCCGCGGCGGAACTATTGCGCATTCCGCCTTCGGGCACCATTCCGCACGCGTTGATTTTGATTCTCGGCGACACCCTCGAAGCGATTCACGCATTCGACCGCCACATCGACCCGGCGCTGCCGCGCGTGGCTTTGGTGGATACTTTCAATGATGAAAAATTCGAAGCGTTGCGTGTCGCTGAAGCTTTGCAGGGCAAGCTTGCAGCAATTCGCTTGGATACTCCGAGCAACCGGCGCGGCGACTTTGTGAGCCTCGCCAAAGAGATTCGTTGGGAGCTTGATCTGCGCGGCTTTCAGCATGTTAAGATTTTTCTCTCCGGCGGCATCGACGAAAACAAAATCTTGCAATACAATGTCATCGCAGATTCGTACGGCGTCGGCACCGCCATCTCCAACGCGCCAGTGCTGGATTTTTCCATGGACATCGTGGAAATCAACGGCGCGCCGGTGGCGAAGCGCGGCAAAAAATCCGGACGAAAAGTGCTGTGCCGAAAACGTGACTCCGATGAGCGCGTAACGCTGCCCGCGCAGGTGGCGCTCGAGAAACCCGATGAATTCATCTCGCTCTATAGACAACTCATGCGCGCAGGCAGGGTGCTTTATCAAACTCCGCCGGCGACCGAGATTCGCAACTTCGTGCTCGATCAATTGCACAATGCTGATTTGATGGTGGAATGAATTATATATGCGTGCGCCTCTCTCCGGCTTTGAGTCGATTGATCACACCGCGGATGTCGGTTATCGGCTTTTTGCACCGACCTTGCAAGAGTTGTTCGTGGTTGCGGGCAAAGCGTTGTTTGATGCCATTACCGATCTAACCTCGATTCAGCAAGGCTTGGTGCGTTCGGTGCGTGTGACCGCGGAGGATGTGGAAGCACTGCTCGTCACTTGGCTCGCGGAATTGAATTATCACTGCCTCACGGATTTCGAATTGTACAACGAGTTTGAGATTCGTTCTTTTTCGCCGCAACATATCGAAGCCGTTGTGCACGGCGAAAAGATTGAGGCAGAGCGCCACGAGATCAAAACCGAGATCAAAGCCGTGACCTATCACGGGCTGTTTGTGCGGGAGGTCGAAACCGGCTGGGAAGCGCAAATCATTTTTGATGTGTAAGGAGTTGTTGTTCGGGAGGTGATTTGATGTCCTTCGATTTTAAAAGCGCCCTTGCTCTTTTAGAGCCGCAAGCGCAGGCCCAGATTTTTGCGCACTTGGCAGAGCGCCTTCATCAACCCAGCTTGGACGCTTTGGCGCAGTACTATCAAGCGCTGCTCGAAGAAAAATTTGCTGCCAGCCCAGCAGTCGTCGCAACGGAAGCGAAGCAATATCGCACGAGCGAAGAGCAGGCCACAGCGGAAGCGAATCGTGTGCGTGAAGAGGTTGCAACATACGGTGCGCAAGCCCAAGCCGACCCGCACTTCGAAGAACTCTACGCGACTTTCGACGGGGAAGTGTTCAAGCCTGAAAACAAGATTGAGCTAGAGCCGGACAAACGCTATCGTCTTTTGCTTGAGAAGCCAGGTTCGCGATTTCCAGAAATCAAGAATCGTGCGTTTCGTGAGATCGCAAAACTGGCGGTGCCCATGGGAATTCGGGACCTGGCAGAGCAACATGATCATTATTTGTATGGCACGCCAAAGAGAAAATGAAAGCCCCGATTTTTATCGATACAAGCCATCTCCTTGCGTTTGTCAATGCTGGCGACGAGTATTACGAGGAGGCTAATTTTGCCGCTGCTGCCATAACCGGGAGAATGTTGACAACCGAAGCGATACTCTTGGAGTTTGGCAACTATTTGCATGAGGCACGGTGGAAGCCGCTCGTTCATAAAACCATCACTGCATTGCGTTCTGACCCGGATACAGAGATTTTATCCATCCAGCCAGGGCTCTTTGATCGCGCTTTCAAGTTTTACGGCTTACGCTTGGATAAAGATTGGAGCCTCACCGATTGCATCTCGTTCGTCGTGATGCAGGAACGCGGACTTGCAGAAGCTTTGACGACCGACCATCACTTTGAGCAGGCCGGTTTTCGTGCGATCTTGCGCGATCTGAAGAGCCAAAAATTGCGCGAGTGATTTTTATCTAGGCGATCAATCATGTCCGAAATCAAACTCAACAAGCTTGCCGATTATCTGTGGGAGATTCCGCAGCACGGCAACATGCTCGCGCCGGCGCGGATTTATGCGACCGAGAAAATGCTGCCCAATATTCTCGCGGATAAAGCGCCGGAACAGGCTGCGAACGTTGCACACCTGCCGGGCATCGTCGGCTATGCACTCGCGATGCCGGATATTCACTGGGGCTATGGTTTTCCCATTGGCGGCGTTGCGGCGTTCGAGGTGAACACCGGCGTGATTTCACCGGGCGGCGTGGGTTACGATATCAATTGCGGCGTGCGCCTCATGGCTTCCGCGCTCACGCGCGAGGAAGTTGCGCCGAAGATTCCGCAGCTCATGGCGGCGTTGTACAATAATGTGCCCACCGGCGTTGGCGCAAGCGGCCGTCTCACTCTCAAGCAAAAAGAATTGGAAGAAGTGCTGACGCACGGCGCGCGTTGGGCGAGCAAGAATGGCTATGGCTCCGAAAGCGAGCTTGAGTTCATTGAGGAGCACGGCGTCATGGCCGGCGCGAACCCGGATTTGATTTCAAGCAAAGCCAGCGAGCGTGGCCGTCCGCAACTTGGCACATTGGGCAGCGGCAATCATTTCCTCGAAGTCGGATACGTTGCGGAAATTTTCGATGCGCGCGCCGCGGAAGCGCTCGGCCTGTTTCAAGATCAAATTACGGTCATTATTCATTGCGGCTCGCGCGGCTTTGGCCACCAAGTGTGCGAAGACTATCTCGGCGTGATGGACAAAGCCGTGCACAAGTATGGCATCACTCTGCCCGATCGCCAACTTTGCTGTGCCCCGCTCTCTTCTCCCGAAGGACAAAACTATCTCGGTGCGATGCGCACCGCCATCAACTTCGCGTTTGCGAATCGCCAGATCATCGCGCATTGGACGCGCGAATCGTTCGCGCATGTTATCAACAAAGCCCCGAAGTACATTGGGCTGCGCACGGTTTACGAAGTCGCACACAATATCGCGAAGATGGAAAAACACATGTATGAGGGCGTGGAGCGCGAGGTGTGTGTGCATCGCAAGGGTGCGACGCGCGCATTTCCCGCGGGGCATCCGCACATTCCCGAAGCATATCAAGAAGTCGGGCAGCCGGTTTTGATTCCCGGGGACATGGGGAGATATTCGTATGTGTTGGTGGGCGCGCCCGGCGCAATGGAGCAGACTTTCGGTTCAACGTGCCACGGCGCGGGCCGCGCGATGAGCCGTAAGAAAGCGATGAAAGCCGCGGAAGGACGCAACATCGCAAAAGAGATGCAAGAGCAGGGCATTTATGTGATGGGCGCAAGCCGTCGCACGATTGACGAAGAGATTCCGGAAGCTTATAAAGACGTTGCCGATGTGGTTGATACGTGCCATCTCGCCGGCATCTCGCAAAAGGTGGCGCAATTGCGGCCGTTGGGGTGTATTAAAGGATGAGCGTGGAATATCAATTCGCAACAAGAGAGCGAAGGCATGCCCGCTGTTCTTCAAATGCTAGGCTGGAGGCTTTACTTCTATGCGAACGAACGCGATGAGCCGATTCACATTCATTGCGCCAAAGCGGAAATCCGCTGCAAGTTTTGGATCGAGGTTGATGATTTCAATTTGCGCGTGGAGTATGCTTTGAACGCCTCCCCCTCGTGATATTCGCGAAGTCACAAAGATTATCTACGAACACTTTGATGTGATTGTCGAGGCTTGGAACAAATTTCAGGAGCGTAAACGTGGATAAAATGTTTGAACTCACGCAAGTAGCTCTCAAAGGGCACATGCTTTCTTTTAAAGTTAACGGCCAAGCTGTGATTTGTGATCTCGCACAAATCTCAGAGGCTCTTGCGCGCGCCAGCGCCGAGCAAGTCGCTAGAATGATTGTTGATCCGGTCGGCGTCGGCTTTCATTGGCCCGAGTTGGACGAAGATATCTCCGTGAACGGGATATTGAAAGCGCAAGGTATTGAGGTGCGACCTGCAATTCGCTCGACTCGCCAGGCCGAAAGCGCGCCGCGGTTTGATAAAGAGCATGAGTGGGTTGCGCTTTCATAAGGCGAAAAATCTAGGTTCAAGCCATCATGATTCCGGCAACGGACAAAGCTCTAGTCGAAAAGGTCGTGCGCGCGTTTGCGGAGAAACTTCTCGAACAGCTAGGCGCGCAGCTCTATGAAGTGATCTAGTGCGGCAGCACGGCGCGCGGCGATGGCGAAGCAGAACCCGATATCGACGTGGCCGTAATTTGCCAAAGCGACGATACCGAGACCGAAAATTCTATCTGGGATATTGCCGGCGATCTCGGCCTGGAATACGATGCTTTCCTCGACGTGCGCGTTATTAGCCGCGCGCGCTTTTATGGCGAATGGGGCGAGCTTTCTTATCTTGCAGAAGACATTCGGAGCGAGGGTATCGCAATATGGACAAGAAGCGAAAGAGCAACGGCAACAAACTGATCGACGTGGCCAAATGGTGATTGACCGGACGTTGGCTGAGTTGTATTGCCAAAAAGCGGAAGAACTCGTCGCATTCATTGCACAGCAGATGCTCAAAAAGTCCTCTCAAGTCGACGAAGGGCAATAGACATGGTCCAGATCAAAGACATTCTCGTGCCCACAGATTTCTCGCAAACCTCCAGCGCGGCGGTCGGACATGCCAGCATGTTGGCGGAGAAATTCGACGCCTCTCTCACCATGCTGCACATCGACACCGGGAGCACCAGCACGCGTGAAGATGCATTTCCGCCCCTCGAACCTGAAGCAGAGGCGTTCAGCGTGGCGGCCGAACAAGAGGCGCATGAGCTTGCCGGCCTCGAGCCGTTGTATGATTTGCGCGTGAAACGCGTGGTACGGAAGAGCGAGCACCCGGCTGCGGAAATTCTCAGCTTCGCGCAAACCAGCGCTTGCGATCTCATCGTCGTAGGCACCCATGGCCGCACCGGCTTGAGCCACCTAGTGATGGGCAGCGTCGCAGAAACCGTGATTCGGCAGGCGCATTGTCCCGTCATCACGGTGCGCGCGAGCGCCACTGCAGCGCAAGTGCTGCCCTATCTCAATCTGCTCGTCCCGATTGACTTCTCACCGGATTCTGAAAAGGCTCTGCATTATGCTTGGACGTTGGCGCAAGCCTTTAACGCCAATTTACAAGTATTGCACGTGGTCGATCTTCCGGTTCATCCCGAACATTATGCGCTCAGTCTAAATTCGACGGAGAGCCTCGGCCACGAGTTGACACAGCATTCATACGCGCAGATCACGCACCTCATGGAACAATTCGAGAGCACGCGGCCTTATGAAAGCTTCGTCGAGTCCGGCCGTGCGTACAGCGAGATTTTGGAATTTGCGGCGACGCACGATACCGATCTCATTGTGATGGGCACGCATGGCCTGAGCCGGCTACCACAATTTCTTCTGGGCAGCACGACCGCGAAAGTCGTGCGCCACGCACCCTGCCCAGTGCTCACCGTGAGGTTGCTGGAGCGCGATTTCGTCGGCAAGACGGGCTCCGCTAGTTGATCACTCGCCGTAATCTTTATAAACTGCGTACCCATTCTGCACCATCATATCGTTGACGTTGACCCAAATTCCTTCGCGTTCCAGCCAGACTTCCGCCAGGTAACGGCCATACTTTTCCGTGTTGTCTTTGATGGTCTCTAACACGATGGGCTGGTTCAAAATGAGGCTGCGGAGATAGTCGCGTGCGGCCGCGCCCGCGGCCTTGTCTGCGCCGCGCATTTCCGGCGCGTTGATGCGATGGAAACGCAGCTTCTGCGTTTTGAGCCACGTGTACAGCCCCAAATCAATATCGACGGTGCAGGTGTCGCCATCGTAAACTTCCGTGACGAGCGCGCGGTAGTGATACAAAGTGTGCTTCATCTCATTCTCCCAAAAAAAGGTTGGCTGGAACGAAACGTGGTTTGGTGAGCAAATTATCTAAAAGGCCGGAGAAGCGCAAGTACTGCCTCACGCCGGGGCAGATTTTTCCCGCAGGCTTCGACACGCTGCGACTTTGCTGCACGAGATTCACGATTAAACTCACCAGGAGCAGATGATGCAATACGGTACCGTAAAAAAATGGGACGCGAGCAAAAACTTCGGCTTTATTCAAACCGATGACGACGAAGACTTGTTCGTGCATGTGAATGATCTTGATGCGACGGTGCAACCCAAGCGTTTGGCGCCTGGACAAAGAGTGGGGTTTGATATTGTGCGTGAGATGAAGGGTGATCGCGCGGTGCGGGTGCGGGTGATTAAGAAATAAGAGAGCGATGGGATTGGTGGAGTGATGGAGTATGGGAACTGAGCGCTCCACAAAGTTGCCAATCCATCACTCGAAAGTATCGGGGCTATTTTCTGCCCGCTTCCAAGACTTTGATCAGCCAATCCAGAAAGTGCTGCCACATGCTGGGCTTCGCAGGTTTGGCGGCAGGGCGTTTGGTATGGCTGGGCTTGCCGATTTTTGTGGAGACAAATTCATCCGCCTCGTCTTCATAGGTTACGGCTTTTACTTTCTTCACCGTGGGTTGGAGCGTCGGACGGATTTCCACCACGCGATGCGGACAACGATTGCTCGAAGCGCCTCGGAAAAAACCCAGGGTGCTGCGGATGGGATCGACCACGAGCGCAAGCTGCCATTCCTGGTGATAGTAGCGCTTCTGATTCAAGCGATCGGTATTGGACATGAAGATGCCATAATTGGGGTGGGAATGATACCAGCCAATCTTGCGAACATCGTCATTGGTTTGTTCGCGAATGCGATCCACCTCGTCATTGATGCGCATAAATTCTTCGCGCGAAACTTCGACAGTGGTGGTGTCCGCATCCACTTGGCTGGCTTCGATGGCGTCTTGCAGGTAGATCCACGTCACGCTTTTGCTGTCATCGACGAAAACATTGCCCATCAACAGGCCGAAGCATTCATGCTCGGTTTTGCGCCGGGCGTGCGCCATGATGCGCTCGATAATCATGCTATCGGCATAGACGATGTATTTGTTTGGGCCGGTGGGTTGGGGCCATTCTGCCGGAATCGCCCGCGTGTCCGGCTGATACACGCGAATTTCTCGAATTTTGAACTGGCCTTGCTCGTGCAGGACTAAATTGCGATTTCTTTCCATCTCCGCAGGGCTTCCTTGCAATGGATTCAGAGCTTTGTGGTTAAAGAAAAGTCGGGAAGAGGCGTGTTATCCACGGGCAACTGACTGCGATTCTCCTTGAACCAATTCAAGGCCTCTTTGTTGGCCGGGCTTTTGGTATTGATGAGATACGGCTGAAACTGAATGTACTTGGCCAGCCGCAGGCAGAAAACCGCCAGCCCCTCGTCGGGAGAATAGCCGCCCACACACACCACACCATTGCCGAAGACGTGCGGATGAAACAAGAGCGGCCGCGAAGTGAATTTCGCCAACGGCGGACGATCCGGGTATTCCGGCAAAAGCTTGATCACGACCGTGTGCGTTTCGCTAAAAGCGTTCGGACCGGTCATGCCGCGCAGATAATAATCCACGGCATAAATTTCCGGCGGAACGCGGCGATCCGCTTCCCATTTGATGACCTCGCTTTGCAGTGCTTGCATGGCAAGAAAGTCATGCTCCAAGCGCACGGTTCGAGAAGTTCTCACCTCTTACTCCACACTTTGCAAATTACCGCGATTTATTTCGAGGGTGGCGACACATTGCGGCGCCAATTTATTGTGAAAACGCCGAACTACATGCGTGCTGTTCCCGCGCTGCCGCCGCGTTGCACCACGGCCACTCGCACGCGATCACCGTCTTGCGCATTGATTTGCGCGAGCGTTTGACCCTCGCCCAGTTCGCCGCGTCCTTTGACCGTGAGTCCGTACTCTTCGTTGTTGTTGAGCAGCGGCGGAATGAACCCGGCGAGCACCAGATTGTCGATGATTTGTTCCCGCGTCATATCTCGAGACATGTCGACATCCATCTCCGAATCGTCACTGACGTTGATGAAAGTCAGATTGATGATGTCTGCCATTCCGATGTTTCCTTCCAGTTAGAGGTGTTCGTTTTGACGTTCGTGAACGATACGGTCCGTGTATCGGTTCGAGAGGTAATGCAATTTTCCCTACAGATCTTGTGTCTGCGCATCATTCTGCAAACTCGAAGTAATGTGAATGCCCATGGCCATCTTGCACGGGCAGAACGTGGCCCGCGAAGCGGGGGAAGCCGAGTTGTGGCAGGGGCATCTGCAATATCGCGGTGCGGTATTCGTCCGGCAAGTCGTCCGCGAGGTCCATGCTGTCACCGAGGCGCACGAGCTGCAAGCTTTCGCGTGCCCCGATTTTTTTGCAGTGCATGCACTGCACTTCTTCATTGGCAAGCCGGAAGATCGGCTTCATGAGCGCGGTATTCTGCCCGCACGCGCCGCAGAAAAGATGCGGCACAAAGCTGCTGTGAAATTTGAGCACGGGCTCGTGCACGCCCGCGGCCTGCAAACGTTCCAAACATTCCGCGAGCGTGGTCTGCGCCAGCGCGCCCGGCAATGTCCGGATGCCCGTGAGCGGCTCCGTTGCTTCACAATCGCAACCGTGGCGGCGCCGGATCGGCGTCATGTCGAAATAAGGCGTGCTACTGCCGCCGTCATATTGCAGGCGAAAGCCGCTCTTCGGCAAACGACCGTGCAGCCATTTGATGGCCTGCTCCACTTGCAGCGCCGCAATCAGCGCCGAGGTGACCTGCACCGTGGCAATACGGCCTTCGCTATAATTGCGGCGAATAATTTGAAAACAAGAATCGTAGCGCCCGCCCGCGGCGTTGCGCTCGCGCTTCGTCGTCGTGCAATTGAAGCAGCATTCGAACGGCGGCGCGAAAACGTAGACACTGCCGGCCAATCCGCGAATGCCGCCATCTATAAACGGCTTGCCCGTGAGCAGGCATGCGCGGTTCACCGCCAGCCGCGCTTCGACATTATCCAAACAACCGAGCACCAAGTCCATGCGCCGATAGATTCCCAGCCCGAGTTCCCAAACCACGTCGCCGTCGATCGCCTCGATTTTGGCCTCGGGCTCCACGCATAACTCTTGCGCGCGTGCCGCGGCCACCGGCGCTTTGCGCTTGCCCAAATCGGCGTGACGAAATAGGGTGGTGCGGCTCAAATTGGAAAGCTCGATGCTGTCGAAATCCACAATCAGAATATGGCCCACGCCGAGCAGTGCGAGGTTCTTGACCACCTCGTTTCCCAATGCCCCCGCGCCGATCACCATGATTTTCGCCTGGCGCAGTTTCTCTTGGCTCCACCAGGCAACGCGTTCTTGACGGTCGGTCGCGGTTTCGGTGTGCCGGCGAAAGTTCGTGACTTGGAAATCCATAGACCCTCAAACGACACGCTGCGCGACTTCCGCGTGGCAGCGCAGGCATCCTTTCGTGTTCTTGAGCTGATACCAGCAACTGGCGTGATACAATTGCCCGCAATCGGGATTGGCGCAACGCACCCAACCCGGCAGCAAAATGCGTTGTTTTACATTCAGCAAATAGGCCCGGAAGTTCGGCAAAAAATAAAACATGTTCGCGGCCCATTGCACAAGCTCAAGCACGCCATAACGCAGCACATAGGTTTTGTTCTGGAGCACCCGCCGCCCAAAAGTCTCATAGGGAAAGTACGGGTCTTCATCGATCGTATGCTTGCAATAGGAGCAAATCTTCTGACCACGCTCGCGCACGACACTCTCGGGCAGTTTGGGGAAGCGCACCATAGCCTGCACCTCGGTCTCGACTTCTCGAGGCGCAAGGACATTCGCTTCGAAGGATTCATTCTCCCCCGCATAGGAATGCGAGCCGTGCCTCGTCGTTTTTGTCATATTCCCAACCTCACGAGTGGCGCGTGGATTGTCATTGGCGGCTTACAAATCGCATAATGGCTTCAAAGGCTAGTATTATTTACCTTCAAGGCGGGCAAACGCGGGAGGGTGTGAAGAAATCTTTAACAAAAGATAATCAACCGGACGGGCGACCACTTTACACGTTACACTTTACGCGTGTAAAGTGTAACGTGTAAGGCCATGTTGTCTCTTCCTCAAAAGTAATGCTTCTTGCACAATTTGATGCCACAAATCTTGGCGAAGAAATTCAACGGCTCGCCGCATACTTGGCAGTGGCCTTTTTTGTGACGGCCTTGCGCGCCTTCCGGTCTACTCGAAGGTTCTGCCGCGGAATCTCTTTGGTTGCGGGGAGAGACGGGCCGGTTGCCAATCGGCGTGGCATTGAACTGTGACCGCGGCTCGGAGCGTCGATTGACAGGCTGTATCTCCGGCTCGAGATCTTGCGCGAGGGGATCGACCGGCGTGCGCCGCTGTGTGTTCCATTCCGAACGAAGATTTAAATCTTGCCGTATTTCCGTTTCCGAGGTGTAGAGATTGTTTGAGCTGCGAGAGCTGTTGCTGCGCGGCGGCTCGGGTTGTATTTCCAGGGTCCGCGGCGCTGGCCGGATAGGCCGCAGCGGCGGCGTCGAGGCCGGGGTTGAGCGATGCGCCTGCTCTCGGAATGGCATTGCCTCAGTGGGTCGAACCGAAGCTGCCAAAGGTCTCGCTTCCTGACTCGAAGCACTTCGTGGTTTGGTCGGTTCGAAGCCGCTCAATCTTGCACTCTGCGGAGTTTCACGTTCCGTTTCATGCTTGGGCGCAACCGGTTTGGTGCTCATTCTTGGGTTCACCATACCGTTGCCTGTTTGCAACGGCGTTTGGGTTCTGTCGAAATTCGAAGGCCGGCTAGTGCTCGCCATATCAACCACCTCATGCGTTAACGCTTCTTGTTGTTGCCCTCCGTGTGTCGTTACGGCCGCGCGTTCCTGCATGGCTTGATATGCCTCACGTGTCATGACCATTCTGCCCCAAAAACGCAGGCTGCCGGTTTCATCCCCGGTGACTAACGCCGTGCCGTCGTGGTTGAACGCGCAGCAGGTGAGATTGCCCGCGATCACGTGCATCAACTTGCCATCCACAACATTCCACAGCTTCACGCTGCGATCCTGATAGTCGTTGCCTACCAGTAAAGTGCCGTCCGGACTGAAACGCAAGGAGGTAATGCCAGGGGAAAACGGTTTGAGATCATGCAGCAGTTTGCCATTCACCACATCCCAAAGTTGCAGCGCAATCCCGTGATTGATGGTTGCGAGCAGTTTGTTATCCGGGCTTAACGATAACCAACTGGTGACGCCGGTTCGTTCCGGCAGCGCATATTCCAAACGGCCGGTGCGCACGCCATAAAAGCGCACCCCGCCGTCGTTCGCGCCCGAAATCAACAAGCGATCATCCGGGCTGAACGCCAGGCAGTTCGTCAAGCCCGAGCAACCATGAAACGTGTAAAGCGCCTTGCCTTGCATCAAATCCCACAACACGGCCGTGTTGTCGGGACTGCCGGTTGCGAGAAAATGGCCGTCGTGGCTGAAAACCACGGTGTCCACGCTGCTTTTGTGTGCGGTTAAAGTTTGAATCAAAGAGCCGTCGCGCGTGTCCCACAAAGTCGCTTGCCGGTTATAGCTTCCAATCGCGAGAATGGTGCCATCGGGACTGAAGGTGATACATTGCACGGCATTGCCCGGCTTCATGATGTCGCTCAGCAAGCGTCCGGTGTGCAAGCTCCACAGCTTGACACTGCCACGCTTGTCCACGCTCGCGAGCAGCCTGCCGTCGTTGCTGAAGGCCAGCTCGCCGATGGCTTCGCCGTGGCCTTTGAGCGTGTATTTGAGTTGCGTCGTTTCCAGGTTCCAAATGCGAATGGTAAAATCGCTGCCGCCGCTCGCCAGCGTGGTTTGATCGGAGCTGAAGGCCAGCGTCGTCACGCGGCCGGTGTGCGCGGAGAGCGTGTGCATCGCAAATTTGTGGACCAGCAAACCGTGGAAGATTTGCGTCGCTTGTTGCATCAAATCGATGGCTTCGCGATTGTCGAAATAGGTGTTGCGCGCCACGCAGCTTTGCGCTTGCGTGAGCAGCTCTTTAATGACGGCGGCCGAAGATTCGGCTTCGTCCGTCGCATAGACCCAATCGCTCAACAGCTTTTGCGCGTTGCGCATCTTGTCGCGCACTTGATTGCCGCTCTCTTCGCGCAGACGATAGAACAGCTCGTTGATTTCGCGGCGCACCATGCGAAAATCACGGTCCGCATCTACTTTCAAGCAGTAATTCTCATCGAGCGAAATCGCCTTCTCCAGACTTTTCGCCGCAGAGTTGCCATCACCAAGCAGCGCTGCAAACTTAGCGTGATGATAGTGGCTCTCCGAAAGCTCGGGATAGGTGTCGCGCGCCTGTTCCGCCAGATCGAGCGAGGCTTGGAGCAAGCGCGTGGCCTCGCCCTTGTTGCCGTTGAGGCCGTGATCGTTAGCCTGTGCGTAAGTGGCAATGGCGGCGTGCAGCAAAGCTTCTCCGGCAAACTGGCTTGCCGCCGGGAGCTTGGTCGCTTCGGCTTTGGCGTAACGCGCGGCCGCGAGCAGATATTTTTCCGCCTTGACCAGATCGATGATGTTGCAATCGTCCGTGACGCCGTAAAGATAGAGCTTGCCGATCATGAGCTGCGTCATGAAATTCGCGTCGTCGCGTTTGGCCGCTTCCAAAAAGGCATCGAGCGCCTTGTCGGGCAGGCCGCGCTGCAAACGCTCGCAGCCGATGCGATAGTATTCGCGCGCCTGCGTCAAGGTGGGATTTTGCAGGGTGGCGTGCACGGCCTCCATTTGCTGAAGCATGCCCATCATGACCTGGCTTTGCAGTTGCATCTGTTCGAGCATGAGCGCCAGATTGTACTCGAACGTGGAGCGCAACGAATCGATGGCCGCGGTCGTGCCTTCGATCGCCTGGGTCAAATCGGCAAAGCCGCGATCGAGAGTATTGTTCAATGCGTCGAAGCTCGTGCCGAATTTTTTGACGAGCGCTTCACGGCTGGCAACGATTTCGCGCGTTTGCGCGTTGATCGCCACCTGCTCTTTTTGGCTGCTCCGCCGAATCTGGCCTTGAATATCCTTCACAAACGAAGATGCTTGCAGATATTGCTGCCAGCTCAGTTTCGAGCCTAAATAGAAAGTTGCCATGCTTCAGTCCTTCGTTGGCTGGTTCGTGTCCGTCCCCAAATTATGGCCTCGCCATCTTTAGTCAACGGTTGCATTGAGAATGAAGTCATGGTGCGATTCCGCTCGCCATGACAAGATCTGTCGACAGACACAGGTTCATCTTGCCCCCCGAAAACCAGGTCAGCGGAGCCCCGCGAAGCGGGGCTCCGGCTTGACTTGGTAGTGGAGGAGGAGGTACAATGCCAAATTTACTTCAGGGGTTTGTGCTTGTGAGCGTACAGCCTCCAACTCGTGAAAGCCGGGGCTCATTTATTTTTCTGCGAGGTCGGCCGCGTCTTGCGCGTCGCACTCTCGCGCGGCACCGTTTCATACGAGTTGCCCCGCGCGTCCTCGCGGGGTTGCACGCGCCGGAGCTCGCGTTTTTGTTCATCGAGCGCATCTTGCACGTCGCGCCGCAGTGTGCGGCGATTCATCAACTTCGGAACGATGCGCGCGCCGAGCAGAATGATCAGTTCCCTTTTGTTGTGCACGGTGGATTCGTATCCAAACAGGTAACGCAAGCCGAAAAACCACGGGGGAAGATCCTTCAAGAGCGGAACGCCCCGGCGCACCTGTTGTCTTTCGTCGCTGATCAAGCCGGCAATCGCGGTTTGTTCGCCGTCGAGCAGGAGCACTTGCGTGCTGCCCTCGGTAATGTTCTTCGTCGTGTTCGTGTTGGCGAGCTGTACGTCGCTGCGCTCGGCGTTAATGCTCAGATGAATGAACGTCGAATCACGTTTGCCGACGACCGTCGGCGTCACCGCGAGAATGATGCCGGCTTCATATTCGCTGAAGCGGAGATTGCCCGCAAAATCCGTGGTGGTGAGATAGAAATTCCTGCCAACTTTGATCCGGCCCTTTTTGCCGTCGGCCACGCGAATCTGCGGCCGCGCGATCACCTCGCCTTTGCTCGCGCTCTCAAACGCGCGCAGCAAGGCGGTCACGTTGAGGGTGCGATTGATCGTGCCGCTAACCGTGGCGTTGAGAAAATTATTGCTCACCTGGCTGGCGCCTTGCGCTTGCACTTGCGCCCGCACCGTGCCGTTGCGGAACGTCGTCCAATCGATGCCCAATTCCATCAAGGTTTGATAGTCCGCCTGAAAGAACACGGCGTTGATTTCCACTTCCGGCGTGTTGACGTTGAACTCGCTCTTTTGCGCGGGCGGCTCTTTCGTGTCCAGCAGATCTTCGATCTCATAATAACGATCATGCTGCGTGTATTTGAGCATGTTGGAGCGCAGAATGTATTCGAACGCGCGCTTCCAATACATGTTTTCCACGGAGACGCCGATGGGGCGCGTGCGCACTTTGGAGTCGATGATGATGCGGTTCTCAAAGCGCTGGCACACGCCGTTCAAAATCTCCATGACCGTGTTAAATGGAATATTCGGATTGAAAGAAACAACTTCCTCGGGACGATACGAGCGCAGCGGAAGCTCGCGCTCTACCTCCTGGTCTTGCGCCCGCGCCATTCCGGCGCACAGCCCTAGCAAAATGATGGTTAAGATCCTCTTTGTCATGCCCGTCCGCTGGTTAATCATAACACGGCGTATGCCGCCACACGCCATGGAATTGGCTCTTAATTGTATTCTATATTCATCGTCACGATCCTCGAGCTGCCGCTGCTGGTTTGGACCGTGAACTCGACTTGATTGGCTCTCGCATCCACGCGTATCAAACGCCCGTTCTTGACTTGATAACCGGTTTGCATCGCCACCACCTTGCCGTTTCGCGCCCGCAGGTAGGCCTTGTCGCTCGCAATCGCGATCAAGCTCGCCCCTTCAATATCGAACAAGTCCGGCTGCTCCATGGGCTTGACCGGTTTCGCAACCTCCGGGTCGGATTTGGCGACGACCGCTTTCGTTTCGGCGACGAACGGCGACATGCTCGCGAACGCATCGTATTCAAATTCTGCATACCAGTCTAGCGGCGGAGAATTCATTACCAATTCGCTGTTCACTTCCCAATCCTTGCTCATGGAATAGCCTTCGAACTGAATCACGAAGTTGAGCAGCTTGGGATCGCTTTCGCTGCGGCGATACGTTACGCTCTTGATTTGATAGAGCAACGGGCTGCGCGTCATGTACCACACGAGCGCGCAAATGTTGCGATAGTCGCCCTCGCCGTTGAGCGTATAGGAGAACGCCGTATATTCCTTGAACGCCTTTTTCTCGTTGAGATAAAAATCGAAATCGAGATCGAGCTGGTGCTGATTGATGAGCCAGTTGATGTATGACAACGAGAACGCCGGCTCTTCAGCATTCAATAATTTCTTCGGCGCGTTGCGCCAGCGGCGCTGCAAGGAATCTCGTTCCGCGGTGACATAAATCAACGTCTCTGCCACTTCCAAAGCTCCACGCAACTGTTGCGTGAGCTGTTGGTTTTGCGCCTTTACCCGCGCCAACTCTTGCGCCGAGCTGCGATACCACAGGTATCCCAACCCGGAAAGCAGCAAGAGCACGGCGAGAATGGTAAGGCTGTTGCGTTTGGCGTACATGTTCCGTGGCCAGTTCTAAGTTTGCGAGAGTGAAGGCACGCAGCTCAAGACGAATTACAACAGACAGATCACAAGCAGCGTACCCGCGCTTTATTCGATGCCCACGATGCGATAGCCTTGCATGAGCAGCTTGCCCATTTCCGCGGCAGTTTGTTCCGCGGCCGCGCTGCTTTTGTATAATCCGATCAACACGCGATAGGCTTTGGCGCCCAGTTTGGCGTCGTAGTATGTGCCTAGCGCCGCTTTATAACCTTGCCGCACGTAGGCGTCTTTCAATTCGACCATAAAATCCTGGCGCGGGCTGGTTGCCGCTTCAATCGAATACCAGCGATATTTCGGCTCGGCCTGCGCGAGTGGAGCCGCTGGCTTTGTTCCGTTCGCTGCAACCGGCGTCGTTGCGTTGGTGCCATTCGCGAGCGGAACGCCGGTTTTGCCTGCTTGGTTCGCATCGGCGCTTTCTTGCGCCTGCGCAGCCGCTGGCTTTGTTCCGTTCGAGAGTGGCGTTGTCGTCGCGCCACTGGTTTTGTTAACGAGCGGAGGCGCCGGTTTCGCCTCTTTCGACGTGGGCGCCGAAGTTGTGCCGTTGGTTGCGCTCGACTGCGGAACGCCGGCTTTAACGCCTTCACTCACACCTATTTTTTCTTTCGAAGCCAGTTGCCCGCTCACCACGCCGGTTTCCATTTTGTTTGGAGGCGCGGCAACCTTGCGCTGTTCGGAGTTGGGCGAGGTGCGCGTCGTTGTAGCTGGGCCCGTGGGCGTCGCAGCGCGATTCTTATCCGGAGCCGGCTGCGCGTTGGGCGCGGGACGTTTGGCCGAGGCTTCTTTGATCACGCCGTTGGAAAGCACTTGACTCGTTTTGCTCGAGCTTTGTTCGCGCGCGGGCGGAGGCGCCGAACTTTGGGTTTTCGTTTCGAAGCGGGGCGCCGTTGCGGCGTTGGGCGTTTCGCCCTCTTTTCCCAGAATCAAATTGCCGTTGCCGCGCTCATTGGAATCGATGATACGAATGCCGCCGGCAGAGAAAGCATATTTG
Source organism: bacterium (assembly GCA_037444905.1). Taxonomy (GTDB): domain Bacteria; phylum Zhuqueibacterota; class Zhuqueibacteria; order Zhuqueibacterales; family Zhuqueibacteraceae; genus JABWAN01. Next base: position 49,889 of record JBBILN010000011.1, on the reverse strand, counting down.
CTTTGAAGATTTTGGCGCTCCAATTCAAACTGAAAGAATTTCTGCTTGCCGCCTTCCGCGCGCGTGACTTGGCGCAAGCTCGCCTGCTCTAATCGTTCCGCCAAAAGCGGAATGCGCTCGCGTTGCAGGGCGCCGCCGCGAATCGAAAAACCGGTTTTGTGGCGCGAGATTTCTTCCACCCACACGCCGCCGGTGCGGCGCACGCTCGTGTTCAGCTTTTGCGTGAATTGCAGAAACTCATCGTAGCCCTTGCTCAACGTGTCCGCGAGCGACAAATTTTTCCCCAATCGCTTGCATTCGTTTTCCAGCAAATGCACACGATCCACCGTGGCTTGGTTGTTTTGAATCTGCTGCTCCAGTGCATAGTTTTTGGAGCGAATCGTTTCGGTGTCGTTGCGCAACACTAAAATTTGCCACGTGAAGAAGAACGCCACCAAACCGGTGAGGCCGAGCAAGGCATAGCCCGGATAGCCCAGCTTGAGCACTTCCTGCTGGTCTTTGATGTCCGCCGGCAAAAGATCGATGGGCACGAACGAGGAGTTCTTGGGCTCCAATAGTTGCCACGCCAGGCCGATGGCTACGGCGAATTCCGAGAATATGGCGCGCTGCGTTTCATTGGCGGGGAAGCTGCCGAGCTTGTCGGTGGCCAGATAGCTCACCTCCACACCGGTGCAATGCTTGGCAAAGAAATCTTTTGCGCGCACGCGGCCGCCTTTGCCCGTGATCAAAATCGTGTTGATCTCGGGAATCTGCGCTTCATCCTGTTCGTAAATCAGGCGGCGATACAACACGTCCAAAACCTCCGGCGACGAAGCGTTCTCGTTAATGAGCGAGCTGATATGCAACACCTCGTGGCCGCGCAAAAAGATCAAACGGCTGAAATCTTCTTCGATGTAAACAATCGCCGTGACCTGCGCTTGTTCCAGGGGGAGACTGGCGCGCGCCAAACTCAGCAGCGCGAGCTCCGTGGTCTGCATTTGGCCGAGGTACAGGTTCCCTTTGGTGTAGCCCTTGATCCCCAGCAAGAGCGACATGGTCGGCGGATTCTTTTCATAGAACATGTTCAGTTTCGCTGCGCCATCCGCGGACTTAAGCAGGTGTTGCGCGAGCGTCAAGCTCGCCTCTTTGTCGGCGCCGCCCAGCCTTTCCACCACGCTCATGGAGCCATTCATGGCGCCGTTCAGCGGCGTGTGCGGCTGATAACTCACCATGGAGAGCGGCACATTAAACGCAATTTTGATGCGCTTCTTGGTGAACTTGCCTAACAACTCATAAAGCACTTCCAAATTGGCGTCATCGTGCTGGTAGTCCTCGCGCGGAGGGCTTTTTTCGGCTGTGGTGTTTTTCAAGCCGAACATGTCGTTGTTTTCAGTTTCTTGCGGCTCGGCCGTTTTCTTCGTCGTTTTCTGCGCTTCGAGGGAGCTGCGCAATTTGGCGCGCTCCAATCCTTCGATGCGGACACGGCCCCGCTCGCTCACCAGATGTGCCAGCCGCACCTCCGTGCCGCTGACGGCCAGGCCCAGGGCCTCTTTCGGCTTCGTCGAAAATTTATTTTGCAGTATGTTTATCACCTGTGGCTCCGGTGGCTTAAAAAACTTTCAGCGCACTTTAGATTAAGCGGCGATCGTAGCGCACCAAATCTTCAAACCGCTTTTTATAATTGGCGTGGTTGAGGCAGTCTTCATAGGTCGCCAAGTGATTGCGATAGAGCCGCGCCAAGTCTTGTTCCAAAGTGATCATGCCTTCGTTGCCGCCCTGTTGAATGACCTGATAGATTTCATCTGTGTGGTTGTTGCGAATGGCGACGCGTACTGCGGAATTCGCCACCATGACTTCCTTGGCCAACACCAGCTTGCCATCCAAGCCCGGTATGAGCTTTTGCGACATCACACACGTCAACACGCTCGCCAAGCGCTCGCGAATGCGCGGTTGTTCCAGCGGCGGCGATTCCCCGAGAATGCGGTCGATGCTCTCCACCGCGGAGGAGGTGTGCAGCGTCGCAAAAACTTTGTGGCCGCTGTCCGCGGCTTCCAGCACGGTTGAAATCGTGTCGGAATCGCGCATTTCGCCGATGACGATGATGTCCGGATCCTGGCGCAAGGCTTCCGTGGTGCCGTCTTTGAACGAGCGGACATCGCGGCCCACTTCCCGATGGCGCACCATGCACTTTTGCGAAGAGTGGATGTACTCGATCGGGTCGCTGATGATGACAATGTGCCCCTGCGAATGCCGGTTGTTGGCATCGATAATCGTGTCGAGCGTGGAGCTTTTGCCCGAGCCGGTGATGCCCGTAATCAAGATCAAGCCGCGCGTCTCATATTCCATGCTCAGCAGCATGGCGACGTTGCGGTGCAAGCCCAGGCTTTGAAACGGCCGTATGTTCGGCGAAATGCGCCGCAAATTCATCGCGAGCTGATTCATCTCCAGATAAATCGTCGCGCGAAACCGCTGTTGTCCCGCCGCTTGCAGCAACTGATACGAGAAGTCGATATGGCGATTCTTCCACAGCTCCTCGCGTTGCACCGGCATCAAAAAGTTGAGCAGCAGAATGTTGGTTTCGAGCGCCGTGAAGCTGACCAGCTCCGGAGCGGGCTGCTTGTTGCCATGCACGCGGAACCACACCCAGCCGTTGCTGCCCGCGCCGCCGATATCCATATCCGAGGCTTCTTTGCTCTCCATCATGAGCAACAGGCAATCGATGCCGGTGCGCAGTTGATGATGGATGTCATCGGGCAAGCGATTGAGCATTTGCCCAAGCACTTGCTGCAGCTCGATGCCTTCCAGGCTGGTTGGAACTTGCGCTATCAGTTTTGTGAGCAGGAGCTTTGCATTTTGTAGACGTTGATCTAACATGCAACCTGCTAACCTCTCCTACCACGAATCATGTGAGCGGCCAGCGACAAAACTCCACAGCGCCAACACTCTTTGCGAGAGCTTGGCGCCTCGGGTTTGGCTAGCCCTGTTTCGCTCTGAGTTTATTGCCACGTCAGCACGCGCAAAGGTGGATTATTTTCCCCATAGGTGTTCTTAAATATATTCATATAGGTCGAATTGTATTGCACGGAAACCGCGCGCTCCAGGCCGTTTACTCTACCCCAAACTAAAACACCGCCATTCACGTTGGCCGTCTGCGCAGCATCGCCGCCTTTTCCTCGAACATAGGAACCGGCGTTGGGTAGATACAAAATGCCGCGCACCTCACCACCGCCTTCAATCTGGACCCAACCTTCGACCACGAAGATGCCATAAATGGTGCGGTTGTCTTTGACTTTCATGTTGCCGTCGACATGCGTCACGTTCGGCGTCGTAAGAAGATTGTAAAAACTGCCGTTCGGATAGCCGTCGGCCGGCTGCCAGTCTGAAGAAACGTAAGAATGCCCTTGCGCGCCAGCCGCATTGACCAGGTCGGAGTAATCGATCTTTGGCATGAATGGCGCTTTTTTCATGAGCAAAGAAGTGTCTGGAACGCCGAGCGAGGTCTTCGTCGTCACACCCGCGGTAGTGTCTTTCGCCCACACTGCGAATTCGCCAAAAGTGCCGTCAAAGAGCAAGGCTTGCGTGACGTTCGTTGCGTCTTTGTTGTGGCCGGTGGCGCGCACTCGAATGCGGCGGTCCGCGAGCGTTGAATCCGTGGTTTGATCGTCGACCACAACCGAGACGGTATCGCCGGCGATCACGAGATTGCTGTAGCCTGTGCGCCAAGTGTTGGATTGATAGAGCCGATTGAGCGCCATGTACACGCCGCTGTTGGCAGCGTTGGTCGCAGAGTAATCGGTAAACTGCTCCACCGCACGATCGACGGAATCCAAAAAGCGGCGGCTTTTGCTGCTGGCAAGCAAGCCAAACGAAATGGCGAAACCGACCAGCAAAATCATCAATGTTCTTCCCATGTCATCCTCACTTGGTGAACACAGCGCTCCGGCAGAATTAAAATCACAATCATAACAAATCCCCAGCGCCAAGAGCTGTCGGATAAAGTGCTCGGGCGAACTGGCGAATCGGCTGCAGCTTCAAAACATGATCAACGCGCGCGGCGTAATGCGGCTTTCCCAAGCCAGAATCGGCGTTTGCTCATCATAAACTACTTCATTTTCCATCACAATGCGCACGCCAAAACTTCGCATCGCAGATTTATCGCTTGTAGTGTCGCCGTCGGCGCCATAATAAGTTATTTGAAATTCCGTCAGGCCGCTCGAAAGTCTTTCGGGTGTGCCGCCGTTGTCGACGCGATACAGAATGCGATCACGGGGATTCGGGGTATCCGAGGCCTCGGAGGTGTCGCTCAAATAGTAGTGCATGGTTTCGATCACGCCGTCGCCGTTGCTGTCCAGCTCAAACTCGAAATCGCTGGCATCGGCTTGCAACACGGAAACGGCGCTCGGATCGTTGATTCCCAATCCGACGCGCGAAAAATCATATTCGATGACATTGGACACTTCCTCCAGATTGTTGTAGGAAATGTCTTCCATCATATTGAGATAGGAGTCGCGCCGAAAATCGTTGTTGTAGTCGTTGAACCACAACAGCACCAAGCTGCCAATCACCGCGCTCGCAATCATGGATACCCAGGTGCCCATAAACTTGAAGCCATCCTTAATATTGCAAGAGTCAAATCTGTGCAAAAAAAGCAAAGTTTTTTTTCCAACTGATAGAAAAACCCAACTGATACAGCCAAATCCGCTGGGCTCTTCTATCAGTTGGAGATTATCTTTTGGGTTGCGGCTCGCGTTGGGGTTCTTCTAAAAATAACCTCCCGCGCCATGTCGTCCCCGCCCCTCCGTTTGTGGGCGGATGATGGAACAATGAATTTCTGTGTTCCACTAATGCGCCACAAGGGGGCAGGACTACGACGATTTCGTGAAGTAATTTTTAGACGCACACTTAGTTTGGTACGCGCCACGTTCAATTCACACCGAAATAACTGAAGACCTGTTTCACGATAATGGAATCCATGGCCGGGTCTGTCAGCCAACTGCTCGTTACCGTCACGGTCATTCTCTTGAAATAGGTTTCATCGTTGTACTTCACATCCGGGCTCGAGTCGCGCACGTAATGCACCTTGATGGAAACGCGATAATCGACGCCGTTGACATCGAGGGTGTCCACGAAGTTGTGATAATCATCCAAATCATTAAAATTCGGATAACTTTCCCACCAACCGTGCCCGAGGCTGTTATACGGCGTAAAGCCGCCCGGCATGCTGGCCGCGGGAATGACGCCGACGTTCGCGTCAAATTTTTTGGATCGAGCTTCTTCAAGATATTGCTGGGCAATGGAGGCCGCGGTGTGTGCGATCTCCAACTCCTGCAAGGCAGCCTCGCTGTCCACGGTACTGGCGTTGATTTGCACCATCAACATCGTGAGCAGCACGATGCTGAGGAGCACCAAAAAAAGTTCGCGATGGCCCATAAGAACTCACTTCAATTATTATTCCACCGTTGCCGACATCACTTCTTCGATAGTGGTCGTGCCCTCTTTCACGCGCCCGCGACCGGAGGCGCGCAAGGTCAGCATGCCGTTGCGCAACGCTTCTTGCCGGATCACGTCTTCGTCGATGCTATCCGCGCTTTTTAAAATCAACTTGCGGATCTCGCCGGTAAAGAGCAGCGCTTCGGTGATGCACTGGCGGCCGCGATAACCCGCGTAGCATTTTTCACAGCCCACGGGCTGATAAAAGGTGGTGTTGCGAATCTCCTCGTCCGTGAAACCCACAAACTGCGCCATCTCGACGTCGAGGTTGCGCGCAGGTTTTTTGCAGTGCTCGCAAAGCTTGCGCACCAGGCGCTGCGCCATGATGAGGTTGATCGCATTCGCAATCAGAAACGGCTCCACGCCCAGCATGTACAAACGCGAGACCGCGCTGGGCGCGTCATTGGTGTGCAGCGTTGAAAAGGTGGTGTGACCGGTGTTCGCAAGGCTCACCGCAATTTCCGCGGATTTGAGATCGCGCATTTCGCCGACCATGACGATGTCGGGATCGTGCCGCAGCACCGCGCGCAGCGCTTGATCAAAATTCATTTTGGGATTGAGCTTCAATTGCCGCGCGCCGCGAATCATGTATTCCACCGGCTCTTCCACGGTCAACACGTTGCGCGTGGGATCCATAATGCGATGCAGCGCGGCCACCAGCGTGGTGCTCTTGCCGCTGCCCGTCGGCCCGGTGATGATGATCAAACCCTGCGGCCGGCGAATCGCGGCCTCGAAATCATCCGCGGCCTGCTTTTGCAAGCCCAACAGCTTGAGATCGGTGAGCACTTTGCGATCGTCCAGCACGCGGATGACGATGCTTTCCAGTTTGCGGCTCGATTCTGCGACCACGATGGGCAGCACCGACACGCGAAAGCGAATGCTATAGTTGTCAATCTTGCGCTGAATAAAGCCGTCTTGCGCGATGTTGCGGTTGAAACGATCGATGTTGACCGACCGGTCTTTCACCACCGCGGCCACCGATTCCGGCTTCACCGAAGAAAGCGCATGCCACAGTTGCAGCTTGCCGTCCACGCGAAAGTGAAACTCCGATAGATTGCCCTCGCGCGGAATGATATGAATGTCGCTCGCGCCTTTGCGCACGGCTTCGACCAGCATGCCCTCGATCAAGTTGGTGAGCATGCTCTTGTTGATTTCGGCGTCAAGCGCGGCTTCGTCGACCGTGCCTTCCTCTTCGTTGAGGTCTTCACTCTCCTGCAACGAATTCGAAATCTCCTGCAAGAACTCATTGCGGAACGAAACCGCCTTGTCCGTCAGCTCGGTCACTTGCTCGAAGGGACAATAGGCGATTTCGATTTGCGTGTACGGCAGCTCGCTCAACAATTGCGGAATGTCGCGATCGAGCGGATCCGCGGCGAGCACGGTGAGCACGTTTTTGTTGTTCAAACTGGGCCGGTACGGCAACACGCGTTTGCTGTGCAACAACGCGCGGCGCTCCTCCGCGCACGCCTCCAACGTCCGGCGAATGAATTCTAAGCGATTCTCATCAATCTTTTCTTCTTTGATGTTGATTTCTTTGAAAGCGTAAAGCTGCGCGATGGTGCTATACACGGCGTGGCGATCCACCTGGAAATCTTCCACCAAGATTTGATGGAAACGCCGCTGCTTGCCCGCGACCTCCTGCTTTTGCGCGTGCAGCGCTTTCTCGAAAATCGTGCGATTGATGATTTGTTTTTGCAGCAAGATCTGCCCGATGCGGGCGCTCATCGGTTCCATATGCAGTAGCCAGTAATCAGTATTCTGTAACGAGTAACCAGTAAGCAATGACGATTGCTTACTGGTCACGGCTTCACGGTTTCATCATCGGCGAAGGCGGCGACACGAATCCGACCTCGGACGAGAGCAGCGTGATGCCGACGATTAAGATCGAAATGAGAATCGAAATGATCAGGTTGATCAGATCGATCACGCGCCCCATCTTGTGCGAGGTTTCTTTCTCGTAGAAATTTGCCAGCCGCAGCATGGCCTCGCGCAGCGTGCCCGACTCTTCACCGGTGCGCAAGCTATAAATCGCGTTCTGCGGGAAGATGGCGGCTTGTTCGAGCGCGTCATTGAAGCTTTTGCCCTCGCGCAGCATCGTCGGCACCACGCCTTCCTTGATCGTTTTTTCGATGTAGGAATTGCGGCAGGCTTCCGCAGCGATGCGAATGACTTCGATGTTTTCGCCCGAGCCGCTGTACAGCGCGTGAAAAACCCGGCAGAACACTTCGATGCTGGTTTTGTAGATTAAATTGCCGACGACGGGGATGGTGATAATGAAACGATGCCACTTGACTCGCCCTTTTTCCGAGCGAATAAAAGCGACGAAGGCGCCGATGGCCATAACCAAGCCGCCCAAAAGCCAGGGATAAGCGTCTTTGAAAAAATCGCTCATCTGCATGGTGGCGGCGGTCATGGGCGGCACATCGACCTTGTACTTGAGGAGCAGCCCGGCGATTTTAGGAAAGATGTAGACGACGTAAAAAATGAGCGCGCACACAGAGGCCAGCACCACGACGGCCGGCATGAACAGGGTGCTGCGGATATTCTTTTTGAATTCCTCGCTGCGCTCGAGAAATTTGGCCGTGTTTTGATAAATCTCGGCCATGTTGCCGCTGGTGGAAGCGATGCTCAGCATGTGCACCGTGAACTTGCCGAGCGTGTCCGCGTGCTTCAGAAAAACTTGATGCCCCTCCTTGCCCATCTTGAGGTCTTTATGAATCTCTTGGACGACCTCTTTGAGCCGGCGATTCTCCATGTCATTCACCAACATGGAAAGAATCTCGTCGAAGGGGAATTGCTCCTTCAACAGATCGGCGCACAGGCGAATGAACACCACCACTTCTTTCACGGGCACCGGCAGTTGCAGGCGAAAGAGCTGGCGCCGCACTTCCACGATTTGGTAGCCCATGCGGACCAGCGAATCACGCACTTCGTCGCGCGTGAACGCGAGCACCTCGCCCTTCTGTATGCCTTTGTCCGCTTTGCGGACTTTGTAAGAGAACGTGACTTTCTTTTGCAGGGTGTGCACTTGCAACCCACGCGTGGTTGCCATGCTTTTGATCTTTTGTTGCGCGTCCATGCGGTTGGCCGCGACTAGCGTGCCCTGCACCGGCTTGCCCGCCACCGTGACGCCTTGATATCGAAACTCAGCCATGTTGCCACAACCGTCCTTGTGCGCGTGACGCGCGTCTCCTCATTCCACTAGTGAAAACCCTTGCGCAGGTTTTGACGCCCACGCAAGGGTTTACTTGCAATAACAAACAGGCTCGCTTCCTTACAAGCCTGTCTAGAACTTTTTGCGATGATTATGGGTTGACTTGTGCTGCGCTTGCGCCGTCGGCGCCGATGCTGACCGTCACGGTCAGCGGGGTGCCATCGCCATTGCCGTCTTCCTGGCCAGTGCCTACGATCTGCAAGCTGTCGCCGCCGCCGGTCACCGTGAAGGCGTACTTCCCGTTGGAAGTGGAATCCGCAAAATTAATCAGTTGCAGATCATTAAAGCCGTTGAAGGATCGGCCGCCGCCGCCCAATTGCGCCGGACGGCGATACCAGCCTTGCGCGCGGGAAGCAATGGTGAGCACGTCTTGTGTCACTGCATCTTGATTGGCCTGCACCGCATTCTCGCCGAACATGTTAATGCCCATGACGATTGCGACGCCGACGATGATTGCTGAAAGAATCAGCAGCAGAAGTTGTTGTTGACCCATGATGTTCTCCTGTGAACGTTAATTTGGGTTGAATAAAGCATCCTGTTTATTGCCGAGAAGAGGTAAATTTTCACGCGTTATTTCATAGCACCCGATCATCGCCCGTGTCGATCATTGCGAAATCAAGCACCTCCTTGCTCAGATTATTCTTCCTCACTTGCGCGTTCGCGCCGCTGCGAGCCTGGCCGTGCCTGGCCAAGCTCGAAGTCACCTCACGAACTTTTTTGCCATAATCTGAATCATCAAAGTTGCTCTCCTACCGTGAAGATCGACCGGATTCTTACGGCGGCCCATTTGACGGGCCTATCCCTGAGGGCGGTTGCAATCCATGCTATTTACAATGAACACGTCCTTGTTGGCCTTCCTGGGGCACATGTCTTCCTGCATGTGACTGGCGCTTTCCTTGCGGGGAAAGCCGCGTCCTGCTGAACTTTCTTGCGCTGAGTTGTTTGCGGGTTCAACCTTCCTGGCTGAAGAGCCGATGTAAAAAGCCTGCATCACAAACCGTTTTCCAAACGGTTTGTAACCGGATTAGGTTTTCATCCTTGGTATTCACGGCGCCAATGCGATGGAATCCGCATAAACGATGAGTGAAAAACTCCACGAAGTGTCGTCCTTGCTCACTCCGGTAACGCGAAAGCTCTCCTGCTGTTTGTCGGAGAGATTGAAAAAACCGGAGGTGGTGGCCGAATCAAAGTTGATTCGTTCCCAGGTGATGTTGACAAAAGAGCGTGCTCCCCCGCCCAACAGAGCGGGCCGCCGATACCAACCTTGCGCCCGTGCCGCGACGGTCATCAACGAGTCTCGCACTTCATCTTGACTAGCTGCAAGCGCGTTTTCTTGATACAACGTGATGCCAAGCACGATCGCAATCCCTACGATCACTATCGCCAATAGCACGAGCAACATTTGCTGTTGACCCATACTAGTCGCACTCCTTTGCCGACAGGGTCAAGCGTCGAAAGCTTCCTGCTCTCGGACACTTGACCACATCAGCACAAATCCTATGAGAATGCGTTGCGAAAAGAAATCGCCCATCAAAGCGGGATTGTGTTGCTTTCCCTGATGGGCACCATCAATTCCTTTGATGGCTTTTCTTTTTGCAAGGCTCGTACCAGCAACTTCATTCGGATTGCATTCCCATGAATCTCGCCGCATTGCCAGCGTGTGCTGACACGTGCCGCAATGCGCACGAGGCTGAATGTCAGCTTACCCGAGCGACTTGCCGGTTTTGAGCGCCGAACTAAACTCTGCTGCCCTGCGACTCGAAACGTTTTTTGGCATTCTGAGCCACAATGTTACAGCAGCCTTGAGAATGAACCTGGAAAACTAACTGAGTTGAATAAATCGCCTTACAACTTGCAAGCGGGCGTTACTTGCGCCCGCTCGCCTTCCGAAGATTTGACGCTGAATCCTTGCGCTCTAATGCTAAAACTTTTCGCACCGGAGCTAAAACTTTTCGCAGCTTTGGCCGCGAGCAAGAGATGCACAAAAAAAGCTGAAATTGCCGGATTCTCGCCCGGCGCACCCCGGATTTTTCCGAAAACTGCGTTTGCAACACGCAAGCCGCAACATTTTAAACGGCAAAATTTTCACAGGGTCGGGTTCTAAAATCTGAGCCAAGCTGTGAGGAATTTTTCGGATGGAAGTTGGCGCCGCCATTATTCCGTGCATCAGAGATTGCGGAGGAGGTTTCTGCCTGGGCGCGAAGCCCGCCTCCGCGCAAACTGCTTCACCTCCTCAATTGTTCTCCACCGTGGCGACGGAATCCGCAAAGACCTCTACGACCAAGCTCCATGTCGGCTCATCCGGAATGGTGCCGGTCAAAGTAAACGTATCGTCTTGCACGTCCGAAACGACGAGCGATCCGGAGACGTTGGGATTGTCACAATGGATCTTGTCCAGCGTGAAGTCCAGAAAGGACCTGCCGCCGCCGCCAGTCAATTCGGAAGAGCGATACCACGCTTGTGCGCGTATGGCCACGTTCGTGGCCAAGTTGCGAATCTCTTCCTTGTCCGAGCTTTTGGCGCCCTCACTAAATTGTTCCACCCCGACGGCGATCGCAAGCCCGACCACGAGCGCCGCCAGTAGCATTAACAACATTTGTTGTTGACCCATAACCCACCTCGAGTCTTGTGTTTGTAAATTGGGGATTCCCGAAAAAAACGCTCATCAAGAGTATGTCATCACTCCCTTGATGAGCGTCGTGCTCGCCGTGGCAATGCACCGATGCTCGCGGTCGTCCTCGTGCGCGCCATGCTCAATTCCTATGAACATGAGAGCCTTGCCACATGCACCGAGTTGCGCGAACCAACACCAGCAAGTTCGCTCGGTGACCACCGGATCTTCAGACAAAGCGCATGCCAGGGTTTCGGTTTTACGTACGCGATGCTGGGAGGCTTGCACATGAACACGAAAGAGCAAAAAAATTTGTGGTTACTGCGCCAGGCAGAGCGCACACTCAAGAGTGCAGATGTTACAAAAGCTCACAGGAAGTGTCGGAACAGCAATCTCAGAAACGAAGGAGTAGTTTGCGATTACGTTTCAGTGGGTTCGAATTACAGATTGGTGAGTTCGAGCTTCTGGCGCAGGGTATCGCCGGCGCTGATTTGCACTTTCAGGCTTTTTGCTTCCCCGCGCGTTTCCGCGCGTGAGAATGCGTGTGGCGGTTTGACATCTAATTCATAGATGCCGGTGGGTAATGCCAGCGGTTGGGCAAAGGGTGTGGCGCCGATGGAGTCGCCATCAATATAGACAATGCTGCCGGGCGCAGCCAGCACCTCGAGATAACCCATGCCGCTCGCACGGAGCGGAGCGCTCACCGGCAGGTTCGCATGCTGGGCCGGCGCTTCGTCATACATAAAATCTTTGAGGACTTTGATGAACAATACGCCGGCGAGGAACATGGTGGCGCTCAAGATGGCGAGCAAGCCCATATTCGGGACGGAGAACGAAGAAGAGGCGCGCTTCGGCGGAACCGGCGGCGCGGTCATGATTTGCAAATTCACGAGAGGATATTGTTCCGGCGCTTCCAAAAACGACGCAAGGTTTTGTGCGCTCGTGTTCAAGCCGCATTGCCGCTCCAATTTCGTGAGGTCGAGAATCACGGCTTCGGCATCGTGATAGCGCTCCGCCGGATTTTTGGCGAGCAGCTTTTGGCAAATTTCCAACAAGGGTTGCGGCGTATCGGGACGCAGCTTCGTAATCGGAACGGGGTCCCAGTTGGCCACGTGCAAGAGGGTGGTTGCCAGGGTGCGGCCGAGGAATGCCATTTCTGCGGTGAGCATTTCATACAGCACCGCTCCAAACGAAAAGAGGTCGCTCGCTTCGTTGGTCTCCTGCCCCAAAATGTATTCGGGCGACATGTAGGCGGGCGTGCCCGCCAGCAACGGGTGCGATTCTTTCAGCTCGCGCGCGAGTCCGAGATCGCCGAGCTTGACCGCGCCATTGAATGAAAGAAAAACATTTTGCGGCTTGACGTCATTGTGCAGGACTTTGTAGCGATGCACCCCGGCCAATGCCTGCGCGATTTCTTTGGCGATGAAGATGCACACGTCCAGCGGCAGCTTGCGGTGACGGCGAATCAACTCGAATAGCGTAGGCCCTTCGACGTATTCCAAAACCAAATAGGGCTGCTCGCCATGCGTGCCGGCGTCCAGCGTGCGGCGCAAATTATTGTGCGCGAGCCGCAAGCTGATTTTACTCTCCTGCATAAACTGATGGCGCCAGGGTGCGGAATCCATGGCCTCGAGATGCAATAGCTTGATGAGCACGATTTGGTGATGGCGCAAATCCAGCGCTTTATAAATCGTGCTGACCGGACCTTGCTTCAATTCGGCAAAAATTTGATAGCCGTCAATTTTTTCCATCTTGCCATTGCTTTTGTTTGTATTGAATCCAGCGCCGCGAAACGCCGAGACGCGTGGCTGCGTGCGTCACGTTGCCGCCGGTATCGCGCAGCGTTTGCTCCACCACCCGGCGCACTACGTCTTCCAAAGTTTGATTGACGGGCACGAGCGCGGTGCCGTTGGTTTCGGGCAAGCGTAAATCTTCGCGGCCGATCAGCACGCCTTTGGCCAGCACCACGGCGCGCTCGATGGTGTTCTTCAGCTCGCGAATGTTGCCGGGCCAGTGATAGTGCGCGAGCCGATCCATGGCTTCGGCGGCAAAACCGTGCAGGGTCTTTTTGTATTTGCCTGCAAAGGTCATCAGAAAATTTTGCGCCAGCAATGGAATGTCTTCGGACCGTTCGCGCAGCGGCGGCATGTAGATGTTCATGACATTAAGGCGATAATACAAATCCTCGCGAAACGAGCCGTCTTTGATTTTCTCCTCCAAATTTTTATTGGTCGCGGCCACGATGCGCACGTCCACTTTGCGCACGTGGTTTTCCCCCACGCGTTTGATTTCGCCTTCCTGCAACACGCGCAGCAACTGGGTTTGAATCGCGAGGCTGATGTCGCCGATTTCATCGAGAAAGAACGTGCCGCTGTCCGCGGCCTCGAACAAGCCTTTCTTGTCGCTCGCCGCGCCGGTGAAGGCGCCCTTCTTGTGTCCGAACAATTCACTTTCCAGCAATGACTCCGGCAGCGAGCCGCAAAACAGCGCGACAAAAGGTTTCTCGTGCCGCAGCCCGTGATGATGCAGCGCGCGTGCCACCAATTCTTTGCCCGTGCCGCTTTCGCCTTGAATCAGAACCGTGGCTTCGGAATCCAGCACGCTGTTGATCATGTCGAACACTTGTTTCATCTTCGCGCTTTCGCCGATGATGCCGGCAAAGCCGCTGACGCGTTGCACCTCTTTGCGCAGTTGGCGGTTCTCCTCCTGCAATTGACGATAGAGCTGCGCATTCTCGATGGCGATGGCCGCTTGATTGGCGAATGTGGTGAGAAAGGGAATGCTGGTGTGCGTGAAGCCGCTGCGCTGATTGATGCTGTCGAGATAAATCGCGCCGATGGGACGTTCTTTGATTTTGAGCGGCACGCACGCGATGGAACGGATGTGATACATGATGATGCTGTGCATGTTCTCAAACGCGCCTTCGGTTTGCGTGTCGTACACCAACACGGTTTCGCCGGTTTGCAAAACTTTGCGCACGACGCTGGTGGAGATTTGCGTGACGTCTTGCAAGTTTTCCGCGGAGATGTTGCGGGCAATGCGGATTTTGGGCGTGCCGGATTCGTCGTTCAGCAGGATGAAGCCGCGTTCCGCGCCCACGGTTTCCACCGCAATCGCCAAGATCTTCGCCAGCAGCACGTCGAGGTCCTGCAGCGTGTTGATCATGGAGCTGATGAGCGAAAGCGCATCTAGAATCGAATCGTGTTTGTGCTCGATTGCGGGGTTCATCAAAACTTACCAGGGTTTCGCGCCGGAGAGTATGCCATGCCGGGCTTGAAATGAGCTCTGTGCAATAATCAAAATTCAGATGCTCTCAAGCACGCAAGCGTGGAGGTTGGAATTCATAAGCCAAATTTCCAAGTCACACGCTCCCCTACAACCGACCAATTCGCTCTTACTATTATTCTGCGATCACGGAAGATTGTTTTTCACCCCATGCTGATCGCGCGGGGCGGAATTGAATATCAATCTATACCGCCATGTGGGGGAAATCGCTGATCAAAGGAATGAGAATGCGCCAATTTCCATTTCGGTTTGTCGTCGCGTGTTGCGGCACAATTGCGGCAACCGGACCGTTTGTGAGCCGCTCCTTGCAATTCGCACGCGCGTTCGTTGGGAGTGCTTCTGTTATTCTAAGAGCAAAGGCGGTTTGGGCCATGGACGGATTTTCTCGAATGAGCACGGCGTATTTTTATATTGTCACATTATCGCGCAGTGGATTGAATTTTGTATTCAATGCGAACGCGCCGCCGTTGGCATTCACGCCTCGCGCAGTGCCGCGCTTTTTTCATTGTGCAATTCGTGAGGGCGCTGCAAGCTGCGATGTAACTTTGAGGTGATATACTCGTTACGGGTTGGCTTGTAAGCCCCTCAATCTGTCATTCTGGAAGAACCTTCCCTCGTGCTCGGAAGAAATTCAAGCCCTGAAGCGCGTCGCGAGCACTAGGGAAGTTCCTTCCAGGATGACATTTCTGCAGAGTAGAATTACAAATCATCCCGAAAGCAGTATAACCACAACGCCATGCCGGTCTCCGGCAAAGAGCGAAGCCACTTACATAAGGGTCACTATGAAAAATTGTTTGTTGCTGCTGACAGTTGGAGCATTCTGCCTTTTCGGTTGCTCCGAGAAATCAACCAATCCCAAAGACGGCAAAACGGTGCTGCGCGTGTATTTGACGGATGCCGTTGCGCAATATGATGCAGTGAATATCACCTTCAACGAGGTGAGCGCACATATTGACAGTGCGTGGGTGGTGCTGAGTAATCAAACCCAACAAGTGAATTTGTTGGAGTGGAACAACGGCAACACGCTTTTGCTCGGCCAGGCCGAAGTGGAGGCCGGCTTATACACGCAAATTCGTTTGAAAATTTCCGCCGCGGAAGTCGTGTGGAATGGGCAGACTTATCCGATGACGGTGCCGAGCGGCGCACAATCCGGTTTGAAATTGCTTTCGCATTTTGAGCTGGTTCCCGGCTCCACCTACGACGTTGTGCTCGATTTCGATGCCGAGCGTTCGGTCGTTGCCACCGGCCCGCGCAACAATCCGAATGGTTTCAAGCTCAAGCCCACCATTCGCGCCGTGGCCGCGGCGCTCACCGGTTCGATTTCCGGAACCGTGGTGAATGCGAACGATTTGCCGGTGGCCTATGCCGTGGCAAACAATGATACTGTAGCCTCGGCCACGGTCGAGGCCACAAATGGTTTCTTCCGCCTGGCATTTTTGCCGCCGCAGAATTATACGGTTCTGGTCTCGGATACCACCGGGAAATCCTTCGCGCGCGAGAATGTGCCCGTCACACAGGGTCAGGATTATGTGCTAGGGCAAGTGGTTTTGCAATGAAGCAATGATGGCAAGCTTCCCTTGCATGGTCGCGGATTAATCATTGCCTACGCAACTCGTGAAAGGCTTTTGAGTTTGTTTCGCGTGAAGCAATAACCCGCCACGATGCGAGCGCACTTTCCGCAAAAACCTTTTACCGTCGCTAATTTTCACCGTTGCGTCGAGGCCATCTCTCCTCGCTGAAGTTGAGATCGTGCCGCAACATTCATGTTGTGCGAGGTATTCCTGTTCCGTATGAATCTTGCGGTGCGCAAGCCAAACCGCAATGAGTGCAATACGGAAATTTTCGGCGCAACGACCTACCTCCACTTTGTAATGTGGCCCCGGCCTTCACCGACACGATAACGAACATTCCGCCATACAATATGGGACGGAAGTGATTTCTGCGGAGCGCGCAATGTCAATTCTTCGAACGCACGTCACCTACCTCCTGCTCTCACTTGGCGCAATTTTCTCAGCTCCCCTTTGGGCACAGCCCTCGTCACAAGTTTCCGGCTTGCAAGCGTTGCAGCGCAGCGGCCAAACGTTCTTGACGTGGAATGAAATTTCCGGCGCGGACGTGGTCTATAAAGTTTATCGCCATTCCTCCGCGATTACGAACATCGCCTCGGCGACGTATCTCGGCCAGGTCGATCAAAACTCCAGCCTCAACAAGCGCGCGGCTGATGCGGGCCTGTCATCGTACTATCGCATTGTTGATTTAGGCGCGCCGCTGAGCGACGGCGCCGGCCTGTTCGTGTATACTTCGATCTCCAGCGGAAATTTTTACTATGCCGTCGTTGCAAGCAATGGCGGCGGCACTAACACGAGCGTGACGCTGGGCGTCAACTCACTCAACGCCGCGGTCAATGAAACCGTAGGGCT
Organism: bacterium; assembly: GCA_037444905.1. Classification (GTDB taxonomy): domain Bacteria; phylum Zhuqueibacterota; class Zhuqueibacteria; order Zhuqueibacterales; family Zhuqueibacteraceae; genus JABWAN01. The sequence goes on along the minus strand of JBBILN010000011.1, from coordinate 32,890 downwards.
GCCCGAGCCGGTGTTGCAAACGAACTCGAGCGGCTCGCGGCATTACGTGCATTGGCCGAATTTTCAGAACACACCGTTGCTGCCTGCCATGGCCAATCGCCCCGGCGCGACGTACAATTTCATTCTCAACAATCTCGCCACCGGTTCGGCGCAACATCTCGTCGTGGGCTTGTATGGCGGCAGCAATGATTTCACTTCGAAGGTTGATAAAATCGACGGCAGCGGCGTTGAGCTGCAAATGGATGATGCGCCGCCCGATCCGTTCGCGCCCGCAGCAGAGAGTCAGGATGACGCTGTGCATCCGCTCAATGTATGCTGGTACGGCTACGGCGAAAATTTTTCCGCCGGCCAGGTTTTAACGAGCGGCAAAGTGCACAACTACCTGCAACTGCACATCATGTATACGATTGATTGGGTGTTGCGCACGTGGCCGCATGTCGATGAGAATCGCGTGTACCTCACGGGCAGCTCGTTCGGCGGCATTGGCGCCATCGCGCTCGGCATGGCGTTTCCTCACGTCTTTGCCGCGATTTGGGCGAACGTTCCGCGCTTCGACATGGGCGAGCCGGAATGGGACTTGGAATATGATTCGCCGATCACCGATCGCTATCAAACCGTGTGGGGCGCCACCGAACAAAATCTTCCGACGCCGAATATCAAAGCTTCCTATCCCGACTATGCCGCGACCGGCGAAGGGTACAATGTGTATGAGCGTTTGGATCAAGTGTACGTCGCGAATCAAAACCCGCAAACGGATTTTCCGGTGATCATCACGGGCGTGGGCAAGCAGGATTCGCATGTGGGCTGGCACGAGAAGCCGCAGTATATCAACGCGATGAATGCTTCACATCATCAACTGTATTTGTATTGGGAGAACACCGGCCACAAATTTGAAACGACCGTTTTTGACTCCGTTTACAAGCGCACGCAGCTTTTGAATTATCGGCGCGACTTGAGTTATCCTGCGCTCAGCAATTTGAGCATCAACAACAATCCCGGCTTGGGGAATGATTTGTTGCCCGGCGGCAGCGTCACGGGCGAGTCGCAGGGCACCATCAACGGTTTTGTGGGCTGGCAAGGCTCAAGCGTGATCGACACGCCCTCGCAGTATCGCATCAAAATGTATTTGCGCGGCGCCTTAATGGATGCCTTCCCCAATCTTAACGGAGTGCAAACGGCCACGGCCACCGTCACACCACGGCGCTTGCAAAGTTTTCCGCGCACACCGCATGCGACCTACAGTTATGAGAACCGCCGCGCGAGCGACAACGCATTGCTCGCCAGTGGCAATGTGACCGCGGACGCCAACGGCTTGGTGCACGTGAATAATTTTCAGATTTCACGCACGGGCAATTATCTCATTTTGAACAATAGCGCGCCGGCGAACCAAGCGCCCAATGCCGTTGCGAGCGCGAATCCCACCAGCGGCAACGCGCCATTGAACGTGCAATTCACCGGCTCGAACTCCACGGACAGCGACGGCGCGATTGCGAGCTATGCGTGGAGTTTCGGCGACGGCGGCACGGCCACGACGGCGAATCCGTTGCGCACCTACAACGCCGCGGGCAATTATTCCGCGCGCTTAATTGTGACCGACGATGACGGCGCGAAAGACACGGCGTTCGTCGCAATTCAAGTCAGCGCGCCGAATCAAGCGCCCAATGCGATTGCGAGCGCGAACCCCACCAACGGCATTGCGCCTTTGAATGTGCAATTCACCGGCTCGAACTCCACGGACAGCGACGGCGCGATCGCAAGCTACGCATGGAATTTTGGCGACGGCGGCACGGCCACGAGCGCGAATCCGTTGCGCACCTACAACGCGGCGGGCAATTACTCCGCGCGATTGATCGTAACCGATGATGACGGCGCGAAGGACACGGCGTTCGTGGCGATTCAAGTAAACAACGTGGCTACCAATCAACCACCGAATGCCATCGCCACTGCAAATCCCACCAGCGGCTTTGCGCCATTGAACGTGCAATTCATCGGTTCGAATTCGAACGACAGCGACGGCTCGATTGCAAGCTACGTATGGATTTTTGGCGACGGGGGCACGGCCACGACGACGAATCCGTTGCACGCCTACAACACCTCGGGTAATTATTCCGCGCGACTGATTGTGACGGATGATGACGGTGCGAAAGACACGGCCTTTGTTGCAATTCAAGTTTCGAATTCCACGCCGGGCGCATTGCCGACGATACGCGTGAATGTCGGTGGGCCGCAATATGTCTCGGGTTCCGGCAAAACGTTTTTGGCGGATCAAGTTTATAGCGCGGGAAGTTTCGGATATCTCACGTATTCGGATCTGCGCACGACCATAAGCCCGATTACGAATACCGGCGATCCCGCTTTATATCAAGACGCGCGCGGCGACGATCCTTTTAATTATCGCTTTGACGTGCCCAACGGCAGCTATGACGTGCTCTTGCACTTTGCCGAAATTCAAGACGACGAGGCCATGAAGCGCGTGATGGACGTAACAATCGAAAACAATCTCGTGATTGATGAGCTGGATGTTTGGGCGGCGGCAGGCGGCAGGTATATCGCCTATACGCGTTTGCTCAGCAGCATCGCCGTGCTCGACGGGCAGCTTAATATTGATTTCTTCCGCACGCCGGCTTCGACGAAACGCAAACCGGTGGTGGCGGCCATTGAGATTGGTGCGGTGGGCAGCCTTACGGGAGTGGTTGTCAATCAACCGCCGAATGCAGTTGCCGGCGCGACTCCCACGAGCGGCGTTGCGGCGTTGAACGTGCAATTCACCGGTTCGAATTCGACGGACGGCGATGGCGCGATTGCAAGCTATGCGTGGAATTTCGGCGACGGCGGCGCGGCTACGACTCCGAATCCCTCGCACTCATTCAATGCGGCCGGCAATTACTCCGCGCGTTTGATTGTGACGGATGACAACGGCGCGAGCGACACCGCGTTCGTTGCCATTCAAGTGAATGCACCGAACCAGCCGCCGCATGCCGTGGCGAGTGCGAATCCAACTTCCGGCAAGGCGCCGCTCGCCGTGCAATTCACCGGCGGCAATTCCACCGACAACGACGGCACGATCACGGCCTACGCGTGGAATTTTAAAGACGGCACAAACGGCAAGGCAAAGAACCCGCTGCACACTTTTAATAATGTTGGAACGTACAAAGTTCGATTGATCGTTACCGACAACTCCGGCGCAAAGGACACGGCGTTCGTGACGATTAAAGTTACGAACAACACACCGCCGAATGCCGTGGCGAGCGCGAATCCGACTTCCGGCAAAGCGCCGCTCACCGTGCAATTCACCGGCGGCAATTCCACAGACAGCGACGGCACCATCGCAAGCTATGCCTGGAATTTTGCAGACGGCACGACCGGCAAAGCGAAGAATCCGCTCCACACTTTTAACAACGTGGGTGCCTATAACGTGCGTTTGATCGTAACAGACAGTGCCGGCGCAAAAGACACCGCCTTTGTGCAGATCACGGTCACGAACAATGCTGCGCCGAATGCCGTCGCGAGCGCCATCCCAGCCAGCGGTATTGCGCCGCTCAATGTGCAATTCACCGGCTCGAATTCGAATGACAGCGACGGCACAATCACAAACTACGCGTGGAATTTTGGCGACGGCGGCAATGCGGCCACCGCGAATCCTTTGCACACTTATAACACGCCGGGCAGTTTTTCTGCAAGTTTGATCGTGACCGACAACAACGGCGCAAAGGACACGGCGTTCGTGCAAATGCAAGTGAATGCCAATCAGCCGCCGCAAGCAGTCGCGAGCGGAATCCCCACGAGCGGCAATGCTCCGCTGCTCGTGCAATTCACCGGCTCGAACTCCACCGACAGCGACGGCAACATTGCTGCGTTCAAATGGACCTTTGGCGACGGCGATAGCGCAACGCTCGTGAACCCCTCGCACACGTACAACAACGCCGGCAATTATCTCGCACGCTTGATCGTCACCGACAATCTCGGAGCGCGGGACACCGCGGAAGTAAATGTCTCCGTCAACGCGATGGCCGCTGCCACTATCATTCGCGTCAATGCGGGCGGAGGACAATACACGGCGACGAACGGCAACGTCTTCAGTGCGGATCAAAGCTACTCGCCCGGCAGTTGGGGCTATACGGCTTTGGGTTATATCAAAACCACGACGACCGGCATCGCGAATACGACGGAATCGCCGCTGTATCTAGATTTGCACGAGAAAGCGGAGTTGTCGTATCAATTCGATGTGCCGAACGGCGCCTACGACCTGATCCTGCACTTTGTGGAGATTGCGGACAACGAAGCGAATCGGCGTTTGATCGACGCGACCGCGGAAGGCAATGTCGTGGTGAATGATTTGGACGTGTGGGTTGCTGCGGGTGGAAAGTATGTTGCGCTGCGGCGTTTGATTACGGGTGTGGTGGTGAGCGACGGCCAGCTCAATCTCGATTTTGTGCGCTCAATATCCAGCGTGAAGCGTCCGCCCGCGATCGCGGCCATTGAAGTGGGAACTTCGGGGAGTTTGTCGCTTGCGAAGCAAAGTGAGAGCACATTTGCGGAGGTGCTTGTGCCGGAAGCTTATGCGCTCGAACAGAATTATCCGAATCCGTTCAATCCCACGACCGTGATCACCTTCAGCCTGCCGCAAGCAGGGGAAGTTCGCCTCGCGTTTTATAACGCGCTCGGCCAGCCCGCGCGCCGGCCGATTGTGCGCTACTTCACTGCGGGACGTTACAAGATTACGATCGACGCCTCGGAATGGGCCGCGGGCGTATACTTCTATGAGATGAAGGTGAATAACTATCGCGCATTGAAGAAGATGATTTTGGCGAAATAGCAGAACTAGCCTCAAGCGCCACGCACTTTCAATGTGCGTGGCACTTAAGGTTCAAGCAACGACATTGCCAAATAGAGCGCCGACGGCAGCGGTGGCCGCCATTGCCAGAGCGCCCCACAGCGTCACCCGTCCGGCGCCGACCAAGACATTCGCGCCTCCTACCCGAGCGGCCAAGGCTCCCAATAGCGCCAAAAATACGAGAGAACTGCCAGCCACAAGCGGAATCATGCTCGCCGCGGGGCTGAGTAGCACCATTAAAAGCGGCAGGGCAGCGCCCACCGCAAACGTGGCCGCGGAAGCCAACGCCGCTTGAATGGGACGCGCCGCGTGCATTTCCGATAGGCCCAGCTCATCACGCGCGTGGGCGGCAAGGGCATCATGCGCCATGAGTTGCTTTGCAACTTGCTGCGCGAGGAGAGGCTCCAGTCCGCGTTTCACGTAAATCGCCGCAAGCTCATTGTGCTCGAAGGCTTCGTCCGTTTCCAGCTCATGGCGCTCGCGTTCGAGATCGGCTTTTTCGGTATCTGCCTGCGAGCTTACGGAGACATACTCGCCCGCGGCCATTGACATTGCGCCGGCAACCAATCCGGCGATTCCGGCGATCAGCACGTCGCCTCGCGCGGCATGGGAGGCCGCCACACCCACCACTAAACTTGCGGTAGAGACAATGCCGTCATTCGCGCCCAACACTGCCGCACGCAACCAACCGATGCGCTCGGCATAATGTTGTTCAGAGTTTTGTTTGCGCATGCTTCGCGCCTTTCGTCTTTGGCTCGACGCCATGACAGATCCACAACACGAACGAGTCGCAATGAAAAAGGCTTTTGTAAGGAGATTAAACGGATGAAGCCAATAAATCCGAGCCGTATCCGTTTTATCCGCTTACAGAAAGTTTTTGCTTTTAAAGCAGAGACTTCACTTCAGAGAGAAGATATAAATCTGCCGATCCCAAACGCAGGCTCAGAGCGAAGCGAATTTTTCCAATAGCGCCTCGTTGTTCGGAAACGTTTTGAACAGTTGCAGGATTTTTTGAATGGCTTCTTTGGGGGGAAGATTTTGAAACGCACGGCGAAGCTTTTGATGCGCCTCGGTTTTCTCGCCGAACAATTTTTCTTCGCGCCGCGTGCCGCTCTCGCGAATGTTGATCGCCGGAAACAGGCGCTCGTTCGCCAGGCTGCGATCCAACACCAATTCCATGTTGCCCGTGCCTTTGAATTCCTCAAAAATAAAATCATCCATGCGCGAGCCGGTGTCCACGAGTATCGTGGCGATAATGGTGAGCGAGCCGCCGTGTTCGATTTTGCGCGCGGCGCCAAAAACTTTTTTCGGCGTTTCGAGCGCGCGCGCATCGAGGCCGCCGGTCATTAAGCGGCCGCTGCCTTGCTGGCCAATGTTGAACGCGCGGCCGGTGCGCGTGAGCGAGTCGATGAGCAGCACCACGTTCTGGCCCGCTTCCACTTGGCGCTTGGTGTAATCCAAAACAAGTTTGGCCAGCCGCAAATGATTCGCGACACTGTCGTCGTAACTGCTCGAAAGCACCGTACCCTTCATGCTACGGCGGAACTCCGTGACTTCTTCCGGCCGTTCATCGAGCAGCAAAGCGAAGAGGTTGTGCTTGGGATAGTTTTTTGCAATCGCCATGGCGATGTCTTGCAGCATCATGGTTTTGCCGGAGCGCGGCGGCGCGACGATGAGCGCGCGCTGGCCTTCGCCAATCGGCGCGAAAAGGTCGATAATGCGCTGTGTGTGCTGCTGCGGGCCCATTTCCAGCCAGAGCGCAGTCTCCGGCGAGATGGCGGGCAGCGCTTCGAAGTTCGTGAGTTGCATCCATTCTTCCGGCGGCAGGCCTTCAATGGAAACCACTTCCTGCGCGCGGTTCTTGCCTTGGCCTTCTTCAACAGTAACTTCAAGCGTGACGCCCGGCTGCAAGCGATACTGCAACATCATGGGCGGCGGAATAAAAATATCTCCCGGCAAGCGGGCAAAGTTGTTGGAGAGTTGCCGCAAAAAGCCGAAGCCCTTTTGCTCCAGTTCGAGTATTCCGGTTTTGGTATTGGGCATGGGTGAAATGAAATCCTAGTTTAGTTGCCTAAAGCAAAAGCGAAGACAGAAAAATGGATGACAGAAAGATAAAGCCTGAAGCAGCAAAGCAGGGTTAAGGCCGCGCCCACCCCAAAAATCTGCCTCCCATCTTTCTGCCTGCCAAAGGCTTTGGGGGGAGTACGCACAGCTTGTGGCTTAAAAATTTTTCTACCGCCAAATCATTCTGCCAAAATTTTGTTAAGCGCGCTCGAAGTAGCGCGCGCGCTCCCAACTGGTGACGACTTCATCGAACTTGCGCTGCTCGGTGCGGAAAAAGTGCAAGTAGTGTTCGAGAACTTCGTTGCCGAAGACTTCGCGCGCCCACGAGCTGTTTTCCAATTCGCGAATGCCTTCGACGAGTGAGTGCGGCACTTGCGGCAGATCGAGCGCGGCATACACGTCGCCCGCAAACATTCCCGGCGGCTCGATCTTTTTTGCGATCCCGTCCAATCCGGCCGCGAGCGTGGCTGCGAACGCGAGATAGGGATTTGCATCCGCGCCGGGCGCGCGGCATTCGATGCGCAATGCCGAGCCGTGGCCGATGATGCGAAAGCCCGAGGTGCGATTATCACAACTCCACGCGATACCAGTGGGCGCGAATGAACCGGCGCGAAAACGTTTGTAGGAAGTTGGATATGGCGCATAAAACGGGAACAGCTCGCGCAAGTGCGCCATCCACCCGCCGAGAAAATGGCGAAAGAGCGGCGAAGTGCGCAGCGCGCCGAGCGGCTCGTCCCCAGGAAAGAGCGCCCGCGTGCCGGATTGATCCCACAAACTGGCGTGCAAATGCATGCCGGAGCCGGCGTAGCGTTCATCCCACTTTGCCATGAACGTTACGGCGCAATTTTTCTGCAGCGCGATTTCCTTGGCGGCATGTTTGTAGAGCACGTGGCGATCGGCCATCTCTAAAAAGCCGGCGTAGCGCAAATTGATTTCTTGCTGCCCCGGCCCCCATTCGCCCTTCGAAAATTCCACGGGAATGCCGGAGCGCTCCAGGTGATGGCGAATCGCGCCGATGACGAACTCTTCCTTTGTGCTTTGCAGAATGTGATAGTCTTCGATGTATTCGCCCATGGGCGTGAGCTCGACGTATTTCTTGGCCGCGGCTTCCGCGTATGAATCTTTGAAAACGTAAAGCTCCAATTCGGAAGCGCCCATGGCCACATAACCCATTTGCGCCGCACGTGCGAGCTGCTTGCGCAAAATGTTGCGCGGCGCCACCTCGACGAGCTGCTGCGTGTCTTCATCATAAACATCGCATATGACGATTGCGGATTTCTCCAGCCAACTCGCGTGCCGCAGCGTTTGCAAATCGGGAGCGAGACGGAAATCGCCATAGCCTTTGGCCCAACTTGTGAACGTATAGCCCGGCACAGGATCCATTTCCATGTCGCACGCCAAAAGGTAATCGCACGCGTGCATAGCATGGCTGAGCACGTGTTCGAGAAAATAGTGCCCGGTCACGCGCTTGCCCATCAAGCGGCCATAAATGTCCGGGAATACCGTGAGCACGGTTTCAATCTGTTCGTCGTGAATCATCTGTTTGAGCGTTTCGACATGCAGCATGCCGCGCACCGGCGAGGAGTTCATGCGCTCTCATCCTTTCCCGAGAGTTGTGCAACCGTGACTTTTATGGTTTGGCAACGAAAAAACGGCAACGCAAGCAGAAGGGCATCGAAAGTTTGATGAATGGCGTGAGATCTATGGCAATGATACGAAAAAAAAAGCTCGTGTCAAGGGAGATTTTGTGGCGCATTCAAATCGTTTTGCAATGAGATTATTTTGCCGTATTGTTCCGCTCCGAAGAGTTTTTGCTGAAGAAGAAAAAGGAATGCACCCATGACCCTACCGCTTTGGCGTTTGAGCCTTTTCGTGATGCTCTTCTTTTGGAAGAGCGGGAGCCTAGTCGCGCAAGCGCCGCTATTTGCGGAACGTGTCGATCTCGGCGAGATCGAACCTCAAGCCATTCGTGAAGCTTCCGGCCTGGTGGCGAGCCGACAGCATGCCAACGTGTTTTGGACGCACAATGACTCGGGCGACAAGAATGTGATCTATGCCATCAATGATCGCGGCAAGCTGCTCGGTGTTTATACCCTCGCCCGTGCATATGCCCGCGATTGGGAAGATATTGCCCTCGGCCCAGGGCCGGAGGAAGGCAAGCAATATATCTATATCGGCGATATTGGCAACAACGAAGAACGCTATCGCAAGCAATATATTTATCGCGTGCCCGAACCCGCGGTTTCCGCAGAGCAAGCGCCGGTGCAGGAAAAGCTTACGGAAGTCGAAGGTATCGTATTCAGCTATCCCGAGCGTAATCACGATGCGGAGTCGTTGATGCTCGATCCGCTCACGAAAGACCTTTATGTGGTGACGAAGAGGGATTCGAACGTCATCGTGTTTCGTGCGGCGTACCCGCAATCCACGACGGAAGCCATCACTTTGGAAAAAGTGGCGACGCTGCCGTTCGCGTTGGCAACCGCGGGTGATATTTCTCCAACAGGCGAGGAGGTTTTGATTAAAACTTACGACAGCATCTATTATTGGAAACGCGCGCCGGGGGAAACCATTGGCGCAGCGCTTGCGCAAGCGCCGCAGAGAGTGCCTTATCTTCTCGAGCCGCAGGGCGAAGCGGTGTGCTGGAAAGCTGACGGCATGGGCTATTATACTTTGAGCGAAGAGCGCTTCGGCATTTCGGCGCGGTTGTATTTTTATCCGCGCGTGACGCAATCCCTTCCCGCGAGCAAAAAGAAACCTTCTGTTCAAACACAATAATAGCAAGCCCGTCGCTCGTTCAACCGCGAATCAACGCCAATGCGCGCGAATCTTCATTCCCGGACGTTGCCGCGCCTTCGCGATTCAGGCCTGGGACAGCATAAAAAAAGAGAAACGCCACCTTGTTCCTCTAACACCGAACCAGTGGCGCTTCTCATTTTATTCGTTGCCGTTTTAGGTGTTGCGCTGCCAACGCGCTTAGTGAATAAGCAATTTGCGGACTTCGTGAAACGAGGGGCTATCCAAACGATAGAAGTAAACGCCGCAATCGGCCAAACGACCGCGATCATCTCTCCCATCCCACTGCGCGAGATGCTCACCCGCAGGCAAACTTCCTGAAACGAGCAAGCGAATCTCATTCCCCATTTGATTGTAGATTGCCAAGCGCACCGGGGAAGGTTCGGGCAAGGCAAAGCGTACGGTATTCATAGTGACCACTGAGCTTTGACTTTGCCTACCCTTCCCTAGGTAGACTATGTTTCTCAAACCATCGGCATTTCACTTTCCGTGATGGTGTGCGTCCTGCAAATTTTTAAAGAAGTACAGGCATCTTTGTCCGGTGCGGAATAATCTTTTCCGAAATGGTGGAACTTTGTGCGTTTGGTGGCCGTAAGGCCATTTGTACGAGAAAGGTGGACAAAGATGAGTAATCTGCAAATCAAAGGTCGAGGCACCGCCCTCAATCCGGTCAATCGTTTCGAGTTGATTGAAATCGAGATTGATCGTGAATGGCTGGAGAGCGGCGAAGCGCCTTCGCATCAAACCGTGTATTACGAAGACCGCACGCGCACCATTCTCTCTGAAAACGACAGCCCGGATATTGGGTTCAAATACAGCATTAATCCCTATCGCGGTTGCGAGCATGGTTGCATCTATTGCTATGCGCGGCCCTCGCACGAATACTTCGGCTGGTCTTCGGGGTTGGATTTTGAGACGAAGATTTTGGTGAAGCGCGATGCACCGAAGCTGCTCGCGGAAGCGTTTCGCCGCCGCTCATGGCAACCGCAGGTCATCGCGTTCTCAGGCAATACGGATTGTTATCAACCCATCGAACGTAAGCTCGAAATCACGCGCGGATGTTTGGAGGTATTTCTGCGCTTTCGCAATCCCCTCGGTTTGATTACGAAGAATGCGCTCATCCTGCGCGATCTCGATTTGTTGCAGGAGTTGGCGCGCCGCAATTTGGTGAGCGTGGCCATATCCATCACCACTTTGGACAAGCAGCTCTGTCGCAAAATGGAGCCGCGCACTTCCGCGCCGCAAAATCGTTTGGAGACCATCGCGCAATTAGCGAAGGCAGGCGTGCCGGTCGGCGTGAACGTCGCACCCATCATTCCGGGTTTGACCGATCATGAAATACCCGCGATTCTGGCCGCAGCGGCAGAACACGGCGCGCAACGCGCGGGCTTTATTTTGGTGCGGCTGCCTTACGCGAACAAAGAATTGTTTGTGGATTGGTTGAAGACGCACTATCCCGAGCGTGCGCAAAAGGTTTTGAGCGCAATTCGTGACGTGCGCAACGGCGCATTGAATGATCCGCGTTTCGGCACACGCTTCAGCGGCGAAGGCGAGCGAGCCGAAGCCATCGCACGGCTCTTTCAAGTGTGTTGTCAAAAACACGGCTTGAATCGACACTTTACGCATTTGACCACGGAGCACTTTCGCCGGGAGGAAACAAGGCAAGGAGATTTGTTTTAGGAAAATTCATTGCATCGCAAAAGCTTTTTGCGGATATTCGCGCTCACAAAATTTAGGTGAAAGTATGCCGAAGAAAACCGGTTTGCTCATTTTCGGCGGACTCTTGGTCTGCCTCGCTGCCGTCTTGCTCTACTCGACTACGCGCGAACAACAGGGCGCGGTGCTGATGAAGATTGCCACCATCAGAGGCAATCACGAAACCGCTGAAATGGTGGTCATCTTGCAGGAAGTAGAGGGCCGTCGCATTCTGCCGATTTCGATCGGGCGCGACCAGGCGCTGGCGATTCACCTCGGGCATCAAAAAGTGGCAGCGCCGCGCCCGCTCACGCACGATCTCATGGCGGAAATTCTCGCAGCCGCGCAACTCAAAGTCGAGCGCGTGGTTATCACGGCGTTGAAGGAAGGCACGTATTATTCCGAAGTACTTTTGCAAGACCAAGGCAAGGTGCATCCCCTCGATGCGCGACCCAGCGACGCCATCGCGCTGTCGTTGCGGGTGGACGCGCCGATTTATGTTATGCCGGAATTGCTGCAAGACGTGCCGGGCCTTACTTTATTTGATGACACTGCGCCCATTACGGAAATTGCCGCATGGGGCTTTGCCGTGCAAACGCTCACCCCGGAATTGTCAAAATACTTCGACAGCACGGAGGGACTCTTGATTGCCGATGTCAGTGAAGACGGACCGTGTGCGCGCGGCGGCGTGCTGGCGGGCGACCTCCTTGTGCGTGTAGATGATCTCGCGGTTAAAAACGTGCAAAACCTCGTGGATCACATTGCGGCACGCGACTCCTCGCAAAGCCTGCGCCTCGAAATTGCGCGCGGACGCGAGCACCACAACTTGATGATCACACAAACGAAATAAATCCGCTCGTGACTTTTCTGTTGCTTGCATTTGCTACGATGATTCTATACTTTCGCGGTGCTTTAAAATTGAATCTTTAGATCGACCGTCTCTTTGTCATTTTGGAAGAAGCTTCCCCGCGCTGAGCGGGGTGCTCACGACTAGTGTTCTGTTACCGTGATTTCGTAGTCCCGGCCCCTTGTGGGCCGATGAACGTTCAACATTTTCAGTGCCCCACAAGGGGGCAAGGCTACAAAGGAAACGGCATTGAGTCCTGCCCCCTTGTGGGGCATTGTTGCAAACCGCGAATTTATTAGCTGCGACAGCACCCCACAAGGGGGTGGGACTACAAAAATTAAAGTCACAGTCCACTAGCAAAGTTGCTTCCAGATAAAAGCACGGATGAAGAATACTTTGAAGGAGTCAAGCATGTCGTTCAGGAATTGTGTCAGTGCTCTCGTCATTGTCCTCACTCTCAGCTTTGCTGCAATACTTGCCTCGGCAGAAACCACACGTTACGGCGAAGACCTATCCACTAAAAATCTTGCAGCGCACAGCACGTTTCACTATGAATTGACGCGAACGTTGGCGCGTGCCGCGGGTTTCAGCGCGGCGGAAGCTGAGTCACTCGCGGTGGTTAATGAAGCAACGGATGCCGGCAGCTTCACGGGCGAGACCGGCGTGACGATTACATTGAACGGCACCAAACGCGTGAGCGCGAATGGCCAATACTGGCACTTTGCGCGGCGTGACAGCAATAATGCCACGGGCGAATACCTCTATCCGGGAAGCCGCAATACGTGTGCGTATTTTAGCATTCCGCCGCGCACGTGTCCCGGCGATGAACCGGAGTTGGATGAAATCGAAAAATGGGCGGTGTATGCGCAGGACACTCCGCAACCGGGAATGCCACAAGTCGCTTTCCATGGCGAAAAAAACTTTCAGCCGGTCGCCGGAAAAAGTTTGCTCGCGTTGGCAATCTATCTTCATGCTTTAGCGGATTCGTATTCCCACGAAGCCTGCATGGCCTCGACGCACATCCGCGGCCATAAGCCCAATCCCCCCGAATGCTCCGCGGTCTATTGGCACATCAAAGCCGAGTTTGGCAGCGACCCTGAAATCGACAAGGGCGTGAGCTACACGCAAGAAGCCGCGTACGCGACGTGGCTGGCATTGAAATGGTTCCGCGAAAAGAACGGCCTGGCCGGCGCGCCGCTGTGGAGCGACGAACAAGCTTCCGAGTTCATTCAGAATTGGGTGAAACTCGACAAGCCGCTTGAGCGCCGCGAGGCTGCCGTGAAGGCGATGGAATCATTGCAATAGGCTGCAAGCTTCTCCCCAACACCAAGAGTTTTTCGGGCAGAACGGTTTGATGGCAAAATGATCGCAATGATTCTGCCGTTGAATCGTTCTGCCGAAGATTTTTCAATTCACCTGCGAAAAAAATCTTCCCACGCGCGTCTTTCCATCGTCTCTTTTATAATTTCCGCTTGAAGCGCAGAGCGCCGCGTGTTATATTTTTGCCGCGTTCGCAATACTTCTTTGGTTTGAACTGCATCGATCACCTTGAGCGAGTTTCGTGGCTAAGAAAACTTCCCTCGTCGGCAAGAAGCTGGGCGGCGGCCGATACGAGCTTTTAGAATTGTTCGGCAAAGGCTCTTTTGCTGAAGTTTATCGCGCCCGACAAATTACTTTGCAGCGCGACGTCGCAGTAAAAATTTTGAGTGAAAGCGCCTCGGAAGACACGGATTTGGTGAAGCGTTTCCATCGCGAAGCCGAGGCCATCGCGCGCTTGGATCATCCCCACATCGTCAAAATCTTCGATCACGGCTTCGAAGACGGCATTCATTACTACGTGATGAATCTGCTCCCGCGCACGCTGCGCGCATTGTTGAAGCCGCGCCGTCCTCTCCCTCTCGAACTCATACTGCAATTCGCGCGTCAAATCGCCAGCGCGCTCAACTATGCGCAAAGCACCATCAAGAATTTCGTGCATCGCGACATCAAACCCGAGAACGTGATGCTCGATCCGAGCCACAATGCGATTCTCTCGGACTTCGGTTTGGTGCGCGGCGATCAAATGGCGCGCCTCACCATCGGCAATTTGGTGATGGGCACGCCGATTTACATGTCGCCCGAACAAATTCGCGGCCTGGCGCTCGACCAACGCTCCGATCTCTATTCGCTCGGCGTGCTGCTTTATGAATGCGCCACCGGCTCGCCGCCTTTTCTCGGGGAGATCATGTCAATCTGCCATCATCACGTGAATGATCCGCCGCCGCCGCCCAAGCTCATGAATCCCGAATTGCCGAGTGGCGTCGAGGCGCTCATATTGCGTTTGCTGGAAAAAGCGCCGGACCGCCGTTTTCAATCCGCCGCGGAATTGCTTGCGGCGCTCGACGCGTTGCCGCTGGAATTGCGCCAGCCCAAAACCAGCATCTATTCGCAGCCGACCATTCCCGTTACGCACGAAGGACAATCGGAATCACCCGGCTGGAAACTTCCCAAGCTGACTCCGACGCCGTTTCCTGCACAGCCGAAAATTGAAAAGATGGCCGCGCCGGTTTCATCGCACAGAACGATGTGGCCGGCGTATGCATTCGTCGCCGTCAGCGCTACCGCATTCCTCATTGCTTTGTTTTCTTATCTCAAAAAAGACGAGCCTGTACCCCAACCCGCTGCCACGCATATTCCGAGAGCAACCCCGGAAACCACAAAGGTCAAGCCCAGCACTCCGGCGCCTGCCTTCGCCAAATTGCAGGTAACGAGTCGCCCCCCCGGCGCGACGATTTTGCTCAACAACATTACACGCAAAGAGAAAACGCCGGCGTTGCTCGACAGCCTGCCGCCCGGCCAATATCAAGTGCAATTGCGTTTGCCGAATCATCAGCAGCACATTGAAACCGTGCATCTCGCAGCCGGTCGCACGCAAAATTTGTCGGGCCTGCTCGCGCCGATTCCCGCAGCGCCCATCGTCGAGCGCGGAGCTTTGAAGGTCGCGTTCACGATCATCTCCGATCCGCCGAGTGAAATACTATTGAACGGCGAAACACACGGCAAGCCTGCGAATGGATTCTTGCGCGTTGCGCTCAATCCGGGCACGTACAAAGTGCAATTTCGTTTGCCGCCGCACCAACCGGTCACGCGCGAAGTGGTTGTGTCGACCAGTGGTGCAAACTCGCTTGAGTTCAAATGGTTCGGTAAAGTGCGCGTGCAAGCTTTCAATGAAAATGGCGACCCCGAATACGGCGCGGTGTATCTCGCAACGGCCGCGGACACGCTCAACACCGAGCAATTATCCGACGGCACAACGTGGGACGCGCCCGCGGGCGACTACGAAGTTATCGTCAAAAGGATTGGCTTTGAAATGCGCGACGCACCGCCGAAGATCACCGTGCGCGGCGGCGAGGTGACCAGGGTGCCGCCGATCTATTTGCGACGACGTTCCCAATGAACGTATGGGTGAAAGCAAAACGATTACTGGCAAAACTATTAGAACAGGATTGGCTAGAGAAGCAATATTTGCCCTAAAGAAAAGCTTCTGACAGAAAGATGGATGACAGAAAAATAAAGCAAAAGCTCCTGCACACGAAGTTGATGCAAACAAATTTTCCTGCCCTCCATTTTTCTGTCATAGCTTTTAGACTGGTGAGTTAATCCGATCATGTCAAATAGTTTTGCCAGCAATCGTTTTGCATAATCTCACTGGCACTGGCTTTGCCTTTTACACGATTGCAACGTGCGTTACGAAACGCTTTTTTATTGATAACAAAGATGTTACTCCTTTGCGAGGCGGAGCCGGAATTTGTCTCACAAAGGAGCACCTGCCTCTTCGCAATACAAAAAGGAGCATGACGATGAAACGGAATTCATTGGCTCAAGCTTGCCGATACGCGCTCGCCATTTGCGCTCTCTTCGCGCTGCCGCTGCTCGCCTCCGATAATCTCGAGCTTGAAAAAGCCAAAGCCTGGTTTCGCGAAGGCAACATCGACGAAGCCGTGGCGCTGTTGGAGCGCATGATTACGACCTCGACGCTGTCGCGTGAAGATCGCGTCGAAGCGCTCGAAGTGCTGGCCTATTGCAACGTCGCCAAGCAACGTGAGCCGAACGTGCAATCCAGCTTCGCGCAAATTCTTACCATCAATGCGAATTATGAGCCGCGTGATAGTTATTTAAGCCACCCGGCCGTGATGCGTGCGTGGATGAACGCCCGCAAACAAGTGCTCGGCAACGTGGTATTCACGCCGCCTTCCGGCATCAAAACCATCGCGATTTTGGACTTCGACAACAACGCCATTGACGATGCGGACAAGCTCGCCAATCTCGGCAAAGGCCTCGCGGACATTCTCATCACCGATCTCACCGCGCTCACCAAACTCAAAGTGTTGGAGCGCGAGCGCATTCAATTCATCGTCGAAGAAATTCAGCGCAACGAAGCCACGGTTGCGGGACGGCCCGCGGTCGATCCCGATTACGCGGTGCAAGTCGGCAAGCTGCTCGGCGCGCAATCCGTGCTGTTTGGCAGCTATATGAAGCTCAGCAAGAAGCTGCGCCTCGACGTGCGCCTTGTGAAAACCGAGACGAGCGAGATCATCAAAACCGATTTCATCGAAGGCAGTGCGGACGACATCTTTGATTTGTCCAAAAAGTTGGCGATCAAAATCAGCGAAGATTTGGAAGTCGCCATCAATAAAGTGGAGGAAGAAAACGTCGAGCGCATTCGCAAGGAAGACGTTCCGCTCGAAGCGGCGATGGCCTATTCCGAAGCGCTGAATTTGCTCGATCAAGAACGCTACAGCGACGCGCGCCAGATGCTCACCAAAGCACTCACCCTCGCCCCGTCTTTCCGGCTCGCGCGCAACAAGCTCACGCTGCTGCAAACCTTTCAAAAAGGCTGAAACGAAGGCGAAGAGAGAAGGCTCATACGGACGATTCGTGCAGGATGCGACTCTTCTTTCTTCGCCTTTTTATTTCTGCTCCCGAAAAAACGTAGCCCCGGCCCCTTGTGGGCCGCTGTGCCTGTGAGAATTTCAATACCCCACAAGGTGGTAGCACTACATTTCGCGATATGAAAAATCATTTCGACATCTTTATTAGCGAATACGCTCTTCAAAATTCCCCCTTAGAGGGGGGCCAGGGGGGTGTCGTCCATAAAGCCGAATACTCGAAAAGTTTTCGATACGAGAATAACACCCCCCTCAAGGGGGGAATTGTTTCGAACTCCCCCCTTGAGGGGGGCCGGGGGGGTGTCGTCCGTGAAGCCGAATCTTCCAAAAATTTTTGCTGCGGGAATAACACCCCCCTAACCCCCCTCAAGGGGGGAATTTCTTTACGGCCTCGCACTCCATTTGTCTGTCATTCAGAAAGAATCTTTTTGCGCACTGGGCATTGTCTCCAGTTCTTAAAAAGATTCCTTCTGAATGACAGATATGGAGCGATGGCTTTCCTCGTGTGTCTCGCGCTTTTGCTCTCCGCGTGCGGCAATGCGCATTTTCGCAAAGGCAACAGTGCGCTTTCTCGCGGCGAATTTCAGCGTGCGCTCACGCAACTCTCCGCCGCAGTGCGGCAGGATCCGAACAATTACAAACACTGGCGCGAGCTCGGTGTGGCGCTGTTTCAAGTGCGGCAATTTGAAAAAGCCATTGGCGCGTTGGAACGCAGCCGCCAATTGCAACCGAATGACAGCCGCACGCTTTTCTTTCTCGGCTATAGTCATGAATTGGAAGGCCGCTTCGGCGAGGCGATTGCAATCTACAGCGAATATCGCCGCCGGACGTTGTTCGATCCGATGGCGAAGCAACTGCAAGCCCGCATCTCGAAACTCTCCGTGCAACTCGCAGAGCTCGAGGTGCGCCGCGCGTTGCAGGAAGAAAAAAACATGACGCTCGGACAGCCCAAGAGCAACACGGTCGCCGTGCTCTACTTTCGCAATGTGTCCGAGCGCGGCGAATGGAACGCGCTGCTCAAAGGCATCACGTACATGCTCACTACTGATCTCGGGCAAGTGAAGAGCATTCGTTTGGTGGAGCGCACCAAGCTCGAAATATTGATGAAGGAAATCGCGCTCTCTTCTTCGGAGATCTATGACCGTTTCACTGCCCCTCGCGCGGGCAAAGTGCTCGGCGCGGAACGTGTGGTTGTGGGTGGCGCGATTGCGATGGGCACGACCGGCATTCAGCTCGACGCCGGCGTGATTCAATCTTCCACGAGCATGTCGATGGTGAAGCCGGTGCGGGTGGTGGGCAGATTAAGTGATGTCATGCAGCTTGAAAAGCAGCTTGCTTTTAGTTTGATTGATCATCTCGGCGTGCCGCTCAGCGAAACCGAGCGCGAGTCGATTCAGAAATTGCCGACGGAGAGCACGCTTGCGTTCGTGGCGTTCTGCCGCGGGTTGGAGTATGCGGACAGTTTGAACATTTCGCAAGCGCAAGCCGCGTTTGCCGAAGCGCTCACGCTCGATCCGAATTTCAAAGCCGCAGAGCAAGAATTGAATACGCTCTCCACGGCGGTCATGGCCGAACAACAATTCGTCGCGCTCGCCGCTTCTGATCCCACCAGCGCAACGAGCGCGCAGCATTTGGAAGCGATTTCGGATGCGACGCAAAACTCCAATGCGAGTTCCTCGCCGTTGATTCCGCCGGTGCAGACCGGGACGATTGTAGTGAGAGGGAAGATAAGGTAGTTTTAAATAGCATGGCTCGCTCCTCTCATTGTCATTCTGTAAGAAACTTCCCACGCACTTGCGACGCCTCACAAATATATGACGTGTCTCAAGCGCTAGGGAAGGTTCTTCCAGAATGACAAACTTGAGGAGTGCGCATCACACATTTCCCAAAAACGGAAGATGAGCACTCGTTCAAAAATTTCACGCGCGATTTTCATTGCCTCGAGCTTCGCCATATTCGGTTTGAGGGCAACGAGCCTCCACGCCCAACCTCGTTTCGAATACCGCCCCGAGCTTTTGCAATTCAGCCAAAGCGCGAGCCATTTGGTGTGGAAGCTGAAGCAGAACGGGCAAACGCGCGAGGTGGCGCAATCGTATGTGCCGGCGACGTTGAGCTTCGTGCTCTCATCGCGCACGAACGTGGAGCTTGCGGCGGCGACGAGCATGAGCCGGCTCAATCAAACCGTGAATTATGAATTGAACGGTTTGAGCGACGTGCGCTTTCGCATTTCGCACCGATTGAGCGGCGATCGCTGGTTCTTCGGCGCGGGCTTTAATTTACCCGCGGGAAAAAACAAGCTGGACGCGGGCGAAAACGCGGTGGTGAATCTGCTCACGGAAAATATTTTAGGCTTTCCGCTGCAGCGCACGGGCGTGGGCTTCGACGCCGAGCTTTCTATCGCGCACGCGGTGAATCTCTCCGACAAACTCGGTTTGGGCATTGGCAGCAATTTCATTCTGCCCGGCAAGTTTGAGTATTTGACGAACGACTCGGCGACATATCAACCCGGCGCACGTTTTAATCTTAATGTGATGCTCAATTCCATCGGCGCGCCCGTGAAATGGCGCGTCAATCTGCTCGCGCAATTCTTTGCGAACGACAAGCTTGATCAACAAAAATTCTTTCAACAAGGCTGGCAGCTTGAACCCGAGGCTGCGGTGGATTGGCAAATCAATCGCGTGTGGCGTGCAAACGCGGCGGTGCGTTACGTTCATAAAACTGAAAACAAGTTGCTCGGCTTGCCCGCGAACCTCACGCCGCCCGAACATTTTTACATCGACAACAGCGCGATGGGGAGTTTGTTGCTCGACCGCAATTTCGGCAAGAACACCGCGCTCGGGTTGCAGCTCGCGGCGCAAATTTTCGGCGAGAGCAATCAACAACTCAGCAACGCGACGATTGGCCGCATGGGTTTGCGGATCACGCAAAAATTTTCCGAGCATTGGATGCTCGGCGCGAGCGGCGCGTATGCCGCGGGCATGGCGGAAAGAGGAGACTTGTCTTTGAAGGGCTATAGTTTTGCGTTCGGTTTGCAGGCGAGGTTGTAAACTCTTTTTTATGCTGTCATGCAGGAGGAATCTTTTTCAGTATAACCACTGCGGTTTGGCTTAAAAAGATTCCTCCTGCATGACACGTAATGGGATGGCGTTTCATTTACGGCAAAACATGCTGATGAGAGGAATTCACAATACATGCACACCAGGAAAAATACAGCCGCGAAAAACACCCCTCTTGCCCCCCTCAAGGGGGGAATGATTCACGCTCTCAGCTTCGTTACGTTGCTAGTGTTCGCGCAAAACGTAGCGGCGCAAAATGCCGATTCCGTTTTTACAAAGATCATCGAAGTCGATCAGATTCCGCGCAGCGCTTATGCGCGCACGCCGAGTGTGGTTGTGGATGACGACGACAATTTCACTGTGGCGTGGAGCGCGGAGCGCAATGGCCGTCCGGAAATTTATTTGCGCCGCTTCGATGCCATCGGACGGCCGTTGACGGACATTCGCGCACTCTCCGAGTTCGTCGGCGATTCGCTGAATATCGAAAACCCGCAATTGGC
Source organism: bacterium (assembly GCA_037444905.1). Taxonomy (GTDB): domain Bacteria; phylum Zhuqueibacterota; class Zhuqueibacteria; order Zhuqueibacterales; family Zhuqueibacteraceae; genus JABWAN01. Next base: position 12,173 of record JBBILN010000011.1, on the reverse strand, counting down.
TTATGTGGGCAACGGCTTCCTGTGGCTGGTGTGGCAGCAAACCCGCCTGCGCGCCGCGAGTGAAGTGGTGGGCATGATTCTGACGCCAGACTTGAAGATTGCCCGCACGCCTTTTTCGATTCACGTTGACAATGATTCGTACACGCGCCCGCGGATCGTGGCCGACCCCAACGGCCGCGTGCTCGTGGCGTGGCTAATTGAAACTTTGCCAACCTACACGGCGGCGCGCATTTTCCGCCCGGATGGCACGCCGCTCACCGGCATGTTCCACGTCAGTCAAGACACGCAGGCTTTTCGCGTGGGCGAGCACCTCGCGGTGGCAGTATCAAAGGCCGGCATGTTTGCCGTGGCGTGGCATGCGTATGAACCGAATGCCGATCTGATTTATGTGCGGCTCTTCCCGGACGACGGCAAGTTCACGAGTGATCCCGTAGCCATTGCGCAGAACAGTGTCTTTTATCCCAGCGTGACTTTTGGCAGCGCAAATGAAGTGGTGGCGCAATGGTTCACGACGCAGCCTGGGCCGGTTTTGCGCGCGCAGCGTTTCGATTTGGGGCTGAAGCCTTTGGCCGGCGCTTTCGATATCAGCACCGGCCTCGATCGCGAGCCGCGCCCGGCGCTGGTATCGGCGAATGAGCGCGGCGCCTTCAATTCATACTGGAGTGTGACGGAGCAAAAGGACGCATTGTTGAGCAACGTTTTTACGCGCACGTTTCTTATGAATGAGCAGCCGGTCAACGCGCCGCAGCTTATCGCGCGCCCGCCGCAACGAACGAATTTCCCCACCGAGCTGGAGACCGGCTTTGCACTCTCCGGCAATTATGTGACGGTGTATACCGGCAATGATACGGCCCTGGCCTCAGCCTCGCCGCGCGTGAGCGCCATCATCAAAAAAGCCGCGTTGCCGGATTTGTATGTGTTCGATCTTGCCATCACGCCGCTCGAACCGACGCGCGCGGATTCCGTGTTTGCAGAGTTCAAAGTGCGCAACGTTGGCTTTGCGCCGGCGCCGTCTTCTGCCATGCTGTTGGAGTTGACCAGCAATGTGATAGAAGCGCGTCTCGCCACTGTTCCGCCTTTGGGCGTCGAGCAGACCCGCGCGTTCAAATTCAATCTCGGCACGCTCCCGCCGCATAGCTACACGTATCGGGTGAAGCTGGATGATCCGCTCGAAGTTCCGGAAGTGGATGAAAAGAACAATGGCGCGGCGCAGCTTTTCAAAGTGGTAGAAGCACCGACTTTGGCCGTCGATCCGCCGGCGCTGGAGTTCGCGGCAACGTTTGGGCAGCCCAATCCACTGACGCAAAGCTTCATCATTAAAAATTCTGGAAAAGGTGTTTTGCATTGGGCCATTACTTCAGATCAATCGTGGGTGAGCGTCACACCCGATACCGGCTCGATTGACTCCATCTCGCAAACAGTCTCGGTTGCGGTTGATATTGCCGGACTGGCTGCGGGAGTGCACCCGGCGAGTCTCGCGGTCAATTCCAACGGCGGTCGCGCGACCGTGCAAATAACTTTGACCATTGCCGCGCCGCTTCCGAGTTTGTCATATGGCCCGGCGTTGCTGCGATTTGCCGGAACCCAAGGCGGCGCGAATCCGCCGGAACAGGTTTTGGTCATTCGCAACGCGGGCAGCGGCATTCTCACGACGAAGCTGACGAGCAATCAACCGTGGCTCCTCTTGCGGCGCGACACCACGGCGACGACGTTAACCGATTCCGTGGGCGTGGCCATTGCGCTCGGCAATCTATCCGCGGGCACTTACACCGCCACGATCACCATAAACTCGAATGGCGGCAACGGTGCGGTCAATGTCATTCTCGACATTAGCCCACAGCCGCCATTGCTGGACGTATCGCCGCGCACGTTGAACTTTGTTGCAACGGAAGGCACCGCGAATCCGCCCGCGCAGCCGATTGCGATTCGCAATATCGGCGGCGGCACTTTGCAATGGAGCGTGCGCGAAGACGTGTTCTGGCTTTCGTTCAATCCCAGCAGCGGCAGCACCACCACAGAAGTTGATTACATCGAGGTGATCGCGAGCATCTCACGGCTGCCGGCGGGCAACTATTCTGCAACTTTTTTGGTCGATTCCTCCCCCGGCGGCACGGTGGAAGTGCGCGTGAACTTTGTCGTGAATCCGCGGCCGCGGCTGCCGGATCTTGTGGTGCTCACGCAGCAGCGCGGCTTGATTAACTGCTTCGCTTCCGATTATGGTTTGGTGACGGAGTTCGTCGTGCAAAATCTCGGCGAAGCCGCGGCCGGACCCAGCGTGGCGCAGTTGTCCATCAACAATGAAGTCCGCCAACGCCTAAACCTTCCGGCGCTCGACACGCTTGCAAGTTTCAGCGTGCGCTTCAATACTGAATCCTTGCCGTCGGGGCCGAATCGCATTTCTTGTGAAGTCGGCGTCGGCGCGACTTTTCAAGAAAGCACGAACAGCAACAACATTACGCAGTTCACGGAATGGGTGCCACGGCGCGGCGACGCGAATTTGGATAGCTTGCTCAATCTGCAAGATCTTTTTTATTTGGTTGATTTGATTTTGGAACGCGGTCCGGCGGAGCCGACGCGGCGCGAAATTTGGGCGGCGAACGTGAGCATTGATTCAACTTTGGATATTGCCGACATCACCAATTTCATCGACGTGGTGCTGAATCAAGGCCGCGCAGAAAGTCTCGCGATGGGCGGCGAGCTGGCATTGCAGCTCACGCCGGCGGCCGGCGGTCGCACGCGTATTGGCTGGAGTTCGGCTTCGCCGTTGCGCGCATGGCAAGCAACGTGGAAATTGCCGAACGCTTCCCGCGATCTGCCCTTGCAAACGATGCAACGCGCGGGCTACGAGGTTGATTGGAAAATTTCGCAACGCGAATTGCAACTGCTCGTTTGGCAAACCGGCGAGGCACGCGCGCCGGCTGCGCCGCACCATGATTTCGAATTGCCTTTCACGCTCACGCAAGACGGCCTCGCGCAGATTATCGGAATGACCGGCGAGGGCGCGATGGTGCAATTAACGCCCACGCCCGTCGCAACGGAATTACCGAAGACTTTCCGCTTGTCGCCGGCCTATCCCAACCCGTGGCGCAAAGTTGCGCAGCAAAAAATTCTATGGCGGTATGAATTGCCCGAGTTCACCGAAGCCGAAATGCGCATCTACAATCTGCTCGGCCAGGAAGTGCGGCGCCTGCAATTGGGCCTCGTGCCCGCAGGCCGCGGTGAAATAAGCTGGGACGGACGCGATCGTTCCGGCGCCGCAGTCGCGCAAGGCATTTACTTTGTGGAGCTCATCGCGGGAAAACTGAAACAGCGTGAGCGGCTCGTCGTGTTTTGAGCAAGCTCGCATTGATAGCACTCTCGCACCATTCTGTCATTCTGGAAAAATCTTTTCTTGTGCTCGGCAGCATTTCCAGCGAGTAAAAGGATTCCTCCTGAATGGCAAAGCTCGACTTGAATTCATCACTTAAGAATTGCGCTTTGATCATGCACAAAAACTTTTTCACGCTCGCCATATGTCTCGCACTCGCCGCCTGCCAATCGCAATCACCGACCGGCGCGACGAACGACGGAAAAATTTCATTAGCGCTCGAGTTCGCGCAATGGCGCGAGTATTCAAAAGAAGAGGGCCAGCGGCTTGCGCGTGTGCACGCACCCGCGGCCATTTCGCACATAAACATTTTTGTTTTGTTTGAACAAGACACGCTGGCACGAACTGTCGCGCAAATCACTCCCGGCTCGAATGAATTTGCCGCGGTGTTGGAGGCGCCGATTGGAGCAGAACGGCGTATTGTCGTTGAAGCGTGGGATGATCAAGGCGGCGTGACTCCGCCGGTGCGTGCGTTTCGCGGCGTGCAAGCGCACGTCGAAATTCAGCCGAACGTCGCGCGCGAAGTGGCGGTCACGCTTTATCCCGTGCCGGTGGCAGGCGAAAGCGTGGTGCTCATCGTTGGCTCGGCGCACGGCGCGCCTGGAACCAGTGGGCATCTCGCGCCGATCACACTCATCAGTGCGGATTCGTTGAGTGGCGTGCAGTTCGATTTGAATTTTGATGCGCGCCTCATTTCTCCAGTGGCCGCGCAGCGCACGAGGCCTCTCGCATTCGATACGCTCGCTACCAATATCATCTCAGGACAACAAGGCCAAGTTCTGCGCATGCTGTTGTTCGCGGTTTCCGGCGAACGCTTGCCCGCGCTCTTCGATCCCACTGAAATTATCAATGTTGATTTCAGCGTGGATATTGAAGCTGAGATGGGGACGCAAACGCCATTGACGCTTTCGAACTTTACAGTGCTCGATCAGAACCGCAAACGGCTTGGGGTTCTAGCAGTTGAGGGAGGGAGTTTTAAGGTTGTGGGAGGGAGATAAATCGGATCGCTAAAGTTTTTTGAAAAGAAAGTTTGACGCGCCTGAAAAAACTTCTTGACAGGCTCACCACCGAATTTTATCTTGCGCCAATTCAATGGAGTTGGTTTAACGCGTAGGGATGATTTCAGGGGTCCTGGAGATGGTGATATCCGGTCATCAACCTCTTGCTCATAGGGAAATGTTTCACCCTTTCACCCTTTCACCCTTTCACCCTTTCACCCTTTCACCCTTTCACCCTCGACGCAGGTGCTGTGCAAACCATTCAACGGAAGGTGGCAAATGGAAGCGCATCTCATTTGCAAGAGCCAGGCAATGAAAGACGTGATGGAAAAAGCCGCGCAACTCGCGCCGGCGGATGTTCCGATTTTGATAACCGGCGAAACTGGCGTGGGCAAAACCATGCTGGCGCAATGCATTCACAACCTCAGCGATCATAAAGATCATCCCTTTGTAGAAATGGATGCGGGCGCTCTGCCGCCCAACTTGATCGAAAGCGCATTGTTCGGCCACGAAAGAGGCGCTTTCACAGGCGCATTGCAAACGCAAATCGGCTTGATCGAGCAAGCTCATGGCGGCACCCTGTTCATTGACGAGATCCATAATTTGAGCCGCGACGTGCAATCAAAATATTTGAAAGTTTTGGAGAGCGGAAAATTTCGGCGCGTGGGTGGGAAGCAGGAACTACACGCGCATTTTCGTTTGATCTCCGCGGCGAACGGCGATTTGAGCCGAATGCTCGCACAACGCGAGTTTCGCAGCGATCTTTATTTTCGTATTGCCTCCGTTACGCTTGCGATTCCGCCGTTGCGGGAGCGGAGAGAAGACATCCTGCCTTTGGCGGAATTCTATTTACAAGTTTTCTCTCATGCTTCGGGCAAACCTTTGGCTTTGACTGACGAAGCCAAAGCCATGCTTCTGCGCTATTCCTGGCCGGGAAACATTCGTGAACTGAAAAACGTCGTGCAACAAGCTGCTCTGCTTTCCACAAGCGAGCAACTACGGCCCGAGGACTTTGCGTTGCAGTTACAATGCGAGAGCTTCTTGTCGTATACCGATGAAGAAGGTGTATCTATGGATGAGATGAAGCGGCGTTATATTGCCCTGGCCCTGCGCCGAACGAACGGCAACCTTATGAAAGCCAGCCGCATTCTCAAGATCGGGTACAGCACGCTGCTGCGGAAAGTCAAAAAGCTTGGCTTGAATGAGGCTCGTTCAAAATGATCGAATGAGCTAGGCGTTTGAAAACGCAGACAGTTGTCTGCGCCGGCTTGAAAAGCTAGTTCATTTTGACCTAGCGCGATAGGAAACTGGTTTTGCGGAAGTTCGCGCGGGCTTGGTTGAAAACTAGTTAAAATGAACGAGGCGAGATTTGAAAAGGATCAGCTTCATTTGCACAGGCGGTTTCTATCTTGCAGTTTATTCAATGGTGCAAAATGCTCACGTTCGCTTCTGACGACTGGCATGAAGGTTGAAATAAAAAGATAAAAGATTAGAACGAACCTCAAAAATTTAATTCCTACCTATGCCGCGAAAACTACTTGTAGGCTTGGCCGTTGCAATACTTGCATCAACCCTTGTTTTAGCACAACTGCTAAATGAAAAATGTAAACTTGAACAGAGGTTGAGCAATGATCAACTTCTACAGATCGGGCAACAAATTGAATTGCCGCAATTTGTAATTGATGTCCAAGGAAACAAAATAGAACTCAGCGGCTACCTTTTATTCCTCTTTTTTGATTCAAATTGTGGGAATTGTGTAGATGAAGCTCCGTTGTGGGATGATTTTTATGCTCGAATAAAACCCAGAGTCAGAGTCGTCGGTATAAGTAGGGAAGAACAGAGTGTGTTGGAAAACTTCATTCGTAGAATAGAAATCACATATCCAGTTATTTCAGATCCTCAAGGTAAATTTTTTGAGCAATTTCTCGTTGAAAAAATTCCATATGCTCTATTGCTCAACAAAAGCAAAATCGTCGTGGTGCCTTCTTCTCAAAATTATTCGCCCAGCCATCTATTGAAAACCATAGAGGATCATCTTGAACTCTAACGCAACGATCACGACACGACGATCCAAACTTATAAAGGGAACGACATCATATATACTAATCGTGATTCTAGCGATTCTCGATGTCGTTTTAATATTTAGTTGGCTTGATTACAAAAATAAACGTGCTGATCTCTTTCGAGCTCAAACAACACGAGGTAGAGTCGAGTTAGCTAAAGAGCAAGCCCTAGAATATGGCGATGTCATTCCAGAATTTGAAGTTTTCGATCTTCACGGTGACATTATTTCAAATGAAAGCATCAAAGGAAAATTCAGCGTTTTTCATTTTTTTCGACCGGAGAATCAATATCATAAAGATGTTCTTGCCTATGCGGATGTTCTGGCGAAACAATATAAAAACCACTTTACTTTCATTGCAATCGGGCAGGGAAAACTCGATTGGTTGTTGCAGCGCGGTTTCCGATTGAAAAATGCTTCCCTTGTTGCCGACAAAGAGTTTGCCCTTGAGAGAATTTTTAAAATCAATCAATTTGTCGGAGCCACAATTATTGTAGATCCCGATGGAAAGATAAAATTTGCAACTCATGGATTGATATCGAACGACCTGCTTCGACAGTTGATAGCAAAATATGGAAAGCGTGTAGGGTGATATGTTTACAATCCTCCAGGTCAAGCTTTTTGGTCAAGATCAAAAAGAAGCCATGTTAAACATTGGCAGATATCTTATGCTATTCGGTACTTTTATACTTTTTATAGTTCTCTGCTCACCTAAAGACCGTTCTGCAAACAATTATCCGGAAGAAAAAATATATTTGCATAGTTTTTTTGCCGAAGAAGATACTTCGAAAATGAACCTTCTTTATCAACCCGAGACCGTGAGAATAGATTCAGATGGAAACATTTTTGTGCTTGATGCTGGGAATAACAGGATCATGAAATACAACATCAATAGTAATTTTCTGCAGCAGATCGGAAGTGTTGGACAAGGTCCGGGCGAGCTTCTTCGTCCTATTGATTTTGATATTGGCGCTGATGGCAAGTTATGTGTTGTTGATGAAGGGAATCACCGTGTCTCGATTTTCGATAAAGGCGGCAAATTTCAAAATTCTTTTCCTGTCTCAACATTTCCGCGAGTAAATAGTCTTGTCAATAAAAGGGGTCAAATTTTATTGAATCAACCTGAAATGGATGGCGGACTACTTGATGTTTATGATTATGAAGGAAACAAACTTCGTTCTATTGGCGTGGTCGAACCATTTGAGCATCCTTACATTAAAGGACCTAATCGCATGGCAACATGGGCCTATAATAGAGTTCGTGCAAAACAGAATCACCGAGGAGAGATAGACGTTTATTATATTGCGCGGCCACTTTTCCGACGTTTTTCTGAGCAGGGCAATTTGCTGCTCGAAAAAGAAATTAAAGGCTCAGAAATTGATACTGCCAGAGTGTATGAAAAAAGAAATCAAAAACATCAGCAGACAAATGCGAATAGCATCACGACAACAACTTTTATTGACGATTTTGATTATCTTGGAAGAGAATTTATGATAATCAGATTAATAGGAGTTGTCGACAGTTTCTATGTTATAGATTGGAATGGAAATGTAGTCAAAAAATTCAAAGTCAAACAAGGCAGTGATGTCAAGGTAGTTGATCCGCTAGTAGCCCGCTTTGCTTATAACACTGTGTCCAACCAACTTATTGGCTCAGATGTATATGATGGTTTTCTCTTTCGAATAGAACTAGAAGGTCACTAATCAGCTTTTAAAAAGTAAACCATTCGGAGGTAAACCCATGAAACGCTTTCAGGTGTACTGCGTGTTTTTTTCTTTCCTTTTAGCGATCTTGGTATTGGTAGATCTAAGCAATTTAGAAGCTGCAGATGGTGATGTTGGCCGTTGCGACGCGGTTTGTACGAACGGTGGTGGGTGCAGTTGTTCAGGAACAAAAAAATGTGCCTGTAAAAGCGCAGGGTGCGGTGGAACAGCTACCTGCAATTGTGCTTCTGGATGTGATAGTAGTACGGGTTGCGCCCCGTGCCAAGAGAACTAATAAAGCTGCTTGATTTTGTATAGGGGGAGCTTTTCTTAATGTATCATTTTGGACAAGGAGTTTGTATGAAAAAATGCTTTCCTGTCATTCTTGTTATGCTGTCATTGTTGATATTTCTAATCATCAGCGTGGAGATCGCGATCTCTGCCGACGGAACAGGTTCATGTTCTGCGATCTGCACAACCGGAACAGGAGCATGCAGTTGTTCAGGAAATAAATGCTCTTGCCAAAGCGCAAATTGTGGTAGCAGCGCATCTTGTAGATGTGATTCTGGATGTTGGAGCTTTATTTGGTGCGGATCTTGTTTAGAATATTGAAATATTCATCCACTCGACCAATTTTAGATGAATCTATCGCAAACTTGGAAAGACAATGAGGATTGATTCTACCGATTAAATTTTGAAACTCATTTTTGCTTATTGTCCTCACTCGGTCCCTTCTCCATCTTCCACACCACCACCGGCACCACCACCAGCGTCAGCGCGGTCGCGAACAACAATCCGAAAATCACGGCCACGGCCAGCGGGCGATAAAACTCCGCGCCCGTGCCGGGGTAAATCCACATAGGCAGCATGCCGAAGATCGCGGTGACCGTGTTCATCACGATCGGGCGGAGGCGCTTTTGTCCCGCCAGGAGAATTGCTTCGCGCAAAGGCGTGCCGCGTTTTCTCTCCTGTAAGATGAAATCCACTTTCACAATCGCGTCGTTGTCCACGATGCCGACGAGCACCATCAAGCCGATGAGCGACATGAGATTGAGGGTTTGACCGGTGATCAACAAGCCGAACACCACGCCGATGATCGCCAGCGGCGCGGAGAGCATAATGATGAAAGGATATTTCAAGCTCTCGAATTCCGCGGCGAGAATCATGTACATCAACGCAATCGCAAGAGTGATCGCAGCGAGCATGCTCCAAAAGGTTTGGCGCATTTCCGTGCGCTGGCCCGCGAGTCGCACTTCATAACCGGAAGGCAATTTCAGCTTGGCAATCATGCGCTCCACCTCGCGCGCGACGGCTTCGAGATCGCGGCCGGTGACATTGCCATAAAGGCTGAGGGTGCGCGCTTGGTTCTCTCGAAAAATCGCAGCGGGCGAAGTGGTCATGTTTGAAGAAACAAATCTTCGCAAGGGCACGGATTGTCCGTTCGTCGCGGGAATGGCTGCGTGCAACAACTGCTCGAGGGTTTTGCGATCGCGCTCCTGCGGCCGCACGAGAATGCTGATTTTTTGATCGAAGTCTTTGAAGCTCGTGGGCACCGCGCCACGCATGTAGTTTTCCACAAACGTCGCGATGCTCGCTGGGGCAATGCCATATTGCGCCGCGGCGCTGCGGTCGATGGTGAGCAGCATTTCTTGCTGCCCGTTGGCAAAGTCGCTGCGCAAGCCAGTGAGGCCGGCAATTCTCGCGCATTGAAGGCGCACGGTATCGGCAATTGCCTGCGCGGTTGAAATTTCCGGGCCGCGAATTTGAATGGCAACGTCCGCTTCCGAAAGGCCGAGCATGTTGGCAAACTGGCTTTGCGGCCGGCGCAGCGCGAAGCTCGCATGATTCGTCAAAAGCAATCGCGCACGCAACCTCGCCATCACCTGTTCGGTAGCCAGCGCACCCTCTTGCAATTGAACCAAAAACGTCGCACGCTCCAAGCTCTGCTCATTTGCTGCGCCGAATTGATAACCCACTCGACCCACTTGCGTGAACACCGCGGCAACATCGGCATCTTGCAACAATTTCCCTTCAACGCTTTCGGCAAAAGATTGAGTTGCTTCAAGCGTTGCGCCCGGCGGCAAATCCATTTCCACTAAAAATTGCCGTTGATCGACTTGCGGCATCAACTCGCGCCCGAGGAAAAAGATGGCGGCGAGCAATGCTGTTAAGAATGTCCCGCCCGCAAGCGCAAGCACAAATCTCGGCCGCGCCAATGCTCTTTCCAAAATCATTTCATAGCGCGCAGCGAAAGCCGCATATGCCTTGTCGAAAGCGCGGAAAAGCAAGCGCGGGCGACTGGGAGACGGGGTGACGGGGAGAGAGGGCGATGGAGTGACGCTGTTATTCTCCAAATCTCCCACTCTCCCCGTCCCAAAGTCACCCTCTCTCCGAAAGAAGAGCCGCGAAACCAGCATGGGCAGCAGCGTGAAGGCGATGAGCAGTGAGGCGAGCAGCGCGAACGTGATAGCAAAAGATTGATCGCGAAACAGTTGGCCGGCGATGCCATGCACGTAAGCGAGCGGCAGGAATACTGCGATGTTGGTGAGCGTCGAGACCGTAACCGGGGCAATGACTTCTCGCGTGCCGTCAATAATCGAGGGCAAAAGCTCGCGGCTTTCATCGCGCAAACGAAAAATGTTTTCGAGCACGACAATGGCATTGTCCATCAACATGCCGATGCCGAGCGCCAAGCCGCCGAGGGAGATGACGTTGAGATTGATGCCGAAAAAGTAGAAGAGCGCAAATGCGGCGATGACCGACACCGGCATGGCGGCTGCGATGATGAGAGGCGTGCGAACGTCGCGCAGAAAAAAGACGAGCACGAGAAACGCTAGAATGCCGCCGATGATCAACTCTTGCTCCACTTGCCCGATAGCAAGCTCGATGAATCCGGCTTGCGCATCAACCACGGCCAGCGTCACTTGCGGATATTCACGCCGCAATTGCTCGATCACTTCGAAAGCTTCGCGCGTGACCGACACCGTGTTCGCGCCACTTTCTTTGGTGAGCAAAAGGCCGATAGCTTCTTTACCATTATAGCGCGTCACGCCCGTGCGTTCGCGAAAGCCGTCGGTGATGGTTGCCACTTCGCGCAACGCCACGCTGCCGCTTTTGGGCAATGGAATCGCGACGGCGCCGATCTCCGCAATGGTCGTGAACTCGCCCAAGGTGCGCAGGCCGTAGCGAAATTGCCCTTTGCGAATCGTGCCGCCGGGGCGATTGTCGCTCGCGGTTTTCAGCGCTTGCTCAACGGCTTCCAAATTCAAACCGAGCGCGGCCAAGCGCGTCATGTTGATATCGATTTGAATCTCGCGCTCAAAGCCGCCGGTCACGGTTGCGAGCGCGATGCCTTCGATTTGCTCAAGGCGGCGTTTGAAGATTTGGCGCGAAAGCTCGCGCAGGCGATATAAATCTTCGCCAGCAACGGCGAGCGTAATGATCGGTTGTTCGCGAGGATCTTGCCGAAGAATAGTGGGCCGATCTGCTTGCGGCGGCAATTGCGCGCGTATTTGATCGAGCTTCTCGCGCACTTGCAGCGCGGCGAAATCCATCTTTGCGCCCCACAGAAATTCCAGCGTGACGATCGCCACGCCGTCGCGCGAAACCGAGGAGACCTTGCGCAATCCGCCGATGGTGCTCACCGCCTGCTCGATGGGAACGGCAACGCGCTCTTCCATCTCACGCGGCCCGGCATCTTGAAAAGAAGTGTAGATCACCAAACGCGGGAAGGAAATATCCGGCAATAAATCCACGGGCAGGCGCGCAAGCGAAATGACGCCGAGCATGATGATCGCGAGAAAGAGCATGCTCGTGGCAACCGGGCGTTGTGTTGAGAATTGGGCGGGATTCATTTTAGGAGTGCATTCGCGCGGGTTTATTGTTTTTGTGAGCGGGAGTGGAGCTTTTGCCTCTCATCTTTTTCACACGACAGTGCGAACAAGGTAATTTCCCAAACAGAGCGGCACAAGAAAAAATTTTCAATTGCCGTAATGCCTCAGTTATTGGTGGGCGGACTTCAGCGTTTTCGGGGTGGGGGAGCA
>JBBILN010000010.1:0-148631 GCA_037444905.1 bacterium | reverse complement strand
CGAAAATACGAAAGAACCCACTTATCCTTCAAATAAGAGTTGCACATTAGGTATTTTTTTTCTTATTTTACCGTTCAGCAACACGCACGACTCCTTGGATAAAAGGTCAAGCGGAGTTGCGGGGTTGGGTAAGGGAAATAGTCTCCCAGTCTCCCAGTCTCCCAGTCTCCCAGTCTCCCAGTCTCCTAATTTTATGCGATAATTCTCGGGTATCGCTATGATTATTTATTCCTTCGGATAATAACTTCGTTGATGATTTTCTTTGCTTCCTGAAAAGATCAGGCATAGAGCATACTATGCGTTATCTCTTTTGTGAAGCTTCTCCATCGATGATGATGTATTTAAATGCACTTGCGTGTTGGACAAGGCGCGGGAGGAATTTATGGCGGAACACAATAATCTATTGAGAACAATCGAGAAATATTGTATCGATTTGAATTTTAATGTCGATGGCTTGGCAGAAAAGGTGGGGCTATCTACGAGATATTTGCGAGAACAGTCATACAGCTATTATGGTATGAGCTTACACAGGCTGATCGAGACGGTGCGATTGCAACATGCTATCAAAATGCTTTCATCAGACGAAACTATCCTTTCTCTAATTCCCCCAAAAGTCGGTTATAGGTATTGCAAAACATTTCGGCAGGCGTTTAAAAAGCGATTCAATCTCACACCACAGGAATGTCGAGAAAAATTCTTGCAAGCTAAAGACAAAAGCACTGAAATCGAATCCTGGCTAAAGGTGCTTTGGAAAAATTCTGCCAAAAATGACCTCCGATAATAACCTCCGATATTGGGTCTTGACAGGTAGTTAAGGAGGACATATTTTGATTAAAGTTTTTCGAATTTTTTACTTGCAATGAAAATTGTTAAACGCTAACGACTATTTTACCCTATGAGGAGCGCGGCTAATAACAGTCGAGAGAATGGCCGGTTTCATTCTATCGGTCCTGTTCATGAGGCAAAGAACAAAGGTAATAGTCAAAAGGATGCTGCAAGTAGTTTAAGAAGGCTCTTTGTCTATTTCCAACCGCATCGACAGGCGGTTATTCAACTGTTTCTCTGCATGCTCGTGGGTAGTGGTTTGGAGTTGATATTCCCATTCCTAACTCAGGCTCTCGTTGATTTCGGCATCAACAACCAGAATATCGGATTCATTTATACTTTGCTTCTCGGCCGGTTGATGCTTTTTTTCGGCCAGACTTCCATCGAGCTGCTCAGAACCAGAATATTGGCTCACATCGGTATTAGAATGACAATATCTGTGGTCGCGAATTCTCTCACCAAAATGATGCGACTTCCGATAACCTACTTCGACAGCCGGTCGGTTGGTGACATATTGCAAAGAGTGGATGGCGCTAGACGCATCGAGTTCTTTTTTACAGGCACAGCTATCAGCTTATTGTATTCTCTATTGAATTTGCTCGGGTTTGGAATCATTGTTTTTGTGTACAGCCCGGCGATATTTGCAATCTTCCTGTTTGGTAGCGTAGTTTACTGCGGTTGGCTTGTTGCTTTTATGAAAAAGCGAGCCGAGGTTGATACTGAGCAATTTGGACAAATGTCTTACTCGCGAAACCACGTTTTACAAATGCTTGAAGGAATGCACGAGATCAAGGCAAACGGTTGTGAGCAGTACAAACTTCAGGAATGGATGCATACCCAATCTGAGATACTCAAGACAAGGATTCGGGCGTTAACGATCGATCAGTGGCAACAATCCGGAGTTATGTCCATTAATGAACTAAAAAATATCGCGATAACATTCCTGGCTGCAAAGCAAGTAGTCGATGGTGAATTAACCCTGGGCATGATGTTGGCCATCCAGTATATTATCGGACAGTTAAATGCGCCGGTGAACCAATTCCTCAATTTCCTGCGCATAACACAGGATGCAAAACTCAGTTTCTCCCGCCTGATGGAAGTCCATGAGGTTGAGGATGAGCAAGCAGGCAATATCAATGAGGCGATTATTCATTCTAAAGAGAACATTACGATAGAGAATCTTGATTTTGCCTATGATGGTTCCAAAAAGGTTTTACAAAATCTGCATGTTACGATTTTGAGCGGTAGAGTGAATGCAATTGTTGGCGTGAGTGGAAGCGGCAAGACCACCATGATCAAGCTTTTATTGAAATTTTATACCCCGACAAAAGGAGAAATCAGGCTGGGGAACACAAACCTACAACAATTGGATATAAAGGCTTGGAGAAAAAACTGTGGGTTGGTAGCCCAGGATGGATATATTTTTACCGACACTATTTCCCGCAACATAGCCCTCGGTGAGTACGAAATTGACTACAAGAGATTGTATAACGCTATCCATATAGCAAATCTGGACGAGATGATTGATCGCCTGCCCCAAGGTCTTGACACGGTAATCGGTGCTCAGGCTCACGGTCTAAGCCAGGGCCAGAAGCAGAGGGTTCTCATCGCTCGAGCAATCTATAAGAATCCCCTATATATTTTTTTTGATGAAGCAACCAATGCGCTCGATGCGCGGAATGAGCGCGTGATCATCGAGAATATGCGAGAATTTTTGAAGGGAAAAACGTCCGTGATTATCGCTCATCGCCTGAGCACGGTCAAAAATGCGGATCAAATCATTGTCCTGGATAAAGGCAAGGTGGTCGAAGTTGGTAATCACTCGGACTTAATCGAACGGCAAGGTTCTTATTATGGCCTTGTCAAGAATCAGTTGGAATTAGGCATATAACACCATATGGTAGAGTTACGCCACAATAGCTCTAATGGTAATATTGCTAACCCGAAAGCAATGAAGCCTGGGCAGAGTTTTGACGATATCTTATACTCTCCGCCTCGTTGGTTAACCAAGGGCGGCATTTATATAGTTGTGCTCGCCGTGATCTTGATTTTTCTTCTGGCGTATCTGATTGAATATCCCACAGTGATCTCAGCCGACATTACAATCACCTCGGAAAATCCGCCGGCGCAAGTGGTTGCTCGTGCGAGCGGAAAAATCTTGAAACTGTTTGTAAATGAAAACGATTTTGTTCAGCCTGGCGACAATCTTGCTGTGATTGAAAATCCCACTAGTTTTACAGACATATTAGAGCTGCAAGGTCTGCTCATAAGCATTAACGACGCTGTTGACCATATCTCTAGCCGCATTGCTAATGTCAAATTACCCGAAGCATTTATGCTTGGAGAACTACAGAATCCTTACTCCAGCCTGGTTAGCAGGATAAAGAATTACAGATTATTCATAGAGACCGGCAGAACTGCTCACGAGATCCAATACCTGCGCGCACAAGTGAAATTCAATCAAATGATCCAGAAAAATTTGCAAGACAGAAAAAGTTTATTGGAACGCTTGAACGTCTCTGCACAAAGGCAATTTGATCGCGACAAATCCTTATATGAAAAGAGGCTGTTTGCAGAAGTTGATCTGGAAAAGTCAGATGGCGCTCTTTTGCAAGCGCTTCTTGCGACCAACAGCGTTGAAAGGGAGATTATCGATAGCGAAGAGCGGATGATAAGTATCAAGAAGGCCATACAAGATTTGCAATATCAGTTTCGCGAGGACAGTATACGATACCTCTTGGAAATTCAGGAATCTCTAGATGATTTGAGAAGTCGCATAAGTTCATGGGAGCAAAGGTTTGTTTTGAAAGCTCCAATTGCCGGCTATGTTTCCTTTGTTGATTTCTGGGGCGAGAACCGGTATGTTCATGATAACGAGCAGTTGTTCAAAATCGTTCTACCTCATGATAAGTTTATCGGTGAAGCTCGCTTGCCGGCTGCCGGCGCCGGTGGACTCAGAATCGGACAATCGGTGAATATTAAGTTAGAGAGCTTTCCTTACAAAGAATTTGGCATTGTGAAAGGCGTAGTAGATGATATTTCGATAACACAGAATGACAAAAAGTATTTGCTTAAGGTTGGGTTATCAAATGGCCCGATAACGAGCTACGGCAGAAAGCTCGATTTCAAACAAGGAATGACCGGCACAGCAGAGATCACAACAGATGATTCCAGTCTTTTGGAACGGCTATTCAGTCAATTGCGATATCTATTGTCTCGCAAGCATTAATGTATTATTACCAGGCACGACAAAATGCATCCCTTTCCATAGATATCAGCCAGAGTGTTTCCAAATGAATTGTTTCTTCTTCAGAAAGGAGAATCCTATGGTGAAATATGATTTTTCCGCAATTGCAGCGACTCCCAAGGCCCGCATAAACCCTGATAGCCTTATGGAGTCGCAAATGGTAGGCTTGGAGGCGTTTCTGGGCAAACCCATTGATGCCGATGGAGTAGCCCCTGCGACTGAAACGCCTTGCTACTCAACATGTTCAGGCGAGCCGAAAAGTTCGTCAAATTGCAGTAACTATTGTAGCACCTCAACTTGCGCCCAGTGCTGCTAGTTGTTCGTCCAATTGTAAATGTAAGCTCATGAAGACGATAACTTTGGCTGAATCTGTGGTGGGGATGCATTTTATTTCTTAACAAAGAATAACGAATTACCCTTTTCAGAAGGGAGTATCTTATGGTTACATATGATTTTTCCACAATTGCAGCGTCCCCAAAGGCCAGCATAAGCTCAGATCACTTCTTGAAATCGCAAATGGTTGGCTTGGAGGCGTTCTTAGGCAAACCCTTAGACGCTGATGGGGTAGCGCCTACGACTGAAGTGCCTTGGTTCTGTTCATACCCCGACGCGAATCTTCATTCCGAGTGTAGTTATTATTGTCCTACCTCAACTTGCGCCGTATGCTGCTAGGAGCCTGGCCGGAAAGTGGGACAGCCAGCCTAGCTGTCAGGCAATGACAGGTTTGGCAGCCTGTCCAACAATGACTTTTCGGCCACGCTCCTAGCCGCAAGTTCAAATGTTTGAAGTGTGATAACTGCTTTAGCTGAAAACTGGGGATGCTTTAGTTTTCTTAATTGTAGCCCGACTATTCACAAGGCTGTAGGCACGCAAGATTGAATCGTTCCAAGAATGTCCGACATTTGGAATCACACTATGTTCAAAACTTACGTAACAATTACTCTCAGAAATCTGAGCCGGCAAAAAAAATATGCGTTCATCAACCTCGCTGCGCTTACTCTTGGAC
Organism: bacterium; assembly: GCA_037444905.1. GTDB lineage: Bacteria > Zhuqueibacterota > Zhuqueibacteria > Zhuqueibacterales > Zhuqueibacteraceae > JABWAN01. The sequence continues at coordinate 143,553 of JBBILN010000010.1, read as the reverse complement.
TCGTGCCGGTCATCCTCATTCTCCTGTATGTCCAGTATGAGTTGAGTTTCGACCGCTATCATAAGAAAAAAGATCAAATTTACCGAGTCGTAAACGAAACGACTGGGCTTTTTGGACAAAAGTTTCTATCGCCTATGTACCCCAGTCCTCTCGCCCAGACAATGGTAGACAAATTACCAGAGGTGGTCTCGGTAACACGGCTGCAAGATGGAGGGAGCCGGGAACTTGAATACGGTGAAAAGAAGTTTGTCGAAAGAAATCTCATCTATGCAGATCGGGAGATTTTTGATATCTTTTCATTCGAGATCGTGAAAGGAAATCCCAAAACCGCCCTAGCCCAGCCGCAATCTATTGTCCTCTCCGAAGCCATGGCGAAGAAGTACTTCGACGATGAAGAGCCAATGGGCAAGTTCCTCAAGTTGGATGGATTTCGTGAATTGCGGGTAACCGGCGTTCTCAAAAATGTTCCAAAGCAGTCCCATTTCCTTGTCGACTTTCTCGTCCCCGCCAGCTTGATGGGCCGGAGTAATACACGCGCAGGCGTGTTGGACCCAAACTCTTGGGGATTCGCCAATTTCTTTATTTACTTTCTCGTCCGCCAAGATGCTGATGTTGGTCAACTCGAGAAAAAGTTTCCTAAATTCCTGGAAACCTACTCATCCAATCAGCACCTCAATCGAGCGCGACATTTTTTTCAGCCACTCTCTGACATTCATTTATATTCCCACCTCAGTACAGAACTGCGACCAAATGGCGATATCAACATGGTTTATTTGTATGCGTCGATTGCCGTGATTATTCTGTTGGTCGGTTGCATCAGTTACATCAATCTGGCGACGATACGTTCCACAGAACGAGCCAAAGAAGTCGGGATGCGAAAAGTCTGTGGCGCGAATAGAAGTCAGTTGATCATGCAGTTTCTGGGCGAATCAACGGTGTTGACGCTTTTAGCTACCATCATGGCCATTTACATTTCCGCGCTTGTTCTGCCATACTTCAATTCGTTCGTGGAAAGCGAAATCGAGATGGGGATTTTAATCAAGGGGCAATCCTTGCTTTGGCTTTTCACGGTGATTGCTTTGGTCTGCATTTGCTCGGGAAGCTATCCGGCGCTGGTGCTGTCGGCCTTCGAACCGGTCATGGTTTTAAAGGGCAAGTTCGGCAACGCCAAGCCATCGCATTTCAAGACAGCATTGGTCATCGCGCAGTGCGCGTTTTCCATGTTGTTTATCATCATGGTGCTGGTGGTGCACAAGCAGTTAGCTTTCTTCCGCAATAACGATCTGGGACTCAAGAAAGATCCGATCGTCGTGATTAGACTCGATGGCAAGATCACAGCCAACCTCGAGGCCGTAAAGACGGAGCTGCGACGATATCCCAATATCCTTCATGTCTCTTCTGTCTCTTATCTAGCGAACCAAAGTTACACGCAGCGGCGGCTGAAAATACCGGGCCAGCCCGACGACGCCACGATCGATATGTGTTACTCTAACGTTGATTATGATTACCTGGATCTTTTTGAAATAGAAGTAATGGCAGGCCGGAAGTTCTCGAAGGATTTTCCCACCGCTGTACGAAGTTCTTTTATCCTGAATGAAACAGCGACAAAGGCCCTCGGATGGAAGGAATCCGCCATTGGCAGAGAATTTAGTGATGGTCCGAATCGCAAGGGCACGATCATTGGCATTATCAAAGACTTTCATTTGGAGTCGTTGCACGAACCAATCAAGCCGCTTTATTTGTTCATCGACCCGGATGATTCATACTACAATTTGTGTGTGAGAATTTCTCCCAATAAAATACCTGAAACGATTGCTTTCATAAAGGCGACCATAGGTCGGATTGCTCCGAACTTTGCGTTTAACTATCGATTTTACGACGAGATTTTCGATCAACAATATCGGGTTGAACAGAAGCTCGGGCGCCTTTTCAGCATCTTTGCAGCACTGGCGGTCACAATCGCGTGTCTAGGTCTCTTCGGATTAGTTTCGCTCACGACCGCTCAACGCACAAAAGAAATCGGCATTAGAAAAGTACTCGGCGCTTCACCGGCGAGAATTACAACGTTGCTGACACGAGATTATGCCAAATGGGTGTTTCTTGCAAGCCTTATTGCTTGGCCTTTGGCATGGTATGGCGCCAATAAGTGGCTGCAATCCTTTGCTTATCGGACTAATCTCAATTGGGAATTGTTTGTGCTCTCCTCGGCGCTATTGCTTGGAATTGTGTTATTGACAGTTGGTTACCAAGCCTTTCGCGCCGCGAACGCGAATCCGGTCGTAGCGTTGAGATACGAATAGGGAGTGGAGAAAATGATGATACAAAAAGTAACCCGTTCCAACGCGGCCATGAGGCATGAAAACGAAAGTGAATTATTTGAGCCACACTTGAAGGATGCCTGGTTGTGCGCCTACGTCTATTTCAACCATTTTCAAGAGATGGACCGATTTGTTTTAAATTGCCTTCATCCTATGGTAGCAATGCTACGCGAAAAGAAACTCATCAGGCGATACTTTTTTATTCGATATAACGATGACACGGGTTACCATATACGGTTTAGAGTATTCCAGCCCATACAGAAGACAAGAGAGTATTTGAGAAACTTGATCTCATCTGCAATCGCCGATTATTTCATTGCAGAGCCGCTTCCATCATTAGTAAAACCTGTTATTGAAGGGCGCGCACCGCAGAGCGTACATTTTGAAGAGTATTCGCCGGAGTATGAGCGTTATGGAGGTCAATACGGAACGAATACGGCTGAGCGTCACTTTGAGTCATCGAGCGATGTAGCGATAAAGGTTCTTCAATTAACTAAGGAAAATCCATCTGGAAGGATTTTATTGACCTTACAACTTTTTTTCGCGATGGGTTACGCGGCAGGTCTTAAGAAAGCCCAAATGAACAAATTTTTTGATATTCTTTTTGCTCCACGAATTAAATCAAACTCGGGGAACGTTACCGTGGCACAGCAGTTTTTTAGTCATAATAAGCCCTTATTTATTGAGGCCATCGGAAATGCGTATGCGACCTTGTCCTCACAGCAAGTCAAAAATCCGACAGACATTAATCTACTTGATTATCACCGGAGATGCCATGAAACCTTTTGCAACACCAGACGGCTAATTGCATTGAATGAGCATGACGATAATTTTCTATCCTCACACAATAATTTGCTATTCCCATATTTTAGATTGATCGAAGACGCCGAAGAAAATCATCGGGATTATTACAAACTTCTTGGCTTTCTTGTCAGTTGCTTGCATATGACTGCTAACAGATTAGGATGGACACCGGAGAAGGAACACACTCTTTATGGGATCCTGTCGTTGACATTGACCGAGTTATATGGCCCTGCTTATAAATAGAGTAGAAAGGTAGGGATGATGCGCGCACAATTTTTAGACTATGCCGTTGAAATAGGTGAATTACTTACCAGAACTGCAATTCGAGATGGAGGAAGGATAACCTGGCCCAATCTCGAGAAAGTCTGCGGTTCAATTGAACGGGCTGAAGTTGACATACTCATGGGCAAAGCCGGAATTCTGATTTTTCTGGCGAATCTGTGTAGGTACAGAAGCACGGAATGCCTCTCGGCTTTTATGGAGCAGATTGTACAGGAAGTTCGGAGTATGATTGCTGCCAACAGTTTCCGCGAGCGTGGTTTCCACCAGATGGTGGACTGGGGCTTTTGTTTGTTCATTGTGGGAGAGTTACTGAGCAAAAAAGAATTCTCGGAATATGGTATTGATCTTATCTTGGCAGGAAAGGACCAAACCGGCTCTGCCATTGTGGATGCGTATTGGGGCGTTGGGCGAGAAGTAGCGCTGCTGCTGAGCCTTTATCATCGCACCGAACATCCCGATTTGAAGCGACTCATTCATCGCAAGAGCGAAATGCTCCTGAAAGACATTCACTATAATAGTTTTGGCGCCCATGTACAACTTCAAATGGTGAAGCCGGCACCACTGCTCGGATTTGCCCATGGCTCATCTGGAGCGCTCTGGCTTTTGGCGGAATTGTACCATGTATTACGTGATGAAAACCTGAAAGCCCTCGCGTATCAGATCTTGAATTATGAAGATTCATGGTTCAATATTGACAAACAGGATAACGATTTTAAAGTGACGGATGATATATGGGCTGAATTGAGAAAATATACCTGGTGTGATTTACGGTACATCAGCTACCCCAAAGATGATGCCATCAATACTCTTTTGGGGGACTACTTCACCTCTCACTTAGATCACTATAATGAAATTCTAAAGAGCCATCCGATTGCTTTTTGCAATGGCAATTCCGGTATCTTAGCGGCACGTTTGAGAGCTCTGAGCATTTTTGGAGATGCTCAGAGGCTTAGGCAAGTTGAATCCCTACTTGACGATGGGCTTTGTTTCGATGTTTCGCATAAGCTGCATATTTTCAACGTTTGTTGCGGGATAGGCGGCAACATCGAAACGTATACGTTTGCTCATTGCATATTGAAAAAAGAGGCGTATCTTGATTTCGCTTATAAAATGGGGAAGAACTGTATTGAAAGCTATGAAACAAGTGGTGGGTGGAAATGTTATCGTACGCCCCCTAATGATCCAGTCTCTTCCGAAGAACTGCGCGAATTGGACAATTATAAGTATACTTTCCTGAAGGGAGTGGTTGGTATTGGTTATTCTTTTTTGCGATTGTATGATCCGGCAAACACATTGTCTCTGCTAATGCCAATTGAACACTGGGAGCTTAATTCACCACTTGCAAAAGGCAGTGATTGGCATGACGACATCACTTTAAATCTGAGGGAAAGAGAAATTTTTCGCTATTTTGGCCACACTATCGTGCTATTAAAGAGACTTTTGAATTTGGATATATTCTCAGAGTATAAAAAGAGTTATCCGATTGCCAGCACCGAACCCGAGGTTTTAACCTTTGCCAATTTCTTAGACCGAAAGATTACAGACCTCGATCTTAAGCAGAGCGATTCCATTATAAAGGCATATTGGGCTGAACAATATCGAATTGAATTTGAGGGGTCTCATCGCGTGATAATGGATAGGCATCTGGAGCTTTATCTTTGCGATGCCACAAATGGTTCAGGAATTCATCAAACGCAATTGCAAGTCCAACGGGACGTCAAGCTTTTCGAAGCATCTGACTTGCAATTGGCTTACGCATTTCATATCAACAGACACAATCAGCCGACCGTAACTCGAATATCTCACTTACAATTGACAATTCTAAAAAACTTAGACATGCCAGGAACTGTGCAGGAAATACAGGCACGGCTGAAAACAAATTCTGTGCTCTTTGAATCAGATAACATGCTCCAAGCGATTAAAGAATTGGTTGATGCCAATATTGTTCAGAAGCGTCCCGTGATGGTCGGACGGACAGATATATAGGGAATGACTGCGATGCCAGATTGCGTGAAATGTTTACCCATATTTGCAATTAGAACAGGCAACATCTCTATTGAGGTGTTGGAAAATCTTTGTTCAAAACGTTTAAGCACAAAGCGGGCAGAGTTAGCTCAGGTCAAAGATCATCTGGAGAGGGCTGCCAATCGCGTGATTGACATGCTTTATCATGTTATCGGCTCGGAGTCAAATCATCATAAAAGAGTACAAATACTGGAACTGCGTCGCTTGCTCCTCGATAGAAAAAAAATCCACAAACTCGCCATAGAGCGTGTTGAAAACATTCTTTCTAGTGATTATCAGAGAGAAATTAACAATCTCGTTGAAATTGCCAAACGACACCTTGTGTTGCTGCATGAATATAGGGAATTATACGATTCTGAAATACAGAGAATCAGGCTTGAGTATAAACGCGCTTTAGCTCAACCCAATTACCTGCACGGGGTCTTATTTGCATCCGCGAACTTATTCTCGAATACGGAGAAGTATCTGAAATCTCGCGATAACATTAACCCCAAAAAGGCCGACAGAATTGTAGAATTCAGTCATCTCAATTATCTGCTACGGTCCGCAGTAAAAACTTCTCCTTTCGCCACGTTTACCCAAATCACCCTGGGCCGTTTTGAGAACGTGCCTCAATTTCACTTCAGAGATGATTTCTCAGTTGCCAAGGCACTCGTGTTGGATCGCAATATGGTGCAGGACATATTGGATGCCTTGCGCTCGCGTTCCGAAATAAGAAATCATTTAAGAGTCTATCCGAACCCGACACTTATCCATAAAGGAAGCTATTATTCATTTTATCACGAGAAAGTTGTGCGTGCCAACGCCGATAATCAAACTAAGAGCCAAACAACTTATACTTGGGATCTCCCAACGAATCCAACCCTCGATTTGGTTGTCCGTCTTGTGGAACAGAATAAACCGCCATTTGAAGAGCTTATAGAACAACTGGTTCAAATAACCAAAACTGATGAAGCCGTCGTTACTAAGTATATCGAGAATTTGCTTGAGTTGGGCGTGCTGGAAAGCCATTATCCTTTTTCGGAGCTGACGCATGCGATTCTTGATGAACTGATACGGTTTTTGTCCATTTTCACAGAATCAGAGATTTGTTCGATATCGAATCTGCTCAAGGAAATAAAACAACACATGGACATTCTTGGGCAACATGACTTTGAAAACGATGATTTATTGACTCATCATAAAGAGACAATAAATGCCGTAACAGAAATTCATCAACGCCTCAATGTAGATTCTAAACGAAAGCAGTTCCTCTATGAAGATAGCTGTTTACCCAATATCGACTGTTCACTACCGAATTCCTTTCTCGATGAAATCAAAAATGATTTGTGTATCCTTAACAAAGTTGGGACATGCTGTTATCACTCGCAGAGTTTTAAATTGCTCAATATGCAGTATGTTTTCAAAAACTATTTCACCGCTGCCAAAGAGGTCGATATTGTCAGTTTTTTTAATAAGTATTTTGAGGTTCTTAATGCCAGATTGGTCGAAAGTCGAATGGATCGTGAAAGGATGCGGAACCCATTCGGTATAAAGGAATTTGATCTGCTCGGTGAATACCAGGAAAAGTTGCTTGATGTCTTCAGATCTGCGTACGCCGGAAAGGGAGAAGCTTCGTATGTTAACAAGGATAAACTAAATGCGCTTCTCAATAGCCCACCGGAATTCGTTGAATTTAGTACTTACTTTTGCGCTTACTTGCAAAAGGAAGCTGGCAGCATGAAACCATGGGTGCTCAATGAGATGCGTTCGGGGTATTACAAATTTATGTCACGCTTTATTTATCTCGCATCCCGCTATAGGAACGATTTTATTAACACGAAAACAGAAAACTTTAAGTTCCTGCACGAATTTGAGCATACTAATAAGGATATTATAATTGCCGAGTTGGGATTCATCTTTGCCAGCAATAGCAACGTCCACGCGCCTTTGACCAAGTATCGCATTCGCTTCCCAGGCTGCTATTGTGAGAACTCGGACTATATCATTGAACTGAATGATTTGCGAGTCAGGCTCGATCACAAAGGTCGGCCATATTTGTTTTCGTTTAAGCTGGGAAAACGCGTGATGCCAATACACGTTGGTCTCACGAATATCCAGCATGCACCAGCTTTTTATCAGTTTCTTCTAAATTTCGGTACTCCGGAACCATTTGTACCTAAGCCGCATGGCCTTCAGAGACCGAGTTGGCAAGGCTTTGATATGAAAATCCCACGTATTTTTGTTGGCAATCTCATGTTTTCGCGTCAGAGGTGGTTGATTGAAAAAGCATCTATACCGATAAAGAAGGGCGACCAATCCGATGCCGAATTATTTTGCCAATTGAATGAGTGGCGGGAAGATCATGGCCTCCCATCTCGCGTCTTTCTTATCCATGTTCCATTTTGGAAGGACGATACCAGCAAGTCTGAAGGCGATGAACAATTGGTTAAAGGGAAAAAAGTTAAACCTCATTTCTTGGACTTTGAAAATCTTCTGATGGTAAAGTACTTCGATAAGTGCATTGGAGAGTTTATTTCCGGTCCATTTGTGTTGTTTGAAGAATGCTATCCGGATTTATCAAAGTTAATGTTCAGTTCTGAAAAGTTGCACGTTAGCGAATTTCTCTTTGAGTTTTTCATATCAGAAAACTAACCGCTTGCATATTTCACACGCTGAGTGTACAGGATGCCGGAATAACCTTAAGAAATGTTCGACAAGCATTTACTGTGGATCTCAATTAAGCGACTACCAAATGCTAAGCAAGGATGTAACGAAAAGAGTATTGCATAACGGCGCCACTTTGCTTGTCAGAGAGGCCCATTCTTTGCCGATTTTATCAATACTCGTCTACGTCAAGTGCGGCTACCTTCACGAATCAGATCATGAAGTCGGTCTGGCGCATCTCATTGAGCATATACTGGTAAGTGGTGTTGATGGGAAACAAGGTGCCAACTTCATGCACAAGATGCGAGCGCTCGGAGGTGGTATAAGCGCATCGACAAGTTATTTACATACCTGTTATAGCGCTGTATTGTCGAGCGAAAACTGGCGTCGTGGGCTTGAGCTCATGGCTTGCATGCTTCAAAAGTCGTCATTTTCTTACAGTGTGCTTCAAAACGAAATTGAAATCATTCTCCATGAAATAAGAAGAAAACAGGATTCTCCAAGACAGATGGGCAAGGAGAGTCTTTATGAATTGGCATATGAGAACCACCGGATACGGCGATGGCGTCTTGGCAGTGAAAAATACCTAAAAACACTGACAGTAGACGATCTTCAAGCGTTTTACAACAAATATTACTGTACTGAAAATCTGGTTTGGGCAATTGTTGGCGATGTTGATAAAGAAGAAATGTTCGCTGAAGCAAATAAAAACTTTACACAAACCAAAAAATCTGCACAACTAATTGAACCCCAACCCGTTGAAGCATCCCAAAAAGAATTCAGGTTTCGTCAAGTTTACGGTGATGTGAACACAGCATATTTATATATTGGCTTCCGAATCGAGAACCAACCAGAAGTTAATGAACTGATCGCCCTTGAGAGTCTGGCAATCATTCTCGAAAAAGATGGAGGAAGGTATTTGAACAGAAATTTAGGCGAGGAGATCGTACGCTCTGCATCAGCAACTTATATCTCATTTGGTCAAGCGCGAATGTTTCTGATTGAAGCGGAATGCTCTCCCACCGAGGTAGAAAAGGCGTGCTTAGCCATCTTCAGGGCCATAGGAGATATTCGGCAAGGGCATATCACTGAGCAAGCAGCATTACGAGGGAGAGATTTGCTCGAATATCGGCATCTGCACAGCTTACAATTTGTCGAAAACCAAGCCTGGATGCTTGCTTGCTGTGAGGCAAACGGCGATTATCAGACAATTGACACCTATTCGGAAAGACTGGCTAGCATAACTGCGCTTGACATTACTCGTGTTGCGGCAACCTATTTTAACCTTCAATCTTGTAATCTATTGGCATGTGTTCCATGGCATATCCAACTCACGCCGCCTGATGTTTCCAAGTTGAGTTCTTTTTGGGGGAATAATACCCTCAGTCAGCGAGGTGATTTGCAAAAGTATAATCGTACTGGAAAAATTTCTTTTAGTTATAAAGAACGTTCTAAAATTAATGAAGCCGATGCGCAGTATCATCTATTAGATGGCATTACCATAATCGTCAAACAGAATTCAGCTTTACCTCTTGTTTCGTGTGGAGTTTTTGCAAAACATAAAATTTATGAGCCAGTGCACTATGCCGGAATAAGTGAGTTCATGCTTTGTAGCGCGCTGTCAAATGGCTCTGACTTTTCAGCATCTGAACTCCACTTCGACATGGAACAGTTTGGTTGTAGGTTATCAAAATGGAACGAGCGGGATGGTATGGGTTTTGTCATCAATGTACACGAGGGAAACCTTGAGATTGCGTTTCAGATATTATCCGGTGTTATTAGGTCACCGGTCTTTAACGAAAGCTTTATAGAAAAAGAAAAGACCAATGTATTGGCTAAAATGAACAGATCTAGCCCATCGCTGTTTGACCTTATACATTCAGCCTTGTTTGATGGTCATCCGTATGGGCTTCCGCGATTTGGTTTCAGCGAGACTGTTAAAAATTTCACCAGAGCGTTGGTGCAAGAATGGCATAAGAAACATTTTTATAAAAATAATCTGATCTTTGTTTTTGTAGGTAATATTACAATGGACAGAGCTTTGGAGTTAGTGGGGACATGTTTAGACGAACTTGATGACCATTGCAACAGCACACCTGACATCCCTAACTTACCCGAATTCATCCCTCATCTGAAGTATATTGAACATGGCCAGCTTGCCCAGACCTATCTATCTATGGGATTCCGAGCTCCAAGTTACTCAGACCCATTATTTTACGCCTTCATGATTTTGGAAAGCTTACTCGCACGTAACACAGGAAGGCTTCTGGATAAGCTCCGCAAGAACGGGCTGGCGTACAGTGCGAACGGGGCTTATTTGTTTTATAAACATTCTGGCGCTTTTATTTTCAATGCAAGCACATTGCCCCAATGGGAGGAAAGAGTGGTGGATGAGCTACTGCAAGAATTTGAAAAACTAAATGCCTTTGAATTTGAAGAAGATGAAGTGCGAATCGCCACAGATCAAGTCATTGGACAGTATCAGATTAGTCGTCAAGCCAATGAATTGCAATTATATCGTTTTGCTCACAACGAAATACTTGGCGGGAAGATTGATGAAGTGTCAGAATTCCCGCAACGCCTAAAAAATGTTACGCGGGAGGAAATTGCAGGAGCTGTCCGACAGTATTTTGATACAAAACGCTATGCACTTGCAGTTTTGAGAGGAAAGAAGTGAAATTAAAGGATGGCGTTGCTAATTTTACAAACTACTACTAAGATATGAAATGAAATTAGATTTTGAAAAAATCATTCTGGATAATGGACTTCGGGTCATTCTATTGCAGGATGACTCACAGCCGGTTGTTTCGATTAATTTATTATACGATACCACTAAGTATTCGATAATACAAGCCTATTCGGCGGGCATCTATCGGCTTGTTGTACAGCTTCTTAAGAATACAATTGAGCCCTCTTCCGGAATGTCTTATTCCAATTTCATCGACCAGATTACGCTTGAATCAAGTGTGATAGCGAGTCATGATTATATCATGCTTTCACAAACCTTGACATCAGCAGACTTGGAGTACGCCCTAGCCCTCGAAATCCAAAGATTGTTGCATTTGTTTGAGACGATCGAGCCTGAGTTTGTCGCGCGAGAACTAAACGTGATCGAAATTGCCGGCAGGGAAGCGAGTTTCATAGATTACAGACGAGCGTTGCATAATGCACTTTTCCCAGAAGGACATCCCTATCATGATCCAGCTATCGGTCATCTAAAAGCAAAACTTGGCCCTCTTCCCATTGAGCGTTTACAGGATTTGTTCAAAAGAATCCTTGCCCCTGAAACGGCCAGTATGTGTATTGTTGGTAACATCGCAGACAAAAGAATGGAAGAATTGGTGGGAAAATATTTTTCCAGGTTGCCAAAGTACAATTCTACTGAGGACGTGTTTGAAGTTTGTCAGAAGAACACTGACGACATTGGAGTCCGAACCAACATCGTTCACTTTCCCTTTTCCGGGCCAAATCCCTTGCTATGTTTGGGCTGGCGGCTAGCTGCTTCCGACTTTGGCAAGTCTGATTATTTAATAAATATTTGTGCTGCCTTATTGGCCAACAGAACTCAAGGAGTTTTGTATAAGCGACTTGTCGAGTCACACGTGGCGATAGCGGTTGGCTGTTACTATGAACCACTAAAGTTTGGTTCCAAGTTTACGCTGGAAATTCCGCTTAGGAATGAAGAATATTCTTTCGATAGGGTCACCTCGATAGTCAAACAAGAACTCGACAATATATCGCAGAGTCCACTTTCGGAGCTTGTTTTTTCCACTGCAGTGAACGAAGCTAGATTTCAGATACTTCAACCATACGATTCGGGTGCCGGACTAGCCAGACAGTTGAACCTTCATAGTTTCTGGAAATCTGATGCAAGTGAGTATATAAGTGAATTGCAAAGATTGGAGAATATTCATGAAAATGGGCTAAGAAATTTTGTGTTTGAAAATCTTAATTTCAATAATGCTATACGGCTTGAAGCTCAGCCGAGTAAGGTAAGCGATGCGAAACGGCCTCCTTATCGACAAGAAGCCCGCCCCGTGATTGTTTCTAACTCCTCACCTAATTTGGTAGGCATGGAAAGATGTACAAACAGATGTTTGGCCATAATCGAGCCATTATCTCTTCCTCCTGTGGATACCTTTACCCTCTCAAACACGCTCAGAGTCTATCACCTCAAACGATCACACGCACCCTTTGTAATTTTAAGTATCGTGAATCGTGCCAGCCTTGACGAAGACCCAATACAACTTCGTGGGATTTCCGCATTTCTCAATCACTATTTGATCGATAGTAAACGACAATTGGAGAAACTGAAAAGGAAAATGGAATTGAATACTATTAGAATAGACCATGCAACTATCAAGGATGGCGCCAACTTCACTCTGTCCATGGTTCGAGAAAATATGAACATGGCATTTGATTTTCTTGCAGAACTCATCAGAGCGCCGAAATTTGATACAGATCTGATTGACCAACAAAAGAGCTTTTTTATAAAAAGTTTACGTGACAATGTTCGCCTACCCGTCTTTGCGGCATTCAATATTCTGCAAAGAGCCATCTTTGGGCCGGAGCACCCCTATGGATTTTGGAACTACGGCCGACCAGAAACCGTCGCTCTCATCAGGCAGGATAATCTCCGGACCTTTCATGATTCATATTACACCCCGGATAATACTGCTCTGATTGTGGTTGGAGACATTGAACGCGACGAAATTTTTCGATTAACTGATGAATCTTTTGGCGATTGGTACGGTGTATCAAATCCTGAAAGCCTTTGTACTAAAATTCGTCCTGATGAGGCACAGCGTTTCGTTTTCGATATGTCTGAACTTCCTGTTACGACTCTGCTTTTAGGTCAGAATTTTCGTGCTAAACGGTCTATAAGAGACGATCCAAAGATTGTCGTGCTTTCTCATCTTATTGAGCATACCCTAAACAGTCTGTTGGAAGAGAGTTTGGGGCCAGGCAATCAAAGCCAATGCAATATTGGGCTACGCAAGCAAACAGGACTTTTGTCCATAAAGATAACGTCCCTTGACTCAAGTGTAGTCGGCCTTGTTGAAGATAAAATAACCAAGCATCTCATTGGACTGACAACATCCTCGGTAAGTCCTACTGATTTGGAAATAGCCAAGCACAGAGCGGTACGCGAAGTCATCACTTGTTATCTCAGTAGCTCGGGTGCTGCGAAGGCAATAAGTCAACTATTTGTCTATAGCCTCCCGGAAAATTACGATCACAGCGTCTTGGAAAAAATACAGCCGATATCCTGTGATGACATGCTTGAGCTATCCAACAAATTTATCATACCAACCGAGCTAAAATCGGTATTAGTTGGACCTGCAGACCACTTTCGACTGCGGCTTATTGAAAAGCCAACGCGAGATCTATCGGTTGAGAATTATGATGACTTTTTTATCTATAAGTTATGTTAATGCCAGCATAAAACTCCTCACTTTAACCGGATAATAGTTCCCCACCTTGTTATTCCTTCCCGAGCTATTAAAGCTGTATTTGATTCCTTTTCTTCGACCTTTTTTCGTGCAATATTTTTATTCTGTTTCGGTATGCTTATCATGATTTTTAGTTAACAGCCTGCCCAGCACCTCTAACTCAAGTACGCCATCTGTTGGCATTTTTGAACTGTGGACAGCGTCTGTAGGCTACGATTCGTTACCTGATCCCATAGTGATCGCAATCCAGCACGAACCGAAAGTTTGCCTGTTTTTGCGGGGAAGTCTTTGAGCCGCGTACTCAAGTTGGCTCACGTCCGACGCCTAAAGGCGAAACTACAATCCATTTACGAATGGCCGTTTTCGACATAGTCGGAAGGAGAAACCCCAAAATGTTTGTAAAAGGCTCGGCTAAAATACGAGGAGCTATTGAAACCAACGAGAAAGGCGATTTGGGTAATGGTATCGTGCTGTTGTTTGAGAAGTTGCGCCGCGCGATTCAAGCGCACGACACGGATGAACTCACTGGTCGATTGGCCGGTCAGGGAGTGGATTTTTCGGTGAAGCTGAACCCGGCTCATGCCGATTTTATTGACGAATTTCGCCACACCAAAATCGGGATCGCTCATGTTCTCTTCGATGATGGCGAGGGCTTTTTTCAGCAATCGCTCATCGAGTGGCGTTGCAGCGATTTCCTCCGGTTTTAAGCCGTTTTGGTGATTGAACCGCTGCCGCAATCGTCGCCGTTGTTCGATGAGATTTCTCATGCGCGCCAGCAATTCCTTCATTTCAAACGGCTTGATGATATAATCATCGGCGCCCGTCTCCAGCCCCTCGATCTTGCTTTCGCCGGTGGATCGTGCGGTCAAAAGAATGACCGGAATATGACAGGTTCTTTCATCCTTCTTGATCGTTGCACACAACTCGAAACCGTCGATTAACGGCATCATCACATCGCTGACAATCAAATCCGGAATTGTTGCGATCGCTTTGTCGATCCCTTCCCGGCCATCCTTGGCTTCTATAACGCAATACTCATGATTGAGATTATGCCGCAAATAGCGGCGCAAATCGGCATTGTCTTCAACGATTAAGATGAGCGGCGCTTTTTTCGACGCCTTTGAGCTTTCTGGTTGCTCGCCATTGTGATTATCATCCAAATAATCATACCAGGAAATAACCGCGGAATCAGCCGGCTCATCCGCTGACGCTTCAAGAATGATTTCATCTTTTGCGAACTGAGATTCATCCAACGGTAAGCGGACGGCAAAAATGGTGCCGGTGCCGCTGGTTTCGACAGCAACGGTGCCATGATGCAATTCAACCAGTTCTTTGGTCAGCGCCAGGCCAATTCCCGTGCCTTCATGACCGCGCGTATTTGAATCGTCAACTTGATAAAATCGCTCGAAAACTCTGTCCAGGTATTTTTCTGGAATACCGGGGCCATTGTCCCTCACCGCAATTTCGACAAAACCGTTGTTGGTTTTCCTGACGGACATGTTGATTCTGCCACTTTCCGGCGTGAATTTAATGGCATTCGACAAAAGGTTGGAAACGATTTTTTCCAGTTTGTCCTGGTCAACATAGACCTCGATGCAATCCGTACCATCGGAATCGTCGGGGAGGGAAAACTTCAGCGTGATCTCCTTTCGTTCTGCCAACGGGACAAACAGCATCACCAGATCTCTCAGCAAGGCAACGATATTCAATTTTCTGGCTCGCAGGGGCATGTAGCCGGCTTCGAGTTTTGAGAGATCCAACAATTGATTGATCAGTTGATACAGTTTCTGGCTGTTGCGCAGGATCATTTGAAACTGGCCTTTGGCGTGGTCCAGCACCTCGTTGTTGAACATCTCTTTGGCATGACCTATAATCAGGGTAAGCGGGGTGCGAAACTCATGGGTGATGTTGGTGAAAAATCGGGATTTCATGCGGTTCACTTCTTCGAGCTTTTCGGCATGCAGATGCTCCAGCGCCAATTCGTGTTTCATGCGAGCGCGATTGAGCTGAAATCGCCACGCGCTGTAAAGCAATAATCCGATAAACAAGATATAAAGCGGAAATGCCCATGGCGCCTTCCACCACGGCGGCACGATTTTGATTCGTATGGAAACGCCTTTTTCGTTCCAGACGCCATCATTATTGGAGCCTTTCACCCGGAACACATAGTTACCCGGATCCAGATTTGTATAGGTTGCCGTTCGCTGATTCCCGGAATAATTCCACTCCTTGTCAAAACCCTCCAAAAAATAGGCATACTGATTTTTTTCGGAAAGGATATAGTTCAATGCGGCAAATTCAAAAGTAAGGACGGATTGGCTGTGAGAAAGAATCATTTCTTTGGTCTCTGCAATATTTTGGCGCAGCGGCGACCCCGGCAAGCCAATCCCGACGTCTTTGCCGAAAATCATAAAGTTCGTGATAACAACCGGCGGGATATGAGAGTTTTTTATGATGTCTTCGGGGAAAAAGGCGTTGAGGCCATTATTTCCACCAAAGAGTATCTCGCCATCTTTGCATTGATAAAGCTTTCTTATCCCATCATAGATGCCAAAATTCACGATAACCGGATTCACCGGAAGATGAATTGCACCTTCCAATTTCAGCAGGTTGCGATTGTTGCTAATCCATAAATTTCCATTGCCGTCTTCAACGATTCCAGCAATTTCATTGTTCAGATATTTATCATCCTGCGGGTAGCGACGAAATTTCTGCGACTTTCTGTCGAGAAGATAAAGTCCATCCACCGTGCCGACCCAGAGCTGCCCCTGGCTATCCTCGTACAATGCCGTGATGTTGCGCACGATTTCCCCGCCTTCGTCAACGTAAAGATAGTTTTTTACCGTATTCGCTTTGACGTCAATAAAACTCAAACCGCCATACGTGCCCACCCACAGATTTGCCTGCTTGTCTTCGATGATGGAGAAAACGCCTGACGTGATGATACTATAGGGGAATCGTCTAAATGCCCCGGTGCTGCGATCAAAACCATCCAGGCCTGCATGTGTGCCGGCGTAGAAATTGCCCCGGCTATCCTCAAAAATCGTATTGATGCTGTTGCTTTGAATCGTATTGCTATTGCCGGGAGCATGGCGGAAATGTGTGAAGCGCCCCGTTTGTGGCTCAAACAAATCAAGTCCGGCTTGGTACAGCCCGACCCAGATGCGCCCCCTTCGATCTTCAAACACCGTCGCGACGACATTGGCGCCCAGACTGTGTGGGTCGTTTTCATCGTGCAGATAATAAGTGTATTTCCCGGCCTTGCGGTCGAAATAGTTCAGTCCGCCTCCATCTGTTCCGATCCATAGATTTCCATTTTTATCTTCTGTGATACTTAAAATATATGGATTATTGAGCCCTTCTTTGGCGGCCTTGTAATGACGAAAACCCTGGCTTTGTCGCGAAGCATAATTGACCCCGCCATTGTACGTACCGATCCAAAGAATCTCATCCTGGCTATAGTAAAGCGAATAAATGGAATTACTGGTAATGCCGCCGGTCTCCTCAAGCTTGAAGGTGTAATAGCTGAACACTCCGGTTTGTAAATCAAGTACATTGAGTCCGCCATTTTCTGTTCCAAAATAAAGATGCCCTTGACCATCGCCGGTCAGACTAAATACATTATTGCTGCTAATGGTATTTTTTCTCCTTTTGTCATACACCAAACGCTGATGCGTTCCATCCTCCGGATTGAACCGGATGACGCCGCCAAAATAAGTTCCCATCCACAGGTTCCCGGTTTCATCCTCATAAATATTTTGAATGGTATTGTTGCTTTGCTTGGGGTCGTAAAAATACCGGCGAAATCGGCCGGTTTGGGGATCGAATAAATTGAGCCCATTCGCGGTGCCGACCCAGAGCCGGTTTTTCCGGTCTGGCAGAATAGAATAGATGGTGGAATGGCTGAGGCTGGTGCTGTCACTGCCGTCATGCAGGTAATGTGCGATCTCTGCCGTTGCGTGCCGAAAAGAATAGAGTCCATTCTCCGTCCCCACCCAGACGCGGCCCGCACTATCTTGCAGAATGCTCCGCACATTAAAATTATTAAAGCTTGCGGTCGAATCGTTATTGAGAACGAAACGTATCACCTGGTCTTTTTCACGATCGTAAATATAGACTCCACAGGATTTCGTTCCCACCCAAATATCGCCGCGATTGTCCTCGAACATCGACAAGACGTCCAGGCAACTAGTGGCGTTCGCCTCGCCCGGCTCATTCCGGTACACCGTAAAGCCATAGCCGTCATATTTGTTAAGACCGTTCGGGGCGCCAAACCACATGAACCCCCGGCTATCCTGCATGATGCACTTGACGGTATTGTTGGACAAGCCATCGGCGATGGTAAGATCCTGAAATCGCAGTTCGGTACTTTGGGACCGCACTGACGAGCTACAAAACAGTGTAAGGACGGTGCTAAAAATTATCTGGCAGGAGTTGCGCATCATGCTTTTCTGCACCAGGCAATGGTACAACGAACTCGTTCAGTCCATTCCTGTCGTTCTAACGATTTCCTTCTTCCTACACGCGCGGGCACGCAGAACCGGTTGCAATTGCGCTTGCGATACCATTTAGCCGAGGGGGGCACAGGTAACGCGAATCTAAATCACTCTGGCGTAATGCCTCAGTTACGTGTGGTAGCGCAGGCATCCCTGCCTGCAGACAAGGATGTCTGCGCTACGTTTTCCACCAATAACTGAGGCATTACACTCTGGCGGAAATCATTGATGACATACACAGAATGAATGACCACCTAAGAAAGCTTACGGTCATACAAAACTTAACTGGCAGGGGTTTGGTGATAGCATCACAGGAGCACCATGGTCATTGTTGTGAATTGGCGCTTTTCCCAAAATTGCCGAAAAGCCTCCGAATTTGTTTCATCATTGCCATGTACTCATTTGCGTTGGATAAAAAATTTGCCGGGACGGCCGCGGGCGGCGAGTAAATTCCGTTTCGAAAAAAACGCCAGCTCTGCAAAAAAGTGGCTGGTCTTTTCATTGGCAGCATAAAAAACAAGGGCAAGATTGTCAAGGGGAAAGTTGCAAACCAGCTCAACTGCGACAGTCAGATTTTTCAGCGTGCGCAGCACGAATGAATTCAATCTCAAACGCCGTGCATGCACGGCTTCCGCGCAAGATGAGGGCAGTCCAGCGCACCTCGACTCAGCAATGCGGCTTAGAGTGATTGGTGGAACACGCCGACCTGCGTGCGGACGAAATGAATAGCGCCGGCAGAGGACAATTGAAATCTTCTCTTCGATCCCAAAGCAATTGTTGTCCGCCCAAGTGACGCAATGCCTTCGTCAAATTCTACGCCGATCGAAGCGAAAAATTTTACTTGCTACGGCGCAGGCGCTTGATTATATTCTCGCCACTTTTATGAGCATGGCCCATACTGCAAAAACGTCATCACATCTTAGGCATGGCCAGGTTTCGGCTGTGCTTTTTTTTTGCACGAGGAATTCATGTTTATCACGTTCTCATAAATGCTCATCGCCGCGCGATTCCGCATAATTCACAGTTACACTTGGAAAATGTCTGCGCGACGTGAAGCAAATTTCTTACTGTTCTGAAGGAGGCAAGCTGTATGAAGGTCAGAAGTTTCATGAAGCTGGTTGGTGCCGTTCTTGTTCTTGCATTCGTGTTTGGCTGCGCCGAAGCGCCCAAGCAAGACATCGAAGCAGCACAAGCAGCTCTGCAAGCGGCGAAGGCAGCCGAGGCTGATCGTTACGCCGCGGATCAATTCAAAGCCGTACAAGATTCATTGGATGCCGCGATGGCTGAAATCCAACAACAAGACTCGAAGTTCGCGCTGATGCGCAACTACGACCGCGCCAAGGCTATGCTGCAATCCGCATTAACCGCGGCCAATGCCGCGGCGCAAGCTGCAGCCACGAACAAGGAAGCGGCCAGAGTCGAAGCCGACACCTTGAAGAAGCAATTGGAAGGCAGCATCGCGGCGGCAAAGGAATTGATGAAGAAGGCTCCGAAAGGCAAAGAAGGACGCGCTGCGCTTGAGATGATTCAAAACGACATCAACACGTTGGAAGCCTCGGTGGCGGAAATCACCAATGCTTACAGCAGCGGCGATTTTCTCACCGCGAAAGACAAAGCGCAAGCGGGCGTAACCAAAATCAATTCGATCATCGAAGAATTGAACAACGCCATCGCCAAAACCAAGCGGCGTTAAGCGCCATTCAGGAGCTTTAGCTTTGCAAACTAAACCTCGGCTGGGAGCAGGCTCTTGCCTCCCGTCGAGGTTTTCTTGTTTAGATAGACTACCATGGTTGATTAAATCGAAGAAAGCAATGAAGGCAGAGGATTTGCTGAAAAGAATAGCTCGCCTCACGGTGTCCGCATTAAAAAAAACTGCCGGTGCGAGTGTCACTGCGCTGAAAAAAACTGCCAACGTCATTGTACCGGCGTTGAAAAAAATTACCGGCGCGATTGTGACGGTGCTGGTAAAAATCGCCAACGTCGTCGTGCCGGCATTGAAAAAAGTTGCCGGCGCGGTGAAGCCCTGGCTGGGAAAATGCGTGCATGCCGTGACGCCAAAGAGGATCTTGGTCACGGCCTCGCTTTTGATGGGAATATTTTGTGTCACGCTTGTCTATGTTTTGCTGGCTTCCGAAGCTCCGCCGCTCACGGCTTTAGAAAAAGCGCGCCACGCGCTTAGCCAAGCGCGCCACGCCGAGGCCGCGATTTACGCGCCGGATCTCTTGCAGGAGGCCGAAGTAAGCTGGGAACGTGCGCTCACGAATTGGGAGCAGGAGAGCCAAAAGTGGCGCCATCAACGCAGGTTTCGAGCCGCGACGATCGCCACGATCAAAACCACGCGCCTGGCAGATTCCGCGGCGGCCGTGGCAATCGTGCGCAAGGACTCTTTGCAGTGGCTGGCGGCAACCGGCATCAGTCTGGTCAAGGCGCGCATTGAGACGCTGCGGACGCAATTTGAAAACTTGCCCATGCAATCGCAGTTGCGCATTCGCTTCATGATGGGCGAATTGGCGATTATTGAAAGTGAGTTGGCATTTCAGCGCAAAGATTTTGTGCAAGCGGTCGCGCGCTACCAACATGCGGCTGAGCACGTGGGCAGCGCCGGAGACGAAGCCACGAAAACTCTGCACGCCTACTTGAGCAATATTCCCAGGTGGCAAAAGTGGGCGACGGAAACCATCAACTGGTCGAAGCAGCAGCAGGACGTGGCTATCATCGTTGATAAAGTTGCAGCGCGCTCAAAAATTTATAAAGCGGGCGAGTTGGTCGTCGAGTTCCCCATCGAGCTTGGCCCGTATTGGGTTGGGCATAAAAGGTTGCGCGGCGACAACGCTACTCCGGAGGGGCGCTACTTTATCACCAAAAGAAAAGAGCGTGAGCGCACCAAATACTACAAAGCGCTGGAGATCAATTACCCGAATGAGGAAGACAAACAGCGTTTTCAAGAAGCACAAGCGCGCGGCGAGCTTCCCCGCAACGCACACATCGGCGGATTGATTGAAATTCACGGCGATGGCGGCAAAGGCGTAAACTGGACCGCGGGTTGTGTGGCTTTACGCAACGATCACATGGACGAAGTATATAAGCTTGCAAAAGTCGGAACCCCCGTCACGATCGTCGGCTCACTCAAAGGCCTGCCGGCGTTGGAGGAAACCTTTCAGAGCCTCCGCAAACAGCACATGAACGGCCACACGCAACACTAGTTCGAACGGCTTTGAGGATGGAAAACAAAACCCAAAAAACCGAGCCCAATCAGGCGGCGCAGCCGGCCCAAAACGACGCGCCGATCTCTCTTGAGAAAAAGTCTGCACCGCACGCGAAAAATTTCACACTGCGCGCGCTCGTTTGGGGCACATTCTTGGGCCTCGTTTTGATGAGCCTCACGCTCTTCTATGCGCCGGCCTTACGCGAAGGCGCTTTCGCTTTGCTGCCGGACGCGAAGTTCGTGCGCGACATCCACGCGGCCAGCGTCAAGGATTTGCAGCAGCAACTCAAGAAAACGGAAAGAGATTTCAACACGCTGCGCAACCGCTTGGACCGACTCATTCCTCGCGACTATTATCTGATCGTCAATTCGTCCGAGAACCAAATCATCGTCATGAAGAACACCGCGGTCGTGCACAAAGGCACGTGCTCCACCGGCAGCAACGTGATGTTGAAAGCGGCGCTCGACGACCGGCAATGGTTTTTCGCCACGCCACGCGGCATGTTTCGCGTGCACGGCAAGATTAAAAATCCCTCCTGGCGCATGCCGGATTGGGCCTTCATCGAGGAAGGCTTACCCGTTCCCGCGGCAAATTCGCCGGAACGCATTCAATACGGCGTGTTGGGCGATTATGCGCTCTCTTTCGGCAACGGCTATTTCGTGCACGGCACGCTGTACAAACGCACGCTCGGCATGCCCGTCACGCACGGCTGCATCCGTTTGGATGATGACGATCTCGTCGTCGTCTACAAAAATCTACAAGTCGGCTCGAAAATTTTCGTTTACTGAGCAATCACCCCACGCATGGCTTTCAGCTTGGCAAAATTTTGGCGTCGTCTCGTCAATCCTTTCAAGGCCTTTTTCCAAGGACTGCGGCAACACCCTCTTGTTGCAACAATCTTCTTCCTCACACTACTTGTTCCGGCTTTAGTAGTTTTGACTTTTCTCGTGATCTTGCCGGTGGCGAACAATCCCTATGAAGCCGAAACTTCCTCCACCTCCGCTGCAGCGGAAGAACACGCCAACGATACTACAGCAGCCGCGGTCGTTGCCGATTCCGCAATGAGCGAAGAATTGGAAGGACTTACCCAAAGGCTCTTGGAGCTGGATATTCGGCGGGCTTATTTGCAAGCGCGGTGGGAATTGTCGAAGGGGGATTCCATCAGTTTGTCGATCAACTTGCGCGACAGCTTGGTAAGTTTGGAAATGAAAGGCACGCCCATTCGCCAGTGCCGTATTTTGCGCTTTGAAGTAAGCCGCGCCTTGGAGCGTTTGCAAGCCAAGGGCAGGTTGCACGAATGGTTGACCACGCCGTTCACACTGCAAAAAAGCGATCTCGCAACTTTGCCGAAAGCGCCCGTGCGCGTGGTCACTGCGCCGAGGGATACGTTGGAAGCCCAGGCGCGGGCCAAAGAAGAAATCCCGCTCGAAAAAAATGACGTGCACTTCACGTTGGAATTTGACCGCAATCTCACACTCGCTTTTGAACAAGCGCAAGATTTGAGCTTTAGAGGACGATTGAAAAAGTGGGGCTATGAGTTGCAGCGCGGTTACGCCTCCGTCAAAGAAGCCGTGCATGCGCTGCTGGCGGGCGAGCTGCCGCAGCATCGCATGCTCATCACACTTGAGCTGACGCAAGAAGACGCGAAAGCGATCTATCGCGCGCTGCCGAGAAAGGCCGGGTTGGCCCTGCTGTTCTAATTCTTCGGCTTCTCTTCCGAGGCGCGCGCCGCGACGGAGCTGCGCAGGCGAATCACCTTGTTCAAGATATCAAACCAAAACGGCGCGCCCAACGAGGCCGCGAGCGTTGTTATCAATAAACCGAAAATTTTAATCACCCATGGCAAGGCGCCCTGCGGCGGGCCTTGCTTCCATCCGATCTCCAATCCAATGCCTTGCAGCTTCTCCAAACCTTCTTTCGTGTCCCCCACTGTCAACGCGGTCGACTGCCGCGCCACGGCTTCCGCTTGCGCCACAACCGCCGCACGCAAAACCGAATTGCGGGAGAGCTGTTGCGAAATATCAACCGTGTCGGCATTGCTGAAGCCCGCCACCGAGCCGGCAACAAGCAGTGTGATAAACTGAATTCTGCGTTTATACCAACCACTCACGCGCTCCGTGGCATCATTGAACCACTGCTCAAGATGTTCCTGCACTTTCTCGACTTTGCCCTCCGCTCTTCCGAGAAAAACCTGCATGACGCTTTTGATCTTTTCATTTCCTAATCCATTGACGCCCGCCTCAAGCTTGTCGAATTGCGTCGAATGATCTTTGGTGACGAGATCCATGACCGTCAGGGCAAATGTTTGAGAGGGAATATACGAGGGCCGGTCGCCGGCGCGATAAAAAGCTTTGATGAGAGGGTGCTCGTAAAATAATTTCGCCAACCCTTGGGCATTAGGATCCGCCAAGATATTGCGAATGCCTTCTGCCAGGGTATTGGCGCGCAAACGGAAGACCTGCGCCAGCAATTCATTCACCGCGGTGCAAATCAAGCCGAGCAAAAGATAAACGAGAATGAGGCCCAGCCCGACTTCGAGAATGACGGAACCGAACATAGGAGTTTTCCTCCTTCGAGTAAGAAGTTAACGTAACCTGGTTCTACTCTTTGATATTCGTTACGGACCAGCGCGAGCTGCTTCCACACTGGAGCCAGAAAGCAAGGAAGCGCAACCTAAGGCGTAGCCCTTGTGCCCAGCAGCCAGTTTATGATATTCCACGTGAACGGTATCAAATCTTTGCCGGACAAGCTCGCAACGGTTGCGAGCACAATGGAAGAGCCATAGGCCGTGATGGTGGTGAAACCATGCACGGTCAACAAATCTCGCCAGGTGTAACCGAGCTTTTGCAGGCTGCGCAGGTCAAACGCGATCAACGCGAGCAGCAGCACATACGCGAGGATTTGCACGATCTGCACCACAAAGCCTTGTTCGAGCAAAGGCCTTGCATCAATGATGCGCAACGGGATGGTCGAGACCAGCAACGCCAAGGCAAACACAAAGGCCTTGGCAAAACCATCGCGGCCGCGAATCTTGTGGAAGAAATACCCGAACACGAACGCGATGAGAAACCAGTTGGTCATCGAAAAGACGAGCGCATTGACCACTTGCAGCAAAGGAAAATTTTCGAACTCTTGCCGGCTGATAATATTGATGAGTGTGCTTGCCTGAAACGGAATCGAGAGCAGTAAGCCATAGCGCAGCGCGTTTTTCGCATTCGCCCACGGCCCCTGCTCCGGCCCGTGCCCGAAAATTTGTTGCTTGGTGGCGGCCTCGCCCAAAGGCAAAGCCTCGGCAGTGCGCGCCACGTATGCCTGGCTGTCTTTCATCTTGCTCTGCAAATCGCCCAAAGTGAGATCGCCTTGGGTATACTTTTTTTCCAAACTGCGCTGTAAGCTGGCAGAAAGATGGCGCGCTTGCTTGTACTCCAACAGCTTGCGCACCAACTCTTGCAGGGCAAATGCGCTCTCGGGCGCGGCAAACGGAACGCGTTCCACCAACGCCCAACGCGTGAACACGTACCAACCCAACAGCAAAGGCACCGGCGCGAACAACAGGCTCGCGGTGCGGCCCGAGAGGTAGTAGGCGAACAATATCGTGCCGACGCTGATGGCCTCGGCGCGCAGCTCGAAGCGATCGTGCGGATTGGTTTTGCGCAAAAATGTGATCAGCCCAATGAGCAGCGCGGAGGGCAAGAGGCTCGCGATGCCGACCGCCAAAGCGTTCAAGTCGGAGATATTCACTTCGCTGCTGCCGGAAGTTCCCAACACGTACTTCATCGGCAAACTGAGCAGCACAAAGACCGGCAACACGAGCCAGATCCAACGTGAACGCAAAAACGCGAGACCTCTGCGGCTCTGGCTCAGGCGAATCGACAATTCCACGAATTGCGAGAACAGCGCTGCGCCTACGGCAACGATGAGCAAAAACCATAAGAAGTTGTCGCGCCGCGGCGGCACAAAGAATGGATAAAGCCCCCACTTCATCACGCTGAGATAACGCACAAATCGCGCGAGCGCTTCCGCCAAAATTGGAAAGAGCGGCAAAAGCAACATGGCCCAACTGACTTTGATCGCCGTGCCGAGGCGAATCGGCTGGCCGAGCCCCACAGCCAAGAGCCAATACAAAAATATCCAGCAGCACAGTAAGCCCACGCCCGCAAAAATTCCGGCGGTGATCAAATAATTTTGAAAAAGCGGTGGCGCGCTGGCCGTCGCGTCGCTCGCTTCGCGAACTTTCACCAAAAGATAAAAAAGCACGGAAGGCAAAACGACGACCGCAGGCCAGAACACGAACCAGCGCAGAAACTGCCGTTGCACGCGGCGGCCAAGAGTGGGCGGCGGCAAACGGCGCTTGTAGGTGTAGTAGAGCGGCCGAAAGAGAAAAATAATTCCGATGGCAAGGAAGGGATAAATTTGCCCGAGATCTTTCATGGTGCCGAGTACCGAGGGCGAAGCCTCGAACAGCGGCAAGATCGGATCCATAAAACTAAAGCTCGTGGTAAAGACCGGGAAGCTCAGGAGAATAAAATGAAAGAGAAAAAAGGTCATGGTCGCGGCGTAGAGCGTCGCGCGATATTCGCCGTGGCGGTTTGTGCCCAAGGAGCGCAACACCAATATCAACCACAGAAAAGGCACGGTCTTCAGTAATGCGGTGAGAATGTCACGCACTTTACCGGGCACTAACGCTTCGAGTTGCTGAATCTGTTGAATGACGTTCACACGGGGCTTGCTCTCAACGGGCGTCGAAGCTGATTGGTGTAAGGAATCCACTGGCGCTTGCACGGCAACCGTTTGGGCGTCGCGTGAAGGTTCAACTTCGAATAACCAGTTTGTGGGACGAGCCGCGCGCAATCCACTCTTCCACACGTAGACCTGCACGGTATCCGGGTATCTGAAATTGTAATCGGCGTGGGGCGCCTGCCGCAAGCGCACGGAAGAAGATACTTCCAAACGCATTTCATCGCCGGGAAAAAGCAGCGGCGGCCAATTCAGAGAGCTTGTGCTTGCAAACGCGGCGTTCAAACCGGCCGAGGGAATTTTCCCCCAAACCGTAAGCTCGATTTTGCCGTCGGAAACTTCCAGATGAGAGCTGGCCGCCTCTACGTTCCGAACCCAGGGATTAAAACTCGAAAGCGTGAGGCCAAAATATTCGGCAAACACATCCTCCGACGTCATCAGCCTCTGCGTGATCGACTCTCCGAACACCGTGCCCGGAATGAGATCCGCAGTGCAGCGCACTTTATACGCGTCACGCGAAAGCGTAATCGTGATGCTGCGATTTGGGCTGAGTTTCGTCGAATCTTTTTGGGCCTGCGCAGCAATCGTGATAGAATCACGTAACGCCATGAAGCTATGCCCGTGTGACTCTGCCCAAATGTGAATCCTGGTTTCTTCGAACGGACGTATGGCGAGGTGATCTTGAAAGACGCCGTATTTATCTGGATAGAGAGCATACGGCGTCGCGCTTCCGTTGCGCCGCGCAAAAAGCTTGGTGGTCGGATCGGCCATGCCCACGAGCAAAAGATTCGCATTGTCCCGCGCATAGACGCCCAAGATTTTGGGCGGCAATGACGAGTCCGGGCGAAAGTAAATCGTCTGGAGCGCCGGTTCTTCCTCGCGCGGTGTTGGAACCCGCACTTTCTCCTCTTCCAACTCGCCGCGAATCGTGTTCTCGCCTCTGCGCAGCGGCACACCATAAAACTTCAGCCGTCCGTCAATGCTGTATTGCCGGCTATGCTCAAGCTCATTTACTCTTAAGATCACCACGCGCCGTGGCGGAGCAAAGCCATTGAGGTCGATCGGAGAATTATTCACCTCGATTACAGCTTGCTTCTCGCCCACGGTATCGGAAGAAGCAACGGTAGTGGGAAGGAAGAAGACCGTGGGATTGGGAAATTCCACGCGTAGTTGTTTGCTCAGATCTTGAAAATAGACCCATACGGCCTGGTGTGTAACTAGCAGGCAGAACAATGCAATGAGGGCTTCGAAGGTCCGCCACAGGAATCTTCTTCTGCGCCAAATGATTTGGCGTGCGATACGCCAGCGATAGCGAATGTTCATGGTCGCGAAGATGCGCAAATCAACGTGAAAAGTCAAGCCGGCAGAAAATAGCGCCAAACGTTGCGAAGCTTTTGCAACTTGCCGACTCAACCAAGCGCGTCGGGGAATTAGCAATTGACTTTGAGGCGCCCGGATACTATCATAGGCCCCACTTGCAAGACGCCGGTCTCCACCCTTTACTCTCAAACTACTTTCTGATTTCGTTTCTCGGCTGCGAACCAACTACCGGAGCTGCTCATGCCACAATCCGCCCTCGTTACCGAGGCCAAAACGCAAGCGTCTTCGCCCGAACTGTTGCGTGCGTTGGGTCTAAGAGAAGCCATCGCCATCAACATCGGCTGTATTATCGGTTCGGGGATCTTTCTGGTGCCCGCAACCATTGCCGGACATTTGCCCGCCATAGGCCCGATCATGTTGGTGTGGATTGTTGCCGGCTTGCTCACGCTGTTCGGCGCCCTCTCGCTTGCGGAATTGAGTTCAGTGCTGCCGCAGTCGGGCGGCCCGTACGTTTATCTGCGCGAGTCGTTCGGCAAAGTGTGGGGCTTCCTGTTTAGTTGGAACGATTTCTTCATCAACAAAGCCGGCTCGATGGCCGCGGTGGCGATTGCGTTCTCTACGTATCTCGGTTACTTCTTTCCGGCGATGAGTCCGGAGAATCCTTTCTATCGTGCAGATTGGAACTTGTTCGGGCATCCCTTCACATTGGGTTGGAATCAAATCATCGCGATTGTGGCCATTGCCATTGTGACGATCGTCAATGTGCGCGGCGTGCAATTCGGCGGGTGGGTGATGAACATTTTCACGGCCGCGAAATTGGCGGCGCTGGCGTTTTTGATCACAACGGCTTTTGGCTCGGAAAAAGCCACGGCTGCGAATATGCTGCCGTGGTGGCCGGAGAGTTGGAATTTCGATATGACCAAAGCCTTCGGCTTGGCCATGGTCTCTGCCTTGTGGGCTTATGATGGTTGGATCGATGTCACGATCACTGCGGGTGAAACTAAAAATCCCACGCGCAATGTGCCGCTGGCTTTGATCATCAGCACGCTCACGGTTATGGGCGTGTACCTACTCGCCAATATCGCATATGCGTTGATCATTCCCATTCAACAAATGCCGGGACACGCGCGCATTGCGGCGGACGTTGCTACGATCACGGTCGGCGCGGCGGGTGCGAGCATCGTGGTGGCGGGCATTATGTGCTCGACCTTCGGAACCGTGAACGGCCAAGCGCTCGCCGGCCCGCGCTCGATTTACGCGCCGAGCCATGATCGCATTTTCGCGCCGGCCTTCGGCAAAGTGCATCCGAAATTTCGTTCGCCGTACATCGCCATCCTCACCATCGGCGTGTGGGGCGCGCTGCTGACGCTTAGCGGCACGTATGATCATCTCACCGCGTACGTGGTGTTCGGCTCGTGGTTCTTCTATGGGTTGACGGCATTGAGCGTGATCGTGCTGCGCCGGAAAATGCCGAACGTGCCGCGGCCCTACAAAGCGTGGGGCTATCCCGTCGCCACACTTGCCTTCGCGCTGGTGGCCGCGTTGTTCGTGCTCAACACACTGGTCGGCGAAACCCGCAATGCGCTCATCGGCATCGGCATTTTGCTTTTGGGGTTGCCGCTGTATTGGTATTGGACGCGGCCAACCAAGGGATAAGCGCGGTGTTTCTGTTGCAACGAATAAAACGGCAACCAATATAACGGCAACGAATCGTACCTTCTCATAGTGTCATTCCGAAGGAATCTTTTTCTGTGCTCGCCGAATAGTTTGTTCATCGTGCGATGCGCCGCAAAAGATTACCACGAAAATGCGTAGTCCCGACCCCTCCAGGGCCGCTGATTCTGCACACGTTTCAGTGCCCCGCAAGGAGGCGGGACTACATTCTCATCATGCTCGGGTGTCCCGTGAGCGGGACATGGCAATTCCTTCTGAATACAGGCTCGACAGAAAAAGCTCTCTCCCCCCTGCAACCTTTCCTCTTCATCCCTTGTCGTATTAAACGAAATCTCGCGAGTAAAACTTCTTCACCATTGCGAATGCCAGTGGGGACCTTTTCGTGGAGAACGAAAAGTGAAACCGTGCATTCGTAAATCCATTGTCAAAATTTCATTGTACGCCTGAGGAGCATTGCATGAAGACCGCAACGCTTTTGCTGTTTTTTGCCGCCACCATTTTATCAGTTGCTAGATCTGAAACCAAATCCACTTCCACTCTCCAAGTGCAGGCCCTGCGCTTGCATGAAACAATTGCCGTGGACGGCGTGCTTTCCGAAACCGTTTGGCAAAACGGCGGCGGGATTTCGCAATTCAAGCAGCGCGATCCCAACGAAAACGCGGAGCCCACGGAAAAGACCATCGTGCATGTGGCCTATGATGACGCTGCGCTTTACGTGGCGGCGCGCATGTTCGACTCCGCGCCGGATTCCATCATTGCGCGCTTGGGCCGGCGCGACGCGCAACTTACTTCCGATATGTTCGGATTCTTTGTCGATCCTTATTACGACCGCCGCAGCGGCTTCTATTTTTCACTCAATGCCGCGGGCACGATGTATGACGGCGTGCTTTACAATGATGAATGGGACGACAACTCGTGGGATGGTGTGTGGGAAGGCAAAGCCAAAATCGACGAGCACGGCTGGACTGCGGAAATGCGCATTCCATATTCACAGCTTCGCTTTCAGAAGAAAGAGCAATTGGTGTGGGGCGTGAATTTCCGGCGCGACATTGCGCGCAGAAACGAGCGCAATTATTTGGTGTTCACACCCAAAAACGGCAGCGGCTTTGTTTCCCGCTTCGTGGATTTGGTCGGCATCGAAAACATCGCGCCGCCGCGCCGCATCGAAGCACTGCCATACGTAATCTCCAAAGCCGAGTACCTCCCGCACGACCCGAATGATCCTTTCAACGATGGCTCGAACTATACACCCGGCGCCGGCGCGGATTTTAAGATCGGACTTGGCAACAATCTCACGCTCGACGCCACGGTCAATCCGGATTTCGGCCAAGTCGAAGTTGACCCCGCGGTCGTCAATCTCAGCGACGTGGAAACTTTCTTTCAAGAGAAGCGGCCGTTCTTCATTGAAGGCTCGACGATTTTTGAATTCGGTTATGGCGGCTCGCGCAGCAATTGGGGGTTCAATTGGGGCAATCCCAGTTTCTTCTATAGCCGCCGTATCGGTCGCGCGCCGCAGGGCAGCGTGCCAGAGGCGGATTATGCCAGCGCGCCGTTAGGAACAACCATTTTGGGCGCGGCCAAGCTCACCGGCAAAGTTGCGAACAACTGGAACGTCGGCACCTTGCACGCGCTCACCGCGCGGGAGCACGCCAAGTTGCAAAGCGCCGGGCAAACTTCACGCAGCGAAGTGGAGCCCATGACTTATTACGGCATCGCGCGCGCGCAGAAAGAATTTCACCGCGGCCGGCAAGGCCTCGGCTTTATCTCAACCTTGTCCAAAGCGAACTTTGCCGACGACCGCCTGCGCGATGAGATCAACAGCAGCGCGCTCGGCTTTGGAATTGACGGTTGGACTTTTCTTGATTCCAGCCAAACCTGGGTGCTCAACGGCTGGACCGGCATAAGCCAAATGCGCGGCAATTCCACGCGCCTGCTCGCTTTGCAACGCAGCTATCGGCACTATTACCAACGTCCCGATGCCGGGCACGTCGAGGTCGATAGCGCAGCGACTTCGTTGAGCGGCTATGCCGGGCGCATTGCGCTCAACAAGCAAAAGGGCAACGTCATTTTCAATACCGCCTTTGGCTTCATCGATCCGGGCTTCGACGTCAACGACATGGGTTTTCAATGGCGCAATGACGTACTCAACGCGCACATTGCGGGCGGATATAAATGGACCAAGCCCGGCAAGGTCTTTCGCTCCGCGCAAATGCTAGGCGCGCTGTTTCAGAGCCATGATTTCGAGGGCAACAAAATTTGGCAGGGCGTATGGCAAAGCGGCTTCTTTGAGTTTCTCAACTACTACAGCTTCCAATACAATTTCGCATACAATCCGCAAACCGTCAGCAATCGCAGAACGCGCGGCGGGCCGTTGACGCTGAATCCGCCCGGTTGGGAAGTGGTTTTATTCGCAAGCTCCGACAGCCGCAAGGCCTGGGTGATGAGCTTCAACACGTTTGCATACACCCGGCCGCATTATGGCAGAGAGCAGAATCTCGGCGTCTCCATCGAATGGAAGCCGGCCGCAAATGTATCGGTCAGTTTGAATCCCTCGGTTTACTGGAATCGTGAATTTGCGCAATACGTCGAAGAGCTTGATGATCCCCAAGCTACCGCGACTTTTGGCAAACGCTACGTTTTCGCCGAGTTGGATCAAACCGAATTTTCTGCCGGCATTCGCTTAAATTGGACCTTCACGCCGCGCTTGAGCCTGCAATTCTATGGTCAGCCGCTCATCTCTTCCGGCGATTATCACGACTACAAGCAATTGGCGCGGCCCAAGAGTTTTGACTTCGCGCCGTATGCCACCGACCGTTCCGATGATTTCAATTTCAAATCGCTGCGCGGCAACGCGGTTTTGCGCTGGGAATATTTCCCCGGCTCGACTCTGTATTTCGTGTGGACGCAGAGCCGGTCGGATTACGAAAACCTCGGAAAGTTTCAATTCAATCACTCCGTCGATCGCCTCGTGGATACGCGGCCGGAGAATATTTTTATGATCAAGGCCTCCTATTGGCTGGGGCTGTAACATGAAGTGCCACGCACTTCTCAAGTGCGTGGCACTTTCGTGAGCTTCATCCTCGCCCTCACGAGTTAGCCTGCCTACAAACGGCAAAACGCAATTCCACCCACCAGAGCATTCACACAAAACTCACACACCGACCTTCTCCAATTTCTACTTTCCTGCTAACACTAAAGCAGTAATCTCATTGCCGCATTCCCCCCCTGCGACCGCACCTGGCAAATGTGGTCTTTCACAAGATTTGTATCGTTAAGAGATATTCTCCGCGCTGCTCCTTTTCGGAGAACAAGCAGACAACATTCTCACCACGCAAATGCTCTTCCGGAGTTTTTTCTCAGCGATACGAGAGAATATCCAACCTACTCGCATCTTATGATGCAGCAACGCATCAGAAGAGGGATTGGAGACTTTGGATATCATGGTACGCCGGACTATACTTGTTGTTGACGAGGATTCGAGTACGATTCAAATCGTCAGTCATGCTTTGGACCATGCTTATGAAGTTGTTTCAGCACTCTCCTGTGATGAGGTTTACAAGCAAATTGAGAAAAGGAACGCGGCCCTCGTCATCCTAGCGCCAAATTTGCAGACGGGGCAATGCTGGGAACTGGTTGCCGCACTCAAAGCACAATGGCCTGCGTTGCCGGTGGTTTTCGCCACCGCAAGGCTTGACAGCGAGGCGATCCTCGCCGCGTTTCGAGCTGGCTGCATTGACGTGCTCAAAAAACCCTTGCAGGCCGCGGAAGTTCGGGCTTGTTTGCATCGCATTTGGAACGCACCTGCAGCAGAGCACAGCCAACCACTGCAGCACGCTTACACACGGATCAAGCGAATCTTTTCTTCCTCACTACCATCGCCTGAAAATATCGCGGCGCCCGGTGCTTTTCAAGCGCACGCCCTTGAAACAAGCAGCCCGGAAGGCCGACGCGAGCTGAAAAGCGAAACAGAAAATCTGCTGCGCTTGGAAGTGCATTTCTTTGGAAAATTTCGTGTGGCCGTCAACGGGCGTGAGGTTGCAAACTGGCCGGGCCGCAAGAGCAAATTGGTATTCGCTTACCTTGCAATGAACCATAAGCGCCGGCTCAGCCGTGAAGTGCTCATGGAAACGTTTTGGCCGAGTGCAGAGCCGGATTCCGCGCGCAATTCACTGAACGTTGCGTTGCACCAAGTGCGGCGCGCGTTGCACGAAGCCTTTCCGGCATGCGATTTCATTCTCTTCAAAGAGGAATGTTATTTTCTCAATCCTGATTTGGAAGTATGGCTCGATGTGGAGGAATTCAAACAGCATTGGAAAAAGGCGCAAGGCCTCGAACGCGACAAAGGGCGCGAGGCGGCTTTGCCGGAATTCGAACAAGCTGCGAACATGTACGAAGGCGATTTCATGGAAGACGACATTTATGAAAGCTGGGCCGCTTCGCAGCGCGAACACTTCAAAGAGATATACCTCGTGGCGTTGGATCGTATCAGCAAGGTTTACAGCTTGAACGGCAAGCCCGAGCTTGCCGCAAATCTCTGCGAGAGCATTCTCGCTCTCGACAACTGCCGCGAAGACATTCACCGCCGCCTGATGCTGTGCTATTATCGCGTGGGCAAGCGCGACAAAGCGCTCAAACAATTCAAAAAGTGCGAAGCGATTTTGCAAGAGGAGCTCGAAGTGAAGCCCACGCGCGCTACGCTTGAGCTGTATGAAAAAATAAAAACCGGCAGCGCGAAAAAGAGAAATTTTTTAGCCGGAATTAAGCGCGGTTTAAGCGCGCATTAAATGCAAATGTTATATTGGCATCAGACAACGAAGTTGTGTTGCACACATAACCAAGTTGTTCATGATACAATCAAATCCCAATTACAGGCTGTATAACAAACCAACATGGAGGTTACCATGGCTGCATTACCAATGAAGTTCGAAGAATTGCTGCCGCTCTTTTCCTTGAACGGCACCTGCGAAACCCTCGAACACACGACTCCGGGCGCTGCGCCCGCTCAGATCATCCGCACGGATCAAGCGTGGGATGTGCGTTTTCGCTGGACGACCACCGGCGCGCTCAACTATGTCATGAGCGGCAAGTGGCTGCTTCGCGTTCTGCTCGAAGAAATGGGGCAAGGCGAGAGCGGATTGGCTCCGGCTTATTCGCAAGCGGAAGTCGCTTTTGTTTCGGCGCCGACCACTTATGACCGCATTCTCCACATTCCCGCGGGCCAAGTGCGACCCGGCGTGTACAGAATCGTCGCGACCATTACCATGGTTGGGCCGACCAACGTTCCTGGTCCCATCGCGGGCTTCGGTGAAGGCGAGATGCTGCAATTCTTCAACGGCGGTCCGATCAGCATTCCTTTGGTGCCGTAACGGTTTCCAACGCGGCAACGAGGGCGCGCAAATCATCGCCCCACGTGCTTGTCCATGATCGCGCCGGCTTCCTACTTCTATCGTATGGCAGCACGGCCGGCTCTTACAGGACCATTGCGAACGAGGACGTTTAACTGATCGGGGGCAAGCACAGATCTTTTTCACAGCAAGAACGGGCTTGTCGAAAATTCGATAGGCCCATTTTTATTTCACCAAGAGGTGCGAGAATGAATGCCAATCGCAAGCATGAGCGCGCGCAACGTATGCACATCACAAGACCCGCGATTCCCGAAAAGGACAGCGAAGCGCGCGACAATACCGTGCAAGAGGAGAAGCCCGTGTCCGCTTCAGATGAAAATCAAACACTGCTGGAGCCGAGCGAAAGCCTCATTCCAGCAAAGCCGGGCGCCGAGGCTCGAGAAGAGATTCCCGCGGAGCATATACCGCCGCAAGTGCTGCGGCTCGCCGAGGAATTAGAAGAAGAAAAACGTGCACGCCAAAACGAACGCAAAGAGAAGGATGCTCTGAAGAAAAAATTGCAGGAGGCCGAACGAGAAATGGATAAACACGCAAAAGCTTTCGAACGCGAGAAACGCGAAACGGAAAGACAACGGCTGCATTATGAAGGCCGCTTAAAAGAATTGGAGCAACGCGTGTCGGAGGCTCAGGCCGTGCGCCGCGTTGCAGCTTCTGCTGAAGCCTCGGAAGAAGAAAATTTTTCCTCCACCAAAGCCACTTTTCGAATCGATCTGTATCCGCACCAAGGACAGTTTCAAGGCAAGATCGAACACATGCTCACGCATGACAAGCGCGCGTTCAGCGGCCTCGATCAAGTCGCGATCCGCGAGTTTATTGCCGCACACCTGCCCCAATTGGAAACGAAAGCGGAGGAGCTGCAAAAAATTCTCTCGCTGCAAACGCACAAAGCGAGCGAGCCGGAGCCGCACGCGGCAACGCCCACAGCGCCCGTTCACAAGTTGCCTTCCGCAACAGAACAGACACAACACGCACTGCGCCTGCGCGGGATGGATATTGTCTTTTCCGGCACGAATACACGCGCAAACATGTTGCGTAACAATCAAGCCTTTGACGTCGAGCTTGAGATTGATCGCGCGGAGCAACTTGAGACCGAGCCTAGGTCTTGTTTTTGTCATGTTGCGCTTTTTGCCAAACGCATTGAAGGCGGGCCGCGCCAGAGTGTCGGCGCAGCGGCGCATCAGCTTGCGGCCCAGAAGCATGCGCAGCCGCTGCGGATTGCGGGTGTGCATTTGGCGCGAGGAACATATCGACTGGAAGCGCTCGTGAACGTGCAAAACGCCGAGGCTACGCACGCGCATCCGTACTCACTCACGGCGCACAAGCTGATTCAAGTTTATTGAGAGGGAGTCTTGCGGAGCGCCTGTGTAAGCCCACGAAAACTGCCAGCCGCTCAGAAATTTTGCAAAGTCTTGCGTATGCTTCGTGTATTTCGTGGGCTTATCAAAGAGGCGAGAGTTTAATTGAGGTTTTGCATTAGTTCTTGATACTGTGGCGGGACGTAAAAGCCATGGTGCTGAATCTCAGTATGAGCATGGCGCGAGTGCACGGCGCCCGTGCGCCAATTCATGCGGCGTTCATAATCCGGGCATTGTTCACAACGAAAAATGATCCAATCGCCGTCACGAAAGCCTTGGCATTGGTGTGCGTCAAAATCTTGCGAGGCGAAGTTCAGATTCACAGTCGGCATAGTCGCGCTCCTTGGGTTGGTTCTTCGTTGCGGCTCGTTTCGGAATGCTACCCGCTCGTGACGCAAGCTATACTCCAAGAGCGCGAAAAGCAAGAGAGATTTTCGTCACATCTCTTAGGCTCAACGCAGCAAAACGAGCTTGTGGCTTTGCGCAAACTCTCCCGCGTGCAAGCGATACACATACACCCCGCTCGGCAAATCATTCGGCTGCCATTGCACGCGATGCGCGCCAACCGCGCACTGTTCATGTACAAGCGTCGCCACTTCTTCGCCGAGCAGGTTGTAGATTTTGAGGGTAACAAAGCTTGCGCGCAAGAGCGCGAAGCTGATCGTGGTGGAGGGGTTGAAGGGGTTGGGATAGTTTTGCGCGAGCGCGAAATCAGTTGGAATATCAGCCGCAGCAACTTCAACCGCTGTCGGCAATGCGCTGCGAAAAACTCTACCACTGTCGTCACCGGCATAGGCGAAGCTATTTTCATCAAATGCAATCGCCATAACGTTGGTGCTCGAGAGTCCTGAGTTGATCTCAACCCAGGACTCACCTAGATCCGCCGAATACAAAATGCCTGAACCATACTGTCCTGCAAAAATATGGCCTGCCGAATTAGTCGCGAGGCTAGAGATATTTATAGGGCTTGCAGGTGTTATGGTCCAAGTCGTGCCGTTATCTATCGAACGAACAAGCCCATTCCAAACGCTGGCGGCATAAATCTCTCCTCGAATAGTGACGGCGAGAGTTAGGATGATACTCCCCGTAATGTTCGGTGGATCCTGATACACGCTCGCCCAAGAGTCTTCGCCGTTTAATGAGCGATAAATACTCGCACGCAAATTTCCCGCATTGCGGCAACAATTGGTCGCAACGAAAATGTGTCCATCAGAATTAACCGCTAGCGCAAACGAGAAAAAATCGGGCCGACCGAGGTATCGCCAGTTCTCGCCATTCGTGTCTGAACGAAAAATGCCGTCTTCTAAAGTGGAAGTGACAATAGTGTTGCTTGAGTCGATTGCAATACTGTTGACGTGAGCGCTTGGCAAACCTGCATTCAGCATTATCCAATTCTCGCCATTGTCTGATGAACGCAACAGTCCTCCTGCTGCACCAACGAAAACCTCGCCGTTTCGATTGACCGCGAGACTGCCGATATATGCTCCCAATGTGTCCGCCCCGATTCGCATCCAGTGCTCGCCTTGGTCGAAAGAGCGCCAAAGACCGCCGCCCCATGTCCCCGCAAAGACGCCTCCCTTTGCTTTGATCGCAATGGTCATAACCCGGAATCCGAACGCAGCGTTGGTTCGCTGCCAAAAATCGGTTTGGGAAGTAGTGATTTCTATCCAACCAAAAAGAAAAACGCCGATGGACTTCCACGAAATCTTTTTTCGAGGTTTCATATCACACCTCTTTGGCTCCTTGGCTCCTTGGCTCCTTTTCCCTTTTGGCACCTGAACCTTACTTCACCACCAAAAGCTTCAGCGTATGCCTCTGCTTCCCGGCCTTGAACACCGCGTAGTACGTTCCCGAAGTCACGATCTCCCCCGCGTGGTTGCGGCCGTCCCAGGTGAATTGATACGCACGGCGTTGCGCTTCAACATTGATGTCAAACGACTTCACCATTTGCCCGAGCACGTTGAAGATTTGCAGCGTGGCTTCTCCGCTCTTCACTTCAGTCGGAAGGCGCAGGCTGATCTTCGTGGCGAGATTGAACGGATTAGGATACGCCTGCAAAACGGAATCTGCAAGCACGTCTTGCTCGCGTTCGGCCACGGCGGTCGGCGGAACGAGGCGCGACTCGTCTTTGCAATCCACGCAGGCTTTCACGGTATCACTCGGCTCCAATGCGAGAAAGGCCGTGTAACGCGAAAGCACGCGCTCGGCCACGCTCACCTCGATGATTTGGCGCACGACCTCGTTCGACTGCGAAAGTGCTTCAAGCCCGGCGATATGATTGCCGGTCCAAATTTCCTCCGCCAAACTATCCGCGGCATGCACCTCCTCGGCCGGAATTTCGATTCGCCGCGAAAAGGCTTGGCCGTTAAACAAGCCGGAAGCTTCGAGCACGAATGGAAAACTACCGTTATATTTTCCAACCTGCAGAATTGGACGATCGACATTCAGCGTTTGCCCTTCCAAACCAAAACTGAAGCGCCCGAAGCAAAAGCCGCTGCTCAGCGTCGTGTGCAAATCAAACGACTCGACAAAACCGCCAAGCCCTTGCAGCGCTTGTGCGAATAAAGTTGAGAATGATTTGCCCTCGGCAATGCGCGTATAGCCACCGCCGGTTTGCCGTGTGAGATTCTCATAAAAATATTCGTTGCCCATGTACGTTCTGCCGCCGTTGGTGTAGTAATTCGCGTTGAGATTCGTGAAGTCCGCCGCGTGAATAGGCAGCACGGGATTCATACTCTTCAATAAATCGTTGATCAACGGATTGGCGGAACGATAATCGCCGAGCTGATCGGAGTTCGCAACGAGCAACAAGCTCCCGTCATTCCCGTGCGTCCTCACGAAGTCAATGCCGTTGGCCAATAGTGCGGGCATGTTGCTGTAACTGGTGAGCGGATTCGGCCCCACGTTCGCACAGGCGAGCTCAATGCCGGCTGAGTCTCCCGCGAACCAATTGTTGCCCGCGCGCAGAATGTTCAAACGCGAAAAGATCAAATTGAACGAATCCGCCGCGGTGAAATGCTCGTGCAACAAGCTTTTGACGGCAGTGACCACCTCGCTCGCCGTGACCGTGCTTTTTGCGGCATTGTAATCAAACAACAGCGCAACCTTGCGCGGCGTTTTCAAATCCAGCGCTTCCGCAGGCAGCAACGCGAGTTGATAGAGTCCGGTGTTACCCTGCTCGTAGCGATTTACATAAACGCCGTTACGCATCGGTGAATCGAGCGCGAAGTACAAAGGCATGCCCAGCGCATTGGCAGGAATATCGGAACGCACGTAGGTTCCAAACTCTTGATCGACGAGCGTCGTGAACGTCACATTCGGATATTCGAGCAAGCGCGGCGTGAGCCAATCCGGATGCGGCCAGAAGATGAGGTTGAAAGTCGACAACGGCCGCGCCGAAGTGCGTAGCAGGTTTGTGGGCAGCAACGCAGTGACCGAAGCAGGCGACCATTGCGCCGGCACGAGGTACGTGAGCTTGATCTTGCGCGTCTTCGTTCCCGGCATGGGATAGATGCGCAATTCATAACTGCCCTGGTCATTCTTGAACAGAATCGCCGGGTCGCGGCGGCGCTTGACAATGTCCTCATAAATACCCGAAGCGGTCCAACGGTCCATAATCAACGCGCGCATGATTTGATCATCGACCCACAGCCACAGATCATGCACGATGGCCTCTTTGGGCAGATCGAAAAAGAATTGCACTTCGACGCTATCCTGCAAAGAGAAACCCAATCCGCGCGCGGAAAAGGTGAGATAAAGACCGTATTCCATATAAACACCTTGGGGCCGCACGGTGATGACGGCTTGTTCGATGGTGCCCTGGCCATATCGCCACGTTTGTTGCGGATGTTGAATCCAAAGCCAGTCGTATGCAAGGGCGAAATTGGCGGCGAGCATCGCGAAAGCGAAGAGGAGAAGAGAAAGTTTCCTGGTCATGGTTGGCTCCTTTATCTGAAGATTGAAAAGTTGTTACTCCGAATGGGTTTTGATTTTCAAATTCGGCAATCGCCGCTAGGATATGGCATTCAGAAAGAATCTTTTTCAGCGCTCGGCAGTATCTCCAGCGAGTAAAAGGATTCCTTCTGAATGACACGTTCGAAGCAGCGTGCTCGTTCAACTTGAAGTTTCATCCCACCCTTATCGCAACAGCGTCATCCGCTTCGTCACCTTCACGCTGCCTGCTTCGAGGCGATAGATGTACGTTCCGCTCGGCAGATCGTACCCGAAAAGGTCTTTGCCATTCCACGTGATTTCATATCGCCCCGGCGCGACTTCGCGATCGAAGAGCACCGCCAAGAGCCGGCCGAGCAAGTCGTAAATTTTGATCACGACGCGCTGCTGCTTCGCGCTCGCGGGAATATGAAACACGATCTTCGTTTCAGGATTAAATGGGTTCGGATAATTCTGCTGCAACACAAAATCGCCCGGCGCAAGCGTGCTCGCGGTTTCTTCTTCCACAAAAGTCGGATTCGGCTCCGTGAAGCTCGTGAAGCGCGTGAGAATGCCGTAGAGCAAGCTCAGGCGAATGACTTCCTTCTTCCACTCTTCATATTGATTCGAGCCTTGCGGCACGCCGGACATGAGCACGAGCAGCGCCTCGATCTTCGATTTCGCCCACATGCGCGGCAGAAAACGATTTGCCGAGGAATCGGCAGTGAATGAAACCGGATACTCGTAGCGCGTCTCGTTGCCGAACGAAGTGCCGCTCAACGTCACGCGCGCATCGCCGGGCTGCGCGTATCTTCCGAGCACGATCAATTGCTGGCCCACGTAGATGTCCGGCAATTGCAGCGGATAAACTTCCTCCACCGCAGTGGGCGTGAAAGTGAGTTGGATATTTTGCAAAAGTGGATTGCGAATCTTCGCGTAGAACTCGCTGATGCGCTGCGTCACTTCGTCGTTGCCGAGAAATTCCGCCAGGCCGTTGTTGTTCGCCGCAAGCTGGGTGAGCAGGTCTTTGTTCACATCCGTGCCGATGCCGAACA
The DNA here is from genome assembly GCA_037444905.1 of bacterium. GTDB lineage: Bacteria > Zhuqueibacterota > Zhuqueibacteria > Zhuqueibacterales > Zhuqueibacteraceae > JABWAN01. Next base: position 102,847 of record JBBILN010000010.1, on the reverse strand, counting down.
CGAAGATGCGCACGTTCTTCGTGTTCGCGGCCTTCACGACTTGTTGGTCGAGCGAAGCAATGCCGTCGGTGATGAAGATGATGATGTTCGCCGTGGTGTCGCTCATGTCCTGTTGCAAGCCCGTGAGCACCGCGCCCTGCAAATTGGTGCCGCCGCCCGCGCTGATCGCGTCGATGAACGCGAGCGCTTGTTGCACTTCATTGAAGCTCGCGGCAACCGGATTCGTTCGAAACTTCGTGACGCTGCTGTTGAACTTGATCACGTTGAAGCGGTCTTCCGCGTTGAGATTGTTGATGGTGTAGCGCGCCGCGGCTTTGGCCTGCTCGATCTTTTGCCCATACATGCTTCCCGACACGTCGATGATGAACGTGAAAACCTTGTCGATGACGTCCTGCTGCGAAGTGTTGGGATCAGGCTCCGCGAGCATGATGAAGAAGCCGCCTTCGTTTTGCGGCTTGTTGCTTAACAAGAACACGCCTAAATCTTTTTGGCTCACTTCATACTGCGCCACGAAGTTGCTGTTCGCGGGCATGTTGTTTTGTGTGAAGAAAAGCGTGGCCGCGCTATCGCTGAAGCTCGAGGCGGTTGCGCCGTGCGAAGGATTCGTGAGCGAAACGAGATCGCGTTCGGAACGCAGGCTGAGTTGCACACTGAAGCGTTCGAGATTGTTCTGCGCAAAATTTTTGAGATCGAGCGGATAATCATAAACCACGCGACCCAAGCGATATTGCAGCAGCTCGATGAACGTCAGCTCGACCACGAGCGTGGAGTCCGAAGGCAAAGAGTCTTTGAACGCAAACAGGAATGGCGCCTCGCCGAGGTAATCCAAATATTGCCGATCAACTTCGCCGCCGGGGTCCTTCACGCCGCTGGTGTCCTGTGCCGCGCCGGTGATCTGCGCGGTGCGCCATTGGCCCGCGACGCGCCAGCGAAACTGTGTGACGCTCGCATTCACGCTGGTAGGAAAGCCGTATTGCAGAAACACGTGCTGCGCTGAATTGTTGATGAATGTCTGTCGCGTGATTGTGGTCGCGACTTGATTGTTGATGTCTGCCGTGACTTCAATCTCAGTTGGCGTGAGATAAGTCGAGGCTTGGCCTTTGATCTTCATCACGCCATCGCCAAATGCGGGCAGGGCGAGGGCGAGCAAAAGAATGGTTGCAAGTTTTTTCATGGTTCGCTCCACATGACATTCCCCCCTTGAGGGGGGTTAGGGGGGTGTTATTAAATACTCAAATTCATCATCTCGTTTCAAACTGCACTTCACTGCTTTCACGATACCGAGTGACACCCCCCTGGCCCCCCTCAAGGGGGGAATTACTTATCGCAGCAACGTCATCCGCTTCGCGATCGTCACGTCGCCAGCTTCGAGACGATAGAGATACGTTCCGCTCGGCAAATCTTGTCCGAGCAAATCTTTCCCATTCCAAACGATCTCATAGCGGCCGGGCTTCACTTCGCGGTCGAAGAGCACGGCCACGAGGCGGCCGAGCAGGTCGTAGATTTTGATGAGCACGCGCTGCTTCTCCGCGCCGGGCGGAACGTAGAACACGATGCGCGTTTCGGGGTTGAATGGGTTCGGATAATTTTGTTCGAGCATAAAGGTCTTCGGAAGAATTTGCGTTTCGTCCTCTTCAGCAACCGCGGTCGGGTCGCTATAAAGCGCGGTGTATTTGGTGAGAATGCTGAAGCGAATGCTCAAATCAATAATGGCATTCACCAGCTCCGGCAGCTCGCCGTAGATGTCGATCTGTTCGAGCAAGTAATCGATCTTGTGACGCGCCCATAAACGCGCCACGGCGCGCAGACCGCCGGGGTTGTTGCTGAACGTCACGTTGCTCGTCAACGTAAAATTATCCTGCCGAGATTTGCCGGCCAGCGTGACCGGGAATGTGCCGCTATTGGTGTAACGGCCAAACTGCAAAACTTGGCTGCCGAAGAACAAATCCGGGAGCACGACCGGATAGCGATCATACGTTTGCAAACCGCCGAGGTCGATAGTGAGCTGCGAGAGCACGGGCAGCGAAATTCTCTTCACGTGATTCTCGACGACGAGCGCGATGCTGTCGTTCGCGGTGATGTAAGTCGGATAGCCGCCATTGCGCCGCGCGAGATCGATGAGCAACGGCTTGCTCACTTCATTGCCGATGCCGAACGGAAAAATGCGCACGCCTTTGCGATTGCGCGCAACGGCGCTATCGACGATCACATTCACGCGCAGCTCACCCCACGTGGGATAGCCGTCGGTCATGAAGATCATCACGTTCGCGGTGCTGTCGTGATACGACTGCGCGAGTGAAGCGCTTAACGCGCCGTCAATGTTGGTCAAGCCCACGGCGCTCAAGCCGTTCACGAACGCGCGCGCTTGCGCGATTTCATCGGGCGTGGCGGACGCCAAATCCGCGCGATACTTAATCACACTTGTGCCAAAGGTGACGATATTGAATTGGTCTTCGATATTGAGATGATCGAGAAAACTGTTGAGCGCCTGCTTCAGCTCGTCCATGCGCTCGCCTTCCATGCTCGAAGACACGTCTGCAGTAAACACGATGCTGCGCGGAATCGCGGTTCCGGCGTCGATTGTATCCGGCGGCGTGATCCACAGCGCATAAAAACTGTCGCGGCCAAACGAGTCAATCGCAGTGGGCGTGTAGGTGATGACGTTCATATCCACTGCCTCGCGTTTGGTTTCGAAGCGCAGCACGAAATCGCGGTCAGGCAGAAAGTTTTCATCCCCAAAGAGCACGCGATACTGGCTCGCGGAAATCCGGTCGATCTGCGTGTCGGTGGAATTGGGATGGCTGGGCGAGAAGAGCCTCTTGAATTCTTTTGCCGTGGCCGCGCTGATATTCAGCGAGACGCGCTGCAACGGTTTGGGCGAGAGGCCGGTGGTTTTCAGGAAAAAGCGATAATCCACCGCACCAAACTCATAGGGCAGCAATTCCACGTAAGTGATTTCAAACCGCACTTCACTCTGCGGATTGATCGGCGCGATGTTGAGCTTGAAAAGATTGTTGCCGAGGTATTGCAGCAGCGCCGGATCGAGCAATTGGCGAATCCGTTTGTCGTATTCTTCCTGCGCGGCTTTGCGCTCGCGTATGGAAGCAACGTAGCGCTGTCCATTAAACCAATAAACCAGCTCCGAAATCACGGCGCCTTCGGGCAGCGGAAAAACATACGTCGCTTCCACTACGGCATTCGTTTCATTGAAAAAAGTTTGATCAACGTGGGTCTCCGCAAGCTGATCCTGTATCGCAACCGTGGCGTCATAGGTTTTGATCCACATGGTTTGATACGTCTGCGAACTATTCAGCGGCCGCACGAACAACGCACCGGTGGCGAACGCATGCGTGTGCATTACAAACAATGCCGCCACGGCGGCGCTTCGAAGTGGAAGCAGTCGGCGCATATGGCACTCTCCCGAAGTTTGAAAGTGGTTTTGAGGTCGTCGAGCTTTTTAGGTGAGCAACACACCCCGCTGCACTTGCTCTACGGATAGGTGTTTGAAGGTAGGTTGAAAGCGAAAATAAAATACCAGCGTGATTTGAAAACGGAACAATCGCACTGCTGTTACATCGGCTCCATACCTTCAATCATCACACGGGGAAAAATCCATTTATGAGTATAAGCCGGGTGTGCATGCTTTTCATGAAAAAAAAACTGGGCCGAATGCCACGGCGCTTCGAAAACTCCCTCCCTTTCGCGAAAAGAGAGATGGCATCCGCAGTCTTTCGGCCCGAGTTTGTCCACTGGGTACAGCTTGGTTGCACTCAGTAAACTAACAACTACCATGCCGCCCCAAGGGTGACGGGTTAAGGCACATGAAATTATGCGCTTGCCTGGAAAAGCGTTGGGGATCGGACAAAACTTTTTGTGCAGAATGTGCGCGAAGGGACTCGAAAAAGGGCAGCATATGCGCGGAGGGAATGAGAGCATCAAGGCAACACAAAGAGAATCCCTTCACAAAAGTTAGTGCCGCAACGGCGCAGTTCGTTCACGTGGCCGCAGCTTCGCGCGCGATGCTAGCAGCTTTTTGGGGCCTGTCGCTGCTGCACCGAGGGTTCATCTTTGCTTGTTTACCTGACTTTTATTTCTGCGAGCGAGGTGACTTCAGAGCAATTTCATCTCGCCGCCAAATGTTATTTTCAAAATCACCGGCGAGATTGTTGGTGCGCGAAACAAGATGTATTCACGCAACAAAGCCGTCGATCTTCGCGGCCAATTCCAAATCTCGCATACTGATCCCGCCGGCATCGTGCGTGGTGAGATCGATCACGACGCGATTATAAACGTTGAACCATTCGGGATGATGATTCATCGCTTCGGCCACGAGCGCAACTTTCGCCATGAAGCCGAAAGCTTCCACAAATGAAGCGAATTGAAAAACCTTGTGCAACTTACCGTTGAGGAGGCTCCAGCCAGAGAGGTTTTTCAATTCGTGCTGTAGCTCGCTGTCGTTGAGTTTTTTGATCGTTGCCATGCCAAGCCTTCTTCTGGTTAGCAGTTTATACACAGTGACATGTGACAAAATAAAACTCCCACAGAAAAGATCAAAAGATTATTCTGTGGGAGTTGCAATCATGCAGACTGGAAGTCTACAAAAAGCTCCGAGCGCGTTGCGCTTTAAATATGTTTTCTGCCCAAATCGCCCCAGAAGAGCAGCTTCTGCTCGCGCAGCGTATCGAAAAACTTTTTCGTCAGCTCGCCGTGCAGCAAAACCTGACTGCCCTTTTGATCAATTTTAATGCTGTTCAGCGCATCAACCGCATTGCGGTCTTTCGAGACTTGCAATTTCGCCGCGGCCAATCCGCCTTTGAGCAAATCCACCATGAGCTTGCTGTTTTCTTCATTGTCGCATTGCACGCGGCCTTCGAACTCCACGCCCTCGCCGGCGCGCGCGGAGAAAACGGCGTCTTGTATCGCCTCAAACTTCGGAAAGTTTTCGCGCAGCTCGCGGCCCATGCCATGGCCTGCCATATGCTCGCCGTCGAGCGCTAGACTCAGCCAAAACTGCTCGGCATAGCGCAGCGATTTCTCCGCAGCCGTGAAGGCTGGTGGCACTGCCGGCGTCGCTTTGCCTTCCAAAACTTCGGTGAGCCACGCGCGCGGACCGAGATACATCGTATTCGCATTCGCAAAGCACACGCCGAAATCGCGGCGGCGCTCGCCGAAATAGACTTGGTGCCCCGCAATCGTCTCTTCCTGCCAGGGCACGTCCTTCTCGTGCTTGGCAATTTCTTCTTTCATGAACGCAATGATGCGCTGTTCGTCAAACTTGCCGTGAATGATCACCGCAGCTTCGTCGCGAATTTGCTCGCCCTCTTTTGCGCCCACGAGGATGCTGTGGAAATCTTTTTTGGGATCAAAGCCGGTGGCCTCTTTGAATCTCACAAAATCGCTGTCACTCATTTCATGGCGCATTTCATTTTCAAGGCGCGCGATTATATCCGTTGCCAGCGCGCTTTCCGAAATCTTTTGCACGTCGCCATACATTACCATGGCCGATTCGTCGGGCAGCAGCGCGACTTCCGCGCGCACGCTTTGCGGCACGGCTTCGCGCGCGCTCCGGTCGCAAGCCACGCTAATGAGAAGAAGCAGAGCAAACAGCAACAAGAGGGATTTTCTCATATCATGCTCCTTTCAAAAATTTTTGCGTTTTAATAGCAGCACCGCGGAACTGAAAAACAAAATGCCCAACGCCAGCGAATGCCAGATCGGCGCCCAACTCGCGATCGGCTCCATCAACACCGTATTCTTCACCATCGCGCCGACTTCAAACGTGCGCGGGGTGAGGTAATAAATGCCATCCAGCAGCCATTGCCAAATTTTGTTCGAGAGCAGCGCATAAATGCGATCGCGCTCCACCAGCATCGGGCTGAAAAACATGATGAGGTACGCGCCCATAATCGCCACCGCGGAATTCTGCACCGACACCCCGAGGAATACCATGAACGCATAAATCACCGCAAAGATCGCAATGATGAGCAGGCCCGAAAGCAGAAAAGGAAAATGCCACACGCCGGTCTTCATCGAAAGAATGAGCCATGCGCCGGCGATGAGATAAAACACATTAAACGCGACGACCATCAACCCGCCGAGATAGCGTCCCACGAGCAAAGCCTCGCGCGAAATCGGCTTGGCGAGCAGCCAATCAATATTCCCTTTGTCCAGCATGTTCGGAACGAGACTGGCAGTGGCGAAAATTGAAAAGAACAAACCCGCAGTGAAGAGTGCGGTCGCGAGGCCAACCTCGACGCCAATGACCAGTTTGCTCAATTCCATGTCGATGCCGCGCGCTTCTTTGCCGAAGATGCTCACGCCGGCCAAAGCGCCGTCCACGGCATCGATGTTGATGGCCAGCAGCAAAATCGCGAGCACTATGGAAGAGATGATAAAAAAGCCGATGAAGGTTTTGCGTGCGAGCGATTCGCGGAAGGTGTAATAGCACACAGCCCAAATCTTATTCATACGCTCACCTCCAGTTCCGCTTTATTGGGGCTGAAAATTGTGTTCAAATCCGAAGCGCCCGTGCCTTGAATGGTTTGGAAGAAACTATCTTCGAGCGATTGCTTGTGCGGCATGATGGCTTGAATCAGAATTTGTTTTTCGCGAAGGAGATCGATCACGTCGTTGAGCGATTGCACATTGGAGACGACGACGTCGAGATGGCCGTTCTGCGCTTCGGCCGCAGTGGCGCGGCTGCGAATCTGTTGCAATAACTCGGCGTCGCCGATATGCGCATGCACGCGATAACGTTTGTCGGAGGTCGTCAACTCATGCACCGTGCCTTGGCGCAAAACTTGGCCTTTGTTCATGATGGCGACTTCATCGCAAATCAATTCCACTTCGGAGAGCAAATGCGAGTTTATGAAAATGGTTTTGCCCTCCGCTTTTAATTCGAGCAGAAGATCGCGAATCTCTTTGCGGCCAATGGGGTCAACGCCGTCGGTGGGTTCGTCGAGAAAGATGAGTTGCGGATCGTGCAAGAGCGCTTGCGCAAGGCCGAGACGCTGCACCATGCCTTTGCTATATTTTTTTGTACGCGTGGTGCGCCAATCCCACATCTTCACGCGTTTGAGCAAAACTTCCGCGCGCTGCAAACGTGCTTGCGGATCGCGCATGCCGCTCAAACGTCCGCAGTAATCGAGCAGCGCTGCGCCGGTGAGAAATTCGGGGAAGCGATGATTTTCGGGAAGGTAGCCGACGTGTTTGCGCGCTGCGGGATCGCTCACGGGAATGCCGAACAATGATGCCGTACCGCTGTCCGGGCGCTGCAATCCCAACAAGATTTTGATGAAAGTGGTTTTGCCTGCGCCGTTCGGGCCGAGCAATCCGAAAATTTTTCCAGGGGCGACGTTCACACTCACGCCTTGCAGCGCTTTGACGCGCCCGCGGCTGAAATGTCGCGTCAAATTTTGTGTGACAATAACTTCGTTCATGCATGCTCCATTTTTGGCAACAAATGTACGCGACGATTGCAATAAGGTTACAAGCACGTCAAGAGAAACTTCTAGCCCCCATAAAATGATAAGTCCGCTTTACGCAGCAAATGCTTTGGGAGGTATCTATTCGGCAGTTTTGACGCATTCTTCTCACAAATTCGATTTGCTGCGGGGCGGATTTCTATGTCATGTGCTCGCGCTTTTTCACGAGCGGCTTTTTACTTTTTATAAAGGAGTTTGTTATGCGCAAACTAATTGCGCTCGCACTTATTGCAATCTTTACGTTGAGCAGCAGCGGCTGTTTTACCATGAAAGCCACAGCACCGGCGAAGACACCCGTGGCTTTTATTTCAGAAGGTAAACGCACTTCCTTCAAGCAATCGAAAAAAGTTTGGTTCGCACTTTGGGGCGCTGTGCCAATTTCCGACAACTCTTCGGCGAGGATTATTGCAGAGAATGAACTCAAACAAGTGCGTGTCACGACAAAGATTACTTTTGTGGATTATCTGATTGGGGCAGTGACAGGTGTGGTGAGCATCGTCCCGGCAACGATGACGGTGGAAGGGAATCAATAAAAACCAAATGAGGGGTTCCACAAGCACGGCACATTCGGTTCTTAATGACATTCATCTAGCAATCGAAAATACTCGGTGCGTGACATTCCTGCCGTGCGCATGTTAGAGGTAATGAGGTCTTGCCTGATTTCGTCGTAGGTAGGAATGACAACGGGACGTAGAACCCCAGGTTTGGAATAAATGCGATGATCGCCGCGTTGTCGAACAAAGCTAAAACCGGCTTTTAAAAAAACACACTCCAGCGTTTTCCAATGCACGGGGTTTAAACGTGCCATGGCGAGATCGTTTTAAGCCGCGGTCAGCAACTGAAGAGGAACCTCGACATATTTTGCTTTGGACTTTGTCGCTTTAACCGAGAAAGCGATCTTCTCAAAGCCGCATTCTTTTAAAACCGCGTCGAGCGTTCCACGTTCATGACAGGATTCCAGAAACAATCCCAGCGTTTCGATGAGATTCTTTTTGGCATGCGTGGCAGTTTTGCCTTGGGCATAAACGTCCAACGGCGGGCAAGAAGCAACCACCCACTTGCCCGCTCGTTTGAGACGATAGGGCAATTTGAATTGTATCTGAATAGCGTGCGTCATAGGGCGGAAATTTTTTATGATGCGACTCGTTGAGTACCTGTACTCATATTTTCCGATAAAATCAACGACTTTTTAGTTGATCGCGGCGAAGCATCACTCCGGCGTGCGCGAGCTATCCGCAGGCGATGAAGCCTGCTCTTCGTCGCGATCAGGAAAGTCCATTTCAACCGGCGAGAGTGAGGTTGCGGAGCTATCTTGAGGCGCAGGTTCATCCATCGGAGCGGGCGTGCCGCGCAGCCAGATCGCAGAGGGGCCGGCGGCGCGCGCTTGTTCGGCGGTGATGGCGCGGCTTAAAGTCAACAAATCGAGCACGCGCTTTTGCATGCGTGCGCACGACTTCATGCGTTTGTAGGGATTGAAATAGATCGGATTCGGCAGCATCGCGGCGAGCAGAGAAGCCTCGGCGAGGGTGAGCTGCGTGGCGGGTTTATCGAAATAAAATCGCGAAGCGGCTTCAGCCCCATAAATGCCTTCCCCCCATTCCACGATATTCAAATACATTTCCAAAATCTGTTTCTTCGTCAGCGCCTGTTCGATACGATACGTCACGACTAGCTCGCGGAGCTTGCGTACGATGGTTTTGCGTTTGTGCAAGAAAGCATTGCGCGCGAGTTGCATCGTGATCGTGCTCGCGCCGCGCACGTAGCGCTTCTTTTCGAGATTCACGCGCATGGCTTCTTTCATCATCGGCAGGTTGAAGCCCTCGTGTTGATAAAACAGATCGTCTTCGCTGATGACGACAGCTTGCTGCAAGAGCGGCGAAATTTTGTTGAGCGGCACGTAAATGCGAATTGAGTCCACACCGCGCTTGTTCCAGTTGATGCGGCCGACTTTGACGGTCGAATGCGGCTTGAAGGCTTTGATTTCTTCCACGCTCGGCAAGCCCGCGAATAGCATGAGCCAAATGACGAGATCGAATGCCAAAAAGATGCCCAGCGCAATGCTTGTTTTGGGATGGGCGCGCAGCCAGTTTTTTGTCCGCGCTAAAAAAGTTAGATTTGGAGATTGTTCAGACATGAGTGCAATTTTGTGCGTACTGCGAAGTCAGACTTGCGCCAATAGTTTGAAAATGCAAAAGAGCTTATCGCGCAAGTCCGATTTCAGTGGTTACGGTAAAAACTCTTTCGGAATGGGATTGTCCGCCCTTTCGTCGTCCCACATCGCCGCGGTGATCCACCAGCGCCCGCCGTCGAAATAGAGTTGAATGCTGTTGATGCCGCGCGCGATGATCGGGCCGTCCACGGTGTTGCGCGCTTCATATGTGCTGAACACGTGCGCCATGTTGCCGAAGCGCTGCGTGACGCGGTGAATCTCTTTTTCAAAGAAGCCGTTCTTTATAAAAAAATCATTCGAGCTTTCAACGTATTCTTGATGACTCATGATTTCGGCCACCGGCTTGCCTTCGCGCATGCTCAAAGAAATAAGTTTGATGCTCGGAATATAGAGCGTGCGGTCGCGCGCCCATTCGCGCGGCTTGCCCGCGGGACCGGTGATGGTTTCGTAATAGGCTTTGACGATGCCGTCGAGCGTGCTCACGTCTTCCGGTCGCGGCGCGATTTGCGCAACTTGCATCGGCTGTGCAGCCAGCTCTATGATCATAGCAAGCAATGCTGCAAAAATTACTTTGAACGATAACGCTTGACGGAACATGCGCGTCTCCATTTTTAAAGGCAAGGCCATTGGCGGCAAAACGATTAAAGCGAAAAATTGTTTTGCCAGTAATCGTTTTGCCTTGGCTTTTAGTTCAAGTCAACTGTCAGAGGGTGTTGCCGCGAATCACTCCGCGTCCGCCTGCCGCTTCTTCATGGTTGCGCGCTTGTCGCTGTTCAGCTCCATCTTGCGCAAGCGAATGCTCTGCGGCGTGATTTCCACCAACTCATCTTCATCGATGAATTCGATGGCCTGATCGAGCGTCAAAATTTTGGGCGGCCGCAACGTCACCGTCGTGTCCGAAGTGGAACTGCGCATGTTGGTGAGCTTCTTCTCTTTCGTGATGTTCACGTCGAGATCGCCGCTGCGATTGCGGTCGCCCACGATCATGCCTTCATATACTTCCGTATTGATCTCCACGAACAACTCGCCGCGATCTTCCATGCCCGCGCTCGCGTACGGCGTGACGCGGCCCGCACGATCGGCCACCAATGCTCCGCTCAAGCGTTGTGGAATCGCGCCATGCCACGGCGCATAGCCATCAAACAAGGTATTGAGCACGCCCATGCCCTTCGTGTCCGTCAGAAAGTCGCTGCGATAGCCGATCAGCCCGCGCGAGGGAATGCGAAACTCCAAATTCACGCGGCCGCTGCCGTGATTCACCATATTCGTCATGCGGCCTTTGCGCACCGAAAGCTTCTCCGTGACCACGCCGATGTATTGCTCGGGCACGTCAATATACACGTGCTCCATCGGCTCCATCACTTTGCCGCCTTCTTCGTGCGTGAGCACGCGCGGCTTCGAAGCCATCAATTCAAAACCTTCGCGCCTCATCGTCTCGATCAAAATGCCGAGTTGCAATTCGCCGCGGCCGCAAACTTCGAACGCATCTGCGCGTTCGGTCGGCTTCACCCGCAATGCCACATTGCGCAAAATCTCTTTCTCCAAACGCTCACGCAAATGGCGCGAGGTGAGATACTTCCCTTCGCGTCCCGCGAGCGGGCTGTTATTCACCGAAAAAATCATCGCCACAGTCGGTTCATCCACTTTAATGCGCGGCAAGGGCTGCGGATTTTCCAAATCCGTCACCGTATCGCCAATGCGCACGTCTTCAATGCCCGCGACCACGACGATGTCGCCGGCTTCCACACTATCCACCGGCACGCGCTGCAAGCCTTTAAAGGAATACAATGCCGAAAACTTCACTGCACGCACGCTGCCATCTTCCGTGCACAAACCATACGTCTTGCCCATCTGCATGGTGCCTTGGCGCAAGCGACCCACGCCGAGTTGGCCGACGTAATCGTCGTAATCCAAATTGGTCACGAGAAATTGCGGCACACCTTCATCGTGCGCCTCCGGTCCGGGAATGGCTTGCAGAATGGCCTCGAACAGCGGCTCCAAACTCGTGGAACCATCATCGAGCTTGCGATGCGCCACGGCTTGCTTCGCGTTCGTGTAAATGATCGGAAATCCGATTTGATCGTCATTCGCGCCGAGGTCGATATACAGATCATAAATCTCATTGGTCACTTCTTGAATGCGCGCGTCGCTGCGGTCGATTTTGTTGATGACCACGACCGTGGGCAAATGCGCGGCGAGCGCTTTCTTCAACACAAAACGCGTTTGCGGCAACGGGCCTTCGCTCGCATCCACGAGCAAAATTGCGCCGTCAACCATGGTCATGCCGCGCTCCACTTCGCTGCCGAAGTCCGCGTGCCCGGGCGTGTCGATGATGTTGATCTTCACGCCGTTGTGCCAAATCGCGGTGTTCTTGGCCATGATGGTGATGCCGCGCTCGCGCTCGAGATCCATGCTATCCATCACGCGGTCCATCATCACTTGATTGTCGCGGAACGTGCCGCTTTGACGAAGCATGCCATCAACGAGCGTGGTCTTACCGTGATCGACGTGGGCTATGATTGCGATGTTACGAAAATTTTCTTTGGACATGAATTCCTACTTCTCCTAAAATTACGAGTCAAACTGCGCGCACCGCCGCAGCGCGGTTATGCGACCAAGCCGGCATTCCGGCGCGCACAACGCAACGGGACACATCTTGCTGGAATGATCGAACTCTGTGCAGGAAGCTTTGCGTTCGGCAGGTTGCTGCTCAAAGTAGGGTTGAAGCAAGACCTCAGATGATGTGAGCCGTGGCCTTCATTTCGGGTGCGCAAAATAAGGCACGCCGGCGAGCTTTGCAAGTGGAAAGTCGGAAAGTTTATCGATACGCCTAAGATTTCATGCCTCCTCACGATGTCATTCCGGATGAGTCTTTGTGCACGCCGGAGGCGCCTTGCATTTTTTACGCTCATAAAACAAAAAGCGGATCAAGGAATTTTCATTCCCGATCCGCTCGTGAAGATTGCGGCGGCAAACCCTGTCCCGCGCGCCCGGCCCTCTCACTGCATCAAAACCATCTTTCTGGTTTCCACTCTCTCGCCCGCTTGCAAGCGATAGAAATAAACCCCGCTCGGCGCGCCTTGCGCATGCCATTGCACGCGATGCTCGCCCGCGCTTTGCTTGCCTTCAACCAATGCGGCGATCTCTTGTCCAGCGAGGTTGAAGACTTTGAGTGAGACATGCTCGGCTTGCGCCAATGCGTAGCGAATGGTTGTTGAGGGGTTGAATGGGTTCGGATAGTTTTGATAAAGCTGATAGCTTCGCGCTGCCACTCTGCTCTCTTGCTCCTCTACACTCACTGTTGCCGAATCCGTACGCATTGCCAGTGCGGACATGCCGGTGACGCCAATCGGGCCGATCACTGTTCCCGCAGCGGTGCTCGTATCAATGCGAATGAAATTGTTCGTGCTCGTGACGCCGTACAAAATGCCGTCCGCTCCGAAAGCGATAGCGGGAATATTCCCACCCAAACCGGTTGAGCCGACCAACGTTGCAACGCCGGTGTTGGAATCGATCGTATAGATGCGATCTTGCGCAACATGCGAAGCGAACAATTTGCCGGTCTTGGGGTTCATCGACAGCCCGGAATACAGAAGACCTGCTGCGGTCGACCCGATCTGGGTCGCTGCGCCGGTGGAAGGCGTAATTTGATAAAATCTTCCCGTCGCACTAATGCCAAAGAGTGAACCATCGGAGTGAAATGCGATGCCGCGAATTTGCCCGATGGGAATGGTGGCCAGCAACAAAGCTTCGCCATATTCGCTACTCAGTCGATATAAATCGGTCGTGGTTGAACTCGGCACTGTGGCGTAAAGCTGCTTGGTTTGCGGGTGAATCGCCATGCCACGAATCGCGCCGACGCCGGTTGCAGCAATCGGCGTAGCCGTACCGTTTGCGCGATTCATGGTAAACAATTGGCTGGTCGCACTGCTATTCGCGGCATAAACATTTCCTGCTCCTGCCTTGCCGAGCAGCAATCCTCGTCCTTGCAAAGCAATGCGCGTGGTTGGATTGGCGGCATCATTGCTCATGATCGCTATCGTGTCGATAAGTGCGCCGTGAGCGGAGGGAGAGAACGCGATTTTGAAACCGAGGGTATCGTATCTCCCTGCAAGTGAAACGGGCAATGTTGTAATCGCGCTGAAATCAGAACCGTTCGTTGCCCACGATGAAATCGTGAGCGAGGCGACATCATAATTGAACAATACCAATTCGGTCGTATCGCTTTCCCCGACCACGATTACACCAAATTCGGCAGTCAACGGCGCATTGAGTTTGTGACCAACGAACGCCTGCCAATGCCGCACCAGCGAAACGGCGGCGTGCATATCTGCAAAACCGTAGTTGTGCACCGCACTCGGGGCGAGAACGGGATTGTTGAAGCTATTGCGAATGCCTTTTTCCAAAAAGATGCTAATCATTTGCTTGTTGTTGCTGTGGTTGCCCACGTTATCGGCAGGTGTCATGGATAAATGAAACCTCATCTCTCTAAAATCTTCGAGCTGGCCGGCGCCGGCTGCGCGCAGAATATTCGAAGCGGAATGCAATAGCATATATGGCACATTGCGCGGGTTCTCAAAAACCGGATCGAAATACGGCTCCGTGAGAAACCAGATGGGATCATCGGGTCCGGCTCCGGGCCGGCGTGTATCATCGAGATTGTACCACATGATCGTGCCGTCATACGAGCCAACAGAAACAAACAAATCCGGATGCCGCAGACTGAGCATTGTGGAATTGTACCCTCCGAGCGAGAAGCCGTCGATGGCGCGATGCTCGCGATCCGCAAACGTCCGCCATGTGGCGTCAACATGAGGAATCAAATCCTGCACGAAATAGTCTTCGAAACGTCCCGTGCCGATACCTTCTGCGGCGCGCAGGACTGGCTTGAGCATATTCACGCCGCAGGAATGAACCGTGTTGTCGTAGTCTTCGCTCGCGGTGCTGGGACATATAATAATCACTTTTCCTATTTGCCCAGCCGCGATTAGATCATCAGCGACGTGCCGTAAATTTCTTCCTCCGATTCGGCCAGGCGCGACCGGATCAAACCATTCAAATTCATGCCCGCGCAAAAAGTAGGCAACGGGATAGCGCTCCGTGTCCGTGTCATAACCCTCGGGCAGATACACGTAGTAATTCTTGCTCAACCCCAGCGCATTGGAAAAAAAGCTGCGCTTTTCGACGCGGCTCGGCTGCGCGAGAAGCGTGTGGCTGAACAAAATCGGCAACAAGAGAACTTTGAAAACGGTAGCAGACTTCATGGTTCCTCCTTTGAAATAGAATTAAAACTTACGAAGAGGGTTTTAGAGAAGAGAGTACTCATGTGGTGGTTTTCGGTTTTCAACAATGGTGCCATCGTCACGGACAGATTATGCCTGCAGCAGCGCATTGATTTTATTGTGATCGTCGCGGGGAGGCGCAATCTCTTTCGGATAGAAACACAAAGGACGTTTCCAAATAGTTGGAAGCGTAAAGACGGGTTTTGTTTTATAGAGCTTTAGGCTTTAAAATATCTGGAAGGGTACGGACGAATTCTTCTAAAAATTTGGAAGCCGAAAAGGTGAGATTGGAATAGTGGATGACAGAAGCGTGGCTTAAGGATTTTCCCCCAAATTTTCTCGTTGCCATCCTAAGGGGTTCTCGCTATATTCAAACAACGATAAACACGGAGATTCGAAATGCGAAGCGAGCTGCAATTGCAATTGCCCGACGAAGTACAAGCGCAAGAAGCACAATTTTGGTTAGCTGTAAAGCTTTATGAATTGGGCCGCCTCTCCTTAGAGCAAGCCGCGCACTTGGCCGGCTATTCCAAAGCCACGTTTATGGAACTCCTCGGGAAGCAAGGCGTGGCGGTGTTTGACTATCCGGCCCAAGACCTTGAGCGCGAAATGCAGTTATGAGCAAGAACGCCGTCAGTGACAGCGCTTGTCTGATCGGGCTGGAGCGTATCGGCCGCTCGGCGATACTTGCCGAAAGCTTTGATACGGTTTTCATCCCTCCTGCCGTGGCGAGTGAACTGGGTTATAAATTGGATTGGCTTACCGTTCAGCCGGTTCACAACATTGCTCTTGTGAAAGCCCTGCAAACCCAATTCGGCGACGGCGAATCAGAAGCCATGGCGCTTGCCATTGAGTTAAACGAGTTGTTGGTGTTGGATGATAAGAAGGCCCGCCGGATCGCGCATCAGATTGGGATAGAAATAATCGGAACCGTGGGCGTTCTTTTGCGAGCAAAGACAAAAGGCATTATCTCCGCGATTAAACCCATTCTCGACGAATTGAATGCTGTGGATTTCCGCATTAGCCCAGCGCTTTATCAGCAGGCTTTGCAGCTTGCGCAAGAAACTTAGATTCTACCTTCATTCTTCCAACCCCATCTTCCGGCACAGTTCCACAAATCGCGGCTCAGAACGTAGAGGGTCAAGCCCCGGCTCCGTCTTTAAATAAGTCATATACGGAGTACGATTTTCATAACCTTTTTGTAACCATTGCATCGCTTGTTCCTTATCGCCTAAGGCAGCATAGATTATGACAATAAACATGGGCTCGACGTATTCCCGTTTTGAGATTTCCAGCAATTCATCAAGCAATGTGAGCGCCTCAGCTTTTTTACGCGACACGGCGTAAATGTAAGCAAGCTGTAGTGATTCACCTGCTTTTTTGCCAGCAGCAATCGCTTCCGGATACATGCCAGCCTCTACGTAATTCGAAGCCACATGATAGTTATAGCTAAACTCCTGGCTCGGGTACATCTTAATCCATTGTTGGAGATGCGCAATTCCGTCATCATATCGCCGCGCAAAGCGATAACACCAGCCCAGGGTTACGCCGAATAAAGCGGAGAGCGGATCAAGCTCAATAGCACTTTTTCGCATGGCGATCCCTTCATCGAATCGTCCCATTAAAATGAGATACGAGGAGTAGTGAAATAAGATTTCCGTATTCTGTGGTTCGAGTTTAAGGGCATGCTGAAAATCTTGTTCAGCTCCTTGCCAATCCCAATCAAAATTGAATTTTATATTTCCCAACGCCGCATAGGCTTCGCCAATGGTATTGTCTAACGCCACAGCCTTTAGCGCGGCGGCCTTGGCGCGAGGAAAAATCTCCTGTGGAGGTGCCTTTCCCACCATGTAAGCCTCGCGCACTGCAATATAGCTTAGAGCTAAGCCGGCATAAGCTTCGGCAAAAGTCGGGTCAAGATGCGTCGCCTTCTGAAAAGCCTCCAATGCCTTTTCAAAAGCGAAACTGTCATTTATGTACGCACGTCCTTTCAGATATAGCTGATAAGCTTCCGGATCAACCGGCCGCACATTGATTATGTGCTGCTGTTCTGGCGGCGTCAACTGCACGCGCAGTTCGTTGACAATGGCATCCGTCACTTCGCTTTGTAATGCCAACACGTCGCGCAGATTGCGGTCATAATTCTCTGCCCACAGATGACGATCACCCACCGCATCAATCAACTGCGCCGTCACACGCACGCGGCCCTCCGCAAGCGCGACCGAGCCTTCGACCACGGCCGCGACATTCAACTCCTTTGCAATTTCCGGCAAAGGCTTGCGCGCGTTTTTGTAAGTCATGATCGAAGTCCGAGAGATCACGCGCAGGGATTTGATCTTTGCCAGATTCGCGATCAACGCTTCGGTCATGCCGTCGGCAAAATACTCCTGCTCGGGATCGCCGGAGAGATTTTGCAGCGGCAACACGGCAATAGAGTCGAAGCGCGGTTGCTCTGGCGTGAGCCAGAATTTCACACCGAAGAACATCGCCGCAAGCAGAACCAGTATGCCGCTCATCCACGCGAGACGTTTGGGCGAGAGAGCTTTAGGAAACTTTGCAAGTTTCCTAAAGCTCTGCATTGCGGGATCAACTTTACGAAGGCTTGGAGCCTTCGTAAAGTTTTGCGTCGGCGTTTTCAAATCCGCGAGCAAATCTTCAATGCGCTGATAACGCTCTGCCGCCTTCTTCGCGAGCGCTTTGTCGATCACGCCCGAAAGGTGCACAGGCAGATCGGGCCGCAATTTCGCGAGCGGCACGTGCTCGACATTCACAATGGAGTAGAGCACGGCTTGATCATACTCCGCCTCGAACGGCAATTTGCCCGCGAGCATTTCATAGAGCACGACACCGAGCGACCAAATGTCCGTGCGCTGATCCACCGGCAAGCCCTGCGCTTGTTCTGGGGACATGTATGCGACCGTGCCGAGCGTCGCGCCGGTTTTGGTAAAATGCGATTGCCCCGCGAGCTTCGCCAATCCGAAATCGAGAATCTTCACCTCGCCGCGTTTGGTGATGATGACATTCGCGGGCTTGATGTCGCGATGCGTAATGCCCGCCTCGTGCGCGCAGGCAAGGCCATTGCCAATCTGCGTGACGATCTCAATCGCACGCTCCACTTGCAAATTGCCCCTTGCTACTTGCTGCGCGAGCGTCTCCCCTTCATAATACGCCATTGCAATGAACATGCGCTCGTCTTCGGTCTCGCCGATTTCATAGATGGTGCAAATGTTGGGGTGATCGAGGCTGGAGGCGGTTTTGGCTTCGTTGATGAAGCGTTCGAGCGCTTGCGCATCGCGGGTGAGATGGTGCGCGAGAAATTTGAGCACGACGAAGCGGCCGAGGCGCAGGTCTTCGGCTTTATAGACCACGCCCATGCCGCCTTCGCCAAGCCGGGAGAGAATTTTGTAGTGGGAGAGGATTTGGCCGAGCATTTAATTCGCGCGCTTGAGGCTACAATTCCAACAGCAGCCGCAAATGATGACGCAAGCTTTTCATCGCTTTGACGGCTTCTTTAGATTCTTCGAGAGAGGCTTTCAAACCAGGATACCGAATGTCGATGCCGTAAGGATTCAACACGAGAAGCAGTTCGTGCAGCGAACGGATTTCTTCATTTGCACGAACGGCCAGTTCTTCCAACTGAATCAAGTCATGAATCTTGGGGAAGTAAATTCCGTGGCGAACTAAAAGCGCTTTGACATACTTCTCAACGCATTGCTGACATTGGCTGCAAACCACATCCGGCACTGGTTGTTTGCGACGGCGCGATAGGGTGAGAGCGCTGAGATAATTATCCTCGGCTTTCGCAATCCACTCTTCAACCGCTTGGCCGTTCATACAGCACCTTGCCTTTCGTTACGATATCTGAGATGAAGCAATCGCCCCAGTGCAAGCGCTCGGCGATTTCGGCGGGAGTACGCACCAGGATGTCGACGGGAAACGGTCGAGGATATAGAATCTCGGATATCGCTCTCGCACTGGCATAGTGATCATCAACGGAAGCCATGATGACGCAAAGATCGACGTCGCTGTCCGGCGTCGGATTGCCGTGCGCAAACGAGCCGAACAAAATAATTTTTTCCGGATGCGCCGCGGCGGCAATTTTCTGCGCGGCATGGCGGATTTGGGCTTCCGTAATCGGCCACCAGTAAACGCTTCGCGCAATAGCGACTTGTTTCTTTTTTGCGTCTGAAGTTGCATCTTGAGTCATTGATATTGCTCCACAAAAATTACGGGATCTGAGTCCGACATTATGATTGCAACGCTCACAATATAGCAAACCGCTTCACTGCGAGCAAGCCCCGGATTGATTCGCAGACCGGCAATCCAATGCTGCCGACTTCTCATAAGAAATTTTTCTGACCTCCATCTTTCTGTCTTCGCATTCATGAACAACCCGAGTCACGGCTTCACAACCCCCAGCTTGTGCATGCGATATTGCAGCGTTTGCACGGGCAGGCGCAGTTGCCGCGCGGCTTGCGATTGATTCCAATTCGCGTCTGCCAAAGCTTTTCGAATGAGCTTGGCTTCATAAGCCGCAACGCTTTCTGTGAGCGCCGGCGCGGCGGGCATGCTTTGTAAAGCGCTCTGCTCTTGTTCGAACTCGATTTTGAGATCGTGCGGCAAAATTTCCGGGGCGAGCATAGTGCTCGACGGCGCGGCGAGCGTGACGAGGCGCTCGACGAAATTTTCAAGCTGTCGCACGTTGCCGGGCCATGGCCGCGCGCGCATGAACTCGATCAACTCTTCATGAAAAGTTTCGGCCTGTTTCTGTTGCCGGTGCGCAACGGTTTGCAAAAAATGTTCGGCGAGCAGAGGAATATCTTCTTGCCGCTCGTGCAACGCGGGAAGGGCGATGGGATACACGTGCAAACGATAATACAAATCTTCGCGAAAGAGTTGCTTGCTCACCAACTCGCGCAACGAACGGCTGGAAGCGGCGATGAGACGCACATCAATCTTGCGCGTGGCGTTGCTGCCCAGCGGGCGAATCTCGTTTTGCTCCAACACGCGCATGAATTTGGTTTGCAAGCTCAGCGGCAGGTTCGCGACTTCATCCATGAACAGCGTGCCGCGACCGGCTTCTTCGAACAGGCCCTTGCGGTCGTGCTGCGCGCCGGTGAATGCGCCTTTGACGTGGCCGAACAATTCGCTCTCAATTAAATTTTCAGGAATCGCGCCGCAGTCCATCGCGAGAAACGGGTGCGGCGAACGGTCGCTGAATCGATGAATCGCGCGCGCGACCAACTCTTTGCCCGTGCCGGTTTGGCCTTCGAGCAACACGCGCACTTCGCAGCGCGCCGCGGCCTCGATGGTTTTGAGCAAGTCGATGAACTTGGGGCTTTTACCGATCAAACCGACTTGCTTATACTTGTTGAGTAGCGCAGCCTCAGGCATAGGCGCATCGAAGTACTCTGCGAGCTTGTGCGCGTTGCGCAGATACGGCGCGGCAATGAGCACGAGCTTCGCGAGATAGGCTTCGTCTTCCTCTAAAAAGTTTTGCTCTTCAGCTTTGTTCGCCAACAGCAACGAACCGAGCACGAGGCCTTCGACTTTGATCGGCACGCACAGAACGGATTTGAGCGTGACTTTCTCCCACTGCATGCGTGCGAATCGTTCATCACGCGTGAGATCCGCACTCAACAAATTTTGTTTGTGCGCCATCACCCACCCGGCGATTTGTTGATGCACGGCATGATAACGCGCTTCATTTGAAAGCGCGCCGGTGTGATACAAAGTTCTCACCGTGTGCCGCGTGCGCGGGTTGAGCATGAAGATCGATGCGAGCTCTGCGCGCAACAAGCCGGCAGCTTGCTGCGCCACAAGCCGGAGGATTTCCGAGAAATCGTTTTGATGATTTAAGGCTTCGGCGAAAGCCAGTAGATGGGATAGATTCATTAGGAGACAAGGAGCTATAAAAGATACGGAGCCCAATTCTACTTCAACAGATTCCTTTTCTGCCCACGAAACACGCGAATCACACGAAAGCTTGCTTCGCGTATTTCGTGTGTTTCGCGGACAAAAATTTAAATCTGCCATGTAAAACTAAGCGACGAATGAAAAGAGTGTAAAAAGAATTTTCTCGCGGTTCATCCCAGCCGTTCCAACATCGAATACAACTTCCTCCGAGTAATCCCCAACAGCTTGGCCGCGCGGCTCTTGTTCCCTCCCGCCCTTTCGATCGCGCGATGAATCAAGCGCTTCTCCATGTCTTCAAGGTTGATGCCTTCTTCCGGAATGTCGAATTGCGTTGGCAATTTCTGCAAGCCTTGAATGTGCAACGGCAAATCCATGGGTGTGATGGGCTGATCGCCGGCCATGATGAGCGAGCGCTCGATCACGTTTTCCAATTCGCGCACGTTGCCGGGCCACGGATATTGCCGCAGTTTTTCGATCGTTTCGGGCGTGATTGCGTTTTGATCCTTGCCGGCGCGCTTGAGAAAATGCAGAATGAGATCGGGCAAATCTTCCTTGCGCCGCCGCAACGAGGGCAGCGTGATGGGAAACACGTTGATGCGATAATAGAAATCTTCGCGAATGCGGCCCTCTTTGAGCGCGGCTTCGAGATCGCGATTCGTGGCCGCAATCGTGCGCGCGCGAATCGCAATCGGCTCTGTGCCGCCGAGATGGATGACCTGCCGTTGCTGCAACGCGCGCAGCAGTTTCACTTGAATGGTCGGAGAGATTTCGCCGATCTCATCGAGAAAAATTGTGCCCTCGCCCGCAGTCTCGAACAGGCCCGGCTTGCGTTTGTCCGCGCCGGTGAACGCGCCTTTTTCATACCCAAACAACTCGCTTTCCAAAAGCGTCTCGGGTAGCGCGGCGCAGTTGATCGCCACAAACGGCTTGTCGGCGCGCGGACTGAGATAGTGAATCGCTTGCGCGACCAACTCCTTGCCGGTGCCGCTTTCGCCGCGGATGAGCACCGTGGCATCGCTCGGCGCAACTTTATGAACGAGCTTGTAAACTTCCTGCATCGCGCCGCCCTGCCCCACCATGTTCTCGATGGAATAGCGTTGCTGCAATTCCTGCCGCAAAGAGCGATTCTCTTGCGCGAGCGATTCTTTTTCCACAACCAAATTCTTGCGCTCGACGAGATGGCGAATTTTAACTTTCAACTCCTCCAGCTCGAATGGTTTGATGATATAATCATACGCGCCGCGCTTCATGGCCTCCACCGCGGTTTGTGCGGTCGCGAAGGCAGTCATCAAAATCACCGCACATTGGGGATGATGCTGTTTTGCGAAGTCGAGCACTTGCAAACCGTCCGGGCCTTCCATTTTGAGATCAGTAAGCACGAGATCATAAGCGTGCGTGCTCAACGCGTTCATTGCCGCAGTGCCGCTGTTCGCCGTGCCCACGGCATAGCCTTCTGGCTCCAACGCCGCTTTGATTACGACGCACTGGCGCGGTTCATCATCAACGATTAAGATGCGATAGTCGTTCATGGCTGGTTGGGATATTCGGGGGTTTGGGTATTGGGTTGTTTGTCTCTTTGGCGCATTATCTTTTTTGGCTCCTTGCCTTCTACCAAGGCAGCCATATGTGCATCGTCGTGCCTTGGCCCGGCTGCGCTTCTGCACGGATACGGCCTTCGTGCTTTTCAATAAGCTGCTTGCACACCGGCAAGCCCAAGCCCGAGCCGCGACTCTTCGTGGTAAAGAACGGCTCGAAGATTTTTTCGGAAGAATCCGGCAAGCCCGGGCCGTTGTCACGAACGCTGAGGTGAATGCCGTCGCGGCCCCTGCTACTGGCTTCGATTTTCACTTCCACTTTGCCTTTGCCATTCAACGCTTGGCTGGCATTGAGAAAAAGATTCATGAGCACTTGGGTGAGGGCATCGTCGTCATACGCGGCAATGAGCTCCGCGCGATTGCTTTCGAACTGCCATTCAATGCCACGGCCGTATTCTTCATTGCGCATCATGTTGAGAGCGCGTGTGACGGTTTTCACCAAGTCGCCGGGTTTGCGCGTCAACTCGCGGTCGCGTGCGAAACTCAAGAAGTCATTCATCAAACGGGTGAGGCGGCGCACTTCATCGGGTATGAACTCGAACAACTCATCGGATTGCTGCTGGTTGTCATACTTTTGGCGCAGTACCTCCGCGGTGTTCTTAATGATGCTCAAGGGATTGCGAATCTCGTGCGCGACCGTAGCCGACATTTGCCCCATTAGAGCCAAACGTTCGGAGCGGCGCAAGTTTTCCTG
This sequence comes from bacterium, assembly GCA_037444905.1. Taxonomy (GTDB): domain Bacteria; phylum Zhuqueibacterota; class Zhuqueibacteria; order Zhuqueibacterales; family Zhuqueibacteraceae; genus JABWAN01. The sequence goes on along the minus strand of JBBILN010000010.1, from coordinate 79,706 downwards.
CGTGCGCAAAAAAAAGCTGAGCACCGAAACGAGAAAGAAGGCAAAGATAACGAGCACCGCAAAGCTCACAATGCCGCCGAGCACCAGACCTTTTCTGAAGTTCAAAAGCAGATTGAAGAAATCGGCGTTGGCTTCGACCACGAAGAGGCAAAGTGTTTGTCCGTTCGGGCCGTGCACTGGCGCATATGCGGTTTTAAAAGGCGCATCGGCTATGACCCGCAGCGCGGAAGCCGTGACTTCTCCCTTCCACGCTGCCGCGAGTGCGGCGCTGTCTTCCCGAAGATAGAGAACTTCCTTGTCAATGGGAAAGAATTCTTCATTGCTACTCGCCAGCACGCGCAAATTCGGGTCGACCAAAAAAATTTGCTGCACGTCAATCTCTTCGGGCAAACGCTCGAGCGTGGGCGCGAGCAACAAGCCGGCGGAAAATTTTTGGCCGAGGCTCAAGTAGTGAATGAACTCGCCGTGCTCCACCAACTCTGCGCCCATACGCGCCAGGCCTTGCAAGCGCGTTTCCAATTCTTGCTCGAGCGAGTTCTCAATATGATTAATGAAGATCCAACTGCCGAAATTGAACACGGCGAGCACGAGAATGATCATCACGCTGACAAGAATGACAAGCGTGCGGGAGGATTTGAGGAGGGAAAGAGGCATGCAAGGGTCGGATAGAATCGTTTCAGCGGGAATCTCCAAAACAAGTCGCCGGCTTCACGGCGAGAATATTTTATCCTTGCTTACGCTTCATTTGCCGCGCGAGAATTTCGAGGTTGCGGCGCGCGGAATCATCCAGCTCGAGGCCGACGTCATTGTTGTACAAATCTTCGAGCACAAAGCACATTTCATAGTCGTTCCAATTCAAATTGCCGTCTTCGAGGCGAAATTGTTTGAACGCCAACAAGTCGCGATAACATGTAGCCATGGGGTTGCGCGCACTTTTGAGAAAAGGCTCAAAATCAACGACGTGTTCCTTGCCGTCGCTGAACCAAAGGCGAATCTTATAGCCCATGAGATATTTGGCTCGGACAATGGCAACGCAGCCTTGCGCCGCCTCCCCCTATCGGCTCGCGGATAATCTTTATGTTTGGTTTTGCCGCACTCATTGGATTCGTCTCTTGATACGATTCCAAAGTACTCGTATAGCTTGGGCATGATTTCCCCTTCTCTGGGTAAAGAAATAGTACGGATTTTGCCTTTCTGAGTCAATGTTCATTCTCTCTCTTTGCAAAGACGCTCAGCTTCCTCTCCTCTACGCTTTTACTTTTACTTTTGCTTTTTCCTTTTCACTTCCCAAGCATCTCAAACACGCCGTCCCAATTCGGCGGACGGGGCGATTGCATGAAAACTTCGCAGCGCCGCAAGAACTCGATCGCCGGGCCGTCCTCCTTCTTGAATTCCAATACCCGGCGAAACTCCAAAATCGCATTGCGCCATTCTTGCAGGCGATAATATTCCAAACCGCGCGCGAAGTGTTTCATCAGAGCCGTTTGTTCCGGCATCACGCCGCGATCGCGCCGGGCGACCAGCTCATAAATGCGCACCGGCAGCGCTTTGCCTTGCACACGAATCGCATCCAATTCACGCGCGATGACTTTGTTTTTGGCCAGCTCGAACGTGTCTTCGCTGACAATAATATTCGTGCCGTACATTTTGTTGACGCCTTCGAGGCGCGAAGCGAGATTGACCGAGTCGCCGATCATGGTATAATCCGAACGGCTCTTGCCGCCGATGTTGCCCGCGATCATGTGGCCCGAGTTGAGGCCGATGCGCGCTTCGAGCAAAGGCCGCTTCTCCTCACGCCATTTGTTGCGCAACGCAACGAGGCGCTCTTGCATTTCCAGCGCAGCAAAGCAGGCGCGTTCGGCATGGTCTTCTTGATCGACCGGAATGCCAAAACCCGCCACGATGGCATCACCCTCATACTTGTCAAGATAGCCGCCGTACTTGAGCACGATGTCGGTCATCGCGGAAAGATACTCGTTCAACTGCGTGATCATCTCATCCGGCGTCAAGCGTTCCGAAATTTTGGTGAAGTCTTTTATGTCGGAAAAAAAAGCCGTGGCAAACTTGCGCTCGCCGCCGAGCTTGAGCATCGCGGGTTTGCGCAAGATTGCGTGCACCAAACTGTCCGAGAGATAATTGCCGAACATGCCATAGATAAGGTTCTTTTCGCGCTCTTCGCTGAGATAGCGATAGATCATGCCGAACAACAACGCGAGCGCCATAACCAGCAGCGGCTCCACTTCCGCCATCCATACGTTGCGATAAACGAAAGCCCAATACGTCAGGCCGGTATAGCTTGCGGCAATAAGGAACGAAAACAGCAAGCTGAGCCACGGACTGAGCAACAACGCAATGGCGCCGATCAATGCGGCGAGGATGAGCAACATCGCGAGGCGGGAGGAGCCGGCTTGCTCCCAAATAAAATCCTGCTGCAGAATGTTGTAAATGAGATTGGCGTGAATTTCCACACCGGGAAAATTATTTTGAAACGGCGCGACGCGCAAATCATACAAACCCGGCGCGGAAGTGCCGATCAGCACAATTTTGTTTTTCAAATAATCGGGATCAAGCCGTTGCTCCAGAACGTCGGCATAAGACACGTAGCGGAACGATTGGAAGCCGCCCGCGTAATTGATCAGCATGCGTCCGCGGCCGTCGATCGGTATGCGCAAAGGCTCTTGCCCATTACTAGCGGGCGTGAGCAACACTTCGTTTTGCGCGGCGAGAGCGACGGCATGCGGCGCAATGTGTTGGTGCTCCATAATCACCGCCAGCGCAAAGGCTGGATAAGTTTGCCCGCCAAAATTCAGAAACAACGGCATGCGCCGAATTGCGTCGTCGTCTGCGTCATCCAAAAAGTTGACGAAGCCGAGCTTCGCGCTGCGATTGTACAGTGCAAAAAATTTTCCGCCGAAGCGGTCTTCTTTGGGAAAATTGAACGGCAGGTTTGTTGAGAATTTGAAAGTGTAACGTTGTGCTTCAAACTCGGGCGGGGCAATCGGCATTGCGTGCAGAAAGGCTGCGGGATCGGCGCCGGAAAACGCCAGCGCATTCACGACATTGCCGGCCGCGACCGTGCTCGCCACGAGCATGCTGTCGGCTACGCTCGCTTCGCGCTCCATGAATAGAATATCGAAGCCGATCACCGCTGCGCCTTGTCGGCGCAAATAGTCGATCACTTTCGCATGATAGCTGCGCGGCCACTGTGCATACAGCCCGAGCTTGTCCAAGCTGCGCTGATCGATATCCACGATGACGATATCTTCGATCACGTCACCCTTGCGCAGCGCGGTTTGATAACGAATCTTGGCGTAGTAGCGGCTGTCCAGCGTTTCGGCTTCGAAACGCTCGAAGAGATGCGGCATAACCAAGCGCGTGAACAACAAAACCAGAGCCGCCGCCGCCAAACCCAACGCCGCTCCGAGCAGGGTCTTTTTTGTTAAGGAGAGCGTCAATTGCAAAGTTCAAACTCCCCAATGAAGACACGTTTGACTTGGCCTTGCAGCACGAGCCGTTCGGTTTTGGGATCGCGGCGCACCACCAATTCGCCGCCGCAAGCCTGCAGGTGAATTGGAAAAGCGAGGCCATGCTGCAGATGCGCAATCAAAGCTGCGGCTGTGGCGCCGGTGCCGCACGCGAGCGTTTCTTCTTCCACGCCGCGCTCATACGTGCGCAATTTTACCTGCGAGCCTGCTAGCACTTCGACAAAATTCACATTCGTGCCCGCGGGCGCGAACGCGGGGTGATGGCGCAACTCCCGGCCCATCGCGGTAACGTTGAGTTGGTCGATATTCGCGGCGAACAACACGTAGTGCGGCACGCCGGTATTCACGAAGCCGCCCTCTTCCAATTTTATTTCCTCCATCTTCAAAATTCCCCCCTCGAGAGGGGCCCGGGGGGTGTTGCTCTTCTCAATGGCTGAAATCACTCCCGGCTTCAGGCGCAAATCACGCGGCGTTTGCATGCGCAAACTCACCTGCTCGCCCGCAACACTCGCTTCATAAATGTCTCCACTCACTTCGAAGCGCATCTCAGCCGGAGCGAGCTGCGTTGTAGCCGCGTGATACGCCGAAGCGCGCGCGCCATTGCCGCACATTTCGGATTCGCGGCCGTCGCGATTGAAATAGCGCATCGTGAAAGCGCATTCGGTGCGGCGCGGATTTTCGATCAACAAGATGCCGTCCGCGCCGACGCCGGTTTTGCGCGCGCACAAGCTTTCGAACAGCGCAACTTCATTGCCGTGAAATTTTTGCTCGCGATTGTCGAGGAGAATGAAATCGTTGCCCGTGGCAGAGTATTTAAAAAAAGGAACTCGTGCAGTCATGTGATGGAGAAAGTTAGGTTCGCGTCCTGTGCGGTTCTTGCGAAGCATCTGTCAAACCGGGCGCAATATAGCAAACCATGACTAAGAGAGCAAGCGCGGCAAGCTTCTGCAACAATTGCTCGCAGGGTTACGCCAGATTTTCTGCGAGGCCTTGCTTCAAATACATGTCGTAGGCGTCCGGCTTGCGGAGCAATACAACATTACGCTTTCTCTTTTGCTTTGTCGCAGCTCGTTATTGCGTATCATCTGCGCTTGTTTACCGAGGAGGCTAGTTCACCGAGGTGGCATAAGCCGGACGAGCCGCAACTAAACACCCAGAATAATTTTCGGCAGAATGATTACGTCATTATTCCGCCGATGAATCATTCTGCCATTTGAAGTCTTTGCGTTCTGTGCACAGATTTCACTTTTAATAGACTAAAGCGCTGCGCGGACGGCAAAAAGCAAAAGCGCGCTCATGCTCTCGGCTGCAAGCCACCTCGCTCGGAGAGACCACCTAGGTAAACAAGAAGAACGCACCACGGTGAAGCAGCAACAAAAAAAAAAACAACCTCGCATTTTTCGAGGCCGCTCAAAGCCATTTAGAAATGACTCCACCACGCTTCTCTACGAGAACTGCGCCATTACGCCGCCGGCCAAAAACCGTTTGACTCTAGACTAAGTGGTCTTTATCTTGCCGACCGCAAATCTGCGCGACGATCATCACGCTTGCACCGACCATCTTGGGATTGCATCCGGGTACCATTATTGAATGAGAAGTATGAACTCCAGTTATGCCGGAGCCACGGCAACTTTTGCCAGCGCCCGGCTCGATTTTGAAAACGGAAACCGTTCGGCTGAATTGTTTTTCCCTCGGCGCTTTTCATAAGGATAATCGGGGATTGACATTTCATGTGTGCAAACTAAAGAACTATAACTGTCGGGATTCCGCTCCATCATGAATCGTATCGATCGGCTCGTCGCAACCGTTTTGCTTTTGCAAAGCCGGCGCTTGATTCGCGCGCTGGACATTGCGCAGCATTTCGAGATCAGCATTCGCACGGTGTATCGCGATTTGCGCGCGCTGGAAGAAGCGGGCGTGCCGCTTTCCGCGGAGGCCGGCGAGGGCTATAGCCTGGTGCCGGGTTATCATTTGCCGCCCGTGATGTTTACGCACGAAGAGGCGAGCGCGCTCTTTGTTGGCGGCGAATTTGTGAATCGCCTCACGGATGCTTCGCTGCAAAAACACATGCAATCCGCGCTGCTCAAAATCCGCGCGGTGCTGCCGGAGGAAAAACAGGACTATCTCGAACGCTTGCAGGAAGCCACGGCGATAGACACGCGCCCGATTTCTTTTCAAGAGGGTTTTCGCGACGACGCGCTGGCCACGATACAACAGGCGTTGGTGCAGCGCCGCATTTTGGCCATGGAATATTTCTCCAACCATCGTGAAAGTTTGACCAAACGCCAGGTCGAGCCGTTGGGGTTGCTCTACTATAGCGAGCACTGGCATCTCATTGCCTATTGCCGGATGCGCAAAGACTACCGCGATTTTCGCACCGACCGCATTAAAACTCTGCGGCAATGCGAAGAAACTTTTCCCGAGCACAAAGAGTTTTCGCTCAAACAGTATTTGCAAGAGCGCGAACACTTCGAGAACCCCCGTGAAATTCAGGTGCGGTTCAAACCGTGCGTCGCGCGTTGGGTGCGCGAGCGCCATCGTTTCGGCCTCGTGGAAGAGAAGGTGTGCGCCGAGGGCGTACTGATGACGTTTTTGGTGTCCGAGATCGAGGGGATGGCCGATTGGCTGCTCGCATTCGGGGCCAACGTGGAGATTATCTCACCGCCTTCACTCAAGCAGTTGCTCTGGAAAAAATCACAAACGCTGGCGGTGCATTATGAAGCGCAGTGCCGCGAGGCTAAGCTCCTAGCGAACGACCTTTCCGCGCGACGCAACAGCCACAAATAGTTCAACCTGAAAACCTCGCTCCATGATGAATCAAAAGCGCATGCGGGGGCGCTCCAGCCGCGCATATTCTTGCTTTGGGTGAATCCTAAGCCGGTTCTTTTTCGGGGTTGCCATGAATCATCGTTCGCTGCTGACATAGGGCTGTCACTCTCACTGCTTATCTTATTCCCTGCAAAATGATCCGCTGCAAACCGTTGCAACGTTCCTAATCACAAGAAAGGACCAAATCATGGATGAGAAAAAGCTCTTCCTAAAATTTTGGGAAAAGGAAGCGCCTGCGACGCGCAAAGTCATTTCGCGCATTCCGCAGGAAAAATCCGATTACAAACCCGATCCCAAATCGCGCAACGCGCGTGAGATTGCATGGCTCATTGTGCTGGAAGAAAAAGTGCTCGTTGACGGACTGGAAAGCGGCAAACTGGAATGGCAGGATCTGCCGGCGCCCGCAACGGTGAAAGAGATTCTCGAAGCGTATGATCGCTGGCACGACGACCTCACGAAGCGGCTCCACCGCCTCGAGCCTGCGGCTTGGGAAAAACAAATTCCATTTCTCTTTCAAGGCCAGGAAGTCATGAAAGACACCGGCTACGAATTTGGCTGGGGGTTTTTATTCGATCAAATTCACCATCGCGGTCAGCTTTCCACCTACCTGCGCCCGATGGGTTCCACCGTGCCGCAGATTTACGGCCCGAGCGCAGATGAGCCAATGTGAGGCTCGAATCTGCGCATGAAGCCTCCGGCACATTCGTAAATCCGCTTACAAGAATCTTTTTTTATGGAATAGCAAAGGAGAATCAATAATGGAAATGCCCAAGCCCACCGCGGCGCATCACAAGCTCGAACTTCTTGTCGGTCGCTGGAGCGGCGAAGAGCGCATCTATCCTTCGCCGTTCGACCCGGCGGGCGGAACCGCGCTGGCGCGCATCGAAAATCGCTCCGTGCTTGACGGTTTCGCCGTGGCGCATGATTATGAACAAGAGCGCAGCGGCTCGATCAATTTTCGCGGGCACGGCGTTTTGCGTTATGACGCGATGCAGCAATGCTATGAAATGTATTGGTTCGACTCGATGGGCATGACGCCGAACATTTTTCGCGGCAGTTTCGAGGGCGAGGTGCTGTCGCTGTCGTGCAAAGACGCGCAAGGCCATAGCCGCGCAACGTTCGATCTTGGCGTCAAAGGGCAGTACAAATTTCGCATGGAAGTTTCGCCGGACGGCAACCAGTGGTTTCCGTTTATGGAGGGCCAATACGCGCGCCAGAGTTGAGCAGCGCGAAATCTGCAAACCTCCCACTCTCAATGAAAGGAGAAGTATTATGGATAAGTTCTGTCACTCCTGTGCTGCGCCGCTCGATAATCCCGCGTTTAAGAGCATGAGCGACCTATATTGCAAGTACTGCTCGGACGAACAAGGCAAGCTCAAACCGCGGAGTGAAGTGCAAGGCGCGATTGCCGGATGGTTCAAAATGTGGCAACCGAATGTGGATGAAGCCACGGCCATGAGACGCGCCGGGCTTTACATGCAAGCCATGCCCGCGTGGGCGTGAAAAATTAAGATCTGGACCTTCCAGGTTTGAGAATTCTGGAAGGTCTATCGTTATCTTATCAGTGTCATCTTCATTTGCCGCACCTCCCTGCCGCTCCGCAAGCGATACCAATAAACACCGCTCGCAACTTCCTGCCCGGCAGAATTTTTTCCATCCCATTGCGTCGTGTGTTGCCCCGCCGCGCGCGCTTCATTCACCAACGTGCGCACCAACTGGCCATTCACGTTATAAATTTTGAGTTCAACTTCTGCGCGTTCCGGTAAAGTAAAAGTGATCGCAGTCGATGGATTAAACGGATTCGGATAGTTTTGTGAAAGCGTCAAGCGTTCCGGCAAATGCTCGCGCGGCGCAGCGACGCCCGTGTACGTGGAAAGATCGAGTTTGTACATCGAACGTGCATGCGTGCCCGCTACTAAAATCCGTTCGAACGGATGCACGACGATATCATAAACGGAAACCATGGGCAAACCTCTTCCCAGCGGCTGCCAAAGCTTCCCGTAATCTCCCGAATAATACGCGGACACATCCGTGCCGACATAAAGCAGATTCGGATAAAGCGGATCGACCACGATGATGTTGATGGGCGCGTCCGGCAAGTTGTTGCTGATGTCTTCCCATGTCAAGCCCATGTCCGTCGTGCGGAAAACGTGCGGCTGTGGGTCGCGCCACTTTAGGCCGGAAAATGTGACGTAGGCGATCTGCTCATCCGTCGGATCAACCGCAACACGCGTGACCCAACGATACGGCAATGGCTCGGAAATTTCGCTCCAGGTGAGACCGGCGTCGGCAGTGACCCAAACGTGACTGTCATCCGTGCCCGCATAAACCACTGCGGAATTGCTCGGCGCAACGGCAATCGTCGTCACCTTGCCCAAACGCGAACCCGGCTCACTATCGGAAAGATCATCGCTGATCGCTTCCCAAAAATTTGCGCCATCCACTGTACGATACACGCGATTGGTGCCATAATACAACACTTGACTGTTATTCGGATCCATCACTACGGGCGTGGACCAATCCGTCGGCTCGCTTTGATTGATGCCATTCAGAGCAGTGTTAAAACTCACTCCGCCGTTAATCGACTTGCCAAGAAAGCCATTTTGCGATTCGGCATAAATGATATCGGGATTGGTGGGATCGACAATGACATAGAATCCATCGCCGCGATAGATGATGTCCCAATCGAACAACGCGCCGGTCATCGTGCGCATCGTGCCGTTGTCTTGCGTGCCGCCATAAAGCCGTTCGGGGTTGGTTTGATCCATCGTGATGTGATAAAATTGCGTCACAGGCAATGCTGCAACTTTCTTCCATGACGCGCCGTTGTTCGTGGAGTAATCAAGGCCGCCATCGTGCCCGACGATTTGACGATTCGGGTCGAGCGGATCAAAAGCCAGGGCATGATGATCGACGTGCGAAGTGCCGGCGCCGCTCCAAGTTGCGCCGCCGTTGTTCGAGATCATCATCGCCACATCCAAAACGTAAACACGCTCGGGATTCATCGGATGCACGCGCACGTTGCCAAAATACCAACTGAAATTCGAGAAGCCGTTGCGGAGATTGTTGGAAGGATCGGCTCTTTGCCAGGTACTGCCGCCGTCTTTGGAGCGATACAGGCTGTCATAGGTATAGCCATTGTTGGTGTAGTTGGTGTAGAGCGCATAAAGATGGTCGGGCTGCGTCGCACAAATCGCCAAACCGATGCGGCCGACATTCTGACGCGGCGCAGGCAATCCTTGTGCGGTTCCCAATCGCTGCCACGTATCCCCGCCATCGAGGCTGCGATAAATGCCGCTGGAAGGGCCGTTCAAATGTGTGCCGAATTTGGGCGGGCGAATGCGCTCCCACGTTGCAGCAAAAAGTTTTGCGGGATTATTCGGATCGATCACCAAATCAATTGCGCCGGTGGAATCATTCACGAACAAAACTTGCTGCCATGTCTGCCCGCCATTATCGCTGCGATACACCCCACGATCGCTGTCCGTCGCAAAATAAGAACCCGCGGCGGCGACAAACACACGCTCAACATTTGTGGGATCGACGATAATACGGCCAATCGAAGTCGTTTGCTCGAGTCCAATGAACTGCCACGTTGCGCCGCCGTCGGTTGACTTGTAAACGCCTCCGCCCGGGAAATTATTGTGTCCGCCATTCGCTTCGCCCGTGCCCACGTAAATCGTTTCCGGTTGATTGGGGGCAACGGCGAGATCTCCAATTGTGAGTACGGCTTGATCATCGAAGATCGGTGCCCACGTCAGGCCGCGATCAACTGATTTGAACACACCGCCGGTCGCCGCACTTGCGTAAACGATTTCGGGATCGAGCGGATTGAATTCAACATCACTGAAACGCCCGCCAATGTTCACCGGCCCGGCGAATTGCCACACGGCTTCCTCACTCGCAGCCTTCGCGAGGCTGCGCATGTGCTGCGCTTGTTGCAACGCTTCGAGGTGCGCGGTTTTATCCGCGGTGCCGTGTGGAAATGTGCGTTGCAGCCATGCCCAATCCGAAGGCCGGCTTTTACGCTCGAGCTTTTGCACGCCGGTTTCGCTGATCCTTTCATATTGACGGTCAAAACGAAGCGCACGAGTTGAGATAAAATAATGCCCAACAAAGATCAAAGAAAGCAGCCCACATGGCAGTAATGACTTGGCCGAACGCATTCTAAAAAATTGCATGAAAGCCTTTCTGAGATAGCGGTTCTTATCGCAATTAAATTCGAAACGATTTCGACGGCTAATATATCAAAAAATGCCTCGACCAAAAAGCACTTTGCGAGTTTTTTTTGAGTCGCCGCGATAGTCAAAACAGTGTTGCCCGCGGTTACATAAAAAATCGTCGCACGGCTTGCACCCTTGCGCTGCTATAGCTATATTCAAATGGAAGTGCACAGCACCCGTTGCAAGTTGTTCATGAAAACCTCCAAAGCCGCTTGCTAAAGGAGAAAACCATTGCCGCCTCTCTTCTGGGATGTCGCGATCATCATCAGCTATTTCGTTCTCATCCTCGGCCTGGGTTTGTACATGGGCCGCAAAGAAGAGAGCATGGAAGATTTCGCGCTGGGCGGGCGCAAAATTCCGTGGTGGGCGGTGCTCGCTTCCATCATCGCTGCGGAAACCAGCGCCGCCACCTTTCTCGGCGTGCCCGCGGAGGGCTATCGTTTGCAAAACGCCGTGTACGTGCAGCTCATGCTCGGCACCATTCTCGCGCGACTCCTCATTGCGTTTCTTTTCATCAAGCCTTATTATCACTATCAAGTCTACACCGTGTATGAATTTTTGGAGAAGCGCTTCGGCAAAACTTCGCGCATTGCGGGCAGCACGATCTTTCTCGTCACGCGCGTGCTCGCGAGCGGCGTGCGCGTTTATATCGCCGCGGTCGTGTTGGTTGTTGCGTGGAAGTTTCTCACGGGCGAGGCGGCGACGTTGCAGCACTATCTCCTCGCGATCATTTTGATGACCGCAATCACCGCGATTTACACCATGCTCGGCGGCATCAAAGCCGTGATTTGGACCGATGTGATTCAAGCCGCGATCATGTTTGGCGGCGCGCTGTTCTCGCTCTATGCCATCGTGCAGCTCACACCCTACGGCTGGGAAGGCATCCGCGCAGGCACCGATAACTTTGCGAACTTCAAAATTTTTTCCACGGGACTGCAAGGCAATGAATCGTTCGGCGAAGCCGTGAGGAGCGTGCTCGGGCAGGAGTTCACGATTTGGGCCGCGCTTATCGGTTATGTGTTTCTCGTGATGGCCACGCACGGCACGGATCAGGACATGGTGCAGCGCATGCTCACGGCCACGGATTACAAACGCAGCCGCGCCTCGCTCATTCTTTCCGGAGTAGCGGACGTGCCCATCGCGCTCGCGTTTGTGACCATCGGCATTTTTTTGTATGCTTATTTCAAACTCGCGCCCGACGCCAATCTGCCCGAGGCGCACAACGAAATCTTCGCGTATTTCATCGTCACGAAAATGCCCGTGGGCTTGCGCGGGTTGATCATCGCCGGCGTGTTCGCCACGGCCATGGGCTCGCTCAGCGCCGCATTGAACGCGCTCGCCACCAGTTTCGTGAAGGATTTTTATTCTCCCTTCATTCGCAAAGCAGCCACCGACAAACATTATGTACTGACGGCGCGCATTTTTACGGTGCTCTTCGCGGTGTTGATGATCATCGTGGCAACGCTGGCCGCTTATTCGGTGTTGCACAATCCCAAGCTCACGATCATTCCGTTGGCGCTCGGCATCATCGGCTACACTTATGGCCCGTTGCTCGGCATGTTTCTGCTCGGCATGCTCACGCGCACGCGCGGCAACGATCGCGGCAATTTGCTCGCGCTGCTTTGCGGTTTTCTCACCGTGTGTGTGTTGAGCGGCTTGTTCTCGTTGCCGGGCGTGACGCTGCCGAAAATCGCATTCACGTGGCACATTATGTTCGGGTGTCTCGCGACGTTTGCGGTGGGGACTTTGTTTCGAACAAAAAATGAAACTTGATATTGAAAATGTGCGGAATGAAATCAAACTCTCTACTGCTCTGCACGAGTTACTATGAATAATCATACTGCCGACCGTATTCAACAGTTGCGCCACCGCAAAGCGAAGCGCTTCAGCCGCTACTTTCTGGTGCTTGTGCTGCTCGCCATTACCGCGGCTTTTGTTTATATGCTGCGCTCGTTTCTCATTCCGGTGTTGTTGGCGGCCGTATTTACGGCCTTGTTTTATCCCATGTATGAAAAGCTGCTCGCCGTCACGAGACAAAAAGCCGGGCTGAGTGCGCTAATTTGCTGCGTGGTTTTGCTGCTGGGTTTGTTGGTGCCCGTCTATATTCTTGCGGATTCGATTTCGCGAGAAGCTCTCGCCTTTTATGAATCCGCCGAACAAAAGATCCGCGAGATCATCGCACAAGGCGATGCCGGATTGTGGGGAGACATCAAAAACTCCGTGTGGGTGAAACGCTTGGGGCTCGATGAAGTCGATTGGCAGGCCGAGCTGCAAAACTTCGCCAAAACCGCGGGCTCCACGCTGCTGAATTTTTTGAACAAGACCTCGGCGAGCACCTTTGATTTGGTGACGAATCTCTTTGTGACGCTGTTCACGATGTACTATTTCTTCAAAGAAGGCGCCGGGCTGATTCAACGCTTGAAATTTCTCACGCCGCTTGACGAGGTTTACGAGGACGCTCTGATTTTGCGCTTCGCTGCGGTTTCGAAAGCAACGATCAAAGGCACGCTCGTAATCGCGCTGGTGCAAGGCGTGCTCGGCGGCTTGACGCTCTGGCTGTTCGGCGTGACCTCGCCGCTGCTGTGGGGCATGGTGATGGTGATTCTTTCCATCATTCCCATGGTGGGCGCGTGGCTGGTGCTCTATCCCATTGCGTTCGTGCAAATCTTGATCGGCAACACCTGGGAAGGCATCGCGATCTTTTTGATTGGCGCGCTGCTCATCGGCAATGTGGACAATTTGCTGCGCCCTAAACTTGTGGGCCGTGACGCCGGCATGCACGATCTCATGATTTTCTTTTCCACGCTCGGCGGCATTAGCGTTTTCGGCGTAATGGGCTTCATCATCGGCCCGGTGCTCGCTGCGCTTTTCTTAACGGTTTTGGATATCTACGCGGTGGAATTCAAATCGCAATTGGAACTGTCGCAGGCGGGCACAAGCGTCATGCCAGCAGATCAGAACGTCGAAGAAAAAATTCCATCTTCTGAAGCAAAAGTGTAGAGCAAAACGATTATCGGCACAACAATTTTAAACTAGTTTTGCCGGTAATAGTTTTGCCTCATGCCTTAATGAAGCCATGACAAACCAACCCGAAATCTTTTTCGATCTCGAAACGCAGCATCTCGCCGAAGAAGTCGGCGGCTGGAACAACAAGCATCGTATGCGCCTCGCGTGCGCGGTGACATTGAATGCGCTGACGGAAGAATTTCAAAACTATCTCGAAGCAGATGTGGAGCGCTTGCTCGCGGCTTTGCAGAGCGCGGGCCGCGTCATCGGCTTCAATCTCAAAAGTTTTGATTACGCGGTGCTGCAGCCGTATACGAATGTGAAACTTTCGCGCTTGCCGACGCTGGATTTGCTCGAAGTGATTCAACACGCGCTGGGTTTTCGCTTGTCGTTGGATACGCTCGCTTCCGCCACGCTCAACGCGGAGAAGCTTGCCGACGGCGTGCAAGCCGTGCGTTGGTTCAAAACCGGCGAGATGGAAAAGCTGCTCGACTATTGCCGTCAAGACGTTGCGCTCACGCAGCGGCTTTATCTTTTCGGCAAAGAGCACGGGCAATTACTCTATTGGGATCGCAATCGGCGCAAGCAGCGCGTTGCGGTGTCGTGGTGAGTTCGTTCGTCACGACAACGCCTTATTGCGTTTGACGGTCACAATAGAGCGATCAAGCACGCCTCCCATGTGGTGTCATTCTGGAAGAATCTTTTCCAGTGTTCGGCGCTAATCCCAGTGCTCAAAAAGATTCCTCCCCATTAGACAGTCCTTGAAGTAAGGCGACATACTGCAGATGAATTTGTTTGGAGACTAGAAATGGAAGTCAAAAATTTTGAGCAAGAGGTGCTTGCCGCCAGCCATCAACACCCCATCGTTGTGGATTTCTGGGCGCCGTGGTGTGGACCGTGCCGTATTCTAGGGCCGATATTGGAGAAACTGGAACGCGAAGCGAACGGCGCGTGGCGCCTGGCAAAAGTGAATACTGACGAGGATCCGAATTTGTCGCTCGCATGGCAAGTGCAAGGCATTCCCGCAGTGAAAATGTTTCATAACGGAGAAATGATTGCGGAGTTTGTGGGCGCGTTGCCGGAAGTGGAGGTGCGCCGTTGGCTGGAAGCTTATCTGCCCAGCGCGACAAAAGCAGCATTGCAGGCCGCGAAAGCCGCACGCGCGCGCGGCGAGACGCAAGAAGCCCTCGCATTATTGCAGCAGGCGCACAAGCACGATCACCAGAACACCGAAGTGCGCGTACTGCTGGCAGAGCAGACTTTTGCGAAGAGTCCCAACGAGGCGTTTGCACTCATTCAAGGCATTGCAGAAGGCGACCAGTTTTATGATCGCGCCCAAGCCGTGCGCACGCTGCACCGCCTATTGGCTCTAAAGCCCGAAGCGGAAATGGCGTCCTCTCCGGCATGGCAGCAATATGCGAAGGGCAACGAGGCGCTGCGCGCGGGCCAATACGCCGCCGCGTTCGAAGCATGGATCGACGTGATGATGACCGACCGCAAATTGGATGACGACGGCGCGCGCAAAGCGTGCATTGCATTGTTCACGTTGTTGGGCAACGAACATGCGCTCGTACAGCAATATCGCAGAAAATTCTCTTCGGCATTGTATTGAGCTTCAACAATCCCCACCTCATCTGGCTTCGCGCCATGACGAAATGTTCGCACTGAAAAGACGATGCCGCTGGTGTGGCATCGTTCTTTTTCATCGTGCGATAAGTGTTGCCGCCACACCCTTCTTATTTTTTCCGTAAACCACGTCTCTGCCGCTACAATTATTTGTCTGAATCCGTTTTCAGGCAATGGCGCTCCGGTGGCCGTTATTTTACTTCCATAAAATCACCTCCCATTTGAAAAATAGTCAAAGAGAGCTTGTCGCTGCGTTTTGCGCAAGCACAGGTTCAAGACTTTTACCCGAGTTTATTCCGGCGGATCTCGCCAGAGAGGGCCTGCTCATGTCATTCGCGAAATTTTCCAAATACGCCATGCTTGCCTGGGTTGCCGCGCTTTGGTTTTTCAGCGCCACCTCCGCGCGTGCCCAATCGTTGGTCCTCAACGAATTTCTCGCCTCGAATCAAAACGTCAATGTCGATGAAGACCAACAAGCGAGCGATTGGATCGAGCTGTATAATGCCGGCGCGGTGGAAATAGATTTGTCCGGATATACGCTCACCGACGAGGCGGATCAACCCAAGCAGTGGACCTTTCCGCCCATCAAGCTCGGGGCGCGGCAATATTTGTTGATATGGGCTTCGGGAAAAAATCGCGCAGCAGCGCGCGATTCCTTGCACACCAACTTCAAGCTCAACGCGAGCGGCGAGTTCATCGGCCTGTATGCTCCCAACGGCGAAGTGCTCGACAGCCTCGCTTTCGGACCGCAAACCACGGATCATTCCTATGGCCGGCTTCCCGATGGCGACAGCAGCTTCACTTTCTTTCGCGTTCCCACGCCCGGGCAGGCGAATAAATATTCTCCATTGCAAGACGCCATGGTGCGGTTTTCGCAACCCGAAGGCGTGTACGCCAATAGCGTCACCGTCGCGCTCGAAACCAATGCCGGCGAGATTCGCTACACGAGAAACGGCAACGAGCCGAAGAAGAGCAGCGCGCTCTATCGCGCGCCATTGACTTTGAATCAGAGCACAGTCGTGCGCGCGCGGGTGTTCGTGGGCGATTCCGCGGTGAGCGCGATTGCGACCGCCACGTATCTGTTGAATGATGATCCGCAGTTGCCCATTCTCTCGCTCGTCACCGCGCCGGCGAATTTGTGGGATCCGGCCATCGGCATTTACGCCAACTATCTGCGCGAAGGCCGCGACTGGGAGCGGCCGGCGCATCTGGCGTTGATCGAAGACGGCGCAACAAAATTCTCCTCTCCCATCGGCGTGCGCATTCACGGCGGCTCCTCGCGTGAAGCGGACAAAAAAAATTTTCGCGTGTATTTCCGCGGCGATTATGGCCAGAGCACGCTGCACTATCGCCTCTTCCCACAAAAGAAGATCGATCGCTTTGAAACTTTGGTGCTCTACGCGCCCTCCGGAGATCAACCCACGGGCAGCTCCAAATTTACTCTCATCGATGATGCGCTCTCACATTCACTCTGGCTCGAAATCGACGGCTTGATTTCGGCGTTTCGGCCGGTCGCGCTTTATCTCAACGGCGAATATTGGGGCATCTATTGGTTGCGCGAGCATATCAACGAAGATTATGTGGTTTCGAACTTCGGCGTGACCGACATGGATTTGCACCGCGTGACCGGCGAGACCGGAGATTCTCCGGAGCCGGAAGTGCGCGCCGGCGACACTGTTTTCTGGCATGAGACCTTCTCTTTTTTTGAGAAGAACCGTTTGACTTCCTCGGGCAATTATGAATTGGCTAAAAGCAAATACGTCCACCTTGAAAATTTTCTCGACTACAACATCATCAACATCTTCGGCGGAAATTGGGATTGGCCGCACAACAACGTGGATCGCTTTCACGACCGCCTCGGCGCGGATTCGCGCTGGCGCTGGATCATGTGGGACGTGGGCGCCGCGTGGAATCACATTCCGCCCGACCATCCCACGTTGGCATGGGCCACGCGCGACCGCGTGCGCACCGACATCAAAGAGTTCGACAGCGAAGGGCGCTTGTGGAGCACGTTGATGCTCAGAAAGTTGCTCGAGAACGAAGCGTTCCACAATTTGTTCCTGAATCGTTTTGCCGATCTCATGAATACGACGCTCTCCGGCGAAAACATTCAAGAGCACATCACCATGCTCGCGGAATGGATTCGGCCGGAGATGAACCGCGAAATGACGCGCTGGGGCGTGCAAGATCTTTCGCAGTGGGATCGCAACGTGCAAAACGTCCGCAGTTTTGTGTGGCAGCGCGAGGGCCATCAACGCCAACAACTCATCGACCAATTTGGCTTGCGTGGAACCGCGGAGGTGACGGTGCTCCCCTCGACCGGCAACGGCGAAGTCACGCTCAACACCATCACGCCGGACAGTTTGCCGTTTCAGGGCACTTATTTTCGCGGTGTGCCCGTCACGCTCACAGCGACACCCGCGCCGGGCTATGCATTTAAAAGATGGAGCGGGGCAAGCCAATCGACCAATCCGGAAATTACTTTGTCATTAAACGGCAACATTCAAATTCAAGCAATCTTCCGCGAGACGCTGCAAGCCCAAAACATGAGCGTTGAGAGCATAACCGACACCTCCGCGCTCGTGCTGTGGAGCACGAACAAGCCTGCAACCTCACAAGCCGAATACGGGCTTGACACGACCGCTTTCACATTTCAAACGAAAATGACGGCGACGCGCGCCACCACGCATCAAGCGCGGCTCACGGCGCTCGCGCCCAACACGCGCTATTATTTCCGCCTCAGAAATCACGATGCTTCGGGCGATAGCGTGACCACGGGACCGTTCACGTTTACAACCCTGCGCAATCAACGCGGCCCGGTCATATCCGAAGTGGCGGCGCGAGGTATCACGCAAGCACGCGCGAATATTGTTTGGCAAACCGACGAGCCTGCGGACGGCCAAGTGGAATATGGACTCACGCCCGCGTTTGGGCAGGTCACGGAGTGGGTTGCGGAAAAAACGCTCGCGCATCTGATCACGCTGCAAAACTTGCTGGCGGATACGCTCTATCATTATCGCGTGCGCTCGCGCGACGTGGACGGCAATCTCACGGTGAGCGGCGCGCATTCGTTTCGCACGCGGCCCATCAGCACCGGCGTGTATGAATCCGCTTCCGAAGCCGGCGTTCCGAAAGCATTTTATGTCTCGCCGAATTATCCCAATCCTTTCGGCAACGTGACGCAATTGCATCTGCACTTGCCTTCCTCCGGGCGCTTGCTTGCCGTGGTTTATAATTTGTCGGGCCAGGAAGTTGTGCGCATACACGAGGGGGGCATCGCGGCAGGTTATAAAATTTTGCAGTGGAGCGGCATGACGGCAAACGGGCAACCGGCGCGCAACGGCGCTTATTTGCTGCGCGTGCAATTTGAAAAAAAGAACGGTGGAATTGAAACGGCGACGGCGCGGCTCATTCTCAAGCGGTAATGACCATTGCTGCGCAGTTCGATTCTCTTGCCGGTAGGATTGCTATACTCATTAAAGGTTGAATTGTACTCCTTCTCAAATTTGTCATTCTGAAAGAATCTTCCCTAGCGCTGGAACCAACGCCTTGTTCTTAGAGGAGCACCAAGTGCCGGGGAAGTTACTTTCAGGATGACAATTCAAAGAGGAGCATTACAAAATAACCCTGAGGCAGCATATTGCAGGCACGCAAAGTTTCTCTACGGAAGGGGCCGCAGATTTTAACCCGCGTCCCATGCGCTTTAAATTTTCCTTTTGGTTCCGGCGTTTGCGGTTTGCGCCGGCGTGAACTGCTTTGAAAGGGTGAATCATGAGAAGTCGAGCGATTGCTACAATCCTTCTGTGCGGCGGTCTTTTTTCAACCACGCTGCTTTTGGCGCAAAAGCCGGGCGATCAAGTTTTTCGCGGCGTGCAAGTGCACGAGCTGCGGCTGAATTTTCAGCAAACCAGTTGGTGGGATTCCTTGACGACTTATTATCAGCAAGGCCGGGAGCAGCATTTGAGGGCCACCGCCGTGATCAATGGCGTCACCATCGACAGCGTGGGCGTGCGCTTCAAAGGCAATGCGTCGTTCGATCATCCCAACAACAAAAAGCCGCTGCGTCTCGGCTTCGATGAGTACGCGCCCGCAAAGCGCTGGGACGGGCTCAAGAGCGTCAATCTGAACAACTGCTATCAAGATCCCACTTTGATGCGCGAGAAGCTGCACTTGGATTTCTGCCGCGAGGCCGGCGTGGTCGCGCCGCGCGCCAATTATGCGAACGTGTATCTCAACGGCGAGCTTTGGGGACTGTATAGCGTCGTCGAGCAAATCGACAAAACCTTCCTCGATTCACGTTTTCCCGAGAACGACGGCAATCTCTACAAAGCCAACGACGGCCAGGAGCTGCCTTCGGATTTGCTCTGGTATGGCGCGGCCGCGAGCGCCTATTACAATCGCTATGAGCTGAAAACCAATGAAGCCGTGAACGACTGGAGCGATTTGGTGAGCTTTTTGGACGTGTTGAACAATGCCGCGAATCTCGACAACGCGCTGGGCGCGAAGATCAACTTGAACAACTTCTACCGTGCGCTGGCCGCGGATATCATGTTCGTGAATTTGGATTCCTACGTCAACTCCGCGCGCAATTATTATTTGTATTACAATCTGCGCGACAAGAAATTCGAGTGGATCGTGTGGGACGTGAACTTGAGCTTCGGCAATTTTTTTAAGGGTGTGCCGGGTCGCAAAGAAGAGTTGAGCGTGCTGTACGTGGCCGATCCCGTTTCGCGCCCGCTGGTGAGCAAGATTCACCAAAGCAATAAGCTGAAGCAAGAATATCTTCAAACCCTCTGCCAAATGTCGCGCGATTATTTTTCGGCCGCGCGTTTGTCCGCGGAGATCGATGCTCTCGCCGATGTCATTCGGCCTCATGTTTATGCCGACACGAGAAAGCAGTTCACGAACGCGCAATTCGAAACCAATCTCACCACCGACGTGGCCACGGGTTTTGGCAGCGGCGCTGCCGGCTTGAAATCTTTTCTCGCGCTGCGGGAAGCGAGCCTCAAAGCGCAGCTTGCCGGATTGAACGTAAGCTGCGCGCCCGCGATCAAGCGCGGCGACGTGGTCATCAACGAATTTTTGGCGAGCAACGATTCTTTGATTGCAGATCCCCAAGGGGAATACGACGATTGGATCGAGTTGTACAACAACACCGGCAACGCCATTGATTTGAGCGCCGCATACTTTTCGGACAATGAGCTGCGGCCCACGAAGTGGCAGTTTCCGGGGAATACGATCATTCCGGGCCACGGCTATTTGATCGTGTGGGCCGATGAAGACAGCCTGCAAACCGGCCTGCACACCAACTTCAAGCTGTCCGCAAGCGGCGAGAGTCTTCGTCTCTCTGATACGGGAGGCGCAATCGTGGATTCCGTGCGCTTCGGCGCGCAAACCACCAACGTGGCAATGGCCCGCGTTCCCAACGGCACGGGCAAGTTCATGAAGCAAGCTGCGACTTTTGCGGCGCACAACGGCGGGAGTAATGCCGTCAATGAAAACCGCGCAACGCAAGCACCGGAGCACTATCGGCTGTCGCAGAATCATCCCAATCCCTTCTCGCGCAGCGTTGCGCCGGCCACGATGATTTCGTATGAACTGCCCAAAGCCGCGTTCGTTACTTTGAAAGTTTATGACCTTCTCGGAAAAGAGGTGGCGACGCTCGTGCAGAAACAGCAAAGCGCCGGACGTTACACCATGCGTTTCGAGGCGAAAGCTCTGGCCGCGGGACTCTATCTTTACAAGTTGGACGCGGGCGATTTCGTGGCGATCAAAAAAATGCTTCTCGCGAAATAAGGATTGGCACATGTCACGTCGCGCCTTGCTTGCGGGGGGAATATTACTCGTGGGTCTCCTTCTCCTTTTCACCTTGCCGCTGCGCATCCCTTACGCGATTAAAGCGCCGGGGAAAATTCTGCCGGCAAGAGAGTGGATCCTTGCCAAAGGAACGGACGGACGGCTGATGACCACATTGGTGGATCACGAGTTGGGCCTCACGCGCAGCTACGCCGTGTCGCAATTCGAGCGCGGCGACGTGATGCATTTTAGCCTGCACGCTGCTTTAGCGAGCGGCGCAACCGTGGCGGCGCACGACACCGTGGGGTTGGTTTATTCCAGCGACACGGAGCGCCAGCTTGCGCGTTTGCACGGCGAGCTTTCCGCGACGCAAGCTTCTTTGGAGCTGAATCGTAGCGGCGAAAAAGAAGCCGTAGTGGCCGAAGCCCGGCAGCAGCTCGCGCACGCCCGAGCCGCGGCGGAAGAATATCACAAAACCCTGCAACGTCAAAAAGCGCTCTACGAGCAGCGTTTGATCGCGCAAGAGGAATATGATTTGGCGCAGGGCCAGTCCCGCTTGTATGCCATTGCCATCGCGATTGCGGAAGCCAAGCTGCAATCCGTGCAAAGCGGGGCAAAAAAGGAGCAGCTCGAATTCATTCACGCGCAG
This sequence comes from bacterium, assembly GCA_037444905.1. Taxonomy (GTDB): domain Bacteria; phylum Zhuqueibacterota; class Zhuqueibacteria; order Zhuqueibacterales; family Zhuqueibacteraceae; genus JABWAN01. The sequence continues at coordinate 58,092 of JBBILN010000010.1, read as the reverse complement.
ATCGCGGCTTTGCAAGCGGAGATCGAGGTTTTGCAGCGCCGCGCCACCATGGGCTTCACGCTGACCGCACCTTTTGCCGGCGTGGCGCAGCGCGCGCTCTCGGGCGATACGCTGCTCGTGCTCGCCGATCATTCGAAATATGTCCTGCTCATGCCGGTGCGTTGGAGCGAGCGAAAATATCTTGTCCACCAACAGACGGTGCTCTTGCGCGCGCGTGAGTTGCTCCATCTCCCTCAGGCAGAACTGCTCAAGGTGGAACCGACCGCGTACAACCTGCACGGCAGGCCGGCGTTGCTCGCCACCGCGCTGCTGGAGGACGACACGGGCGAGCTGGCGCCGGGCTTGATGCTGCAATGCGCCATACAATGCCAGCCGGTTTCGCCGTGGGAGTATATCAAAAGAAAATTCCGCTCCGTTTTGGGGTGAAACTCGAAATGCGCTTTGAATACAAATTTCTCGTGCACAACGAGCTGCGCGACACTCTGCGCGCGGAGCTGCAGCCCTTCGTCACGCCGGATAACTTCGTCTGCGCGAAAGCCGAAAAAGAATACACCGTGCGCAGCATTTATTTCGACACCCGGCGCTTTGACTTTTATCACGAAAAACTCGAAGGCTTGAAAGTGAGAAAAAAGCTGCGCCTCCGCGGCTATGATCGACGCGAAGACCGCAGCGTCGTTTTTTTGGAGATTAAAAAAAAGATCGGGGACCACGGTTTCAAGCACCGCGCGCAACTTTACTACAACGACGTGGAGGAGCTTTTCCGCTCGCAAAACGTGGAGCGTTTCCTCCTGCCCGGCGGCGATCCGGCGCGCGCGCAGGAGGATGCCGGACGCTTCTTTTATCACGTGCAGCGCCAAGCCTTGCTGCCGGTGGTTTTGATCACCTATGACCGTGAAGCTTTTCAAGGGAAACTGGAATCGGGTTTGCGCATCACGTTTGACAAACGCTTGCGCTATCGTGTCTATCCGGGCTTGGAGCATTTGTACGAAGAGCGGGATTTGCAGTTCGTCGCGCCGCACCATTTCATTCTCGAGATCAAATTCCAAAGCGGCTTCTCGACTTGGCTGCAAGCCATTTTGAAGCGCCATCTTTTGCAGCGCTCCGGGTTTTCGAAATACGCCGTGTGCCTGGAGTCGAGCCAGGTTTTGCAGCGTTTCCAGCGCGGCCGCGCATTTGCTTTTTTTCCCGGCCGGGCGCAAGAGCGGCTGCTCGAAGGCAAACGGCGCCGCACGGAAATTTTCCAGCGCATAGAAGAACCCAACTGATAAGCCTCGCCATCAGTTGGGTTCTTCTATCCGTTGAAAAAAAAGTCCGAATTCAAAAACCTCGCGATCACATTAACTCATTCAGGCAGGATGTTGCAGGATTTTTTGAACGCCACGCTCGCGCCCATCACGCTGGAAGAGGTGGTCCTCAATCTGGTGCTCGCGTGTCTATGCGGCGTGGTGAATGCCGGCTTTTATCGGCTGATTTATCGCGGCCCGGGATATTCCGTGTCATTTCTCAATGCGCTGGTGGCGCTCACCATGATTACCGCGCTCGTCATCATGGTGATCGGCGACAATCTCGCGCGCGCGTTCGGCTTGGTGGGCGCCATGTCCATCATCCGGTTTCGCACCGCGGTGAAGGAGGCCATGGACATTACCTATATTTTTTTCGCGTTGGCCATCGGCATGGCTGCCGGCGTCGGACTGCACCTCGTAGCGCTCGCCGGCTCGCTGGTGATCGGCTTTGTGCTGTTGCTGCTCACCAAAATCAACGTCATCACCCCTTCGCCGAAAGCATTTCTTTTGCAATTCACCTATTCCCCCAATGGCGCAAGCCGCGAAACACCGTATCTGGCGGAAATCAACAAGCGCACAAAGAGCAACAAATTGGTCAATGTGCGCGCGCTCGGCGAAGGCGAGACCTTGGAGCTCTCCTATTACATCGATCCCAAAAGCAAAAGCGATCACGTGGAATTGCTCCGCGATTTGAAACGCCTCCACGGCGTCGGACAAGTGAATCTCTATTTCGATGAGGAGCATTTCTAAATTCTTGCAGTACTTGCCTCTTCTGCCTGGCAAAATTTTCTTGAATGCTTTCCGCGAACGCCCCGCCTAATGCCTATAAATCAAGTTGATGAATGCTTATCACGCCGACACGGGTTCGCTTCCGAGGCCGAACCACGACCGAGGTTTTTGCCCATATCCGCATCAAAACGGCGGCGGCAATCCAACTCCGCTGGTGGCTGCGCCGGAAGACAAGCTTGCGGTCACACACTGCACCGACCCGGGTTGTTTACAGCCCGTTTTTTTTTGCTCGGCATGTGGCGCAGGCAATCGCACGCTGGCGCAATATTGCCGCAAATGCAGGCACGCGCTTTCTTTTGAAACCACGCAGACACAGCGGCTTGCAAATGTAGAAATCACGCAGCGCGGTTTGACCAAAGGCGCGCGGCAAGTGCTGTTCTCGCGCTTGCACGGCCACCCGATCACCGCACTCGAAAGCGCATGGGGCTATCTCGTTTTTGCGGCGCAAGGCTGGGGATTGGGCGTGATGGCCAATACTTGTCTCAATCCACCGCGTTTGCTTTATCATCTGGCATTGGAACCGGGCGAAGAGATTACTGTGCTCCACTCGCATCCGTCCGCCTGTGTGCTTGCCGTGAGCCGGCGTGCGATTTACGCGCTCACGCTCGCGCCTCATATCCAAAGCCAGCAGCTCTATTGCGTTCCGGACAACGGTTGGCAAATTGAGAGCACTTTGTCGCTGCACGCGCGCGTGGTCGTGCGGCTTTATCATCCCAAAACCAAATTCTATCGCTGGATCGTTTTGCAAGATCTGGACGGCACGGTTACAGACTTGCCGTTGCGCGCACGCGGCCTGGTTAGCGCAATGGTGAGCATGCCGGGCGCAGAAAAATTTTGTTACGGCACGGAAGCGGAAGTCGTCCAATTTGCTTTGAGCGACAACCAGGAGCAACGTTTTGCCGCGCCGGACTATGGCTTGAACGTCAAGGTGCCGCCGCAAGCACATCCGCGCACCGGCGAAATATTTTGGCACGGCTTGGAGGGTTTGGTATATCGCTTCAACGCCGATTCCGAGAAAACGCCATTTCGAGTTTTTCACGAACAACGTCTCGAAGTGGTGCACTTCTTCAGTAATGCTTATGACGACTACTTGTATGCGCTCACGGCCGACAATCTGGTGATTTTTGATTATCCCCGCGGTGAACAGTTGTGGGGACTAGCGCAAGAGCTCAAGGCCAGAATTCAGTGCAGCGCCGCTAGGCCGCGACCATTCGGCAACTATCTGTTGTTTGCATTTCGCAGCCCGAGCTTGAGCGGCGCACAAGAGCGCGTGGGACTGCTATCGTTGACCAAGCGCGAAGCGCCGTTGTTGTTGCACCCGGCCGCGGCAACCGCCCCCATGCCGATCGGCGGATTCTCCAATCTCATCGCGGTCCGCAATGCGCAAACACCAGAAGAGCGCGAGAAAACCGCGCTCATGCTGTTTCAAATCTAAAAATTCGCCCGGCTTTCACTTTAACAAATCGAATGCGCTATCGTGCTTTGTCCAAATTGCAAATCGTGGGAGATTGCCGCGGAAGCTGCAGATCGTTTTTGCAGTTGGTGCGGCTGTTGTGCGCAGGACGCCGAATGTTTCGCCGCTCCGGAGATCATCTATTGCTCGCCGCACGACGACGAAATACCGACCTTCAAGCTGCACCTCAAAAACCACGGGCTGGCGCCGCTGGAAATTACCGGGATCGCCACCGAACCGGTGAGTTGTGCCTTCTTTGAGTATTTCGTCACCGCGGTGCGCAAAAAAAATGCTTCGCCAAAGCAATCGCACTTGTTGCTCGCGCCGGGAGAAGAGCGCACTTTGGCCGGGCATTTTCAAGCCACGGCTCTGCAAACCTTGCTCGCTCCTTTTTTTGATCCTCAAAAAACGCTGCGCCATAAAAGACCGGCTCCTCCTTCTGCAAGCTCAGCACCTGCGCTAATCAACAAACCGGAACCGGGCGAGAGTCTCTCAAACAGCAACGGGCAGATGCACGGCTTGCAGGTGCGTTTTGTGGTCATGCTCGCCGGCGAGGAAACCGGCCCGGAGTGTGCGCTCACCGTGCTGCCACGGCCAGAATTCGAATTGTTGACGCCGACCATAGAAATCCCAGCGCAGGGTGACGAGGATTCTGACGCCGAATTTTGCCAGGCCACCGGCCGGATGAGATTGCAGCAAGGTTACGCGCATGTACATGGCTTTGCGAGTGAAATGCCCGGCATTAGATTCTCATTCCCGCCGGAGCCGAATGAACAAAGCGCCCCGCGGCTGGAGGAAGCAAATCGCGTTTTTGATTTTCGCGTGGAAGTCGAGCGCGAACTACTCATGCGGCATTTGCAGAGCGGGGAGCCATTGCAGGCGAATATGAAATTGCTTTGCAATGATCCTCCGGTCTACTGCACGCCGAACAATGCGCCGCTGCGCCTCATTCCGCGCCACGTGCCGCGCCTCGCCCTTTTGGAGGCCCAACGGAACCCCGCCACCAGGCAACACGAAATGCAAGCGTGGGCGCTGGCCGGGCAGACGCGCGAGTTCGTGTTGCGCCTCAAAAACACCGGCGAGGTCACTCTCGAGCTTTATGCCATCGAAGCCACCAGCTCTTTGGAATGCCTGAAACGCAAACCGCTCGACTTGCCTTTGCGCATTGCGCCGCAAGCCGCGATCAAATTGCCCTTCATTATAGATACGAGTGCCTACGATACAAACGCCGAAGTCGCAGGCGCGCTCGCCCTGCGCTATCGCGGCGCAACGCGGGAAACCTACAGCACCGAATGTGCATTGCGCTTCGACGTGCGTGTGCCCAAACCGTTCGCCGGCGTCGCCGCGCTCGATTTCGGCACAGCACAAAGTTGTATTGCCATCGCCAAGCTCGACCACGAACAGGAGACGCGCCTCGTCAAAATTCAGAACGATCCGTTCGTGCCCACGGCGATTCTTTATCAAAACTTCGAGGCCGGCGGCGAGCGCACATATGAAATCGGCTACGCCGCACTCTCCGCCCCCTCAGGCAAAGCCGCCGCGCTGCACACAGTGCAGAATTTCAAACAACACGCGGGCGAGGAGCAGGCGCGCCAGGTCTATCTCACCGGCGCGAAGCAAATTGCCGCATTGCCGTATCACGTCATCATCACTGATTACTTGCGCAGGCTCGTGGCCGCGGCGGAGGAAAATCTAGCCGGCGAGCTTTATCGCCAGGAGCAGTCTGGAGCCGAAGCTGATTTCTCCTGCTGCCAATTGCGTGAAATGGCAGTGATCTGCCCGGCGACTTTCACCTTCCAACAAAAGCAGGCGTTGCGCAACGCCCTTGCCGAGCTTGGTTGCGCGGCCGAAGAGCACGCGCAGCTCTTGCCGGCGCCGGCACTATCCGCCTGTTCCGAGTTGGAGGCGAGCATCGCGCGCTGGCAGGAAGAATTTCGCAGCGGCGCGAACCAAGCGAATACGCGGCATATTTTGGTTTATGAAATGGGCGCCGGCGCAACGGAAATGGCGCTCGTGCGTGTGGCCATGAACCCGCCCGCAGGCCGCACTATTGCGGATGCGGAAAATTTGCAAGTGCACTTAAAAATTCTCGGCAGCGAAGGCGACGAGCAGTTCGGCGGCAACAATCTCACTTCGGCGCTGGCCAAATATCTCGCGCAACAAGCGCTCACGCAGCTCGAAGCAAAATTGGGAACCAAAGTGGTGCTGCCGCTTTGGCATCGCTTGGGGCAAACGCCGAATAAGAAAATGGAACAAGTGGGCTTCGTGAATTGGAAAAGGCTGTGGCAGCATGCCGAAAGCTTAAAATGCCAGTTCGCAGATTTATCCCTGCCTGCGCGCGTCACCTTGCCGCGTTTAACGTTGCAAATCTTACTCGACAAAACCTTTCAAGCCGCAGAGGTTGAGAAACTCGTGGTGCATAGCTCGCTTTTGGAAAAGGTCGTAAAGGCGCGCATGGAGCTGCACGTGCGTCGCGTGCAAAATCTCCTGCGGCAAGCCAGGCTCGCAGCGCCCGACCGAATATTGCTCGCCGGCAAAAGTACGTTGTTGCCTGGCGTGCAGAAATATCTCGCCGGCGCTTTTGCGGCGCATGGTTGCGAAGTCGAATATCTCGGCAGGCAATCCGTGATGAGGTTGGGTGCGATCACATCGGCGCCGCCCTCGCTTTACGAGTTGAAAGCGGCGGCCGCACTCGGCGGCGCGAAGTATTTACGCTTGCTCAAGTCCGAAGGCTCGCTCAATGTGCAACCCGGCCCGCCGATGAAAACCGCGATGCGAATCGGCATCGGAGTGGGAGAAAACGGGAACGCGCAGTTCCTTCCTGTCATCGAGAACGAAGTGGAGATCGGCGTGGAATGCGCAGCGCCCCCCTTCGCGCTCACGTGGGAAACCGCGATTCCCATCTATGCCACCAACAAATCCGGCGCTCCAAATCTCAATGAGGAAGCCGAGCTTATCGGCCGGTTCGCGCTGGTGCACTTCAAACCGGCCCTGCCCTCGGATCTCACCGCAGAAGAATTGCAGCACGCTTTGCAATTGGGCCGTTTGCGCTTGAAGCTTACACGACTTTGCGAGCTGCAAGTGCTCCTGCGCGTGCGCGGTCGCGAGCACGCAATTTATTTCGAGCTTGACTAGTTCGTCCGGCGGAAAGATCTGCCGCGCACTTGAAAAGTAAGCGACCTCTCTAATCAGCCGGCCATGCCATGCTGAGGCGTCCGGCTTTGCACGGGAGGAGAAGAAATTCAAACCACTGCAACACGTTAACAGAAAAAAATCCTCCGTGCCGTGCGCCGGCTCGGAACGACGCCAACACCACGCGAATGAAAAACGCCATAGTTTTGTGTGAAATATAAACTGGAGAACAATATGCGCGCTAGGAATGCAAGCCTGCCAATGCTCGTTGCATTTAGCTTTGCCTGTGCAATGGCGATTTGGGCCAAGGACGGCGCCACGCCGAAGCCTGCGGCGTTGCCGAGATTGGAATTATCACCCAACGCCCGTCTGGAACTGTCCCCCATCTCACTCAAGCAAGACAGCCTCAAGGCGAGCTTTGTGCTTGAAGTGCCGGCCACGGAGAAATATCAACGGCATCGTTGTTTGATCTCCGCCAACCAAAAGAATTTCCAGCTCGTCGTGCCCAAGCACCAGCAATGGATGCTGCGCAACGACACGCTCACAATTCTATCCGACGTGGAGATGACGCTGTTGGCGAAACCGGAATTGCATGAGCCTCTGACATTACGTTTTACGTTCGCCAATCTCGACAATCGCAAACTGCCGGGTGGAACGGCGACGTTGGTGTTCGGCAAGCAAGGCGCGGCGGCCGCGGTCACAAACGCATCTGCGCCCAAAGATTCCAGTTCCGTGAAGTCCGCCCTCGTCCAGGTTGACTCCACTGCAAAAGTTGATTCCACTGCAAAACTGCAAGCCGTCGTTACCGATAGCATGAGCCAGACTGCAGCCAGCGATTCCGTGCATGCCGAGGAAAGTGTTGAAGGGAGCGGCAACATGCTGTCGTGGATACTTATCGGCTTGTTGCTCTCCGGCTTTGCGGTGATGGCGCTGCTCAGTTGGTTAAGCGGCAGGCGCACGCAAGATACGATGGAAAGAATAGAAACCATCCGTATGCCGGAAACCAACGGCGCGAATCGAAGAGACGAACGCGCCGCTTCGTTCGAAAGCATGATGCGCCGCCCGACGCCGGCCGAGACGCGCGCCGCGGCGGCAGAGCCCGACCACCGCATGGAGAGCAAGGACGAACCAACCGCAACGCCGCCCACTGCCGTCCCGGCAGCCTCCGTTCTCGCGCTCACCAAAACCGATCGCGCGATGCAAGAAATTACGGCGTTGCCCGATTTGCAGGCCGCGCTCGCCCAACTCAGCGCGGTGACAGTGGAAGTTCAGAAAGCCGTCTCGAAACAATACGACGCTTTGCAGAAAATCTCTGTGCAAGTTGAGGCCGTGCGCATTTTGCCGGCGCAAGCGACTTCGCTGCAATCACAACCGCGTTTGCAATTCGCCGCGGAAAACGAAGAAGCAGCGAAGCATAATGAGGCTTTGCAAGAGCTGGGTGTGAAAATTTCCTCTCCGGCCAAGTCCGCTGAAGATTACGAAGAGATTGCCGACGCGATTGCGAGCCTGGCTGCGGCGAGCGCGATCAAAACGCCTGCGATTTCAGCGCAAGCGCTCGCGCCCAAACTCGAGTTATTGCGCCGTACGCAAGAGGCTTTGCAGGCGCTCGCCACTTTTTGCCGCAAAACTTCCACGGGGGTGTCCGTCGAAGCAGTGGAAGCGTTGGCGCGCAAAGTGCATGAGCTGCGCGTGAGCTATGAAGCGTGGGCTTCCGATCAATCATTCAAAATGCCGCTCATGCTGCAACGCCCCGCGCAGGGCAGCGAGGGTGCGCGCCACAAAATCGTCGAGTCGCTTTTGGATGGTCTTTATGAAACGCGCAAGATCGCCGCGCAGGGTTCGCTCTATTTCGAGCGCCGCCTTTCCCAGCTTCTAGAACAAGACTTGCCGAAACTGCGCAACCAATTCAGCGGCGTGCAGAGCGCAGAGCTACAAAAAATTTGGGAAAGCATGGCGTAGTGCAGACCTCCAATTCATGTACCCAGCCGGCAAGAAGTCTGCACGCAAAGCGCTCGCAGTTGTGTTGAGATGTTTCCTGGATTTGCGTTGCGTGTGATAAACGAATCCCCTATTTGATTTGCCCCGCAGCGAGGGGGCAAATCACACTTCCACTCAGCCGTTTAAGAATTATGCGCGAAACGGGTCTTCTTTGCGGTCACGGCGCAGCACAATCTTCCATGGCAACCCACTCCGCGTTACCAACCAACAACGATTTGTAGAAAAGAAGTATTTCTGAGCCGGAGAAGAGTCCGCGCCAATAGCATGTGATGGCTGCAATTCAGAATGCGACAATCCCCCAATACCTTCAACTCCTTCCCCTTCGCCACCGCTTGCGTACGGCTGTGCACGTCGAGCTTCGCGTAGATGTTGTTGACGTGCCGCTTCACCGTGTTGGTGGCGAGATAAAGTTTCTTCGCAATTTCATGGTTGGATAGGCCCTCCGCCATCGGTGCGCCTTCATCCACAAACACGCGCACGAAGTTTTCAGGCACGGCCAGCGCCAGCGTCTTGGCAAGGCAAGAGAATGCCGCCTCCAATTGGCGTTGCATGTTTAAGGCAAGCGCTTCTAGCGTGAGACATTCGATCGCGCGATTCATTCTGCCCTCGGCGTATGCGGCTTGCTGCAAACGCTGCAATAATTTCGTGGCCTTCTCATATGCGCTGTTGTTGAGGTGCAATCGCGCTTGCGTTAAATACTCAATCTCATAGCCTTCTTGAGTATCGCGTTCAAGTTGAAGCGCAAATTGCGCCAGCCATTTTTCTGTTTCGGATAGATTCCCCTGCGCCAATTTCAGCGTGTTCGCCTGCGCTTGCCACGTGCGTTCAGCCACACGCAAAGGCTGCTCGTATTGCTCGAACTTGTTGGAGACCAGCATGGCCCAGGCATACCACAAACAAAGATCGGGCCGGGTGTGCCATTCGGTTTCCGGAAGTTTTTCCAGCCAGGCATGGAGCGTAGCGTACCGGCCATTTCTAAATATTTGTGCATTGGGGATTTCAGCGTGTGAATTGCGAGCGGCGGCATCATCTTCCGTGCTCAAGACGGAGTCGCAGAGCGAACCGCACAAGCGATTCAGAATCGAAGTTTGCAGCAAAAAATTTTGAATATGCTCAGGCTGGCGCTGAAACACTTCTTCAATGAGATAATCCAAAATGTAACGATCGTCGCCGGTAAAGGCTTGGATGAAAGTGGAAACCTCCTCGCGCCCCTGCATGGAGAGCGCGGCCATTTGCAGTCCCGCGATCCAACCTTCCGTGCGTTGCTCCAGCGCCGCGACTTCATGTTCGGCAAGACCGATCTTCATAGCCTCGTTGAAAAAAACGCCGGCTTCCGCACTAATGAAGCGCAAGTCTGCCGTGCGCAGCTCAGTCAATTGCTGGCGCGCGCGCATGCGTGCCAGCGGCAATGGTGGATCGGCGCGGCTGGTAATGATCACATGCATATTACGCGGCAAATGTTCGAGCAGAAACGCGAGACCTTCGTGAATCGGCTGCGCTTCAATGACATGATAATCATCGAGCACGAACGTGAAGACCTCCGAAAATGCGCTAATCTCATTCGCCAAACTGGTGAGGATTGTTCCAATCGTAGGAGGGTGCGGTGAATCGAGCAAAGCCTGTGTGTTTTTGCCCAGATCGCTCCGCAGCATTTGCAGGCTGGCGATGGCATAGCTCCAAAATCGAACTGGGTCGTTGTCGCCTTTATCGAGCGAAACCCAAGTGACACAGCGCGGGCTGTGCGGAATCCATTCGCCCAGCAAGGTGGTTTTTCCAAAGCCGGCCGGAGCAGAGATGAGCGTGAGCCGGCGCTGTAAACTCGCGTTGAGGCGTTCGGTCGCCTAACGACATTTGGTCGCGCCGGCGGCAGGAAGAGTTTGGTCGTCAGCAAGGCAGGTTGTGAGGTGGTTGCGCTCATAAGCATGGGCCTTTTCTAATGTCGCAAGTTGCTGCAAGGAATCAGTCAATCGCGAATCATCGCATTCTTCCATCGCTTCAACCGTGTGCTGAAAGCGTTCCAACAAACTGCTCGCCTCGTCGTCTTGCCAAATCCGGCTGGCGCCGAGATGAGCGTTAATTTGCAGGTCAGTTCTTGATTCAAGCGGTGCGCCAAATGCGGACGTGGGACGAACTCGGCGCGCGCGAGGGATGTAAAGCCTGGCGGTCAGCAACGCGCTCTCCGAGATGGGGCCGTTGGGGCGGTCGTGATTCATGCGATAAAAATAGCAACTCTTGCATAAACCTCAAAATATTTATTGGGGGAGAAATAAAAGAAACGCAAATGCCAGCTTCTTTTTTTAAGGACAGCGGAGATCAGAAAATAGATTTTCAAGCGGGTGCTTCATCTTTTCTCAACGGACGGCTTGAAATTGAGCTACTACCACTGGTCGCACTCACGCAATCGTTAACGCTGACCTTTCGTCGAGCTTTGATGTTTTCTCAAGAATTATCGTGAGAAAACCGCATCAAACGGTGTCCTTTTGTATGAAAAGGCCTAACTCGGATTTTCAGACACGCAGAAAATCGATGCTCTGCGGGCAGCACACGGATCAAAAAACTTTCAGAATTTTATTCTGAGTTTGAAAAGCTAATCGCCTATTGTTCCGTGCTCGAATCATGAGTGGAGATACTTATTATGCAAAGAGTCAGAATTATTTTTTTGCTGCTGGTTTTCATGATGGCGTGTGACGGCCGGCATACCACATTGAAATACGAGAAGGGCAGAACACGCCAGGCCGGCGGCCTCGCAAACGATGCCGGCAAAGACATCGTCGTTGATCTCCAGGAAAACACCTATATCACCGGCGTGTTTTCGGACTCGGCGCGGTTCGATTCTTCCCATGTGCTAACAAGCGCCGGTGCGGAGGATATTTTCGTTGCCAAGTACGACAATACCGGCAAAACGCAATGGGCGATCAACGCCGGCGGCTCGGGTTCGGATGAAGCTCATGCCGTTGCGATTACTGCCCACGGAGGGATCGGCATCGCCGGCTGCACGCACGATGATCAAACTCCGGCTGCACTAGGCTTGACTCATCCGGCAGTTGGCGATGAAGATATTTTCGTCGCGCGATACGACGCGGACGGCAAGGAGCTTTGGCGCGTGCTCGCCGGCGGCGCGGGGTCTGATAAAGGAACCGACGTCGCATTCGATTCCGCGGGCAATTGTTTTGTGACCGGATTTTTTCAGGGCGAGGCAAAATTTAACAAAGCCGATGAGCCTGCGGCAAAGATCAACAGCGCCGGCGAATCCGATTGTTTTGTTGCTAAATATGATGCCACCGGCCACTTGCTTTGGGTCAGATCAGCCGGAGGCGCAGCCGCGGACACGGCCTTGAGCATTGCAGTCGATCACTTGGGCAATTGCTTTGTGACCGGCGTTTTTCAAGACAGCGCCGTTTTCGGAAGCGGACAGTCGAATATGACAACGCTCAAGAGCGCGGGTGCGGGCGATGTCTTCGTCGCTCAATATGATGCCAAAGGCAAATTCCGTTGGGCGCGCCGCATTGGCGGTCCGCAGCATGATCGCGGCAAAAGCTTGGTGAGTGATGGCCGTCGCAATCTCTACGTCGTCGGAGATTTCTTCGACGTGGCTAGTGTTGATCGTGACAGCCTCACGCTCAAGAGCGCCGGCAAGGAGGATGTTTTTCTCGCGCGTTATGACTCTGCCGGCGCTTTGCAATGGGTGAGGAGCGCGGGCGGAAAAACGAAAGATTTGGGCGAAAGCGTGGCTTTGGGGCAAGGCGGAAAAATCTACGTGAGCGGAGAATTTTCTGGAAAAGCAAAATTCGGCGAGCACGAGTTGGAGTGTGAAGACAAACTCGACATTTTCGTGGCGGAGTATGACGCCTTCGGACAAGCGCTCGCAGCCCGGCGCGGCGGTACGCGCGGCATCGGGCCGGGTGTGCGCCATGCCTTGGCCGGCTCCGGCAGAAGTTTCTTCACCGGAAGCTTCGTTGGTGAAACGAGTTTCGGCGACACGACTTTGACTAGTGATAACGCTTCCGCAGATGTTTTTGCTGTCGCCGCCCTTGCCGGGGGCGGAGTGCCAGTCACGGAATTGCATGCGACCGCGATTTCCAATACGGCCATTGTGTTGACTTGGAAAGATCTGTCCGATAAAGAAGAGGGATTTCGCATCAAACGTTGGCGTCAAGGTAACACCGTGGAAGAGTTGGATAAAATAATCGATCCCAATGTGCGATTTTATGAAGACCTTCAGCTTCAAACCAACACGCCCTATTCGTATGTGGTGAATGCGCTTTATGAATCTAGTCAAATCGAAGCTTCTTCCGATACGGTTAAAGTCAGAACCGAGGCGCATGCTTCTCTCACGCGGCACGCCGCAGACTTTGCATTGGAGATTGACAACCTGGGCGGCGGCAAGAACGGCTGGAGCTACTTGAAAATCTCAAACAATAACCTACTCGCGGACGGCCATCTGCAAATTTGGACGAAACGCGCCGACGGCACCGCGAAGGTTTATGACGGCGATGATGCTGATTTTAAAACGAAGCCCGGCTCCGCTCCCAATATTCTACTTCATGGCTTTAATGGCAGAGTGGACGAGCATATCGGTTCGCTCATGCCGCATGAACCCGTGGAAATGATATGCACGGAGGACTCTCTTGCCCTCGAACAATTCACGTATCATAACAAAGGCAAGAAATGGGCTTTGTTAGAATGGACCGTCATCAACTTGAGCACCACGATCAAAGAAGTGAAGCTCGCGCTTTTTCTGGATGTGGATGCTGGGAGCAATGCGACACAGGACCGCGGTGGCTTTATTCCAGCGCACCAACTTGCCTATGTTTTCGACGGCCAAAATCGCGACAAGTATGTCGGCGTCGCGCCTCTCACCGCGGCCTTAAATTCCAGCGGCTATCTTGTGAGCGCTTTTGACGATATCCTTACGCCGGATAATTCGCCGCAAGACTCCACGGCCGGCGAGAGCGCGCGCCGCAAGTTTTTCGCGGGAGATACGCGAGGATTGCGCAACACCGGGCCGGCGGATTTGACTCTAACAGTAATGAGCGATTTGGGAACGATGGAACCCCATGCTCGGGGCAAAGTCATCTATGTGATTGCCTTCGCCTCGGACACGACGGGCTTGAAACAACAGATTGCGGATGCTGCAAATTTTGCCCCCTGCGCTTGCCCCAGCGATTCCTGGGCGGATGTCAATAATGATGGCAATGACGACGATGCCGACATCGCGTTCATGCAAAGTTTGATCTTGCAAATCCCACGGGATTCACTCACCAAGGGCCACACGAGCTATAACCCGCGCGCCGACGTAGATTTCAATGTGGCAATGCAGCGCTATTGCGGCAACGACACAATCGACGCGCAAGACTTACAGCAACTCAAAGCGAAGATCGAGGCGGTGGGAACCGCACCCAGTTTGGCAAACGACCGATGACTTGCAGTCTTCAACTAAAGGATCGCGTTATGGGCAAATTTCTTCTTCTTGGAGGCGTGGCAATGCTTATGGTCTGCTGTTCCTCCTCCACTTGCCACAAGGTTCCTCCGCAGAAAGAGGCCGTTGTGGGAATCAATCGCGCACGGCTCGAGCTTTTGCAGCTCGGGCAAAAAGACACCGTGCTCGTAATCGTGCAAGAGGTGAAAAACCTCGGCGCGTTTCAGTTCGATATCATGTTCGATCCCGCCTACCTCAAGCTGGATAGCAGTGGCGTGGCATTGGGAGGTTTTCTGGCAAGCTCGACGCGGAGCCCAACGCAAATCGGTCCACATTTCGGCAGAAGCCCCATGTATTCCAAATGCACTTTGGGAGCGGTGACTTCCGGTAATGCACTAGGACCGAATGGCAATGGCGCACTCGCCGCTCTCATCTTCGAAGCGCGGGCGATTGGCGCCACAACGGTTGAATTCAAAAATGCCTTGCTCACCGATATCAAAGGCATACGCATCAAAGCACGCACTTCGCAAAATCTAGCGCCGCTCGATTAATAGAGCCAACGGCGCGAAATCAATGCGCCGGCGCAATGGATGTCGATTGGAACATTTTCGGATGCAGAGGCAACCGTGAAACGATTCCGGCTTGTAGAATTGCTCGCCTTGATCCTCCTCGGCGCCTGCTGTTCTCAACAAGCACAGGCGCAACGCTGGATCAATTACACTCTCGCCGAGGGCTTGCCCAGCCTTGATCTGACCGCAGTGGCGGAAGATGATCACAACGGTATTTGGATCGGCACTTTGGCCTCCGGCCTAAGCCGCTTCGACGGCCGGGAATGGACGAGCGCTAGCCAAGCCTTGGGCTATGCGCTCAGCAGCGATTTGATCACCTGCCTTCTAAAAGACCAAGACGGTGATTTGTGGATTGGAACATATAATCGCGGATTTAGTCGGATCAATCCCGAGCGCGAGCTAAAAGATCCCGCGACCTGGCTGAACCATAATGTTGAGAGCACACACGGGGGACTGCTCCATAACCAAATCAACGCGCTGTTTGAGGACGAAGCCGGAAATATCTGGTTTGGAACCAGAGGCGGGGTCAGTATTGCCGCGGCGCAGGCGGTCGTGCAGAACGAGTTACTCTCGCGGCGCGAGAACTGGGACATCATCCTCACGCCCGGCGTTGTGGTGAATGCCATGGCAAAAGATACTTTGGGAAATATTTGGGTCGGTACCAATTCCGGAGCTTATCGCTACAATCCGAAAAAGCGCAAAGAATCGGGTGTGTGGGCGCATGACTTTGCTCACAACGTAGGTATTGTACAGGCCCTCTTTTGTGATCACATGGGGAACATTTGGATAGGCCGGTATGGAAGCGCTCGAAATAGCGTCATGCGATTCCCCACAATGAATCCCGAACTTTTAGATTCGTTTGACGTTGCCAAAAACGTGTTTGCCATCGCAGAAGATCACGACCGCAAAGTTTGGTTTGGCGCTTTGGGCGAGGGCGTTTTTGTGATTGATCCCGCCAGCGATTTGCATCAGCAGAATAATTGGAAGCAATTTCAAGAGGCGCGCGACGGGCTTGCTTCGAACCAAAGCAACGATTTCATGCGCGGCAGCGAAGGAGATCTGTGGGTGACCACGGACGGCGGCGGCCTTTCGCGGCTCGATTATTCGTGGAGAAATTTTGCGCAGACTGTCGACTTCTGCAAAAAGAACGTGCTCACGATCGCAGAGGATGATTCCGGTTATTTATGGTTCGGCGCAAACGGCGACGGCATTCACCTCGTCCCTCGCGCGGCGAATCTCTTCATTGCAGACAATTGGGAAAACATTCGCAGCCGCGAGAAAACCCTCGCAACCGACCAAATCAACGTCATTTTCGAAGATTCGAACCGGAGATTTTGGATTGGCGGGACTGCTGACAATCGCAATTATCAAGCTTTGAATTCCGTGAATCCGTACACGCGCAATGACTGGCTGTTTTTTTCCAGCAGCGATTCGATTTTGCCGGGCAACAATGTCTACGCGATCGTGGAAGATGCACAACGCTTCCTTTGGTTCGGCACCAACCGCGGCCTTTGCCGGGTTCCACTCGACTCTGCCGACTCGCGCGAGAATTTTCGCGAGGCCATGAGAGTATACACAACCGCCGATGGTCTTAAAAGCAGCGAGATCACTTCTCTGCTCACCGACCATTCCAGCCGCTTGTGGGTGGGAACCGCGCAAGGCTTGAACTGGATAACATTGCCGATTGCGGCAAATGCGCGCTGGCAAAGTTTGGATGCGATCACGGGCACGGTGCAAACCATTTTCGAAGATTCCAGCGGCGGCCTTTGGCTTGGAACGGTCGCAGACGGCGTGTACCAAATTCCGGCAAACGGCGAGGTGCAGCGTTCGCGGCATTTCACGAAGGCCAATGGACTCCCCTCCAACAATGTCCGCGCTATTGTGCAAGTGCGTGCGCAAGAATACTGGTTCACAACCAGCTCCGGCCTCTCGCGCTTGCGCGTGCACGGGAGCGACAGCCTGTGGACCACTTTTGAAAAAAGTGAAGCCGGCGACCTCAGCCTCTTCGCGGCGTTTGAAGACCGCCGCGGCGATCTCTGGTTTGGCACGGCGAACAACGGCGTCACGAGGCATCGCCTCAAACTCGATGCGCCGGATACGCGGATGGTTTCAAAGTTTGACGCCGTCACCACGGACAACGTCATTCTACAATTTGCGGGCGTTGATCGGAGCACTTTGCCGCAGAAGTTTCGCTACTCTTATCGCTTTGATGGCAGCCGTTGGTCGCCGTTTCTACCGAATGACATCTTGCCCATCTTCGGATTGCGCGAGGGCCGGCACGTTTTTGAAGTTCGCGCCTCGGATAGTGACGGCGATATTGACTCCACTCCGGCGACGGAAGTGTTTTACAAAATCAACCCGAGTTTGGGCGGGAAAAGCAGCTTCATGGATTCCGTTGCACGCGTGACGCTCTACTTTCCCCCCGGCGAGTTGCTCGCACCAAACGAAGTCACGATTACGCCGGTTGCGCGCTATGAAGCAGCAGACTCTTCGACGATAGTGGCTTATGATATCGCGCCCCTGTCGCAACATTTTCAAAAACCCCTCACATTGAATATTGCCCTGCGCTCTCCTCTTACGTATGCGCGCGAACAAATTGCGATCTTTCGGCAAGACTCGTCGCAGTGGCTCGGCGTGGGCGGGACCGTCGAAGACATTGCCGGCGCGCCGAGCGTGACCACCGCGATCACCAAGCTGGGACGATATGCGTTGCGCAGCAGCAAAGTTCCCGCACGCACGCATGGCATTGATTCCGTCAATATTCAACCGAGAATCTTTTCGCCGGCCGGCGGAGGACAGGGCTATGGCGATCACGCTACCATATCGTTTTTGCTCAGAAAAGATGACAACGTCTCGGTCAAAATCTATAATGCCGCCGGACGTTTGAAGCGGCGCTTGCGGGACAACACCGCGTTATTCGCGGGTTTCAATGCCATCGAATGGGACGGCCGTGATGAGGACGGCAAAGTCTGCGTAAGCGGAATCTATATCGCCATCATTCAAGGGCAAGAGCAGGCGAAAACCAAAACGGTCGTGTTGTCGAATAGGTTTGAGTGAAATCCGGAACCCGACATGAAAACAACGTTGAGAAAATTTTTAGATTGCGCGCTCACGTTTGCTTTGCCGTTGAGTCTCAATTCATCTTCCGCGGCATGGGCGCAGCCCAGCCAATGGCGCTCATTCAGCACCGCGGACGGCCTCGGTGACGTGGAAGTCTATACGATTTTCGAGAGCGCGACGCAAGGGCTTTGGTTCGGCACGCGGCACGGCGCGACGCGCTTCGACGGCCTGTGGAAAAACTTCACGCAACGCGAGGGCCTCAGCAATGATCGCGTCTTCGCCATTGCCGAAGACGATGCGATGAACCTGTGGTTCGGCACCGCGAGGGGAGTGAGCAAATACGCCGAGGAAAAATTTTATGCAGGCCCCCCGGCTTTGGCTGCTGATACGGTGTGGGTGATTGCCAAAGACCAACATGGGAAATTATGGTTTGGCACGAATAGTCACGGCGTTTATTGCTATGCTCAAAATGACCTCGCCAACCCTGCGCGACATTCTACCACGAATGACGGCCTGGCCGGCAATAGCGTCAAAGCTGTTTGGGTTGATAAAAGCGGCAACGTTTGGTTTGGAACCTCGGAGACCGGCGTTTCGCGGCTTGATACGAGTGGCGCATGGACGACTTTCAATAACGCGAACACGAATGGCCAACTCGTCTCCGATCGCATCACGGACATTTTCGGAGACCTCGAAGGCCGCCTCTGGGTGGCTACCATCGGCGGCGGCGTTTCGTATTTCGAGAACAACATGTGGAGCAAAGGGCCTGCGCAAATCTTCAAGAATGTTTTCGCCATCACGCAGGATTGGGATCGCAATCTTTGGTTCGCCACCGAGCAGTTTGTTTATCGCTATGACGGCGTCTCTCAGCTCGACACGTTCACGGCAAACGACGGACTGATCCATGAGGCGGTGCTGGATGTGTTGCAAGACGGCTATGGCAACATGTGGTTTGCGACGCGCTATGCCGGCGTGAGCCGCTATGACGGCAGTTGGCGCTCCTTTCTCACCGGGCAAATAGTCAAAGCGATGGCGAAAGATCATGCCGGCAACCTCTGGTTCGGGCTGGATAGCCGAGGCGTCTATCGTTATAACCAGCAAGAAAAAAAATTCGAGCCGATTGACTGTTTGGGTTTGAATAACCGGCGCATTCAAGCGTTGGAAGTTGACGCCGAGGGCACGGTGTGGATTGGAACGTTCGGCGGCGGAGTGGTGAGCGTGAACGCTCAGGGTTGCACGTCATATACTGCACCACGACCTCTTCCGGAGAATAACGTTCTCGCGATTTTGGAAGATCGCGAGGAAAACTTATGGTTCGGAACTTTTCAAAAGGGCGTGGTGCGCTACAATCGCAAAAAAGCGGAATGGAAAACTTTCAACACCGATAGCGGTTTGGTGCACAATCAAGTGTTAGCCATTCACCAAGACCGTTACGGCGATTTGTGGTTTGGCACGTTTGCGGGCTTGAGCCGCTTCAATGGCCGCGCGTGGCAAAATTTCAAGCCAGCGAGCGCGGACAGCGCGGCCTACTATAAGATTTTGTGCGCCGGAGAGGACAGCGCCGGCGTGCTGTGGTTTGGAACCAATGGCAAAGGCCTTTTGAAGTATGAGCAAGGTTCTTTGTCTTGGATATCGACCGAAGAAGGATTGGTAAATAACGCTGTTCATGCCATACTGTATGACGACTCCAAAAAACGTTTTTGGTTTGGCACCGAGCATGGCGTGAGCCGCTGGTCTTTGCCGGATAACCAGTGGCGCGTTTTCACGCCCGGCGCCAGCGGGCTGGCTCATGAAATCGTAAAGAGCATTTTGTTGGATCAAATTCTAAAGCATGATGTGCAAACGGGCCGCACGGACACCACGCTGAATTTTTGGTTCGGGACATTCGACGGGGCGAGCCGTTACATTGGCGAATCTATTCCTCCGGAAACGTTCATCTTGCCGCCCAAGCCGGAGCTTTTCAGTATCGCCTCGCCCTCCTTCCTAGTAAGCGGACGCGACAATATTTCGTTGCCCAATGAGCTTTCTTATCACTACGAGCTTTGGCAATTGCGGCAAGACGGCAGCAAAGAACGATTGATGGAGCAAGGCCAAATCTCCAACAGCAATACGCTTGCGATTCAAACGGCTTTGCCCAACGGGGAATTCGAGCTTGCCGTGCAAGCGATTGATTCCGACAAGAACCTCGATCGTACGCCGGCGCGACACCGCTTCAAGACCGATATAACGCCGCCCGCTATTGCCATTTCCACGCCGAAACCGGAGACGTATGTAGCCGGCAAGGTTGCAATCGTGGGCGTGATCGCAGACCACGATTTGGATCTTGCTACAATCAAACTCGAATATCGCAGCGAAGACGGCAATGATTGGCGTCATGATCAACTAACGCCTTTTTGGAATGCCTCGTCCGAACCCCAAACCGACACTTTGGCGATATGGCACACCGGGGCTTTGCCGAACGGCGCCTATCGCCTTCGCTTGCAGGCGCAAGACCAACTGAGTCACGCGAGCAGCACCGAACTCGTCGTGCACGTCGATTCGCTATTCGCGACGAGCGACCTCGGCGAGCGCGGTGGAATCATGCAATCGCGCCTGCCTGCCGTGGAAATTTATCTGCCGCCGGGCGCGCTGAACAAGCCTTATCGCCTAACGATCAACTCGGTGCTCACACGCGATCTGCGGCAGGCTTTCGGCAAAAAAGCGATCACGGGTTTCAAAATCTCGGTGACGGGTGAGGATGAAATTCCTCGTTTGCAGCAGGAGAAGCTCGGCACGATCACCATTCACCATCCCGGCATCGCGCAAACGAAGGAAGCACAAAGGCATTTGGTCGTATTGCAAGCGCCGGCGAAAGGCGCACACGGACAAGCGCGCCTCGGCGGCACGCCTGATTATGAGCAGCACAAAATCACGGCGCCGTTTTACGCCTTCGGCGATTTCTTTGTGATCGACAGCCTCGCGCAAGGAGTCGGCGCATTCGGTCCGGAGTTCACAACTCTGCGCTGCCGGCCGCGGATTTTTTCAAGCAATGGCGGAACCCCCAATCACACCGACGTTCTTTTTGCAGCACGCGAGAGCGGCGCAGCGACTATGAAAATCTATAACGCGACCGGGCGCCTCGTGCGCGAGCTTCGCGCAGAAGCGCTGCCCCCGGGCGAGAACGTCATAACTTGGGATGGCAGAAACGAAAACCACGAGCCGTGCGTCAGCGGCCTTTACATTATAAGTGTGAAAACCACAGGCCGGGAAATGTTCGAAACCGTTGTGATCGTCAACAAATAAACTTTGGAGGAAAAAGCATGCGCGAAAAAATTTTGTTCGCTGCAGCGCTCTTGTCATTGACGCTGTTTGGCAACTCTGCTCATGGGCAATCCTATTACACCTATATCGTCCCGCAACTGCGCTTCATAAACGACATCAATCTTGAAGATGGTGTCGTGGCCGAACAAGCGGCTTGGGGTTTGGGCAATGCCGTGCCGCTGTGCCGGTTCGATGAGCGCGACAACAGGCGAAATTGGAAAGATTGGCCGCAGTCTGGCGAGAATCCCAATGATGTGATTGCGGTTTGGCAAGCCGCCTGGCTTAACGACAGAATCTATTTTAGCGTGGTGATAAACGACGATCTCCGCGATGAAGACAATTTGCTCAATGACTCGCCTCCCGAGGCGAATCTGGAAGAGGACGACGCGATTCAAATTTTCAGAAGCAAGAGGAACATGCCTCGGCCTTCGGCATGGAGTTGGCCGGACGTGACCGGAAGCAACGCTTTGCGACACGCCAACCAAACGAGGGGTACCGATAAAATTTACCTCCAGACTGCAGACAATCTCGTATTTATGCCGCAAGTAGTGAGTTCATTGGTGTTCTTCACGCACTCGGTTTTGTCTTTAGCACCTGCACCGTTTCAATGGAGCGCTGAGTCTTTTTTCAAGGATACTAGCGGCAGTTATGCCTTTGACGACAGCGTTTGGAGCGAGATTATTTATCACGACGCCGATAATACGCTGGAAAACGGCCGCGTGGTCAACGATATGCGCATGACATGGAACACGCAAGGCAAGGCTACAGACGACCCACTGCGTGACCCGTGGAATTGGCCGGGCAAATTGGTCATCGGGCGGAATGTCAAGGCAAAGGAGTACCTCGTTTATGAAAGCAGCTCTCCCATCATTACGGATGGCACGCTTAACGAAAGTGCTTATGCGCAAGCGATGTGCGTGGCCCAAGTCAGTGCGCGGAATGCGAATCTTCAAGCACAAAACGCGAGGCAATCCGCTCTGCACAAGCGCGATGCGGCGGAGGCTGCCACGCAGGTCGCCGCGCTGGATACGCTGTGGCGCTACTGGACCGATTTCAATGATGCGTTCATCATTTGGCGCGCGGTTACCGACCTTGCAAATCAGAAACTCCATTTGGCGTTTATCGTCCTCGACGACGTCAGCAACGTCAACGATAATGTCCCCGGGGACAAAGTCATAGAAGACGACGGCTTGTTGCTCATGGTTGACGTGAACAAAAACGAGGCGCGTGACGCCTCGGATTTCGATTTCAATATTCTCCGCAATGGCAAAATCTACAAGTATTCCGGGTTCGGCGAGAACTACGATACTCTTTATACCGGCCAGGAAGTTGTTGCAAAGGTCGGCGATTTCGGCCCGGCAAGAAACTGGCAGGCGGAAGTCGAAGTCAAATTCCCGCAAGTTTTCAAAGCCGGGGAAACGTTGCGCATCGAGCTGGGCTATAATGACGCGGACGCGGACTCCATGCGCGAGCATCAATTGATGTGGAGCACCATAGACTCCGGCAAAACGCCGTGGAGCGATTTTTCAAACTTGGGCAGATTTATTCTCACCGGCAAAAAGCCTCCTACTTCCGTTGCGGCTCCACGAGAAACAGCGCCAACGCAGTTTGCATTGTCTCCGAGCTACCCCAACCCATTTGCGGCCGGGACTACCATTGCATTCGGCCTTCCCAAGCGGGAACACGTTACGATCAATGTCTATGATCTCGCCGGCCGCTTGGTCGCGACGCTTGTTGACCGGCCCCTCGTTGCCGGCGCTCATGCCGTGCAATGGAACGGCACGGACGCGGCACAGCGGCGGGTTGCCAACGGCGTTTATTTTGTGCGCATGACTGCCGGCGCTCTCACGCAAACTCAAAAAATGGTTTTTATCAGAGGCCGTTGAGTCTAGCTCAAAAAACCTCGCGAGAAATTTTTATGAAAAACAAAGTTACCAAAGCAGCGTGGTGCATGCTGCTCTTTGAAGCGTTGCTCGTCTCGCAAAGCCGCGCCCAGCGCGAGCAGCTTTTCGTCGGCGCGCGGCCGCTCGGGCTCGGCGAAACCTTTGTGGCGATTGCCAACGACGGCAACGCCATGTATTGGAATCCCGCGGGCCTGCCGTTTTTGAAACGCGAAGAATTCAACAGCATGTACTCGAACCTCTATGGCCTCGGGCTGAAGAATAGCTACGTTTCCTATCTGCGGCCGCTCACGGACCGTATAGCTTTCGGCGTCGATTGGATGCGTTACGGCTTCGATGATGAGGAACTATCATTCAGCCGCGATCAGTTTGCGCTCTCCGTGGCATGGGCAGCGCGCAAAAATCTTTCGCTCGGCGCGAATGTCAAACATCTACGCACGGACGCCAGCCTAGAGGGCGACTCCGAAGGCGCAGCCTCGGGAGAGGGACTCGACCTCGGCTTGCTGTACGTGCACGAGTTTGCTGGCGTGAAGCTTCTCAAGCAACTGCGCGCGGGCCTCATGCTGCACGACGCCACGGACACGCGCGTGAAATACGGCACCGGCAAGAGTGAAGTGATTTTGCCGCGCAATCTGCGTTTGGGATTGGCCTATCAACCGTTCGACAAATGGCGCTTCCTGCATGAGCCGTTGCTGGCGTTTGACGTGGACGATCGTCTGCATGTGGGCAGCGAAATATGGCTGCGTCATGATGAGCTTAAATCCGTGCTGGAAGACGCGGCGCTGGCTTTGCGCGCCGGATTGCAAAAAGATTTGTATCGCAACAGCGACGAGGGCCTGACTTGGTCCGCGGGCTTTGGCCTTAGTCTCAAAAAAGATCTTGTGCGCTTCGACTACGCTTACACCATGCCGCCCACTTTGCCCGCGAGCCATCGTTTCTCCGTTGCGTTTGCTTGGAATTTCAATCCGCGCTTGGTTGAGATTAGCGGGGCGCACATCGAGCCGGTGTTCTCTTCGCTGGCTCGGCATTATCATCAAGCGAAAACGCCGGTGGGCAAAGTCTATCTTAGGAACAAACACGATGCGCCCATTGCGGCAAAAATCAGTTTTGAAGTGGAAGGACTCACCAAAGGCGCATTCACTTGGCCGGTGAAGGTCGATACCGGCAAAGCCGTGGCCGTGGACCTGTTCGCGGTTTTTTCGGACAGTCTGTTGAAAGCGGTCGCCATCGAAGACAACTTGAAGGGCAAGATCAAGGTCAGTTATAAGCATGAAGGCCGGACATATACAGAACCTGAAACGGTGCGTTTTCTTTTGCACGGCGATGGCACGATCACGTGGAACGAGCCGGCCAAAGCCGCTTCGTTCGTCACGCAAAGCGATTCGCTCGTGCGCACATTCGCCTTGCAGGAGTATGGCGCGCACGTGCCTGCGTGGCTCGAACGCACCGAAATCGGAGACGCGCTCGAGCTCTACGAAGCGTTGCGTGCCTATGGTGTGCGGCCCACGCGCGATCCGGATGCGACGATCTCCGCGGCCACGGATTCCAACTTCTATCTCGATACCATTACATGGCCCGATGCTCTGCTTTCCGCCTCGCGCGATTTCCGGGCCGGCGATTGCGAAGACTTGGCGATTCTATACGCCTCCCTCTTATCCAGTCGCGGCATTGAGACCGCGCTGCTGAAAATGCCAGGGCATATTTTCATGATGCTCAACACCGGCATTCCCGTGGCGCATCGTTACGCGCTGCCGTTGCCCGACAGTTTGCTGGTGGAAGCAAATGAAATGTTGTGGGTGCCCATCGAAACCACGATGCTGCCCGCCTCCTTTCTCGCGGCTTGGCAAAAAGGCGCGCGCGAGCACGCGCAAGCCTCGCACGAACCCGGCTGGCAAGCGGTGTTTGTGCGTGAAGAACAAAAGAAATATCCGCCGGTCGAGCACGCGCCCATCAAACGCAAATGGTTCACGCCGCCGGACTCGGCCAGCGTTCAGCCTGCGATGGCGCACGCGCTCGTCGAGCTTGCGCGCATGAAAGAGCAATTTCTTTCGGAAAGCTTTCAGAAAGTTTTGCACGACCATCCCGACAGTATCAGCGTGCGCAATCAGCTCGGCTGCTATTTCGCCGGCATGCGGGAGTTCGAGGCCGCTCGCGGAGAGTTCGAGACCGCGCTGCAATTCGATTCCACCTATGCGCCCGGCCTCAACAATCTCGGCAACGTGCATTTCATCAAAGGCCGCATGCCGCAAGCGCGGCGCTGCTACGAACGCAGCCTTGAATTCAAAGCTTTCGAGCCGGGCATACGATTGAACCTCGCGCTATTGTATCAAATGCTTGCGGAGGAAGAAGAGGATTCGATCGCGGCAAATCAGCTTCTCGAGCAATCCGCGGAAATGATTTGGGACGTGGCGCGCGCGCTGAAAGGCGACAGTGCGAAAGCGGTGAGCTTTATCGGCGCCGCGGAGGAGGAAAGCGGGCTGATGGCAACGCCCTGGAACGATAGGGCAAAAAGCAAAACAGGGAAACAGAGATTTTATGAAGTCAAGCGCTACATCAATGAGGCTTTTGCGAAGTTCGTGAAGAAAGAAAAGCCCAAGGCGATTCTCAAATCAGCCGGGCCGACAGGCAGCCAGGAAGATGAAGAACGCAGTTTCATTCTCTTTTGGGATTACGAATGATACCCTACGTGCCGACAACACGAAATAGAATCATCGCGCTGCTTCTTGGTTTGGCAACGAGCCTGGCAATGATTACGCTGGGTGCCAGCATGCTCTACACATTCGACCCGATCCGCGACTTCGGCGAAATCATCGACGGCTTCGTTTATGACCACCTCTTCTATTCTCATCAAAGCCCCTCGGAGGATTTGGTCATCGTGGATTTGCAAACGCCCGCACACACGAACGTCCGCCCGCGGTGCGCGCTATTGCTGCAAGCCTTGCAACGCGCGGGCGCGCGCACAATCGCTTTCGATGTGATTTTTGCCGGGGAGAAAGAAAGCGCGAGCGACGCGAGCTTGGCCGCGGCAACTGCTGCGTGCAGCACGGTGGTACACGCCTTCAATCTGACTTCATTGGAAACCGCGGGACAGCAAGACACCTGCTTAAGAACCAGGCATACTTTGCGCGTTCCCATTATGCCAACGTCCAATTGTTTTCGCATGGCCAGCGCGGTGGTGCCGCCGTTCCCCGCGCTTCGTCAAGCTTCCTCACAACTCGCGCACGTTAATCTTGAACCGGATGCCGATGGCGGGATTCGGCGCTTTCCCTTAATCTTGGGATACGGTAACGAGGCCTACGCCGGATTGCCGTTGCAAGCGGTGCGCAGTTCTCGGGGCGTTAATGATTCGCTGCTCGAGATACATGTGTGCGAGCACGAATGTGAGCAGTGTCACCTTGACGATTTCCTTCTTTTTAAAAAAGATTCGCTCAAAATTCCCGTTGACCCAGATGGCAGAGTGTTGATCAATTTTGTTCGAGCGCGGCTATTCCATCCGTATTCGACCGACGATGCGCTTTTGCATGCGAGCATCGACAGTACCTTCAAAAATAAAATCGTCTTGGTGGTGAATTCCACCATCACCGAGGATTATAGCGATAAAAATCCGCTTGGCGAACGACAGCTCCCCAATTGGGTAATTCACGCCTCCGTTATCAGCCAAATACTCAATAACGCGCCGATGACGGACGGTAACTTTTGGGAAACTTTGTTTTTTGTCGGCTGTGCAACGCTGCTGCTTTTGGTGTGGCGCGTGACGGGCAGGCTGCAGTGGGCGTGGATCAGAAAGCACCGGTGGCTAACGCCAGTGGCTGCGCTCGTTTTGTTTTTGCTGGTGATTTTTCTTCGCCTGAATTTGTGGGGCCGATGGTCCGGCTTTGTTCTGCCCAGTCTCGGGTTGTGCGCGGGTTATTTGGCCACGAAATTCTATCTTGATCGCAAGAAGCCGCGGCCCATTCAATACAAAGATCTCACGCTGCACGTGCAGAAAAAGAGCGGCGCGACTTATTTGGTCGACGTGATCGATTCGCCCGCGGGCCAAGCACGCGACGGCGAATTTACTTTCGAAAAGGACGAAGCAGAGGAATTCTTAGGCAAGCTGCGAGCCGACGACGCCACTCAGGAAGAGATGCGCACGTTTGGCAAAAAATTGTTCGACAAACTCTTTCAACCGGCCATCAATCGGTGTTATTATGAAAGCCGAGGCCTCATCAAAGCGACGCCCGCAACACGCCTCCGCCTCAAGCTTATGATCGAATCACCCGCGCTCGTGACCTTGCCGTGGGAGCTTATGTATGATCCCAATCGCCGCGAATATCTGGCGCTCACGCCGGAGCTTTCGCTTGTGCGCTTTTTGATGACACAACAAGAGAGGCGCGCGTTGACCGTTGCGCCTCCGCTTAAAGTTCTCGTGGCGAGCGCAAGCCCGAGCGGGCATGCTTTTTTGCCTGGGATTGCAGAGGAACAAAAGCGCATACGGCAAATTTTGAGGCCGCATATCCGCGGGCATCTTGTGAAACTCGATTTTCTGCCCAACCTCACGGTGCAGGCGCTCAGCCAAAAGCTGAAAGAAGGTTATCATGTGTTGCACTATACCGGCCACGGCACGTTTCAGGAGTCGGCAAAAGGCGGAGAAGGCTGTTTGATTTTTGAGAACGAATCGGGCGACGCCGAACCGGTCAATACCGCGCGATTGGAGCTTTTACTGCGCGATTCGGAGGTCCGCTTGGTCATTCTCAACGCCTGTCAAACGGCGCAAACTTCGCGCTTCGATTATTTCACGGGCACGGCGCAAGCGTTGGTGAGCGCAGGCCTCCCGGCAGTGATTGCGATGCAGCACAAAATTTTCGACGACAGCGGCGTCGTTTTCGCAGAAACGTTTTATCGCTCTTTGACCGAGCAATTTCAAATTGACATGGCCGTACAAGCGGCGCGTAAAGAACTGGCCATCAGGTCGAAAGTGGAGAAAATGGATTGGGGCACACCGGTGCTTTTCATGCGCTCTTCCAACGGCATCATACTCTCCAGCGCGACACCCTAAAGCGAGCCGGAACCAAAACTTTACTAAACTTGAAAAGTTTAGTAAAGTTCTTAGGACACGGAAGCGGAACGGAACACTGAAAATCACCCGTGCATGGTTTCGTTTGCGCGGCCCAAAATTTTTTTGTGAAATGCACACGCTTGCCGGAGTCTTTATTGCGAGCATGTGACAAGGCTCTCAAACTCAGAATAAAACTCTGAAAGTTTTTTTGGATTCAAACCCACGGGGTGCGAAAATGTGCGCGATCGGATTGGTAGCGAATGATGACCGGCTGGCTCAGTCTCTCGGTCATGCCTTGCAAGATCGAACGGGCTGCCAGGTTATCAGCATGCAGAACGATGAGTTTCATCCTGCCACACATTCTTATCCTTTCAGCCTGTTGTTGCTCGCATGGCAGGCGCATGAACAATTTCCCCATTTCATTGAGAGCTTCAACCAACGGCAACCGGAAAGCTCGGTCATTTTGATGATGCCCGCGGAACACGCCCTGCGTTCGGAAGCGTTGTCCGGCCTGGGAGTCGACGAGGTTATCATTCTGCCAGAAACCAAACAGCAACTGGCGGTAACGATCTCATGGCTTTCCCAAAAAATCGCTTCGTTGGACGACTTGCAGACCTTGCAGGAAAAGCTGTGCCGCCAAATGCGTCAAAATCAAATCGTGGCGAAGAGCAAGGCCATGAAAGAAATCATTTGCAAGCTGCCGCATTTGGGCGCCTGCGATTCCACGGTGTTGATTACGGGCGAAACCGGTTCCGGCAAAGAGTTGATCGCGCGCGCGATTCACTATCTTGGCCCGCGCTCCAGCCATCCATTTATCGTTGTCGATTGCGGCGCGTTGCCGGAGAATCTCGTCGAGAACGAGCTTTTTGGCCACGTGCGGGGGGCCTATACGGATGCCGGCTCCAGCACGAAAGGCATGATCGAAGAAGCGGACGGCGGCACACTGTTTTTAGATGAAGTGCAAGCGCTGCCTGTTGCCGTGCAGGCAAAATTTCTGCGTTTTTTGCAGGAGCGGCAATACAAACGATTGGGGCAGGTGAAGTACGTTTCCTCGGACGTGAGAGTGATTGCTGCGACCAATATCGACTTGACCTGGGCAATCGCACAGAAGCAATTTCGCGCGGATTTATATTATCGTTTGAACGTTGTGCCGCTTTACATTCCGCCGTTGCGAGAGCGCCGCGCGGATATTCCAGGCTTGGTACAGCACTTCCTGCATAAATACCAGCCGGAATCACAGCCGCCGCTGGTGATGCGGCTTGAAACTTTGCGCAGTTGGCAGGCCCATGATTGGCCCGGCAATGTGCGCGAATTGGAGAACAGAGTGCAACATTGGTTGACGCAAGCCGCGGCCGAAGGCCCGGAAGCTCTTTCCCTCTCTCCCGGTTTTCCCAAAAGCATTCGCACATTGGCGGAAATCCGTCGTGAGGCGCTGAAGCTTTGCGAGCGCAACTATCTGCAGGAGTTGATCGACTACACGCGCGGCAATCTCAGCGCCGCGGCGCGTTACGCCGGTGTTCATCGCAAAAGCTTCGCCGGCTTGCTCAAAAAGTATCAAATCAAAGTGACCCGCATTCGTGCGAGCACAGCCCGTTCCGAACATGATGAGAACGAGTGAGGCGCTGAGGCCTCACTGAGTCTTCACGCGCTTGCGGCGCATAATTATTTCCTCCAGTAAATCTAATCGGTTATTCTCTTCCCGTTCGCAGCCCTCCTGTGGCCTAATGATTGCGAAAACTTTGCAGCACAAGCCACAATCATCTGCAGTTCATGCGAATAACGATCGCTGCTTAAAAGCTTTTCGTGTGATTCGCGTGTTTCGTGGGCAGAAAAGGAATCTGTTGAAGTAGAATTAAACGGCATTCCGAAATTTCCTTGCTTTGACTGCTCATCCTGAAAACGATAGCGTGCGTCGCGCCACCCTTGCGATTTTGCACTACCTGCGCGACCATCCCCAAGCCAAAGACAGCGCGAAGGGCATTGCGCAATGGTGGATTGGCGAGAAACGCGAGGTCGTGGAAAAAGCCTTGGCGTTTTTAGTGGAGTCCGGCGTGTTGATGAAGAAACGACATCACTACCAACTTAGCAATAAACATTCGCAAGTTCCGGGGGCGGACCGCCTGAAAAGAATGCTGCGCGATTTGGAGGAAAAGGATGGCACCGGCCAGGCGCAGGCGTGATCATGCTGCTTAATTCACTGAGGCCGCAACGCCTCACCGGATTAACCTAATCCAAATTCTCAGCTTTCTCTTTTCTTCTACTATAACTGAGGCGCTGAGGCCTCACTTCGCATTGCGCCTCCTTCCTTCTCTCAAAATTCCGTTGCAACAATTCTAAGCGATTAGCTCCGCTACCTTGCAGCAGCAGGTATGGCTTGAATGTTGCCTTTTGCTGTGTCATCTGGCTCACATACATGTTCTGGTGGAAATAACGATTCGCTTCGCCACAAATATCGCCTTGGCGTCACGATCATGGCACCACTTGAAGTTTCGGAGCACGAGAAGAAACACAAACGAGGTCGAGCGGAAACGGGGCCGAGGTCTCCGTTGCCGCAACCCTATTCCAATGGGCATGCCCATCTTTTGGAGGAGCTGCGATGGCTGAATCGGCTGTTGCTCGCGCACGTGTTGCGTTTGCGTCAGGCAAATTTCTACGATAGCGTAAAAGACTTGCGCGGTTTTTTTGCCGCAGATGAGGAGATCGACGCTCTCTTCGCCGAGGGGCTATTGGAAAACGATAAAGACTCCGGCGGCAACTATTCAGAACAAATCGCGCAGCTTCAAGCACAGGCGCAGCAGATTCGCGCAGGCATTACGGCGCGCCTGCAAGCCACTATTTCACAAAATCTCGTATTGCCATTGCCCCATTTAGCCGGAGGTTTTCAGCTTCAGCCTTTTGAGCAACAGGCATTGCTCATTTGCCTTGCCCCGCAGCTCGACGCGCGTTATGATAAAATCTATGCCTATCTACAAAACGATCTCACCAAAAAATTCCCGAGCCTCGATCTCATTTTATCTTTGCTCTGCGATACCGCCGCCGCACGACTGGCCGGCGTGAGCTACTTTCATCCCGCGGCGCCGTTGCGCCGATTCGATCTATTGGAAGCCGCGGAGCATGATTGGGGAAGCTCCGCAGCGCATCGCGCCTTGCGAATCAACACGCGCATTCTCCACTACCTCCTCGGCAGCAGCGTCGTAGATGAGCAGCTCGCGCACGACGTGCGCTTCTGGCGGCCGCTGGCTTGGGATAAAGTCGTCCTGCCCGAGCCCTTCCAGCAACGCATACGCCGGCTTTTTCAAATGAGCGTGTCAGAGCCCGAATCGTCGCGTCCGGTTTGGTATTTCCACGGCCGCGCCGGTGTGGGCAAAAAAGTTTTAGCGCGCGCGTTATGCGGCGAAAAAAACGTGCTGCTGCTCTCGGTAGATTTGCGCGCATGGCTGGCGCACCCGGAAACACTGCACGAAAAGGCGCGGCTGCTTTTGCGCGAAGGGCTATTGCAGCCTGCCGCAATCTATTTCGAGCATCTCGAAAAGCTCGAAGTGGCCGCCGAAGAGAATCCGCTGTTGTGGCCGCGGCTCATCAAAGCGATCGTCGAGCTCGGCTGGATGACGTTTGTGGGTAGTGAGCATCCGATGCCCCCGGCCTTGCTGGATTTGCCGCAAATTTTTCCGGTCGAGATTCCCATGCCGGATCATGCGACCCAACAAGCGCTATGGAGATTACATCTCGAGGGCGCGCTTGCCGCGGAGGAAGTCAATGTGGTCGAGCCGTTGAGCGCGCGTTTCAATTTGACTGGCGGCCAGATTGCGCGCGCCGTGCTTGCGGCGCAACAAGCCGGGCGCGTGCATGAACCGGAGCGCGGACAAATTTCATGCACGGAATTGATTGCCAGCAGCAGGATTCAATCGCAGCCCAAGCTCTCGACGCTGGCGCGCAAAGTCACCCCCAAGCGCTCTTGGGAAGAACTCGTGTTGCCGGAAGAACAAATGCAGCAACTGCGCGAATTGGCCAAGCAAGTCAAGCACAGCCGCATGGTGATGGAAGAATGGGGATTTGGGGATAAGCTCACGCTCGGCAAAGGCCTCAATGCGTTGTTTGCCGGGCCGAGCGGCACCGGCAAAACCATGGCTGCAGAAGTGATCGCGCGCGATCTCGGCCTCGACCTTTACAAGATCGATCTCTCCGCGGTGGTGAGCAAATACATCGGCGAGACGGAAAAAAATCTGAACCGCGTCTTCACCGAAGCGGAGCACAGCAATGCCATTCTCTTTTTCGATGAAGCCGACGCGCTGCTCGGCAAACGCTCGGAAGTGAAAGACGCGCACGATCGCTACGCCAATATCGAGATCGCGTATCTGCTGCAAAAAATGGAAGAGTACGAGGGCATCACCATTCTGGCCACCAATCTCCGCAAGAATATCGACGAGGCCTTCACGCGACGCATTCGTTTCATCGTAGAATTTCCGTTTCCGGAAGAGAGCTATCGCCGGCGCATTTGGCAAACCGTGTGGCCGCGCGCCACGCCGCTGGCAACGGAAGTGGACCTCGATTTCATGGCGCGGCAATTCAAGCTCACGGGCGGCAATATCCGCAATGTGGCGCTGGCCGCGGCATTCTTTGCGGCAGACAACGGCAAGGCCGTGGCCATGAAGCATCTCATCCGCGCCACCAAACGCGAATACCAAAAAATGTCCAAGCTCTGCCTGAAATCGGAATTTGGGCAATACTACGAATTGCTCGAGCACGAGTAAAAAACGAAGAGTTTCTCAGCATGTAAGGCAAAATCAAAGTGAGGGAAAAGCATGCAATTCGAATTTGAAACGGACCGCTTTCCTGTCATTCGCGCGCGATACTACACGGCCGTTGCCGAGAAGCGCGACGTGCGCGTGATCGTCATCCACTCTATGGAAGCTCCCGAAAAAGGGGACACCGCCGAAAACATCGCGCGATATTTTCAAAATCCCGGTCCGAAAAAAGTATCGGCGCATCTTTGCATCGACAACAATAGCATCGTGCAATGCGTGCTCGACAACGACGTTGCGTTTGCCGCACCCGGAGCCAACCACGACGGCATTCAACTGGAACTGGCCGGCTATGCCAAACAGACACGCGCTGATTGGATGGATCCGTTCAGCATTCTGGTGCTGGAAAACGCCGCCAATGCCGCAGCGCAATATTGTTTGAAGTACAACCTTCCAATTCGTCATTTGAGCGACGAGGAATTGCGCTCCGAGCAAAAGGGCATTGTGAGCCACGCCCAAGTGTCGGCCGTGTATCGGAAATCCGATCACACCGACCCCGGTGAGGGCTTTCCGTGGGATCACTTTATCGAGCGCGTGCAATATCATCATGCGCAACGCTCGAAGAAACTCTTGAGCAATTCATGAGGCCACACACCATTCATCAAACACCGTCTTATGAGCGTTCAAAACTCTGAAACGATCGGGCCTGCGAAATACCCGAGACTAAAAGTGATTGAGCCCTCGGTATCCGCAAATGGCAAAATGCCTTCGACTCATAAAGCCGACGGCTATGAGCGCCTTCGGCAGGAAACCGCGCGCGGCCTGCGCTATTGCCACACGCGTATTAATGCCAATACCAGCAAGTCGCTGGAAGTAGCCTCGTTTCTCTATGCCATGATCGAGATTTTGGTTGAGAAGGGTGTGCTCACGCTCGCCGAATTGGATGAGCGCAAGCAGAAAGTGGCGGAGCGCTTGGTGCAAAAGTTCAAAGACAGCGGCTTGGGCTTGATGTACCAAGATCCGGAATACGACAAATACACATTCGAGCACGCGTCGCACGTGGATTGCGAAAACCGCGTTTCCGCGTGCCAGGCCATGTGCTGCAAATTTCCCTTCGCGCTCTCGCAGCAGGATATTGATGAAGGCCTCATCCAGTGGGATTTCGGCCGGCCGTATTTGATTGCGCACGGCGAAGACGGCTATTGCGTTCATCTCGACCGTGAGACTTTCGAGTGCACGGTGCGCGAGCATCGCCCGGTGCCCTGCCGCGGCTTCGATTGCCGCGATAACGAGAGATGGAAGGTGTGGGAGGATTTTGAGGGGAAGGTGATTAACACAAAGTTGCGGGATTCACTTGAGAATGGAAATCACGCGAAATGATTCACGATATTGATGAAACCATTCGGCAACTGCTCATCAAGGAATTGGGCGTCTTTGGGCTCGTTCACGGCAATCATTACGACATTAGTTTTGACATGCCGGATGGGGAGTGGGAAGGGCGGATCAACAGGCTCACGGTCGATTTGTTTTTGTATGATCTCACAGAAAACCACACCCTCAGAAAAAACGAGCAGATTCGCGAGATCAAAGCTGACCGTACGATTGACTCTAAAAAACCGCCGGCACGTTTCGATTGCAAATATTTAGTGACGGCCTGGAGTCCGACCACACCTCCGGATAGCGTTGCAGAGCATAGGTTCTTTGGACAGGTATTATGGGCACTGTTTCGCAATCCGGTGATCCCTGCGGGATTATTTCAAGGTTACCTTCAAGACCTCACACCGACACCGGAGGTTCCGACATTCACGGCCCAGGGTGATGGTCTTGAGATGTTGGGGCAATTTTGGAGCTCACTGGAGAACCAGTGGAAGGCCTCCTTCAACTATGTCGTTACGATTCCGCTCGATTTGCGACAGGCCATTCCTAGCGGGCCCATGGTGACGACGAAGATGGCTTACTATCAGATAAAAGACAAGCCGGATACGCGCGAGGAATATCTCTTGCAAATCGGCGGTCGTATTGTCGATGCCGCGGATCCGCAAACAGGCATTGCTGATGCCGAGGTAACCATTGTCGAGTTGGGTCGCAAAGCAACGACGGATCGCAATGGATTTTACACATTTTCAAAAATTCCGCGGGGCCAGTTTGATCTCGAAGCCAAGGCTGCGGATTACAAGGCCAAAACGCGCACGTTGCAGGTGCCCGAACCAAATGGCGATTACTACATTGCGCTCGAGCACATCTAGGCGGTTCCAATATGCAGCCTTTCGTTAATCATCCGACTCAAATCAAGCTTCCACTGACTAAGCCTCAAGCGAAGCTAAAGAATTCACTTTCTCAGCAATTCGGAGGTAACTCATGAACGAACCTTCCAAAAAAGAACGGCCATCTTCCAAAGATGAATCTTCATCTCAAGCCGAAAGCGAAGCCGTTGAGAGCACAGCGGAGGAGTCCTCGCCTCAGGCGAAAGGCAAGCCAAGAAAAATCGAGATCATGAACAAATTACAGCAGCCTTTGATGGTGACGCTGGCGGAGGGCAAATCCCTCTATCTCGGTCCGCGCGAGTCGGCGACGATAGCGGAAAAAGATCTGGCCTCGCCGGTAGTGCAGAGGATGCTCTCGCAACGAAACCTCATCGTGTTCAGCCGCTAAAGAAAGCATTTCACCACTTTAAAAACGGAGAATGAAATATGCCGGAATACTTATCGCCAGGCGTATACATCGAAGAAGTCCGAGGATCACAGCCTATCGAAGGCGTCGGCACCTCGACGGGCGCTTTCGTGGGCCTCGCGACCAAAGGTCCGATTGGCAAAGCCGAGTTGGTGGCGAATTGGACGCAATTCGTGGACAAGTTCGGAGGGCTGACCTCAAAAGGCTATTTGGGGTACGCGGTCAATCAATTTTTTGCCGAAGGCGGGACGCGCTGTTACATCTCGCGCACTTGTCATTACGATGCGGCCACTAAAAAGCCGACCGCAAAAGCAGCGGAGGCTACACTCAAGGATGCAAATGCTGCCGACACCTTTAAAGTTTCCGCCGCCAGTCCGGGCGAGTGGGGCAATGATATTTCGATAAAAATCGAAAACGCCAGCGAAGGCGGAGTCAGTTCGTTCAAGTTGAGCGTTGTGCTGAAGAACATTACCGACCCGGTTGAGAGCTACGATAACTTATCGCTTGACAACAAGAACGAAAATTACGTTGAAACCCGGATTGATAACGTTTCGAAGTTTATCGTTATTGATCCGCCGACGGGGACCCCCACGCGACCCAAAAATGACACGATCACATTGAGCGGCGGCGATGACGGCTTGACGGGCTTGATCGAGTCCGACTTCATCGGCGATGAAAGCCTGCAAAACGGCTTGCACGCCTTCGATCCCATCGACGACGTCAACATCCTCGCGATTCCGGACTGGTGGGACAATGGCTTGATAAAATCTGCCACGACATACTGCGAAAATCGCCACGACTGCTTCTTCGTGGCAGATCCCAAACCTAGCCTGAAACCCTCGGGCACCGGGACGGACACGATTCGGGGATTCAAACAAGGCCTCACTTCCATGTACGGCGCTTTATACTATCCGTGGATCATCATCAATGATCCTTTGACTGGAAAAAGAAAAAAGATTCCGCCTTCGGGTGCGGTCGCGGGAAGTTATTCCAAGACGGACATCACCCGCGGCGTTCACAAAGCGCCGGCGGGCACCATTGACGGCGCGCTGAATATTGCGGTCGATGTGGAAACGCTCGTCGCGAAAGGCGAGCAGGACTCGCTCAATCCCGAAGGCATCAATGTCATTCGCAGCTTCCCGGACGCGGGCTTGGTGATTTGGGGCGCGCGGACCTTGGCCTCCAAAACGAATCCGGAATATCGCTATGTCAACATTCGCCGGCTCTTCATCTTTATGGAAGAATCCATCGAAGAAGCGACGCAGTACGTCGTATTTGAGCCGAACTCTCCGGCCTTGTGGGGAACGGTGAAGCGCGACATCTCGGCGTTCCTCACCATAGTGTGGCGCAGTGGCGCATTGTTCGGGTTGGCTCCGGAAGAGGCCTTCTTCGTAAAGGTTGACGCCGAAAACAATCCGCCGGAAGTGCGCGACGCGGGCCGGCTCATCATCGACGTTGGTGTCGCGCCGGTGAAACCCGCAGAGTTTGTGATTATCCGTTTCAGCCAGAAAACTCAGTTAGCTTAGGGTTGCCGTCTAGTCACGCTTAAAATCGAGGAGAATTGAATAATGGCGAACGCAAGAAAGAACGATCCCTATCGCAATTTTCGCTACCGGCTGGAGATCCAAGACATCACGCAAGCGGGCTTCAGCGAGTGCAGCGGCTTCGGCTCCGAGCTGGACGTAATCGATTACCGCGAGGGAAACGAAGTCACCAACGTGCGCAAGCTTTCAGGCTTGACGAAATACTCGAATGTCACTCTGAAATGGGGCATCACGGATTCGATGGATCTTTATAAGTGGCATCAGGACGCGATCATCGGCAAAATCGTGCGCAAAAAGGGCTCGGTCATCGGGCAGGATGAGGAAGGCAACGACACCATTCGCTGGAATTTCAAAGAAGCGTGGCCTTCCAAATATGATCCGCCGGACTTCAATGCCAAAGGCAATGAAGTCGCCATCGAAATGTTGGAGCTGGTCTGTGAAGGCGTGGAGCGTGTGTCATGACGTTTCAAACGGAATACGAGTTCACGCTGCCCAAAGGCTACATCGACGATGAGGGCAATCTCCACAAGCAAGGCGTGATGCGCCTGGCCACGGCCTCCGATGAGATTCTGCCGCTCAAAGATCCGCGCGTGCAGAGCAATCAGGCTTATCTCGTGGTCATTCTGCTCGCGCGCGTGATCACCAAGCTGGGCAGCGTGCCGCACATCAATCCCAGCATCATCGAAAAACTGTTCGCGGCCGATCTCGGCTACTTGCAGGATTTCTATCGCCGCATCAACGAGAACGGGGCCGCGACTTTCAAGGTGACGTGCCCCAAATGCGAGCATAACTTCGAAGTGGAGGAGCGGTTCGAGGGGGAATCGTAGGCTACCCCCTCGAACGGCTCTACGAGGAGGTAGCCTTCATTGCGTATCATTTTCATTGGCCGAGCTCCGAAGTGTTGCAGCTCGAGCATCGCGAGCGGCAGCGCTGGGTGAAAGAAATTTCGAAGATCAACAAAAAGCTCAATGAGCAGAGGAAATAGTGGAGCGCAAGGATCCATTCGGCTCGTTCAACTTCGGGATCGAGATTCAAAGCGTGCTCTCCGGCGGCTTTGCGGAGGTGAGCGGCTTGCAGATGGAAACCGAAGTCGAGGAAATCCGCGAAGGCGGCAGGAATGAGTTCGTGCACAAGCTGCCCAAGCGCACCAAACAATCCAACCTCACTTTGAAGCGCGGCTTGTTGAGCGTGGAAGCGTGGAATTGGTATAAGGACGTGATCGTGGGCAA
This sequence comes from bacterium, assembly GCA_037444905.1. Classification (GTDB taxonomy): domain Bacteria; phylum Zhuqueibacterota; class Zhuqueibacteria; order Zhuqueibacterales; family Zhuqueibacteraceae; genus JABWAN01. The sequence goes on along the minus strand of JBBILN010000010.1, from coordinate 19,968 downwards.
AGTTCGGCGCAAGTCGGGCAGCATTATTTTGTTTGATAGCTATGGCGCCAAGGGCGCACAAGTTATGCGGTGGGATTTCAGCGAGGCCTATCCGGTGAAATGGACCGGACCGGAGCTGCGCGCCATCGGCAATACTGTGGCCTTCGAAGCGATCGAGCTGGCGCACAACGGCTTGTACATGTCGAAGCCTGCGCAGTAATGCGCAACGCGAGTCGCACCCCCAAAGCACGCGACAAAACAATTGCTGGCAAAACTATTCTTCAATCGTTTTGCATTATGACCTGCCAGAGAGAAAACATGCCGAGCGATTTGGCTTTTGCGCTGCGCTTATCGCGGCGTCATCGCCGGGTTGCGGAAAGGCTGCTTCGCCCGGCTGCGGCTGGAAAGGCGATCGCGCTAGGACAAGGCATATGGCAACGTCGCGTGGGCGATGAGTTGAAGCCGCTTGCATTGCTGGCGGCCAAACGGCAGCGGAAAAATGTTTTTGCCCTGCTGCGACCGGGCATAAGGCTCTCGCGCAGTGGCCCACTTTTCGGCGGCTTTGAGTTCTTGGCGAATCTTCCATATTCACTGAGCCATGCGGGCACGCCTTCGCTAGTAATGATCAAAACGCTCGAACACGACTCGCCGGACTCCTCGCGCTTTCGCCCGGAAAAAAATCGCGGAGCAGTTGCGCGCCGCGAGCTTTTCATCAACAAAAAAGATACTGCGCCTGAAGACGCAGAGGGCTCAAAAGCAGGTGGCGCGGAGCGCGCTTTTATTTCTTCCCGGCCTCTTCGCCGAAAGATGATTTTGCCCAAACAGGAAATGCCGGAGCTTGCATTCGTTCAGCCGCAAGCGCGAGCCGCGGTGTCACTCTCTCCTTCGGCTCGGACTCTCATTGAAACCAAAGCAGGCGGCGCGACAGCGGACCAGCGCAATAGGCCAACAGCGCTTGCACGTGAGAACGCCAGGCCGCATTTGAATCTGGCTCGGGATTCGTCGAGGGCAACGAGTATTAAGCTCATGAAGCATGCTCCCAACGATTCCATCCTTGAGGGGCGCCAAGGGGCGATGCCGTTTCCTTTAGCGATATTTCGTAGCCCCGCCCCCTTATGGGCCAGTGATCGTGCGAACATTTTCCGTGCCTCACCAGGGGGCAGGGCTACAAAAGAAACGGCATTCGGCCAGGGGAGTGTCGCTCGTGGCTTCGGCAGCGAAGCAAAATATCGTTTGCGCAGAATTGCAGCGCGCAATAATGATGAATTGGGGAGAAGTCGCCGGCATAGCAAGCCCCCTCTGCCCCCCCTCCAGGGGGGAATCAACAAAACTCTTTCGCTGGATTTGACATACTTGCTCCCTCGAGCGAGCGAGCAAGCGGGTGTTCTCTTTCGAAAGCAAAATGCGCCGCGCGAACATTCCTTTAGCCAAAGGCTAGCCGGGCTTTTCTATCCTACTCTTTTGCAGCCAAGAGCGCGCTCGCGCGACGCATTCGCGCTACGGAAAAGCCTTTCGGAGGAGCGCATGCCGGCAAATCTGGCGGCAAGCTTCTTTACGAATTTGATCATGCTCGATCCGGCATTCGCTGTGGCTCCTTCCGATACGAGTTTGCCGCCGGCTTCTATCGCCAGCGCCTTCACAGATTTCATGATGCTGGAGCCCCAAGGGTTTGCGCAACAGATTGCGAGCGTTTATGCGCACAAGCCCGGAGCAAAATCCGAAGCGAGATCGCGAGGCGATATTGCCATGCGCATGCAAGCAACGTTTCCCTCCTCGCCGGTGCGGGTTCATGCCGATGCCAAAGCCGGAGCCGTTGCGCAAGCGCTGCATGCCGAGGCCTTCACAATTGGGCGCGACATCTTTTTTGCGCCGGGGCGGTTCGATCTTTCTGCACCGCGAGGCATGGCTTTAATGGGTCACGAGCTCGTGCATGCGAAACAACATGAAACTGCGCCGGACGATTTTCACAAGAAGAGCGCGAATCCGGCGCAGCACGCGAGCTTCGAGCGCGAGGCGCTCGCCGCGGAGAGCATGATTTTGAGCAAGCTGACGGCTCCCGATCAACCCGAAAAAGAGGCGCTGATGGAATTTGCCGCGCCACAAATCATTACACGCGAGGACGGCGTGATGCGAGCCGAAGAGGGTAGAGCCGTGAGCGCGCCCTCCGCTTCGCCGATAAGCGAGGTGATGCCCGAGGCCGCTCCCGCAATGCCGCCGTTCAACGTGGAGCAAATGGCGGAACAAGTTTATCAAATCATCGAGCGCAAGCTGCGTGAAGAAAAAGCCATGAGGGGAGACTGATGCCCGTTCCGGAACTTGAAAAATTGGCTAAAGCCACGATCACCAACTTGAAAAAACCGAAAGAGCCGATTCCGGTTCTCTTCAATCCCGAAAAATACACGCTCGAAAGGAGCAATCAATTCGCGGAGATCGGGATTCCCGGCTTGTCTTCGCCATTGCTGCAGTTTATTCGCGGCAACATCAAGACGCTCACGATGGAGCTGTTCTTCGACACCTATGAAGTCGGGAAGGACGTGCGCACGGAGTACGTCGACAAAATCATCGCGCTGATGGAGATCGACAGCGATCTGCACGCGCCGCCGGTTTGCCTTTTCAGTTGGGGAAATTTGCGCTTTACCGGGGTGATCGAGCGCGCGACCAGAAATTTCACCATGTTTCTGGCTGACGGCCGGCCGGTGCGCTGCACGATGAACGTCACGTTCAAAGAATTCACCACGGTGGAGTTCGAGCTCAAGCGCATCCCGCGGTTCTCGCCCGATCGCACCAAGCTGCTCGTGCTGCGGCAAGGCGATCGTCTGGATCTTTTATCGGCCCGGGAATACGATGATCCCGCGCAATGGCGCGAAATCGCCGCAAAGAACGGGATCGACAATCCGCGCCTACTCACGCCGGGCCTGGAAATAACCATTCCGCCAATCAGGTGAAGCCATGCCAGGAACCGACGTCGCGCCCATCAATTTGGATTTCTACGTTCCGGTCTTTGAAGTGACGATCAACGGCAAAGGGCTGCAAGCCGATATTTCGAAAGCCATCATTGACGTGAGCGTGTCGGAATCGCTCAATCAAGCGAGCCGTTTCAATCTCACCGTCAACAACCAAAGCTTGAAATGGCACGACCATCCGCTGTTCAAAATCGGGAACGAGGTTGCCATCAAGCTTGGATACGTGAACAATTTGCGCGACATGATTCTTGGCAAAATAAAAGATGTGCAAGTAAGTTTTCCAGCGAGCGGCGCTTCCACGTTGCGCGTAAGCGGGTTGGATTTTCTCGACGAGGTGTTGCGCGGCCATGCGAAGAAAACCTACCCGCTGGAAGAAGCCTCCTATAGCGAAGCGGTGGACGCCATTGCCGGCGCGTCAAAACTGCAAAGCAAGATCGATCCGATTCCAGATAAGCAGCCGAAAATTTTTATTCGAAAGGGCGACGCCTTTAAGCCGTTCATGGACGATCTCGCGCGCCGCCTGGATTTTAGATTCTACACGCGCGGCCGCACGCTGCATTTTCGCAAGCGCAAGGCGCAATCTGGTATTGTGACGCTGACTTGGGGCAAAAACCTGATCCAATTCACGCCGCACCTCAGCTTGAACCATCAGCTCACCAAAGTCGAGGTGCGCGGCTACAATCCCACGACGAAAGAGCCGATTATAGGCGTGGCGACGAGTGGAGATATTGAGAAGACGGAATCCGGCGGAACTTCCGGCAGTGACATGCTGCAAGCCGCGAAGACGGAGCGCGTGAAAGTGATCACCAATCGACCCGTGTTCACAAAAGCGGAAGCGGAAAAAATTGCCAAAGCGGAATTGAACAAAGCCAACGCGGAATTGGTGACGGGCGACGGTTCATGCGTGGGCTTGCCCGGTCTGCGGCCGGATGACTACGTCGAGCTCGAAGGCTTGGGCCAGCGTTTCAGCGGCAAATATCAAGTGGCCTCAGTGACGCATACGTTCAACAATAGCGGCTATATCACCAGTTTCAATTTGAAGAGGAATTCCAGCAATGAGCCTGCTTGAGTTGTTGAGCGACGAGGTGGATGAGTTTCAAAAAGCGCGGCGGATCGACGGCGTGGTGATCGCGAAAGTCACCAACAATGAAGATCCGGAAAAGATGCACCGCGTGAAAGTGGAATTCCCCTGGCTTTCGGAAGACAGCGAGAGCCATTGGGCGCGCATCGCGACGTTGATGGCCGGCAATGATCGCGGCGCTTATTTTCTGCCGGAAGTCGGCGATGAGGTTTTGGTCGCGTTCGAGCACGGCGACATTCATTTTCCCTTCGTGGTCGGCGCTTTGTGGAACGGCGTAGACAAACCGCCGGAGACTAATAGCGACGGCAAGAACAATCGCCGTCTCTTCAAATCGCGCAGCGGGCATAAGATTATTTTAGACGACAAAGACGGCAGCGAAAAGATCGAGATCATCGACAAGAGCGAAAAGAATCTCATCACCATCGACACGAAAGCCAATACCATTACGCTCACCAGCGAGAAAGATATCGTGCTGCAAGCGCCGAAGGGCAAGATCAGCCTGGAGGCGAAGGAGATCAATCTTAAATCGCAGACGGCGACAAAGATCGAGGCGGGCGCCGGCATGGACGTGAAAGCGACCGCCAATCTCGTGCTCAAAGGCGCGATGGTGCAGATCAACTAGCGTTCTGACGAGCGCAAAGCCTTTCAAAGCATGGCCTTCTCTGTTTGCTCTGTTTACTCTGTTTTCTCCTGTTACTCTTTTTGGTTGCGGGTTGTCCACGTTGAGAAGAAGGAGCAGCATATGCCCATGGCAGCACGACTTGGCGATCAAACCAGCCACGGCACGCCGCTCGGTCCCGGGCCGGGCAGCGCGAATGTGATGATTGGCGGCAAACCGGCGTGGCGCGCGACTGCGGATTTTCATCAATGCCCATTGGTCACAGCGTTGGTGCCGCACGTGGGCGGCGTCATTGCCGTCGGTAGCGTAACGGTGTTGATCAACAATATGCCCGCGGCGCGGCAGGGCGATATGATCGTCGAAAGCGCGCCGCCGAATTCCATTGCGATGGGCGAGCCGACGGTGATGATCGGCTAATTCACGCTTGTTGCCGGCGTCTATTGAATCCGAGAGATATTCATGGCCAGAGAATTTTTAGGTGTGGGCTGGAAATTTCCGGTCGGAGTGGAGCGCTTGGGCAATCTCGCGCTGGCGCGCCACGAGGAAGACATTAAAGAAGCGATTGGCCTTATCCTGGGCACGGCCAAAGGCGAGCGCGTGATGCGGCCGAATTTCGGCTGCGGCATTTACGATTTGGTCTTCGCGCCGATCAATTCCACGACGATGGCACAGGTGCAAAGGGAAGTGCTCGAGGCGTTGATTCTGTTCGAGCCGCGCATCGAGGTGTTGGAAGTCAATGTCTCTGCCGATGAGCGCGAGCTCGGCCGGTTGTTGATCAGCATCGATTATCGCGTGCGCGCGACTAACACACAATTCAATTTAGTCTATCCTTTTTATCTGACTGAAGGCTTGAGTTAACGGCATGCGCATTTTGCCTCCCCAAATAGATGACCGCACGCTCGAACAGATCGTGCAACGCGCCAAGACTCTGGCGTCATTCTACACGCCTGAGTGGAAGCCGACGTTTGAGAAAGAGCCCGGCACTGCGCTGCTCAACATCTTTGCTTATTTGCTCGACAACGTGCTCTCCCGCTTCAACCGCGCCGCGGACAAAAATTTTCTCGCGTTTCTCGACATGCTGGACATCGCGCTGCTGCCGGCGCGCTCAGCGCGTGTGCCGGTCACGTTTCAGTTGGCCGAAGGCGCTTTGCAGAACATGCTCATTCCCTCCGGCACACAGGTCTCGGCCGCGGCCAAAGACAACGTGCACGAAGAGCTGACATTCGAAACCGAAAAGAACGTGCTCGCGACGCCCGCCAGGCTGCAGCGCGTGCTCAGCATCGCTCCCGACGAAGACAAAATCTTCGAGCATCCCACAAGCTTTGACGAAAGCAAGCCGTTCAAGCCCTTCACTGGAACGAACGTACAGGAGCACATTCTATATTTGGCGCATAGCGAGCTGTTCAATTTCAAATCCATGGTGAATATCGAACTGAACATCAATTTGGAGGAGAGCAGCCGCAATGTTGGCATTGCAAGCGATGAGGTTTTGTGGGAGCATTGGGATGGCAAGAGCTGGCTCGAATTGAATGTGAGTGAAGATAAAACCCGGCGCGACGAAGGCAAGACGCTGCAAAAGAGCGGCACTCTCACACTGGCCAAACAGTGCGAAGGCGAGAACGCGGAACTGGAAGTCATTCCCGACAAGAAGAATCGTTGGATTCGCGGGCGGATCATCGCAGCATTGCCACATGCTTCCGCCGCTCTGTTGCCGAAGTTTGATACACTCAAAGCGCGCGCTTTCCCGCCCAACGAAATTTTTCCGGATTTGATTTTTTCTTCGGACGTGCCGCTGAACCTTTCCACGGTTTTGCCGGAAACCGCGATGCTGGCGGTTGAGGCCGGACCTCAACCTCTTAAGTTCAGTCCGGATCCGCAAAGCGAAGGCGGGAAGGTAGGACCCCAAAAAGGCGATAAATCAGCGCATTTATCTGACGTGAGCATGCTGCGCAACGACGACTGGTTGTCTTTTTCGCCCGTGGCAGGAGAAAAAGAGCACGAGCTTCATCAGATTATAATTGGCAAGAAAGATGGTGAACCCAATTTGGGCGGCCAGATAAATTTAAAGAGTGGCGATAGCTTTGCATATGACTACACACAATCATCGGGCAAGGAAAAAATCGTTTTATTAACCGCGCTGCGCAAAGCCGCTATTGACCACGCCCAAACTCGTACTGTGCGCGTCTCAACAATCGAGGGCTTCCAGGAAGGCAAGCGCGTCGTTTTGGTGAATTATAGCGGCGCGAGAGACGAAGCCAAAATCAGCAAAATTCTCTTCAAGGGCAAAGATGAAAAAGACAATCCTCTGCCCTTCGAGGATAAGTTGGGAAACAAATACTTCGAGATGGAGCTAACCACGGAGAGCTCCTTTGAGAATGATTATCTGCAAGGTGATAAAATCTTATTGCAAGAATTTGACGGCATCTTTCCCTTTGGCATAGATCCGAGGCTGTTCAGCGCTTTCTATATCGCCAACCAGGAAGCTTTTTCCAAGAAAGGCGCACGAGTCACATTATATTTTGAGTTTCAGCCCAAGAATCCATTGACGGAGCTTGCTGGAAGCGCATTCCAAAACCTTGTTGACAAAGTGAATGCGCTCGGCGACGACATCCTGAAAAAAAACGAAGGCATAAAACTAGCCCCAATACGTGAGAGTGTCATAAGTCGATTGAACAAAGGCGAAGCCTCCAATGTTATCACCACGCTTCGGATTTTCATTAAGACGGCAAAAGAATCTCAAGGGCTCAACGAGACTCAGCGCAGCGATTTGATCGCTGCCGCCGATTTGGTTATCAGCAAAATTGATGACTATGACAAAATCGAGCCGAAGCTTTCGTGGGAATATTGGAACGGCTCGGGCTGGCAACTGCTTCGCACACTCAAGAACACCGTGAACCACTTCAAGGGGAAACTCGATCGCAAAGAAGCCCTCATCGTATTCGTTTGTCCCTCGGATATGGCGCCCACGGAAGTGCTCGGGCAAAAGAACTATTGGATTCGCGCGCGCTTGGTGGATGGCGACTATGGCAAGATAGAGTTTGAATACGACGACAACGTTGAGCCTCCGGTATTGAAGCCCGTGAACAATGTCAATCCCCCTCAAATTACATGGCTCAACCTGAAATACGATCCTGACTTTCAAAACCTCGAGCATTGCCTTGCTTTCAATAGTCTGACCTATGAAGACTTCAGCGCCAAAAGCAAAACGCGCGGAGAGAGTTTCACGCCGTTTCAAGCTTTGGACTATCGCCACGACAGTTTGTATTTGGGCTTCGACAAAGCATTGACCAGCGGCCCGCTGCGGCTTTTCTTCTCCGTAACGGAGCAACAAGTGCAGGAGGCCACGCGGCCTAAAATCGAATGGTCATATTGGGACGGTCGCACAGAGTTTTGGAAGAAATTAACCGGCGTGGACAATACCGAGGCGCTAACGCGCACGGATGAACTGGAAATTCTCGGGTCCAAAGACTTTGCCAGAAAAAAAATGTTTGGGCAGGAGTTGTTCTGGCTGCGCGGTAGTTTGATCGAGGGCCAATACGAAGCCGCGCTGGAGCTGAAAGGCATTTACCCGAACACCACTTGGGCTTTTCAAGCGGGTCGCGTCGAAGGCGAAACCCTCGGCGCGAGCACGGGCGCGGCGCAGCAAGAATTTCCACTGCTGCGTTTTCCGATTATCTCGCAGCAGATTTTTGTGCAAGAGCCCAACGCCCCCTCCGCGCTGGAGCAAGCCGTCATCATCAAAGCCGAAGATGAAGATGCGATTCAAGAAGTGCGCGACACTTCCGATAAAATCACGGGCTATAAAATTCGCTGGCATGAAGTGCCCGACTTTTATAGCTCCGGGCCGGCGGATCGGCACTATCGAGTGGATCACGCGCGCGGCCGCGTGCGCTTCGGCGACGGCGTGCGCGGCATGATTCCGCCCGCGGGTGAGAACAACCTCTCCGCGAATTACACTTTCGGCGGGGGCAACTCGGGCAACTCGGTGGAGGCCGGCGAGATTACCTCGCTCAAAGCGGCGATTCCCACGGTCAAAGGCGTGACGAATCCCCTGCCCGCGGGCGGCGGCTCGGACACGGAAACGACGGACGGTGTGTTGGTGCGCGGGCCGCAAACGTTCAAGCACCGCGAGCGCGCCGTGGCCGCGGAAGATTACGAATGGCTCGCCAAAGCCGCATCACAAAACGTGGCGCGCGCGAGGTGTTTGCCCAACGTCAACAATCTCCGGCTTCCAGAGTTGGGTTGGATTACCATCATTATCGTCCCGGATAGCAAGGAAAGCAAGCCGCTGCCTTCGCCGCAATTGCTCGCGCGAGTATCGCGTTATCTCGGCCAGCATGCGGCGAATAGTGTCATCGCGCCTCGCCATCTGCATGTGACGAGACCGGAATATGTGGAAATAAAAGTTACGGCGGAAGTGGCGCCGGCCGCGCTCGACGAGGCGGCGAGCGCGGAGAAGAAAATTCTCGAAGCGTTGGACAATTTTTTTCATCCCCTAACCGGCGGCCCGGAAAAACGCGGCTGGGATTTCGGCAGCACGATTATGGTCTCTCAGGTCTATACACTGCTGGAGAGTATTCGCGAGGTCGCATACGTGAAAGGTTTGGCGCTCTCTGCCGAGGGCCGCTTCAGCCGAGAGAAAATTGCGATTCCCGAACATGCACTGGTGTGCTCGGGCGCGCACGATATTCGCGTGATTTTGGAAGAAGACAATGTCTCTGCCTATTCCCAATCTTGATGACAAGACTTTTGCGCAGCTCGTGGAAGAAGCGCGCGCACTGATTCCGCGCTATAGCCGCGAGTGGACCGACTATAATCTCAGCGATCCGGGCATCACGTTTCTGGAGTTGTTTGCCTGGCTCGCGGAGATGCAGATTTACAGCCTCAATCGCGTGCGCGATGAGCATTATTTGAAGTTTCTGAGGTTGCTCAACATTCAGCCCGAGCCCGCGCACGCCAGCCGCGTGGCGGTAACCTTCACAAGTCCGCAGCGCGCAACCGTGGAAAAAGGCGCTCGACTTGCCGCAACCAATCCCGAAACCGGCGAGGATATTATTTTCGAAACGGAGGAAGAGCTGCAGGTTTCTCCCTTGTCCTTGCAGGCGATACTCACGCAAGCCTCGGGCGAAATCATTTCGAATCTCGACGCCAATCAACAAGACGGCTTGTTCTATTTTGCCTTTGGCGAGAACCCGCGGCCGGGTGACGCGCTGTATCTCGGCTTGGAGTATGGCGGCGCGCTGCCGGAAGATGAAATCAAAATCGCGATCAATCTCTATCAACAAGATTTGCCTTCCAAACCGCAAGCTGCGGCGCAAGACGCCGAGATCATCGCGCCGGCAGCATTCGCGTGGGAGTATTACACCGGCCAAAGCGCGCGCGAGTGGAAACGCCTGGCCTTGACTCGTGATGGCATCAAGGCATTCGCGCGCAGCGGCAATATCGCTTTCATCGGGCCTTCGGATGCAACCAAGCAAGCATTATTCAATTCCGGCGCGGAGCTGTATTGGGTGCGTTGCCGCGTGCTCTCCGCGGAATATCACATTCCGCCGCGCATTGACGCGATTCTTCTGCACACGATTGCTGCGACGCAGGGCCGTAATTGGCACGATGAGCTTCTCGGGTCGAGCGATGCGTTGCCCGGACAGATTTTTAAATTCGCGCATGCGCCCGTGCTCGCTGGAACGGAAATGATCGTTGTCAAAGAAGGTTTAGCCGAAGATTCCTGGCAAGCATGGCAGCGTGTGGACGACTTCGACAACTCGAGTCCGGACGATCGTCATTACCTTTTAAATCCGGCGGAGGGCGAAATCATTTTCGGCGATGGCATTCACGGCCGCATTCCGCCCAATGGCGAGAACAATATCAAAACGCTGCAATATCGCAGCGGCGGCGGCGTGATCGGCAACGCGCGCGCGCGCAACGTAAATCGCATTCTCACCGGCGCGCCGGGTTTCGTGAAAGTGCAGAATCATCAACCAGGCTTGGGTGGAGCGGAAGCGGAAGCATTGGAAGAATCCCAACTGCGCGCAAAGCAAGATCTGCGCGAGCTCACACGCGCCGTTACTTCGGAAGATTATGAAACCCTCGCGCGCGCCACGCCGGGGGTCTGGATTGCGCGCGCGAAAGCGTTGCCGGGCCATCACCCGCAATATCCCTGTGTTAAAATTCCGGGCGCGGTGAGCGTCGCAGTGATTCCATATGTTTTGCCGGAGAGCGAGCTCGAGAATCCACTGCCTGCGGCGAGCTTGCTGTGCTCAGTGCAAAATTATCTGCGGCGTTTTCGTCTTTTGACCGCGCAGGTCTTCGCGGTTGCGCCGGCCTATGTCAAAGTCACAGTGGGAGTCTCCGTGAAGATCAAGCCCCGCGCGAAACCGGAGCGCGTTGCTGACGATGTGCGCGTGGCGCTCACAAAATTTCTGCATCCAGTGACGGGCGGGCCGCAAGGCGAGGGCTGGCCTTTTGGCTATGACGTCATCGCCTCGGAAGTTTATCAAGTAATCCAAAACGTCGCGGGCGTCGAATATGCCGAGCGACTCGCGCTCAAGCCGGAAGGCAAAGAGGTGAGCACAGTGTGCGGCAATCTCACGATTCCGGAGAACGCCGTGGTTTATTCCGGCGCGCATGAGATTGCGGTGGTGTTATAAAAGCGAAAACTTTCTCTCACAACTGTAGCCTTGCCCTCTTTGGGGCGCTGAATATGTTGCACGATCATCGGCCCACAAGGGGCCGGGGCTACGAAATATCGCATAAGGAAACGGCATTGGGGCAGGACTACGGAATCGAGCAACAGGCCACGAGTGAGAGAGCAATTATTTTGATTGCAGTCTATCTGCGTTGGAACTCTGCGCATGCACTTCGAAGAGCAAAAATTCTTGCTATTGGATCGCGAACCCGATTGGCGGCGAGGCTACACCCAAGGCGTTGAGATTCGTGCAGAAGGCGGTCTCGCGCTGCCGCTTGTGCCTAAGCTCGAACGTGCAGCGTCATTGTCTGAAATGAATGCTGCTCCCGTAGCGCTTGCTTTCGCCGCGCCTTCCACTCTGCTCATCCTCGACCACCTCGGCCGTTTCAATGCCTACGACACGAACAGGCATGAATTGCAGCCGGTCGCGTGTCAAACTGAAGCGGGTGGAAGCCGTTTTGTTGCAGCGAGCGGATTGGCCGTTGGCAAAGAGACGATTTACGTGGCCGAGCAGGGGCGGCATCGCGTGCACGCACTGCTGCGTTCGAACTATCAAACGCGCTATGTGCTCGGCAAGCGCGATGCAAGCGCCGGCAATCAACCAGGAGAATATAACAAGCCTGTTGCAGTCGCGCTCGATAACGAAGAGAATCTTTACGTCCTCGATCAGAACAACCATCGCATTCAGCAATTTAATTATCGCGGCAAATTTCTGCGGCAATTCTCTCAGGCCGCGATGCGAAAGCCCACAGCGCTTGCTGTGGATCATGCCGGCAACGTTCATGTTCTTGATTTGGGGCAGCCCATTGCGCAGCCGGCTCATGCGAAAGGCCTCGCATTGGACCCTCGCGCCGCGATTCAATCACTACATCCAGAGCCGCCGAGTGTTTTTAAATTCGACGGCGCCGGCAAATTTCTCCAACGTATCACGCTGCATGCGCCCAACGCACTGTTTCATCCACAAGGCTTTGCGTTGGATGCGCATGGCAAGTTTTATTTGGGCGATCTGCGCGAAGTTGAAAATGGCGGCGTGCATATCTTCGACAAGCAAGGTTTATATCTCGGCGTTTGCCCCGGCTATCGCGGCCAAGTCGTTTGCCTGGCTTTTGATGATCACGATCATCTTTACGTCGGCGGCTTCAGCGAGGGCAAAAGCCGATTGGCGCACTTGGAAAGCGGCAAAACTTTTCTGCGCCACGGCGTTTATTTCTCGGATCGCTTCGATAGCACGGTGGAGCTTTGCCGCTGGCACCGCCTGCGTTTGCGCGCACAGGTTCCCGCGAAGACCACGCTGAAGGCTTTCTGTTTTATTTCGGACGAGCCCCAGCCGAAACCGCCGGAAGAAATGCGCACCGACAAAGTCGCGTGGCAGCCATGCTTCGTCAGCACTGTCGCCAATCCCGAGACGTTGCTTCCTGCAAGCGCGGGCCGTTATCTTTGGCTGAAGCTCGAGCTGAGCGGCGATGAATACCACACGCCGGTGGTGGAAAGCTTGCGCGTCGATTTTCCGCGCATTTCATATTTGCGTTACCTGCCGCGCGTGTATCGCGAAAAAGCTGCTGCACACGACTTTGTGGAAAGGTTCCTCGCTCTGTTCGAAACCTTTCTGCAAGAGAGTGAGAGCAATATCTTTGCGCTGGCGCGCTATTTTGATCCGCGTGCGACGCCGGCTAACTTTCTGCCCTGGTTAGGCTCATGGCTGGCCCTTGCCACGGATGAAAGCTGGAAGGATGAACAAAAACGGGAACTGATCAAGCGAGGTTATGCGCTGTACAAGCTCAAAGGCACGAAGGCAGGCCTCGAGCAAATGATCGAAATCTACACCGGCGAGCGGCCGATGGTGTTGGAGCACTTTCAATATCGCCGTCCGATGATTTTAGGCGAAAGCGCGGCGTTGGGAAGCAGCAGCGTATTGGGAGGAAAACCTCCGGCGCCATTGCAGTTGCCGGCCGCGCCGCTAGCCGAGGAGTTGCCGTGGGATTCCCTGATTCAAACTGATGGTATCACGTTGCAGCCGGCCTCCTCTTCGCAAATCGGAGAGTTTGCGTTGCATGAAGAGGCGCTCGCTGCCGGCGAGTTTTTCAAAGACACCGCTTTCGAGTTTACCGTCGTAGTCGCTACGGCGCATCTGCAAAGCGAACAGCAGCGGCGCACGCTGACAAGAATCATCGAGGAAGAAAAGCCGGCGCACACGCGCTATTATTTGAGAGAAGTCGGCAAACAGTCGCGCGCGGGCGCGGATTTCTTCGTGGGCATGAGCCGTCTCGAACGCGGCGAGCGCGGCCCCTCGCGCCTCGGCCAGTCTTCGCGCTTGGGCCGGGAAACAATTGTGCTCGCGCAAGACCTCGCGTCCGGCAAAATCGGCGCGCACACGCACGTCGGCATTGATACGATTCTGCATTGAAATTCAATCCCAAGGAGGGCATTTATGGCCTTTACCGATAATGACCGTCACGACGTGAGTTCGTTCGAGCGTCTGAATTATTATTACGGCAAGCTGATGACGGTTGATGACTTTCAGACGGAGCAGGGCTACCTCAATGAAAAGCGCTGGCTGTTGAATCGCATGGCCACGGGCTGGGGCGTCGTGTGCGGCTTGAAAGTCGAGCGCAATCCGGAATGTTGGACCGAGGTGATCGTGCATCCGGGCTTGGCGCTGGACAAATACGGCAACGAGATTTTCGTGCGCGAAGCGTGCGTCATCGATCTCTCCAAACGTCTGAAAGAGGTCATGCTCACCAGCGAAAAAACCGCGGCGATGAAGAACTATTTTATCTGCATCAAGTTCGCGGCTTGTTTGACCGCGCCCTCGCCGGTGGCGTTGGAGGAATGCGGCGCCACCGAAACGGGATGCGAATACAATCGCGTGCGCGAGCATTTCCACATCAAAGCCATCACCGAGATGGACGAGTTATACGAGGAGATTCGTGCGCAATGCGAAAAAACGCCCAAGCCACGAACGGAAGCGCAGCGCGATTGCGCGCACTACCTCGAGCATCCCTGCGCGGCTTTGCTCGAGCCGTGCGCGCAGCAGGAGAAAGACGCGTGGCTGGTGCTTGCCAAAGTCCGCGCAAAAGTAACTTCTGGCAGCAATCACTTGCTGGAGCACGTAGACAATTGCTCCTTTCGCAAACTGCTCTTCAGCAACGATCGCTTGGCGCAAACCGACGCGTGCTTGAAAAAAGAACTGTGGCGCGTGCGCACCGCGCGCTTCGACCGCCGGCAATTTGTGCCGCTGTTGGCGCAGACCGTCAAAGGCCTGCAATATCGCGACGGCAGAAATCTCATCATCACCAACCACCCCGATTTCAATGAAGGGCCGGGCAAACGCAAGCGCGACGTGGGCGCTGCGCCGTATGACATTACCACCGACGGCGATTTCATTTGGTTCACGGACCACGGCGCGGGCGATGAAAGCGTGATCAAGACGGATCCGGACCTCGCAGAAATTCACAAACTGAAGCTGGGCAAGAAGAGCTGGGGCCTTGCGTTCGATGGCGAGCATATCTGGGCCACACATCACGAGAACGATAGTGTGAGCCGCATCCCCTTGGGCGCAACGCGGTTCGATCCCACGCCGCCGGCTTTTGCATTGCCTAAAGAGGGCGCAAATCTGCTGAAGCCGAAAGTCATCATCTATGCCCATCACAATCTTTGGGTCGCGTGCGAAAACGGCCTGGTCCGAATCAATCCTAAACGTGTGGACGCGCAGGCGCAAACCTGCGAGTGCCAGTATCTGGTATTAGGTTTCAGGCCCAAGGCCATGGCTTACGATGGCTCGCACATTTGGATGATCAAAGAGCAGGCAAACGCGTGGGAGTTGTGCAAATTCGATCCGTCGCAAATTGAAGAGAACGATAAGAAGGTTGATGCCTCGTGTCTCCCCAAGCCGAGCAAAGGCGATAATCCGCAGAGCATTGCCTTTGACGGCGTTTATATGTGGGTCACGCACTCGGAAGGCGCCTCCAAATTCGACGTCAACAAGAATAAAGAGGAAGGCGACGCCGTGGGCGACACCAATCTCACCGGTCTCGCTTTTGACGGCTCGTATCTGTGGGCCGCGGGCAAAAAGCTTTATCGCATCGACGTGGTCGGGCCGGAGCGCGTCGACGGATTTCGACCCGACGAAAATGAAACCAAACTGCCCGGCAGCCGCCATTACGCCAAAATGTGTTTTGATGGAACGCACATATGGGTCACCGATCATATTGTCGACCGGGACGAAGAACAATCGCAAAACAAGGCCGTGCAGAGAATCGGCGTCATTCATCGCATTCTAGTTTGAGGAGCCGGCGTGCGCGTCATTTTGAAAGTTCTGCTCTGGCCGCTGTTCGCGTTGCGCCAACTTTTGCATTGGGCCTATGATCCCTTGCACAAGGAGCATGAGCGCATCGCCGCAGCGCGTGTGGATCGCCGCCAATTCGTGCCGTTGTTGGCGCAAACGATTTCTTCCGTTCGTTACATAGACGGCCGCACGCTCATCATCTCGTCGCAACCAGCGGTTGCGGGCGCGAATCGCGTGCAATTGGAGACCGGCGCTCAGCCGTTCGATCTCGCCACGGACGGTGAATTCATTTGGTACACGGACCTGGCAAGCACGGAGCGCAGCGTATTGCGTTTGACGCGCGACGGACGCGAGCTGCAGGCGTTGCCCATCAAAGCCAAAAGCCGCGCGCTCGCATTCGACGGCGAGCACATGTGGATCACACATCCGGAAGCAAATGCCGTAAGCCGGGTCACGCTATCAGCGCGCAGAAAAGTCAAAGGCATTCGCACCATTCCTCTCAAAAAGAATTCTTCCAATGCGAGCGAGCCGCTTCATCCCGCCGAAATTGTTTGCGCCGCAGGCCGCGTGTGGATTGCATGTCGCGGCGGGTTGGCGAAAATCGAAATCAAATCGAGCAAACAGGATTTCATTGCTTTGAATTTCACGCCCATGCTGCTCGCCTTTGACGGCCACGCCCTTTGGATGGCGCATGCGGTCGAGCCGCAAAGCAATATTTGGCAGATAAAGAAATGCGATGCGCAGGGCCACCTCGTTCCGTTCAAACGAGAACTCGCATTGAGCGATCAACCTCATAGCATGGCGTTTGACGGCACGCATCTTTGGGTGACGCATGACGACGGCGCCACCAAGATCGATGTTTCAGAGAATGACATCGAAGGCAACGCTTCGATGAACGATCGGCTGGTTGCCGCGGCGTTTGACGGCGAGGCCATGTGGGTGGCGGCGCCGGACGAAGGCCGCATTCATCGCATCAATATTCATGCGTTGAACGTTCTGAGCCGCCTCCGCCCGCTGGAGCGCGAGCTGCAAACCCCGCGCAATTACGGCCGCATGTGCTTTGACGGCAGCTTCATCTGGCTCACCGATGCAATCGAAACGGCCGGACAGCGGCACGGCATGCTTTATCGTTTTCTGGTTTAGAAGATGACCACGAATTCTGCGCAAGGAGAATAAACATGACCACCACGTTGAAAGACTGCCCGGACACCAAGCCCAGCAAGTTCAAGCGCGTGCGCCCGTTCAATGGCATGATGCTGAGCGAAGAAGATTACCGGACAGAGCAAACCTACTTTCGCGAGAAAAACAAGCTGCACAACCGGATGCACGGCTACGGCATTGTCTGCGGGTTGCAAATCGAGAAAGTAAAAGTGCAATCAGCCGACGGCAGCATGGTCGACCCGCCGCCCAATTCTGATGAAGCATACAGCATTCACCTCACCTCCGGCATGGCGATTGACTGGAACGGCGAGGAGATTATCGTGTGCGAAGCGCGCGACGTCAACTTGCGCAAGTGCATCAGCGACATTGCTCTAAAAAAATCCGCGACGTGCCAGGCCGCGCCGGGCGTGATCAAGATAGTCGTGGGGATCAAATACGACGAGCGCCCTGCGGAGCCGCAAGCGATCTTTGCCCCGCACTGCGGCAACGGCGAGAAAATCGCGGAGTTCTCGCGCACGCGCGAGAGCTATAACGTCCATCTATTCGAGGTGGATGATCCCGCGTTGCCGCAGCCCGATAGCACACACCCCGATTGGAGCTGCCCATTGCGCAAAGAATTGCGGCACTCGATTCTGTTGGGGAAAATAAGTTTTGACAAGATCGCCGGACAGATTACCGAGGTCACTCCCTTTGCAGACTATTTTCATGAGTTTCCGCTTTCTTATCCGCCCAGCGCGCCGGAGAATCAGTTCATTCCCGCAGCTTTGATCGAACGCAAGATGCAGCAAGAGAACTGGATCAACATTTCGTTTGTCGCCGGCATGGAGAAAGACGCGGCCGCAGACGCGCTGGTGAGCAAGGGCTTTTTGGATGAAAATATCAAATATCTGGCTTTGGAAAGAATGCCTGCGAGTTTTTTACGCTATCTCTTTCAACGGAATGCCGGATATTTGCCTTTTGCCGCCAACACTGAAGAGGTCTTGTTGGTGCACGACCGCTTCAACGCGGTTCTGTATCCCATTGCCGCGCCGGACGTGGAATTCAAAGACGCACTTAAAGCCGGAGTGTTCGAACTTGGTTGGGTTAATGTTGAAACGGATATTGCTGGCAGAGTGAAAGAATTCGCCATTGATGTCTTGACACATCAAGGTTTTCAGCGGGGCAATATCAAATGTATTGAAGTGGCGGCGCGGCCCTCTCAGCCTTTCTATCGCTATCTTTTGCGGCGGCGCGCAGAGAGGTATTTGGCTTTTGCCAAAACCGATGAAGGAATTCTTTTGGTATGTACGGCCGATCCTGCCGGCAATAAACTGGTCAAGTTTTCAGCCATCCTTTCTCAAGAAGAGCTTGACCGGCTTGGCGTGCCATACAACGATTGCAGCAATTGATTGTGCGAACATGCAATGAGGTTCGATCATGCCTGAATTCAAAATACAACGAGTGAATTATTTCGAAGGCCAGCGCCTGCGCGTCGACGATTTCAAAGACGAGCAGGGCTATCATCTCGAGATGCGCCGGCGGCACAATAAGAACCTGCACAATTGGGGCATTGCGACCGGCTTGAAAGTGAATTGGGAGAAGGGCACCAACAAGATCACCGTCAGTCCGGGCATGGCGATTGATGTTGACGGCCGCGAAATCGTTTTAGACGAGCCGTGGGTCGTGGAAAATATTCTCACGCTCACCGCCGCGGCGAGCGGCGATTTTATTTTAACCCTGGCTTACGAGGATGAGAAAGTGAGCAGCGCGACCGATGGCCTCTGCAGCTCGGGCCCCACGCGCGTTGCTGAAATGGCCGCGCTCTATCTGCGTGCTGAAATCGGCGAGTTTATCCGCGACGGCAAAGAAGTTCCTTTGGCCGGAATCAAGATCACGAACTGCAGAATTGATGGCGACCCCGACGATTCCGTGCGGGAGGAAACCTCGCTGGGCAAGGCGGTCAGAATCACCGGCGATACCATGACCGGATCGTTGACGATCGATTTATCCGCGATAACAGGAGAAAACACGCAAAAGTCGCATCTGCATCTTATTGCTCTGACTGAAAGCGCGAATCTTCCCGCGGGCATCTCGATGAATCATGAGACCATAAAATTTTGGCAAACCGATGCAAAAGGCCAGTTCAGCAAAACCACCGCCCATCTTTCGGCGCGCGGCCTGCTCGTGGAAAAGCCTGACGACGAAAACGCCGGCGATACGGCGAGCTATGGCATCACGCTGAAGGATTCCAGTAAGACATGGCAAATCTTTCAAGCCGCCGTAAAAGCTGATGATCCTTTCTCCAGTGGGCTTGTCATTGGAGACGTCATTAAAGATGCAGCTAGTAAAGACAAACTGCGCCCACGACTGAAGCTGGATTCATCCGTGCCAATTGGCAAGATCAGTATTGGAACAATAGATGATCAGACGAATGTGAAAGTTTTCGGCAAAGACGACGTAACTCCGGCAGATGTGACCAAGCGCATATTTGCCGTGGATGTCGATGGCATCGTCAATGCGAAGAATTATTATCAAAACGGCAGTCCCTGGGCGGAATTAGCATGGAAGAACGCTACCAAGGGCATCTACTATTCCGAGGGCAATGTCAGCATCGGCGCGGACACAGTTCCGGCTGACCGAAAACTAAAAGTGACAGGCGTTTTTGAAGTGACAGGCGATGTGTTCATCGGTGGGAATCTCAATGGCAATGGCAATGTCAATATCCCAACCGGTCGTTTGACTTTCAACGCTGTGCCTGGGGCCGTGCCCGGTCAGGACACCGCAGGGATAGCTGCGACGGATTCCGGCAGCATTTACGGCGAGCACGATGCCGGCACAGAAGTCTCCCGCTTGGTAATAGATATTGGCGACAATGTTGATGATGCCATCGTTTTGCGAACCTCGGCAACCGCAGGCGGATCAACGGTCGACATGGTGAAGGTCTCTCACAATAAGGTCCTGCTTACGCCCACCTCCGGCAAAGTTGGCATCGGCACGCTAACCCCAACCGCTAATCTCGATGTGGCTGGAACTTTGAAAACCGCCGGCAATTCTGCACTGGAAGGCAATGTCAACGTCGGCACCGCTGCCAGCGCCGCAAACCTAGATGTGACTGGCGCGCTCACGGTCAAAGGCACTTCAGCGCTCAATGGCAATGTCAGCGTCGGCACCGCTGCCAGCGCCGCAAACCTAGATGTGACTGGCGCGCTCACGGTC